>NZ_JAWRYH010000009.1:0-223809 GCF_046534675.1 Pseudomonas sp. SIMBA_067 | reverse complement strand
GACCGCGCTGCAGGCCCCATCCTGGGGCCCAGCGCTTGACGGGCATCCATGCCCGTCACCTCCCTTCGCAAGGCCTGCGTTCGGCCTCCTGAAGTCGCGAAGATCAAAAGCAAGATCAAGAGCCAGATCAAGAGCCAGATCAAAAGCCGGAGCAAGATCAAGCGCATACGTTGCGGCAACACCCGCTTCGATTGACGCTCAGGGTGCAACCCTCTAACCTTCGCGCGTGTTTCAGGTGCCCTGCCAGCCCCAACTGGGCAGGGTGAAACTGGGAAGCCGGTGGGCGCCAGCATGGCGCGATTCCGGCGCTGCCCCCGCAACGGTAGGTGAGTAGAAGGCCGCGCAGGGCCACTGGATGCCAGCATCCGGGAAGGCGCGCAGGCCAGGGCCAAGGCCCGCTCACAAGCCCGGAGACCGGCCTGAAACTGTCAACGGCATCACGGAGGGTGATGCGCGGTGCACCGTGGCGCCCTGCCATGGCCCCTGCGCGTTCTTCGTCTGCCTGCCTATTACCTGTCGCCACGCCTTGCCGTGGCGCCAGCCTGCGGAGAACCCTTGATGAGCGAACCCACCGACCGCGACGAACGCCACCTCGCGCGCATGCAGCGCAAGAAGGCGGTCATCGACGAACGCATCGCCAATTCCCCCAACGAATGCGGCCTGCTGCTGGTGCTGACCGGCAATGGCAAGGGCAAGAGCAGCTCGGCCTTCGGCATGCTCGCGCGCGCCCTGGGCCATGGCATGCAGTGCGGTGTGGTGCAGTTCATCAAGGGCCGCAACAGCACCGGCGAAGAGCTGTTTTTCCGCCGCTTCCCCGAGCAGGTACGCTACCACGTGATGGGCGAAGGCTTTACCTGGGAAACCCAGGACCGCCAGCGTGACATCGCCGCCGCCGAAGCCGCCTGGGCGGTGTCGCGCCAGTTGCTGCAGGACCCGAGTGTGCAATTTGTGGTGCTGGATGAGCTGAATATCGCCCTCAAGCACGGCTACCTCGACCTGGATCAGGTACTGTCCGACATCCAGGCCCGTCCGCCCATGCAGCACGTGATCGTCACTGGCCGCGCTGCAAAGCCGGAGATGATCGAACTGGCTGATACCGTGACCGAGATGGGTATGCTCAAGCACGCCTTCCAGGCCGGTATCCGCGCGCAGAAGGGCGTCGAACTGTGAGTCAATCGCGCCACTGCCCCGCCGTGTTGATTGCGGCACCGGCCTCTGGCCAGGGCAAGACCACTGTCACTGCTGCCCTGGCCCGCCTGCACCGCAACCTCGGGCGCAAGGTGCGGGTGTTCAAGTGCGGGCCCGATTTTCTGGACCCGATGATTCTCGAGCGGGCCAGTGGCGCGTCGGTGTACCAGCTGGATTTATGGATGATCGGTGCCGAGGAAAGCCGCCGCCTGCTGTGGGAAGCGGCCGGCGAGGCCGACCTGATCTTGATCGAAGGGGTGATGGGGCTGTTCGATGGCACCCCGTCCAGCGCCGACCTGGCGCGCCACTTCGGCGTGCCGGTGCTGGCGGTGATCGACGGCACGGCCATGGCCCAGACCTTCGGCGCCCTGGCCTTGGGCCTGGCGCGATACCAGGCCGACCTGCCGTTCGCCGGCGTACTGGCCAACCGGGTGGGCAGCCTGCGCCACGCGCAACTGCTCGAAGGCAGCCTGACCGAAGGGCTGCGATGGTATGGCGGCTTGTCCCGCGAGCGCGGCATCGAGCTGCCCAGCCGCCACCTTGGCCTGGTGCAGGCCAGCGAGCTGAACGACCTGGATGCCCGCCTGGACGCCGCAGCCGAGGCGCTCGGCGCCAGCTGCGACGCAACCTTGCCACCGCCGGTGACTTTTGCCGAACCCGAACCGCAAGCGTGTGCTGCCTCGCTGGCTGGTGTGCGCATTGGTGTGGCGCGGGACGAGGCGTTCGCCTTCACCTATGGCGCCAACCTGGAACTGCTGCGCAAACTGGGTGCACGGCTGGAATTCTTCTCGCCGCTGCATGACCGTGAACTGCCGGTGGTGGACAGCCTGTACCTTCCGGGTGGTTATCCCGAGCTGCATCACCACGCCCTGGCCGCCAATGCGTCGATGAGCGAGGCAATTCGTGCCCATCATGCTCAGGGCAAGCCGTTGCTGGCTGAATGTGGCGGCATGCTGTACCTGCTCGATGCCCTGACTGACGTGGTCGGTGAGCGTGCCGAACTGCTCGGCCTGCTGCCGGGCGAGGCGACCATGCAGAAGCGCCTGGCGGCCCTGGCCTTGCAGGCGGTGGAGCTGCCGGAAGGTACCCTGCGCGGTCACACCTATCATCACTCGCTGACCAGCACGGCGCTGGACCCGATTGCCCGTGGCCTCAGCCCCAACGGTGGGCGTGGCAACGAAGCGGTGTATCGCCTGGGCCGGTTGACGGCCTCCTACGTGCACTTCTACTTCCCCTCCAACCCCGATGCGGCGGCGGCGTTGTTGCGACCATGAGCGAACACGCTTACAGCGACGCCGAACGCGCCGCGATCTACCGCGCCATCGGCGAGCGCCGTGACATGCGCCATTTCGCCGGTGGCCAGGTGGCGCCGGAGCTGCTTGGCCGCCTGCTGGCGGCCGCGCACCAGGCACCCAGCGTCGGCCTGATGCAGCCCTGGCGTTTCATCCGCATTACCCAGCGTGACTTGCGCACCCGCATCCAGGCCCTGGTGGAGGCGGAGCGGCTGCGCACCGCCGAAGCATTGGGCGAGCGGTCGGATGACTTCATGAAACTGAAGGTAGAAGGCATCAACGACTGTGCCGAGCTGCTCGTAGCGGCCTTGATGGACAACCGCGAGCCGCACATCTTCGGCCGTCGCACCCTGCCGGAGATGGACCTGGCCTCGCTAGCCTGCGCCATCCAGAACCTGTGGCTGGCGGCCCGTGGCGAAGGGCTGGGCATGGGCTGGGTATCGCTGTTCGACCCCCTGGCGCTGGCGGCACTGCTGGGCATGCCTGATGGAGCCAAGCCGGTCGCGGTGCTGTGCCTGGGGCCGGTGACCGAATTTTACCCGGCACCCATGCTGGTGCTGGAAAACTGGGCCGATGAACGGCCCCTGAGTGACATGCTGTACGAAAACCAATGGGGAGAGCGCCAATGAGCGTGGCCTTGCTGACCATGGCCGGGGTGGCCCTGGATGCCTTGCTGGGCGAACCGCAGCGGCGCCACCCGCTGGTGGCCTTCGGCAATATGGCCGGTAACCTGGAGCGCCGCCTGAATGCAGGTGGCCGCGGCTGGCGCAGCCACGGTGTGAGTGCGTGGTTTCTGGCAGTGGTGCCGCTCACCCTGGTGGCGCTGATCCTGTCCTGGCTGCCCTATATTGGCTGGCTGGTGGATGTGCTGGCGCTGTACTGCGCCCTGGGCCTGCGCAGCTTGGGTGAACATGTGCTGCCGGTGGCCAACGCCTTGCGCCAGGGCGACCTGGAAGAAGCGCGACGCCGCGTCGGCTACCTGGTCAGCCGCGAAACCCGCGAGCTGGACGAGCCTGCCGTGGCCCGGGCCGCCACCGAGTCGGTGCTGGAAAACGGCAGTGACGCGGTGTTCGCCGCGCTGTTCTGGTTTGTGGTGGCCGGTGCGCCGGGCGTGGTGTTGTACCGCCTGAGCAACACCCTGGACGCTATGTGGGGGTATCGCAACGAGCGCTTCGAGCGCTTCGGCTGGTGCGCGGCGCGCGTTGATGACGTGCTCAACTATATTCCCGCAAGGCTGGTGGCGCTGACCTACGCACTGCTGGGCAAGACCCGCCTGGCTCTGGCCTGCTGGCGCAAGCAGGGCCCGTTGTGGGACAGCCCCAACGCCGGGCCTGTGATGGCCGCCGGTGCTGGTGCGCTGGGGGTAGAGCTGGGCGGCCCGGCGGTTTACCACGGCGAACTGCATCAGCGGCCACGACTGGGTGAAGGGCCGATGGCTGACGCCGATGCCATCGAGCGTGGCTGGAGCCTGGTGCAGCGCGGCGTGTGGCTGTGGCTGTTGTTGATCTGCCTGGGGGCTTACGTCAATGCTTGAACACGGTGGCCGCCTGCTGCGCGCGGTGCAGCAATACGGTATCCCTCGCGAGCAGTGGCTCGACCTGTCCAGTGGCATCGCGCCCTGGCCATTCCCGATTCCGGCGATACCCACTGATGCCTGGGCCCGCCTGCCAGAGACCGAGGACGGCCTGGAAGAGGCTGCCCGTGCGTATTACGGCGCCCGCCAGTTGCTGCCGGTGGCGGGCTCCCAGGCAGCGATCCAGGCGTTGCCGCTGCTGCGTGCGGCTGGCCGGGTAGGGGTGTTGACGCCGTGTTATGCCGAACACCCGTACGCCTGGCAACGGGCGGGGCATCAACTGGTTGAGCTGGATGAGGCGCAGGTCGAGGCAACACTCGACAGCCTCGATGTACTGGTGCTGGTCAACCCCAACAACCCGACCGGGGGGCGGGTGCCGCGTGAGCGCCTGCTGGGCTGGCATGCCCGCCTGGCTGCCCGTGGTGGCTGGCTGTTGGTCGATGAGGCGTTCATGGACAACACCCCGGCGGATGGCGTGGTCGATTGTGCCGAGCGCCCGGGGCTTATCGTGCTGCGCTCGTTCGGCAAGTTCTTTGGCCTGGCCGGGGTGCGCCTGGGCTTCGTCGCCGCCGAGCGCAGCCTGTTGCTGCGCCTGGCCGAGCTGCTTGGCCCGTGGACGGTCAACGGGCCAACCCGGGTGCTGGCCCAGGCCAGCCTGGCCGACAAGCCTGCCCAGCGCATGCAGATAGAGCGTTGCGCTGCCGCCAGCCAGCGCTTGGCTACATTGCTGTCCAGTAACGGCCTTGCGCCCAGCGGTGGCTGTGACCTGTTCCAGTACGTGCGCAGTGAGCGCGCCGTGCAGTTGCATGGCTTTCTCGCCCGCCGCGGCATCCTGGTGCGCTTGTTCGAACACCCACCGGCCGTGCGCCTGGGGCTGCCCGAATGTGCGGCGGACGAACAGCGCCTGGCGCAGGCCCTGGCGGACTATCAAAAGGAATCGGCATGACCACCCTCATGGTGCAAGGCACCACCTCCGACGCCGGCAAGAGCACGCTGGTAACTGCCCTGTGCCGCTGGCTGTTGCGCCAGGGCGTTGGCGTGGTGCCGTTCAAGCCACAGAACATGGCGCTGAACAGCGCGGTGACTGCCGACGGCGGCGAAATTGGCCGCGCCCAAGCGGTGCAAGCGCAAGCGTGCCGGCTGGCACCCCACACCGACATGAACCCCGTGTTGCTCAAACCCAACAGCGATACCGGCGCCCAGGTCATCATCCATGGCCGTGCGGTCACCAGCATGAACGCGGTGGCTTACCACGACTACAAAGCCATCGCCATGCAGGCGGTGCTGGCTTCGCACCAGCGCCTGAGTGCCGCCTGGCCGGTGGTCATGGTCGAAGGCGCGGGGTCGCCGGCGGAGATCAACCTGCGTGCTGGCGACATCGCCAACATGGGGTTTGCCGAAGCGGTGGACTGCCCGGTGATCCTGGTCGCCGACATCAACCGCGGCGGCGTGTTCGCCCACCTGGTGGGCACGCTGGAGTTGCTGTCGCCCAGTGAGCAGGCGCGGGTCAAAGGCTTTGTCATCAACCGCTTCCGTGGTGATATCGCCTTGTTGCAGCCGGGGCTGGACTGGCTGGAGCAACGCACCGGCAAGCCAGTGCTGGGGGTGCTGCCTTACGTCACCGACCTGCACCTGGAAGCCGAAGACGGCATCGATGTGCGCCAAGGCGCCAAAAGCGAGCGTGTGCTCAAGGTGATCGTCCCGGTATTGCCGCGCATCAGTAACCACACCGACTTCGACCCGTTGCGCCTGCACCCGCAGGTGGACCTGCAGTTCATTGGCCCGGGCCAGCCGATCCCGGCTGCCGACCTGATTATCCTGCCGGGTTCCAAGAGCGTGCGCGGTGACCTGGCGCAGTTGCGCGAGCGCGGTTGGGACAAGGCCATCGAGCGGCACCTGCGCTACGGTGGCAAGCTGATCGGGATCTGCGGCGGCCTGCAAATGCTTGGCCGCGACGTGCATGACCCGCTGGGTCTCGAAGGGGCTGCCGGTTCAAGCCCGGGGCTGGGCCTGCTCGATTACGCCACGGTGCTGGAAGCCGAGAAGCAACTGCGCAACGTTGCCGGCACGCTGAACCTTGAGGCAGCACCGGTTGGCGGCTATGAAATTCACGCTGGCGTCACCACCGGCCCTGCACTGGAGCAGCCCGCC
Organism: Pseudomonas sp. SIMBA_067; assembly: GCF_046534675.1. Lineage (NCBI taxonomy): Bacteria > Pseudomonadati > Pseudomonadota > Gammaproteobacteria > Pseudomonadales > Pseudomonadaceae > Pseudomonas > Pseudomonas sp. SIMBA_067. The sequence goes on along the minus strand of NZ_JAWRYH010000009.1, from coordinate 217,605 downwards.
GTGCAGCTGGCCGATGGCCGCTGTGATGGCGCTGTCAGTGCCGATGGCCAGATCCTCGCCACCTACCTGCACGGCCTGTTCGAGGGCAGCCAGTCGTGTGCTGCGCTACTGCGCTGGGCTGGCCTGGAGGATGTGCAGAGCATCGATTACGAAGCCCTGCGCGAACGCGACATCGAGCGCCTGGCCGACCTGGTGGAAAAGCACCTGGACACCGCGCACCTGCGCCAACTGTGCGGGGTGGCCTGACATGCGCAGCCTGATCCTCGGTGGCGCCCGCTCCGGCAAGAGCCGCCTGGCCGAACAGTTGGCCAGCGCCAGCGGCCTGCCAGTGACCTACATCGCTACCAGCCAGCCGCTGGACGGTGAAATGAACGAACGCGTGTCGCTGCATCGCGAGCGCCGTCCCGCAGACTGGGGGCTGATCGAAGAACCGCTGGCCCTGGCGGCAGTACTGCGCGCCGAAGCGGCCGAAGGGCGCTGCCTGCTGGTGGACTGCCTGACGTTGTGGTTGACCAACCTGCTGATGCTCGAAGACGACCAGCGCCTGGCCGAAGAGCGTGATGCCCTGCTGGCCTGCCTGGAGCAGCTGCCTGGCACCCTCATTCTGGTCAGTAACGAAACCGGCCTGGGCGTGGTGCCCATGGGCGAGCTGACCCGTCGCTATGTCGACCTGGCCGGCTGGTTGCACCAGGCCGTGGCCGAACGCTGCCAGCGTGTGGTGCTGACCGTGGCCGGCCTGCCCTTAATGCTCAAAGGAGCTGCACTATGACTCAAGCCTGGTGGCGCGACGCCTGCCAATCCCTCGACAACGCCGCCATGGACCAGGCCCGCGCCCGTCAGCAACAGCTGACCAAACCTGCCGGTTCACTCGGCCAGCTGGAGGGCCTGGCCATCCAGCTGGCGGGCCTGCAAGGGCGTGAACGGCCAACCCTGGACCAGGCTGCCATCAGCATTTTTGCCGGTGACCACGGTGTGGTCGAAGAGGGTATCTCGGCCTATCCGCAGGCGGTCACCGGGCAGATGCTGCGCAACTTCGTCGGCGGTGGTGCGGCGATCAGCGTGTTGGCCCGCCAGCTGGAGGCCAGTCTTGAGGTGGTCGATCTGGGCACCATCGACCCTCATCTGGAACTGCCTGGTGTACGCCACCTGCGCCTGGGGGCCGGTACGGCCAACTTCGCCGGTCAGCCAGCGATGACCGAGGGGCAGTTGCAAGCTGCCTTGCAGGCCGGCCGCGACAGCGCCTTGCGTGCCGCTGAACAGGGCGCGCAGCTGTTCATCGGCGGCGAGATGGGTATTGGCAACACCACGGCCGCCGCTGCCTTGGCCAGCGTCCTGCTAGGTTGCCCGCCTGCTGAACTGAGCGGCCCGGGCACCGGCCTGGACAACGCTGGCGTGCGGCACAAGGCCGAGGTCATCGAGCGGGCGCTGAGTCTGCATGGCCTGCAGGCCGCAGATCCATTGCAGGCACTGGGTTGTGTCGGCGGTTTTGAGATCGCGGCCTTGGCCGGGGCCTATATCGGCTGCGCGCAGGCGGGCATCGCCGTGTTGGTGGACGGCTTCATTTGTAGCGTTGCCGCCCTGGTGGCGGTGCGCCTCAACCCGCAGTGCCGGGCGTGGTTGCTGTTTGCCCATCAGGGCGCAGAGCCTGGGCACAAGGCGTTGCTGGATGCATTGCAGGCTGAACCGCTGTTGGCGTTGGGCCTGCGCCTGGGCGAGGGCAGTGGTGCTGCGTTGGCCGTGCCATTGTTGCGCCTGGCCTGTGCGCTGCACGGACAGATGGCGACCTTTGCCGAGGCCGCCGTGGCGGACCGCCCGGCATGATCCTCGACCTGTTGCGCCACGGTGAAACGGAGCAGGGCGGCCTGCGTGGCAGCCTGGACGATGCGCTCACCGACAAGGGCTGGGCACAGATGCGCAGCGCCGTGGCCGAAGCCGGTCCGTGGCAGGTGCTGGTCAGTTCGCCGCTGCAGCGCTGTGCGTGTTTTGCCGATGAACTGGGTGGGCGGCTTGATTTGCCTGTGCAGCGTGAACCAGGTTTGCAAGAGCTGCATTTCGGTGACTGGGAAGGCCGTAGCGCGGCGCAGATCATGGAAGACCAGGCCGATGCGCTGGGGCGCTTCTGGGCGGACCCGTACGCCTACACCCCGCCCAATGGCGAACCGGTGCAGGCATTTGCCGAGCGAGTGCTGGACGCTGTCGAGCGTTTGAGCCGCCAGCATGCAGGTAAGCGGGTGCTGCTGGTTACCCATGGCGGTGTGATGCGGTTGCTGCTGGCCCGGGCGCGAGGCTTGCCGAAGGCGCAGTTGCTGCAGGTTGACGTCGGGCATGGGGCGCTGGTGCGGCTAGTGATGGGTGACGACGGTCAACTGGCCGAGGGCCACTGAAATGTTGCCGTTCTGGATCGCCTTGCAGTTCCTCAGCAGCTTGCCCGTGAGCCTGCCGGGCATGCCGGAGCCGCGTGAGCTGGGGCGTTCGCTGCTGTTCTATCCGCTGATCGGGGTGTTGTTCGGGCTGCTGCTGTGGCTGGCCAGCCTTCTGCTGCAGGGTACGCCAGCGCCGTTGCATGCGGCTTTGCTGCTGACGGTGTGGGTATTGCTCAGTGGCGCCTTGCATCTGGATGGCCTGGCCGACAGCGCTGATGCCTGGTTGGGTGGTTTCGGCGACCGTGAGCGCACCCTGCAGATAATGAAAGACCCGCGTAGCGGGCCGATTGCCGTGGTCACCCTGGTGCTGGTGCTGCTGCTGAAGTTCTGCGCCTTGTGGGTGCTGGTGGAGCAGGGTATCGGGGCGCAATTGCTGCTGGCTCCCTTGATTGGGCGCGCGGCGATGTTGGGCCTGTTCCTCTGTACCCCTTATGTGCGGCCTGGCGGCTTGGGCCAAGCGTTGGCCGAGCACTTGCCGCGACGTGCAGCTGGGTGGGTGCTGCTGGCCAGTGCACTTTTCTGTCTGGTCTTGGGCGGCTGGGTGGTGGTGCTGGCGCTGGCCATGTTTGCCTGGCTGCGGCACCTCATTTGCCGACGACTGGGTGGGACTACCGGGGATACAGCGGGTGCGCTGCTGGAGTTGCTGGAACTGGCAGTGATACTTGGCTTGGCAATGGGCCTTTAATCGCTCGGCCAGGGCCTGGGATCTGTAGGAGCGGAGTTGCCGGTAGCGAGGGTGCAGTAACGTCTGGCAACGGTTTGATAAATCCTGCACTCCATTGTCATCGTATTCTCAGTCTTCCCCCCTGCAACCAGGTAGGCCTCCCGTGCGAAACCGGATCCTCGCCAGTCTATTGGTGCTGTCCAGCCTTCCAGCCACTGCGGCAGATCTCATGGCATTCTGGGACGCGCCACGCCACGGCGGCAACAGCTTCAACCGGCTGCCACCCGATCAAGCCTACTTCGATGCCCTGAGGGGCTATGGCGCGACATGGGTACGATTGTCGTACGATAAATGGCAACCGGTAGAACGTGATTTCCTCCTCGGTAATGCCGATGGCTATGAAGGCCTGCCCGCCGCCGACCTGGCTACGCTGCGCGCCACCCTCGATCGTGCTCATCAGGCGGGCCTCAAGGTCGTCATTGCCCCTCTCTCGCTACCCGGTATGCGCTGGTCGCAAAACAACCAGGGCCAATTTGATGATCGGCTGTGGCAAGACAAGCGCTACTGGTCCCAGGCTATGACCTTCTGGCGAGACATGGCGCGCGAACTGAAGGGCCACCCGGCCATTGCCGCCTACAACCTGATCAATGAACCCGCCCCGGAAAAACAGGGCGGCCTGGCCGAACACGACGAACTGGGGCAAATGCGGCAGTGGTATGTGAAAGAGCAGGGCACCGCGCGGGATCTGCCGTTGCTGTACCGGCAACTGATAGCGGCAATTCGCGAGGAGGACGCCGACACTCCGATCATGGTCGATGCCGGCTGGTATGCCGCCGCAGACGCCTTCGGCTACTGGCCTGCCCACCTGGAAGACCCGCGAGTACTGTACAGCGTGCACATGTACGAACCCTATGCCGCTACCAGTGCGCCCAACATGGCGCGTAAACACCCCATCCCCTACCCCGGCCCCACACCCTTCGCCGGGCAGACACAGCAGTGGGATGGTCAACGCGTTGAGCGCTATTTGCGCCAGCCGCTGGCATGGGCCGAAGCCATGGGCCTGCCGCGGTCGCGGCTGGTGGTAGGCGAATTTGGCTGCATGCGCAGGCTACCGGGTTGCTCGCAGTATCTGGAAGACGTACTCACCGTTCTGGATCGCAACCAGTTGCACTGGGCTTTCTATAGCTTCCGTGAAGACAACTGGGACGGCATGGACTACGAACTAGGTTCGGCAAAGGTGCCGTGGCGCTACTGGCAGGCGATCGAGCAAGGGGCGCCAGACCCTTTGGCGCGCAAGGCCACGGCTGAGTTCGAGCCGATTCGAAGGCGCTTGAACACGGACTGATGCGTATCGGCAACAGTGAACCCTCTTGCAACACTCATGATGCGGGTATATACACGTATCCATGCTGACCAGTGAATGCATCTGTACCCATCTGCGTCGTGCCGCCCGCGGGGTGAGCCGGCATTACGACGAGGCTCTTGCCGGCTTCGGGGTCAATGTCGCGCAGTTTTCCCTCCTAAGGCACCTGCAGCGGCTTGATCGCCCCAGTATCACTACCTTGGCCGAAGCCATGGGCCTGGAGCGCAGTACCCTGGGCCGTAACGTGCGGGTGCTGGAGGCTGAAGGGCTGGTGGCCCTGGCTGATGGCGACGACCAGCGCAACCGCGTGGTGCTGCTGACCGAGGCTGGAACGAAGCTGCTGCGCGACGCGCATCCGGCCTGGGAACAAGCCCAGATCGAGCTGGTGGAGCGATTGGGCGCAGGGCAACGGGATGAACTGGTGCGTTTGCTGGACCAACTGGCTTGAATTGATACGACTCTAAGCGGGTATATACCCGTAAAAACCTTGCGATGTGCTGGAGATAACGACAATGACTTCGGTGTGGCGAACCAGCGGGTGGGTATTGGTAGGGGCGGCTTTGATTCTGGCGCTGTCTCTGGGTGTGCGGCACGGCTTTGGTCTGTTTCTGGCGCCGATGAGCGCCGATTTTGGCTGGGGTCGTGGGGTGTTCGCCTTTGCCATTGCCTTGCAAAACCTGATCTGGGGGCTGGCGCAACCGTTCGCCGGTGCCTTGGCCGACCGTATGGGGGCGGCGCGGGTGGTAATCATCGGCGGTATTCTTTACGCCGCCGGCTTGATCCTCATGGGCATGGCTGATTCTGCCTGGTCGTTGTCGCTCAGTGCCGGTTTGCTGATCGGCATCGGCCTGTCCGGCACATCGTTCTCGGTCATCCTCGGCGTGGTCGGGCGTGCGGTGCCGGCAGAGAAGCGCAGCATGGCCATGGGCATTGCCAGCGCCGCCGGTTCGTTTGGCCAGTTCGCCATGCTGCCGGGCACCCTTGGCCTGATCCAGTGGCTGGGTTGGTCCGCAGCGTTGCTGGTGCTGGGCCTGATGGTGGCGTTGATCGTGCCCTTCGTTGGCCTGCTGCGTGACCGCCCGCTGCCCAGCCATGGCGCCGAACAGACCTTGGGCCAGGCGCTGCGCGAGGCGTGCTCGCATTCCGGCTTCTGGTTGCTGGCGCTGGGTTTCTTCGTGTGTGGTTTCCAGGTGGTGTTCATTGGCGTGCATCTGCCGGCCTACCTGGTTGACCAGCACCTGGCCGCGACCACCGGTACCACCGTGCTGGCGCTGGTCGGCCTGTTCAATATCGTGGGTACGTTCACGGCTGGCTGGCTGGGTGGTCGCATGTCCAAGCCGCGCCTGCTGACCGGGCTGTACCTGCTGCGTGCGGTGGTGATCGTGTTGTTCCTCTGGGCGCCGGTGAGTGCCTTCAGTGCCTACCTGTTCGGCATCGCCATGGGCCTGCTGTGGTTGTCCACGGTGCCGTTGACCAATGGCACCGTGGCTACATTGTTCGGGGTGCGTAACCTGTCCATGCTCGGCGGTATCGTCTTCCTGTTCCACCAGCTGGGTGCCTTCCTCGGTGGCTGGTTGGGCGGGGTGGTCTATGACCGTACCGGCAGCTACGACCTGGTCTGGCAGATTTCCATCCTGCTCAGTCTGTTGGCCGCTGCCCTTAACTGGCCCGTGCGCGAACGGCCGGTTGCGCGCCTGCAGGCGCAGGCCGCATGAACCGCTACCTGGCCCGCGGGTTGCTGGCCTTTGGCGCGCTGGTGCTGCTGGCGCTGGCGTGGTGGGGATGGCACAAGGGTGGGATGGCATTGATGCAACTGGGCATGAGTGTTTGTTAGGCGCTACCCTGCAAGCTCAAGGGTTGTCTAGCAGGAGAAACGAATCATGCGTGCTCATTGGTTGACAGTGCCGTTGTTGGCCGTGCTTGCCAGCGCTTCGAGCTGGGCTGCCGATTGCCCGGCGTTATTGCAGGGCAGCCTGCCGGAGTTGCGTGGCAAGGGGCAGGTCGACCTGTGCCAGCGCTTTTCCGGCAAGGCTTTGGTGGTGGTCAACACGGCCAGTTATTGTGGTTTTGCACCGCAGTTCGAGGGGCTTGAGGCGACGTACAAGGAGTATCACGACCAAGGCCTGGAAATGCTTGGTGTGCCGTCCAATGACTTCAAGCAGGAAGATGCCGACAGCGAGAAGACTGCCAACGTTTGCTATGCCAACTATGGCGTCACCTTCACCATGACCAAGACGCAGGCCGTGCGGGGCAAGGATGCGATACCGCTGTTTGCTGAGTTGGCCAGCCAGAGCAGTGCGCCGAAGTGGAATTTCTACAAGTATGTTGTCGATCGCAAGGGCAAGGTGATCGGTGACTTCTCCAGCCTCACCAAACCGGATGATCCGGAATTCCGCGCAGCCATCGAGAAGGCCATCGCTTCGCAACAGTAATCGGGCAGCTCTGGATCTTGATCTTGATCTTGATCTTGATCTTGATCTTGATCTTGCTTTGGCTGCTAAGCGCGCGGAAGTTCAGGCGACGCAGATTGCGACTTCAGGAGGCCGAGCGCAGGGCTTGCGGAGGGAGGTGACGGGCATGGATGCCCGTCAAGCGCTGGGCCCCAGGATGGGGCCTGCAGCGCGGTCCTCCCGGGAGCAAGCCCGGAGCGAGGGGACCCCGGAGCGCAGCGTAGGGGCCGGATGATGGGAGCGGACGGTTTTTGGTTCCTTTTTGCCACAGCCACGACAAAAAGGGACCCGCCGTAAGGGCGGAAAGGTGACTAAGCGCCACCTTTGAAAATGAATGTTGACCTCATTGTTGATGCCCACGCCTTCAAGCGAAAAGCGAAACAGTGGTGGTTTTTAGCTCGCGCAAAGGCCATTTGCGATGGCGACGCTGACTCACCTTTTCGCCCTTACGGCGAGTCACTTTTTGTCAAACGCGACAAAAAGTAACCAAAAAACGCTGCGCTCCGATCATCCGGCCCCTGCGCTGCGCTCCGGGGTTCCCTCACTCCGGCCTCGCTCCCGGGAGGACCGCGCTGCAGGCCCCATCCTGGGGCCCAGCGCTTGACGGGCATCCATGCCCGTCACCTCCCTCCGCAAGGCCTGCGTTCGGCCTCCTGAAGTCGCGAAGATCAAAAGCAAGATCAAGATCAAGATCAAGATCAAGATCAAGAGCCGGCGCCGATGGCGTGGCTCGGCATCGGATTATTTCATTTCGCATGCACCGTAATCGCCACCAACCGCACCACCACCGGCCTGACCATCAACACGCAAACGAACGCCACTGGCATCGCCAATTGATAGGCCTTTAGCACATTGCTCAGGTACTGCGCAGTAACCCCGGCATTCGCCGCGGTGATCACGAAGCACATTAGCAGCGCCATGATTGACGACATGAAAAAGGCAAAAACGTAGGGCGTAGCGCCCGGGTGCAATTTGCGTCGGCTGCGCGACTGGGACAGGTTGCTCATGTGAACTCCTGAAAGGTGAGTGGACGCGCAGGTTAACAATCCCCTCAGCCGCAGCTGTAGACCAGCCTCGCTGAGTTCTTTATAAAGAGATTCTTATGAATGCACGAGCTCTCGCATGGACCTGCTCAACGCTATCCGCAGCTTCATCAAGGTGGTCGAGGCCGGCAGCATCGCCGGGGGCGCCCGTACCCTGGGCCTTAGCCCGGCAGCGGTCAGCCAGAACCTGGCACGCCTGGAGGGCCATCTGCAGGTGCGCCTGCTCAGCCGTACCACCCGCAGCATGGCGCTGACGCCGGCGGGTACGCAGTATTATGAGCGTGTCAGGCATATCGAACGTGACCTGGCCCTGGCGGAGCAGGCCATCGCTACGCCAGACAGTGAACCCCAAGGGCGGCTTTGCATCGCCTCTACATCCGCGTTTGGCCGCCACGTGCTGGCGCCACTGATACCCGCCTTCAGTGCCCGCTATCCACTGCTTTCGATAGAGTTGCTAACGACTGATCGTCGGGTCAACCATGCACGTGAAGACGTCGACGTCAGCCTGCGCATTGCCCCGCAGCTGGAAGACCAGCTGATGGCCAGGCATATCGCTCGGATCCCGTTCATTTGCTGTGCCTCGCCCGGGTACTTGCAAAGCGCTGGGGTGCCGGGTTCGCCTGAGGCATTGCCCGACCACCGTTGCCTGGTGTTCCGTTACCCGGTGGATGGGCGGTTTCTGCGCTGGGGTTTCATGCGTGATGGGCTGCGTTTTGAAGCGGAGTTCGGCAGTGTACTGATCAGCGACGACATCGACGCCCTGACCCAGATGGCGCTGCACGATGGCGGTATCACCCGCCTCGCCGAGTTCATGGTGCGACCGCACCTGGCCAGCGGTGCGCTGGTGCCGTTGTTCGAGTACAGCGACAGTGGCCAGGCCTACGCCCAGACCGAACCAATGGACATCTACCTGTGCCTGGCCGACCGTTTCGCCATGACCGCGAAAGTGCGTGTGTTCATGGACTACCTGCGTGAATGCCTGGGGGACAGTTGGCAGGTGCAGGCATGAAAAAACCGCCACGAGGGCGGTTTTTAATGGGGTGCGTACGAATCAGAAGCGGTAGGTGAGGGATGCACCGATACCGTGAGCGCTGTTCTCGTACTTGGCCTGGTAGCTGCCTTTGGTCGCGCTTACCTGATTGACCTTGGTGTCTTCTTCCCACAGGTAGGAATAGGCCACGTCGATGGTCATATCGTCGGTTGGACTCCAGCCGGCACCCAGGCTGAACACCTTGCGGTCGCCCGTCGGGATACGTGGTGAACGGTCATGGTTGTTGGTCGGCGACTGGTCGACGGTGAAGCCGGTGCGCAGCACCCACTCCTTGTTGACCTTGTACGACGCACCAATGGCGTGGGCCCAGGTGTCATGCCAGTTCTGTTCTTCGGTGATGGTCTGGAACGCCGAACCTGCCAATGGCGCCGGGACATCGTTCTGCACGGTGATGTCTTTCAGGCGGCTCCAGCGGGTCCAGGTGCTGCCTGCATACAGGGTCCACTGGTCGTCGAGTTCGTGGGTAACCGAGAAGTCGACCGATTCCGGCGTCTTGATCTTCAGCGAGGCGTCGAACTTGTTGCCGTTGAACGGCCCGATCAGCGGGGTGCTGACGCGGGTCTTGCCCTCGAGCTTGTAGTCGACCATCGAGTGGTAGGTCAGACCGAGGCGGGTGCTGTCGGTAGCCTGTACCAGGATGCCGATGTTGTAACCAACGGCGGTATCGTCGCCCTTGATTTTCACTTCGCCATCGTTGCGGCCGGGGGTGAACGGGTTGATCAGGCTCGAACCCAGTTCACCCTTGATGCGGTTGATGGTAGGGCCGAAACCGATCGAGACCTTGTCATTGAAGGCGTAGCTGACGGTTGGCTGGAAGGTGACTACCTCGACGTGGCTCTTCTTGCCCCAGTAGCGTGCGGCATCATCGCTGCCGTAGTCGGTTACCAGGCCGAACGGTACATAGACACCGAAGCCGACGCTCCAGTGGTCGTCGATCGGCTTGACGTAGTAACCCATGGGGACGCCAACGAGAGGCACCATGTCACCATCGGTTTCCCCCCCGAGGTTGCTGCCCCGGCCCGAGATGTCGGACTTGGCGATGACGGCAGCGCCGCCCACGGTGAATTGTTCGCGTTTGAGGCGAGACATGCCGGCCGGGTTGCCAAACACGGTGCTGGCATCTTCGGCAGAAGAAGAACGTCCCGCGAAACCTGTCCCCATGCTGCTGATGCTCTGTTCGTTCAGGGCGAAGCCTGCAGCGAACACTTGGCTGGATGCCACGGCAACAGCGACGGCGAGGGAGGTTTTGAGCATTACTTTTTTCATTATTAGAAAACTCCTTGGGATCTCCGGGGCGAAAAGCTACCAACAAATCACGCACCGCGCCATAGCCTCAATCGCAGAAGATAGAGCCGTTTTGTAGGACAATCCGACCAAAATTCCCTTTTTTCCGGTAATGTTGTAGGACGATTCTTAAGATACCTGTGGCAATCTCTGATCTATGCAGGTCTGCCAGGCATGAGTGAAGTCGCGCAAGCGACCTTGGGGGTGGAAAATCTGGCGCCATATCCGCGCCAATGCCAACAGGTCGTCAGCGGCAGGCAGTGGCGTGGCCTGCTCTTCGATGAGCATCCAGGCAATGGCTGTGGAATAGCGCAGGTTTACGGTGAGTTCCAGGTGCGGGCCGCCGAGGAAGGCGTGCTGGCTGGCCAGGCCGCGCACAAGGCTGGCCAGGTCGGGGTCGCGGGCCAGGTAATCATCCCAGAGCGCCTGGTGACGGTGTTCGCCAATGCGGTAAAGGCCGTGCCCGCGTCGGTCATGCAAGGCGGACCCGAGCGCCGACTGGCTGGCGGCAATGCCCAATAGCAGGGCTTCCGCGCTGGCACAGTGACGGTTCAGGTAGACCAGGGTGGGTCGGATCACATACTGACACAATTCATTCGCCGCAATACCCATGATGCCCTCGAGCAATTAAGGGCCGGACGGGCGCTGGAGCTTGGCAGCTGGTGAATGATCAGGCCCGCCGGAAGCGGCAAGCACCGCTCGAGTTGAAGTGTAGTGTGATAATCGTGGTGTAAAGGGCTGTTTTTAAATCGATTGCTGCCTGACGTACCGGGCTATATGCCCGTAGGCAATTACGCCAAGAACGTTCAGGCAGGCTTGCGATGGGATGATTCAGCGCTTGAATGCCCCGGTATTCGCCACTCACGCGGTGAGCGATTGGCGAGTCCGGGCGATGACCGCCTGCAGCGGTTCATTGCGGCTGTACTGTTCATGGTACAGGCGCTCGGTGTGGCAGGCGACGCCGTGTTCGTCTACCAAGGTGAAGCTGAAGCTGCCCTTGCGTGGGGCAACGATAAGGCACTTCAACGGCGAGAAGGCCTGGGAGAGCGTGCCAATGGCAGCCTGAATCTGATGATGAGTTTGCATATTGTTGGAGGTTCCTGCTTTAAACACGGGAGATATGATCCGTGCATGATAGAAACGTTCCAGTGACGCCTTTATTAAGGGACGAACGAACCTGACTGGAACAAAGCAGCCAGAGAGAGCGCAATCAAAAGTGGGCGCTTGGGCTGACTGGTAGGTACTTCGGAAGGCAGGCAGCACGTCGGGGCCAAGGTTCTAGGCCGTCGGGTGGAATCCTGATCAATCTGTCACGTGATTCGTGCTTGAGCAGCCTGAGGCTGGCGAGTGAATCATCGAATGGGCAATCCTGCTTCAGCAGCGCACTCTTGGGAAAGTGGGTCTGCAAGGATGTTGTGGCCCGAATTGACTTTCAGCTTGGTACTAACGAGGCGCACCTTACCGGAAATACCGGCGCTTGGCAAGCACTACGTTTGTTCAGGTGAGCCGAGCAGTATGGCGCGTATTTGTACCGCTGTGAAGAGGGGGCAAATAGCCCGCACACAGGCGGATGTGCCCATTTCGTGCACTCATATGAGGGATCATGGTGCACTTGTTCACATTCGGGGCAAGGGTTGTAACAGGCCGGCAACAGGCTGCAACGGCCTCGCCAATGCCTTGACTAGGCGGTTAAGTCAATGAAAAAAAACACTATTTTCAGCTGGTGAAAAAATCGTCAGTTTGACACAAAGCCCCAATTCACGGGGCTTTGCGGGGTGTGCAAGGGGGTTGTCCACCGAGTTATCCACAGGAACTGTGGATTGTCCCGGGCGCTTGCTCTAGAACGGGCGTGCCAGCAGTGCAGTGAACTGTCCGACAATCGACATGCCCCGACAGACCGGTCGGTCATCCACTCGAAAACGTCAAGAAAAGATCATTGAAATATTTTTTCAATTCTCCATAAATCGACAGTTCACAGCGAAAAAAAAAGAGTAGAGTGGCGCGCCTTTCGAGTTGCCAAACCTGTTGCTCATGAAGTTTCGCGGTAAACACCTCGCCAGCGCTGCAGCATCGACGCCTCCTTCCGAGCGCTTTTCCTTGAAAGTGGCCTTGTGGCTGCTCGACAGCCCGCGCCTGGGCGACAAGCCCCAGGTCAAGCACCTGGCCGGGCGCCTGCTCAAGCAGCCGGCGCGTCAGGGCGTGGTGGTGGCACAGAGCCGCTTGGGGCAGATGCTGTGCCGCGATTGTGGCAACGCCCGTGACCGGCGTATTGGCCACGAACTGCTGCGCCAGGCAGCCCGCGCCGGTGACCGGCGAGCACAGCTGGAGTATGCGCGGCTATGCCAGCAAAACGATCCGGACCAGGCGAAGTAATGCTCCGACAAGCCCCAGGCTGATAAGCTGCACTCAATTTGCATCAGCGTGATCGGGGTAAGCATGACAGTGGATCTGGCCAGCATTCTGCTGGGCTTGGTGGCAGGTGCTTTACCCTGTCTTTTTTGGGTCATGCAGGTGCAGCGCCGGCAGGGCGCGCGGCAAGGCGAGCAGGCCTTGCTCGAAGAGCGCCTCAACGCAGCCCTGCTGGCCCAGGCCGGCCTGCAGGCGCAGCTTGAGGCCAGCCGCGACGAAGTCAGCGACCTCAGCGAAGCCAACACCGTCAAGCAGGCCCAACTGGCCGCCCAGGGCCGTGAACTTGAACTGCTGCAGATCGACCGCGACAACGCCCGTGACGCTGCCCACGCCTGGAGCCTGGAGCGCGCCAACCGTGAAGCCGAGCTGCGTCGTCTGGAGTCTCAGGGTGCGCGCCTGGAGGCTGAACTGCGCGAACAGCAAGAAAGCCATCAGCAGCGCCTGGAAGACCTGCAGGAAGCCCGCGACACCCTGCGCGCCCAGTTCGCCGACATGGCCACCAAGATCTTCGACGAGCGCGAGCAACGCTTCGCCCAGACCAGCCAGCAGCACTTGGGCCAGTTGCTCGACCCGCTCAAGGAGCGTATCCAGTCCTTCGAAAAACGCGTCGAAGAAAGCTATCAGCAGGAAGCCCGCGAACGCTTTTCCCTGGGCAAAGAGCTTGAGCGCCTGCAACAGCTCAACCTGCGCCTGTCCGACGAAGCCACCAACCTGACCCAGGCCCTCAAAGGCCAGAAAACCCAGGGCAACTGGGGCGAACTGATCCTCGAGCGGGTGTTGGAACATGCTGGCCTGGAAAAAGGCCGCGAATACCAGACCCAGGTCAGCCTCAAGAGCGCTGACGGCGAGCGTTTCCAGCCCGATGTGCTGATCATGCTGCCCGGCGACAAACAGGTGGTGGTGGACGCCAAGGTCAGCCTTACGGCGTACCAGCAGTTTGTCGCCAACAACGACGAGGCCGCGCTCAAACAGCACGTGCAGTCACTGCGCAGCCACGTCAAAGGCTTGTCGAGCAAGGACTACAACCGCCTCGAAGGCCTGCACAGCCTGGATTTCGTGCTGCTGTTCGTGCCCATCGAAGCGGCCTTTTCGGCAGCCCTGCAGGCTGAGCCGAATCTGTTCCAGGAAGCCTTCGACCGGCATATCGTGATCGTCAGCCCTACCACCCTGCTGGCTACTTTGCGGGTGATCGACAGCCTGTGGAAACAGGAGCGCCAGGGCCAGAACGCCCGGGAAATTGCCGAGCGCGCCGGCTGGCTTTACGACAAGTTCGTGTTGTTCATCCAGGACCTGGATGAGCTGGGCAGCCGCCTGCAACAGGTGGACAAGGCTTATGCCGCTGCCCGTAACAAGCTGTGCGAAGGGCGCGGCAACCTGGTCAGCCGCAGCGAACAGCTGAAGCTGCTGGGCGCCCGCGCCAGCAAGAGCCTGCCGGCAGACTTGCTGGAACGGGCGCTGTCCGATGAGGTGCCGGACACCACAGTTACTGAACCTGGCTCAGATGGCGATTGAGCATGGCGCGCAAGGCTGCCGGCTTGACCGGTTTGGCCAGGTAATCCAGGCCTGCCGCATGCACCATGGCGATGGTTTCCTTGCTGCCGTCGGCGCTGATCACCACCCCTGGCACCGGTTCGCCCAGGCGCGCGCGTAGCCAGCCCATCAGCCCGGTGCCGGTCTCGCCGTCATCCAGGTGGTAGTCGACCAGTGCCAGATGCGGGCGCATGCCCTTGGCCAGCAGGGCTTCGCATTCCGCCTGGTTGCGCGCGGTCCATACCTGGCAGCCCCAGCGGCTGAGCAGGCTGTTCATGCCAATCAGGATGCTGTCTTCGTTGTCCACGCACAGCACTTGCAGCCCGGCCAGCGGCTGGCCGCCCTGTTGTTCAGCGGGGGCGCTTGGCGCCGGGGCGGCCTGGCGGGCAATCGGCACGCTGACGCGGAACACCGTGCCCTTGCCCGGCCACGACCGCACTTCCAGCGGGTGCCCCAGCACCCGGCACAGGCCGTCGGCAATTGCCAGGCCCAGGCCCAGGCCTTTCTCGGCGCGTGTCTGGTGACTGTCCAGGCGTTTGAACTCCTGGAAGATCACTTGCAGCTTGTCGTCGGCGATGCCCGGGCCACGGTCCCACACCTCCAGCCACAGGCGCTCGCCCTGGCGGCGCGCGCCCAGCAGGATCGGGCTCTTGCCGTAGCGCAGGGCATTGGTGAGGAAGTTCTGCAGTACCCGGCGCAACAGCTTCATGTCGCTGTCCACTCGCAGGCGGCTGCCACGCAGGCGGAACTCCAGGTTTTTCTCGGCCGCCAGCACCTTAAACTCGGCACCCAGCGTGTCGAACAGTTCGTTGAGGGCGAAGGGCTTGGCGTCTGGGGTGATCTTGCCGTTTTCCAGGCGCGAGATGTCCAGCAGGTCGCTGATCAGTTCTTCGGCCGAGCGCAGCGAGCTGTCCATGTGCTGCACCAATTGCTGGGCCTCTTCGTTCATGCCCTCCGCCTGCTGCGACAGGGCGGCGGAGAACAGCCGGGCGGCGTTCAGGGGTTGCATCAGGTCGTGGCTGACCGCAGCCAGGAAGCGGGTCTTGGACTTGCTCACCGCCTCGGCCTGGCTCTTGGCTTCGGACAACGCCTGGTTCAGTTGCGACAGTTCGTGGGTGCGCTCGGCCACCCGTTGTTCCAGGCCTTCGTTGGCATCGCGCAGGGCCTGCTCGGCCTCGCGGAACGGGGTGATGTCGGTGAAGCTCATGACGAAGCCGCCACCCGGCATCGGGTTGCCGATCAGCTCGATCACCCGGCCATTGGGGAACAGCCGTTCGGAAGAATGCGCGCGGCCTTGGCGCATCCAGTGCAGGCGCCGCGCCACATGCACCTGCGCTTCGCCCGGGCCGCACAGGCCGCGCTCGGCGTTGTAGCGGATGATGTCGGCAATCGGCCGGCCCACGCTGATCAGCCCGTCGGGGTAGTTGAACAGCTCCAGGTAGCGACGGTTCCAGGCCACCAGGTGCAGGTTCTGGTCGACCACGCTGATGCCCTGGTTGATGTTCTCGATGGCGCCTTGCAGCAGCGCGCGGTTGAACTGCAGCACCTCGCTGGCTTCGTCGGCAATGCGTACCACGTCTTCCAGCTGCATGTCGCGGCCTTCAATGGCGGCCTTGACCACGGCGCGGGTCGACGAGGTCCCGAGCACCCCGGCCAGCAGGCGTTCGGTGTGTTCGATCCAGTCGCCGTCGGCATTCTGGTTGGGGTTGAAGCCTTTGCCCTGGCGGTAGGCAAAGCGGATGAAGCTCTGCCGGGCGCGTTCCTCACCGACAAAGCGCGAGGCCAGGGTCAGCAGGTCGTCGATCTGCACCGCCAGCAGTGGCTTGCTGCTGGGGCGGGCGCTGGTCTGCTGGCCGATGAAGCGGCCGGCCTGCCAGTGTTCGGAAACCCGTGTGCGCGACAGTACCGAAACCCAGGCGAACAGGGTGAAGTTGCCTGCCAGCGACAGCACCACCCCTTGGGTCAGCGGGCTGATCGGCAGGCCCAGCGGGTTGCCATGCAGCCAAGCCAGCCCTGGGAACAGCTGCAGTGACCAGCCCAGGCTGTGCGCGGCAATCGGCAGGACCAAGGTGTAGAACCACAGGAAGATGCCTGCCGCCAGGCCGGCAAACACGCCGCGGCGGTTGGCCTGCTTCCAGTACAGCGCGCCGAGCATGGCCGGGGTGAGCTGGGTGACGGCGGCGAAGGCGATCTGGCCGATGGTCGCCAGGCTGGCGGTGGAGCCCAGCAGGCGGTAGCTGACGTAGGCTAGCAGCAGGATCACCACGATGGTTACCCGGCGTACCGAGAGCATCCAGTGGCGGAACGCCTCGAACGGCCGCTCGGCGTTGTTGCGCCGCAGCAGCCAGGGCAGCAGCATGTCGTTGGACACCATGGTCGACAGCGCCACCGCTTCGACGATGACCATGCCGGTGGCTGCCGAAGCGCCGCCAATGAATGCCAGCAGGGCCAGGCTTGGGTGCGCCTCGGCCAGTGGCAGGCTGATGACGAACGAGTCGGAGATCACCGTGCCCGGCAGCAGCATCTGCCCGGCCAGGGCAATCGGCACCACGAACAGCGCGGCCAGCACCAGGTACATCGGGAACACCCAGCGCGCCAGGCGCATGTCCTGGGGCTCGATGTTCTCCACCACGGTGACGTGAAACTGCCGCGGCAGGCAGATGATCGCCATCATCGCCACAGCGGTTTGCACCACCATTGACGGCCAGTTGATGGTCTCTTGCCAATAGTCCTGCAAGTGGATCGACTGGCGAGCCTGGCTGAACAGGTCGTCAAAGCCGTCATACAGGTTGAATACGACGAAAATGCCCACGGCCAGGAAGGCCAGCAACTTGATCAGCGATTCGAAGGCAATCGCCAATACCATTCCCCGGTGGTGTTCGGTCACGTCCAGGCTGCGGGTGCCGAACACGATGGCGAATAGTGCCAGCACCAGTGACACCACCAGCGCGGTGTCCTGCACGCGGGTGCCGGTGGCGTCGGCGTTGGCCCCGATCAGCAGGTTGACGCCCAGCACGATGCCTTTGAGCTGCAGGGCGATGTACGGCAGCACACCGACCAGGCAAATCAGTGCCACCACCACCGCCAGGGTTTGCGACTTGCCGTAGCGTGCGGCGATGAAGTCGGCGATTGAAGTGATGTTCTGCTGTTTGCTGATCAGCACCATCTTCTGCAGCACCCAGGGCGCGAAGACCATCAGCAGCACCGGGCCCAGGTAGATCGGCAGGAATGCCCAGAGCTGTTCGGCGGCCTGGCCGACGGCGCCGAAGAAGGTCCAGCTGGTGCAGTAAACGGCCAGCGACAGGCTGTACACCCAGGCGCGCAGTTTCGGCGGCAACGGCGTGCTGCGGCGGTCACCATAGAAGGCGATGGCGAACATGACGGCCATATAGGCCAGGGCGACCACGGCGATCAGCCCGCTGGACAACGACATGAAGACTCCGAAGCAAAAAATATAACGCGGTCCCGATCAACCAGTCTGGCACGCAGGCGCCGCTTCGTCAGCGCAGACGATGGTTGTAGGCGAGAGCTTGCTCGCGATTGATCTGAAACAAAACATCAATTTTTTTGAGTGCCCAACCCGTAAAACACCCCCGCCAGCAACACCGACAACACCAGCAGGTAGAAGATTGCCCCCGGCCACAGGTGCTCCAGGGCAAACCCTACCATCACCGGCCCCAGCGCAGCCCCCAGGTTGGACAGGTTCTGCGCGCCGTAATACACCCCGCGCAAGTGCTCCGGGGCGATCAGGTCGATGAACATGTATTCGGCAGGGATCACGATGATCTCGCCCAGGGTGAACACCAGCATCGCCAGGCACCAGGCCAGCACCGAGCCTGCCAACGAAAAGCCCAGCAGCCCTGCGATGAACAGGGCCATGCCGGCCAGCAACCAGGGCATCAGGTGCTGACGGCTGATGCGTCGGCCAATCAGGTACTGCAGGGCAATCACCGTCACCGCGTTGGTGGTGACCAGGTAGCCGACCAGCCGCGCCGCTTCCGTCGGGCTGCTGGTTACCACCAGGTACTGCGACAGGTAGGCGGTGAACTGGCCGAACACCACCGCGCTCAGCACCCCGCCCAGGGTGAAATACACCAGCCGGCGGTCACGCGCCAGCCCCAGCGCCACCTGGCCGAAGCCGGCCGCAGGCTTGTCCGGTGCGCTCGCCTGCAGGTCACGGTCGCCAAGGCGCCAGTAGGCCAGGCACATGCCCAGGCCAAGCAGGGCCGAGGCGATGAACGGCATGTGGTCGTCCAGTTCCAGCATGGCGACCCCCAGCAGCGGGCCGGCGGCGTAGCCGACGTTGCTGAGGGTGTACTTGATGGCGAACACCTCGGCCCGCTCTTCCACTGGCAGCAAGGCACAGAAGCCTGCCTTGGCGGCGATGTCGACAACTGCAAGCGCCAGGTTGATCAGCACCAGGCACAAAAAGAACAACAGCGCCGATTCACTGACGACCGCGGCGACGAAGGCCAGGGCGAACAGCAGGGTGCTGGCGCTGACCAGCGTGTGGTTGCGCAAGGTGTCGACCAGGTGGCCGCCATACAGGCTCAGCAGCGAAGCGATGATCAGCGCGCCACCTATCAGCAGGCCGATCTGGCTGATCGGCAGCTGGAAGTTGTCGGCCAGGTACACCACCAGGTAGGGCAGGGTAAGGGCGCGGGCGACCGTGAGGGTGAAGGTGGTCAGCAGTAGCAGGCGTACGGTGTGCGGGTAGCGTTTCAGGGCGGCGAGCATTACCACGTCCTTGTTGTTCTGGTTTACCGAGCACAAGCATAAGCCACATACGGCACCTGCAGGAGCGCCCCGGCTGCTTCTGCAAAAAGCGTGTAGGCTTGCCAGCCAAGGCATTTCCCATGCAGATTTGTGGCCTGACGTGCCCGGCGCGCCTCCAATTGAAAAGCCCTCAGGACCAAGGACGATGAGTCACTCCTCGCAATTCACCTTGCTCGGCAAGCGGCGCTTCCTGCCGTTTTTCATCACCCAGTCGCTGGGTGCCTTCAACGACAACCTGTTCAAGCAATCGCTGATCCTGGCGATCCTGTTCAAGCTCAGCCTGGGCGACGGTGACCGTTCAATCTGGGTCAACCTGTGCGCCTTGCTGTTCATCCTGCCGTTCTTTCTGTTTTCGGCGCTGGGCGGGCAGTTTGGCGAGAAGTTCGCCAAGGACGCGCTGATCCGTGCGATCAAGCTGGCCGAGGTCGTCATCATGGCAATCGGTGCGCTTGGCTTCATCACCAACCACCTGGCGCTGATGCTGGTGGCGCTGTTCGGCATGGGGACCCACTCGGCGCTGTTCGGCCCGGTGAAGTACTCAATCCTGCCGCAGGCCCTGCGCGAGGAAGAGCTGGTCGGCGGTAACGGGCTGGTAGAAACCGGCACATTCCTCGCCATTCTCGCTGGCACCATCGGCGCCGGGGTCATGATGTCGGCCGACAGCTATGCCACGGTGGTGGCTGGTGGGGTGGTCGGCACTGCGGTGCTTGGCTACCTGGCCAGCCGCTGGATCCCGCGGGCCGCGGCCGCCTCGCCGAGCATGCCGCTGGACTGGAACATCTTCAGGCAGTCGTGGGCGATCCTGCGCATGGGCCTGGGGCAGCCGCCCGCCGTATCGCGCTCGATCGTGGGTAACTCGTGGTTCTGGTTTGTCGGTGCCATCTACCTCACACAGATCCCGGCCTACGCCAAGGACTGGCTGCACGGCGATGGCACGGTGGTCACCCTGGTGCTGACGCTGTTCTCGGTGGGCATCGCCCTGGGGTCGTTGCTGTGCGAGAGGCTTAGCGGGCGCAAGGTAGAGATCGGCCTGGTGCCGTTCGGCTCGTTCGGCCTGACCCTGTTCGGCCTGCTGTGGTGGTGGCACTCCGGCGATGTGCCGGCTGCAGCTGCGCCGCACGACTGGCTGGCGCTGCTGGGTATAGGCCAGGCCTGGTGGATCCTGCTGTCGATCGTGGGCCTTGGCGTGTTCGGTGGCTTCTACATTGTGCCGCTGTATGCGCTGATTCAGGCACGCACGGCCGAAGACCAGCGCGCCCGGGTGATTGCGGCCAACAACATCCTCAATGCCTTGTTCATGGTGGTGTCGGCGGTGCTTACCATCATCCTGATGGGGCTTGCCGAGCTGAGTATCCCGCAGCTGTTTCTGGTGGTGTCGCTGCTAAATATCGCGGTCAACGCCTACATCTTCAGGATCGTGCCCGAATTCACCATGCGCTTCCTGATCTGGCTGCTCAGCCATTCGATGTACCGTGTGCAGCACCGCGACCTTGAGCGCATCCCTGACGAAGGCGCGGCGCTGCTGGTGTGCAACCACGTGTCGTTCGTTGATGCATTGCTGCTGGGAGGAGCAATCCGCCGGCCGATCCGCTTTGTGATGTATTACAAGATCTACAACCTGCCAGTGCTCAACTTCGTGTTCCGCACTGCAGGCGCCGTCCCGATTGCCGGGCGCAACGAAGACCCCGCCACGTACGAACGTGCGTTCGCGCGCATTGCCAGGTACCTGGCCGATGGAGAGCTGGTGTGCATCTTCCCGGAGGGCAAGTTGACTGGCGATGGTGAGATCGATGTGTTCAAGGGCGGCGTCAACCGCATCCTCGAAGAAACACCGGTGCCGGTGATCCCGCTGGCTTTGCAAGGGCTGTGGGGCAGCTTCTTCAGCCGCGACCCGGCCAAGGGCTTCTTCAAGCGCCTGTGGTCGCGGGTAACCATCGTGGCGGGCGCCGCCATCCCGGTGGAGGCAGCGCAGCCTGAGCTGTTGCGCGAGCAGGTCAGCCGCCTGCGCGGTGACCTGCGATAGGGGAGGGGGTTAGCTGGCGCTGACTTTCAGGCCGACCAGGCCGCAGATGATCAGCGCCACACTGACCAGCCGCACCAGGGCCATGGACTCGCCGAACAGGATGATCCCGGCGATGACTGTGCCGACTGCGCCAACACCCGTCCAGATGGCATAGGCGGTGCCCAGCGGCAGTTCTTTCATGGCCAGGCCCAGCAGGCCCAGGCTGATGACCATGGCGCCGACCGTGAGTACGGTGGGAATCGGTTTGCTGAAGCCGTCGGTGTATTTCAGGCCTACGGCCCAGCCGACCTCGAACAGGCCAGCGAAGAACAGGATGATCCAGGACATGAGTGTGTCTCCATCGTTTGAATGATGGGGCCGTCCCCGGAATGGTCACGCGGTGCGTCGTGAGGTCGTCCTCACAGTGGGCAATATAGTGCACACCCGAAGGTTTCAGGGCAAGCCAGTACTGGCCCTTTCGCGGGCAAGCCCGCGAAGAGGCCCGTACAGGCACCCTCAATGCCTGGCAGGCTCCACTTCTTCAGCTTCCACCGCAGGCTCATCCATCCGCCGGAACCAGGTCGACAGCAGCGCCCCGGAAATATTGTGCCAAACACTGAACAACGCACTGGGCACTGCCGCCAATGGCGAAAAGTGCGCCGCCGCCAGCGCCGCCCCCAGCCCGGAGTTCTGCATCCCCACCTCCAGCGCCAGCGACTTGCGTTGGGCCAGCGGCAACTTGCACAGCTTGCCGGTCAGGTACCCCAGCAAATAGCCAAAGCTGTTGTGCAGCATCACCACCGCCATGATCAACAGCCCCGATTCGGCGATCTTCGCCTGGCTGGCCGCCACCACCGCGCACACGATCATCACGATGCTCACCACCGACACCAGCGGCAGTACCTGCACCGCCGCCTGCACCCGTGCACCGAGCAGGCGCTGGGCCAGCACGCCGAGCACGATCGGCAGCATCACCAGCTGCAGGATCGACCAGAACATGTCCATGAAGGACACCGGCAACCAGGCCGACGCCAGGAACCAGATCAGCGCCGGGGTCAGCAGTGGTGCCAGCAGCGTGGTTACTGCAGCAATCGCCACGGCCAGCGCCAGGTCACCACGCGACAGCCAGACCATCACGTTCGAGGCGGTGCCGCTCGGGCAGCAGCCGACCAGGATCACGCCCACGGCAATTTCCGGCGGCAGGTGGAACAGCTGGCACAGCAGCCAGGCCATGCCCGGCATGATCACGAAGTGCGCGACCACCCCCAGCATCACCCGCCAGGGCTGGCGGGCGAGGGCGGCGAAGTCGTCGAGCTTGAGGGTAAGGCCCATGCCGAACATCACCAGCCCAAGCAGCGGCACGATGGCGACCTTCAAGGCGATGAACCATTGCGGTTGCAAAAAGGCCAGCACGGCAAACACCAGCACCCACAGGGCGAAGGTATTGCCGACGAAGCGGCTTAAGGCGGCGAGGGCACGCATGGGGCAATTCCTTTTCTACTTATAGCTTTGTGAATTTCCAGGGCCCTATCGCCGGCAAGCCAGCTCCCACAGGTACGCCACAGGTTCGGAAAACCGTGGTGTATCTGTGGGAGCTGGCTTGCCGGCGATAGGGCCGGTGCAGGCAAAATGGCCTTCAGGCCTGCACTGGCATCTCAAGACACATCAGACCCCTTGTGGAATCTCCTCCCCACCCAGCGCCTCGAACAGCACCGGCAGGAACTCGGTAAAGGTCATCATCATCAGCAGGAAGCTGGCATCGAACTGCTGCGCAGCCTCATCGCCACCGTCCTGCTCGGCCTGCTCCTGCAGCAGCTCTTCGAACTTCAGGCGCTTGATCACCATCTTGTCGTCCAGAATGAACGACAGCTTGTCCTGCCAGGCCAGGGCCAGCTGGGTTACCACCTTGCCAGTGCTCAGGTGCAGCTGGATTTCCTCGCCGGTCAGGTCCTGGCGCTTGCAGCGCACGATACCGCCGTCTTCGGCGGTGTCACGCAGTTCGCACTCGTCCAGTACATAGAAGCCTTCGGCGGTTTGCTGCGACTTGACCCAGTCGGTCATGGTGGCGGTTGGCGCAATCTTCACCGTGGCCGGGCGCACCGGCAGCGAGCCCATCACTTCACGCAGGGTCGACAGCAGGTCTTCGGCGCGCTTGGCGCTGGCCGAGTTGACCAGGATCACACCCAGGCGCGGGGCGATGGCGGCGAAGATCATCGAGCGGCGGATGAACGCACGCGGCAGGAAAGCCTGGATGATCTCGTCCTTGATCTGGTCGCGTTCTTTTTTATAGACCTTGCGCATCTGCTCGGTCTCGATCTCTTCGACCTTTTCCTTGACCGCGTCGTTGACCACGCTGCTCGGCAGGATGCGTTCTTCCTTGCGTGCGGCAATCAGCAGGAACTCGCCGCTGACATGCACCAGGGGAGCGTCTTCGCCTTTGCCGAACGGCGCGACGAAACCGTAGGTGGTCAGCTCCTGGCTGGCGCAGGGGCGGGCCGGCTTGCTGGCCAGTGCGGCTTCCAGCGCTTCAGGCTCGAACGGGACTTCCTGGGTCAGGCGGTAGGTCAGCAGGTTCTTGAACCACATGAGGGGTAACTCTCCTTAATGCATAAGGCGGGCATTATTCTCCGAGCGGAGCTCTGAGGCCAACCCTGTCAGAGGGCCAGCAGTGGCTTATGCGTGAAAGAAACACCCGGCAACGCTAGGCCTTTGAAAGGAATGAAGTTTTTTTTGAAAAAAGTTTAAAAATTGCTTGCCAGGGTGCGGGGTCGTCCGTAGAATGCGCGCCACACCGAGACGAAGGGTGATTAGCTCAGCCGGGAGAGCATCTGCCTTACAAGCAGAGGGTCGGCGGTTCGATCCCGTCATCACCCACCACTCGATGTATAGCGCAGCGGTAGTTCAGTCGGTTAGAATACCGGCCTGTCACGCCGGGGGTCGCGGGTTCGAGTCCCGTCCGCTGCGCCATATTCCACTTCCAGGCCCACTGAACACCTGGAAGTAACAAAGAAAGCGACCTTAGGGTCGCTTTTTTTGTGCCTGAATTTTGGTGTTTAAACGAAGTTTGAAAAAACTTCGATAAGTGCTTGCCAGAGTGCAAAGTCGCCCGTAGAATGCGCGCCACACCGAGAGACATGGGTGATTAGCTCAGCCGGGAGAGCATCTGCCTTACAAGCAGAGGGTCGGCGGTTCGATCCCGTCATCACCCACCACTCGATGTATAGCGCAGCGGTAGTTCAGTCGGTTAGAATACCGGCCTGTCACGCCGGGGGTCGCGGGTTCGAGTCCCGTCCGCTGCGCCATATTCCGCTTCCAGGCCCACTGAACACCTGGAAGTAACAAAGAAAGCGACCTTAGGGTCGCTTTTTTTGTGTCTGCAATTTTTGTATCAGCGCTCTTCTTCTCGCAACGTCAGCACCTCGAACCCGTCCTCGGTCACCGCCACAGTATGCTCCCACTGCGCCGACAGGCTGTGGTCGCGGGTAATCACTGTCCAGCCATCCTTCAATGTGCGCGTACCGCGCCCACCCTGGTTGATCATCGGCTCGATGGTGAACACCATCCCCGGCTTCAGCTTCATGCCCATGCCGCGCTGGCCAATGTGCAGTACTTCAGGCCCTTCATGCATCTGCTGGCCGATACCATGGCCGCAATACTCGCGTACTACGCTGTAGCCCGCCGCCTCGGCATGGGCCTGGACGGCGTGGCCGATATCGCCCAGCGTGGCCCCGGGGCGCACCTGCTCGATGCCCTTCCACAGCGCGTCGTAGGTGGTGTCGACGAGGCGTCGGGCTTCATCGCTGATGTGCCCGATGCTGTACATCTTCGACGAGTCGGCAATGTAGCCGCCTTGTTCCAGGGTGATGTCGACGTTGATGATCGAGCCTTCCTTCAATACTTCATCGGCATTGGGCATGCCATGGCACACCACATGGTCCACCGAGGTATTGAGCGAATAAGGAAAGCCGTACTGGCCTTTGCTCGCCGGCCGGGCCTTGAGCGTGTCGACGATGAATGCTTCGGCACGGTCGTTGATCTGCATCGTGGTCACGCCGGGGCGGATGAAACCGTCGAGGTCGGCGAAAACCTGGGCCAGTAGTTGGCCTGCGCGGCGCATCAGGTCGAGTTGGGCGGGGGTCTTGAGAATCACCTGGGACATAGGGGGAGGGCAGTTGCTCATGCTGTAATTTGCCCCAGCATAGCGCCAGGGGGCGTGAGGTTGCCACCGCATGGTGCGTGAACTGGGCAGGCCTCTTCGCGGGCACGCCCGCTCCCACAGGCACATCACCACCCTCAGGCCCTGTGGAATCCCTGTGGGAGCGGGTTTACCCGCGAAGAGGCCGGTACAGCTGGCCCACTAATTGCTGATCCACCTCAATCCCGGGCTATCAACGTCGACAGCCCACAAAACTTCACGACAAAGGCGCCGTGTTGCCCCCGCTTGCTCAGCAAGCCAGGGCAGCCGGCGCCTTTTTGCGTTTCCCACAGGAGCCCGCCCATGGCCAACAGCGAAGTACGCAGCGTCTGCCCCTACTGCGGCGTTGGCTGCGGCATCGTCATGAGCGTTGCCGATGGCAAGGTCGTCAAGGTCAGCGGCGACAAGCAGCACCCCAGCAACTTCGGCCGGCTGTGCACCAAAGGCCTCACTGCGCACGTGCCGCTGACCGCCGCCGGCCGCCTGGAAGACGCCTATGTGCGCCAGCAGCGCAACCAGCAACCGGCGCGCACCGGCATGGACCAGGCCATCGCCGACACCGGCAAGCGCTTGCGCGGCATCATCGACCAGCACGGCCCCGACGCCGTGGCGCTGTACGTGTCGGGGCAGATGTCGCTGGAGGCTCAGTACCTGGCCAACAAGCTGGCCAAAGGCTTTATCCGCACCCGCCACATCGAGTCCAACTCGCGCCTGTGCATGGCCAGCGCCGGCAGCGGCTACAAGCTGTCGCTCGGCGCTGACGGCCCGCCTGGCAGCTACCAGGATTTCGAGCACGCCGACGTGTTCCTGGTGATCGGCGCCAACATGGCCGACTGCCACCCCATCCTGTTCCTGCGCCTGCTCGATCGGATCAAGGCCGGCGCGAAGCTGATCGTCGTCGACCCACGGCGCAGCGCCACCGCCGACAAGGCCGACCTGTTCCTGCAAGTACGCCCCGGCAGTGACATGGCCTTGCTCAACGGCTTGTTGTATCTGCTACACCGCAATGGCCACACCAACCCCGACTTCATCGCCCGCCACACCGAAGGCTGGAACGAACTGCCAGCCTTCCTCGATGACTACACCCCCGAGCGCGTAGCCGCCATCACCGGGCTGGCCGAGGCCGACATCATCAAGGCCGCCGAATGGATCGGCAGCGCCAACGACTGGATGAGCTGCTGGACGATGGGCCTGAACCAGAGCATTCACGGTACCTGGCACAGCAACGCCATCTGCAACCTGCACCTGGCCACGGGCGCCATCTGCCGCCCTGGTAGCGGGCCTTTTTCGCTGACCGGCCAGCCCAATGCCATGGGCGGCCGTGAGATGGGCTACATGGGCCCCGGCCTGCCAGGCCAGCGCTCGGCGTTGGTGGAAGGCGATCGCGCATTTGTCGAGCAGCAGTGGCAACTGCCACCCGGCAGCCTGCGCAGTGAAGGCGGCGAGGGTACGGTGGCACTGTTCGAGCAGATGAACGCGGGTGAAGTAAAAGCGTGCTGGATCATCTGCAGCAACCCGGTAGCCAGCGTTGCCAACCGCCAGCAGGTGATCGATGGCCTGTGCCAGGCCGAATTGGTGATTACCCAGGATGCCTTCCTCGACACCGAAACCAACCGCTACGCCGACATCCTGCTGCCGGCCGCGCTGTGGGCCGAAGGCGAGGGCGTGATGATCAACAGCGAACGCAACCTCACCCTGATGCCGCGCGCCGTAGAGCCGCCAGGGCAGAGCCTGCCCGACTGGCAGATCATCGCCCGGGTGGCCTGCGCCATGGGCTACGCCGAAGCCTTCGACTACCCCGATGCCGAAGCGGTGTATGAAGAAATCCGCCGCTTCCATAACCCCGCCACCGGCTACGACCTGCGCGGCATCGGTTACGCCGAGCTGCGTCAGCAACCACGCCAGTGGCCTTGTGCGCCAAGCCGTGGCAGCGATCGCAGCCCATTACGCTACCTGAACGACGGCAGCAGCCAGGCGCTGCTGCACGATGCCCAGGGCGATTGCCCGGCGCTGGCGTTCCCCACCTCCAGCGGCAAGGCCCGCTTCTTCGCCCGGCCCTGGTTGCCGGCACCGGAGTTGCCGGATGACGACTACCCCATGGTGCTGAACACCGGCCGCGTGCAGCATCAGTGGCACACCCTGACCAAGACCGGCAAGGTGCCGGCGCTGAACAAGCTGGAGCCTGGCCCCTTCGTCGAGGTTCACCCAGACGACGCCGTACGGCTTGGCATCGCTGAAAAGGATCAGGTGGCCGTCCGCTCACGGCGCGGTCAAGCCGTACTGCCGGCGCGAATCAGCGACCGGGTCATGCCAGGCAACTGCTTTGCGCCGTTCCACTGGAACGACCTGGTCGGCGAGCAACTGGCAATCAATGCCGTCACCTGCGATGCCGTCGACCCGCTGTCGCTGCAACCCGCTTTCAAGCACTGCGCCGTGGCCCTGCAACGGGTCGCAGGCGAGCGTATCGACGCCCTTGACCTGAACGCTGCCATTTCGGAGCCAGCCCGCATGCCCACTGCCACCCTGTCCCGTCTGCTTGGCCTGGACACCTTGCCAGCCCCGGTGCTGGCAGAAGAAGAGCGCCATTACCTGCAAGGTTTCGTGCTGGGCCTGAACCAGGCCCGCGCCGAGGGCGTGCCCCGCCTGCCGGCCAGTGCGCCACTGGCGGCCAACCACCGGCTGTTTATCGACGGCTTGCTGGCCGGGCTGTTCGCCCAGCCTGCGGCACTGCCCGTTGCGGCGTTGGTGGCGCCACGGCATCAGGTGCTGTGGGCCTCGCAGACCGGCAACGGCGAGCAGCTGGCCGAGCGCTGTGCCGAACGCCTGCGCGGTGCCGGCCTGGATGTGCAGCTCAGTTGCATGGAGGCGGTCAGCCCGCGCCAGCTGCAGGGCGCCGCCAGCGTGGTATTGATCGCCAGCACCTTTGGCGATGGCGATGCGCCCGACAGCGCAGCGGCGTTCTGGAACGCCTTGCAGGGCGAGGAGGGCGCCTGCTGCGCCGAACTGCCCTATGCAGTGCTGGCCTTGGGCGACTCCAGTTACGACCAGTTCTGCGGCTTTGGCCGCAAGCTCGACCAGCGTCTGACCGAACTGGGTGGCCGGCGCCTGTTGCAACGGGTGGACTGCGAGCCAGACTTTGACGAAGCGTTCGCAGGCTGGCTTGACGCGTTGCTGCCCTTGCTGGGCAGGGCCGCTGCGCCACCACCGGCGAGTGAACCTGCACCTATGGCGGGCTGGAGCAAACAACAACCCTGGCCCGCCACCTTGCTGGAAAACCACCTGCTCAACGGCCCCGGTGCCAGCAAGGAAACACGGCAACTGGTGTTCGACCTGAGCGGTAGCGGCTTCAGCTATGCCGCCGGTGATGCCTTGGGCGTGTGGCCGCGCAATTGCCCAGCGCTGGTCGACGAACTGCTGGCGCTGATGCAGCTTGATGGCCAGGCCATGGTCGAGCTGAAGGGCCAACCTGCCATGCCACTGGCCGAAGCCCTGCACGCGCACCTGGAAATCGCCAAGGTCACCACGCAGCAACTGCAAGCCTTCGCGGGCAGCGCCCCGGACCTGCAACGTCTGCTGCAGCCCGAGTGCAAGGCCGAGCTGCAGGACTGGCTGTGGGGCCGGCAACTGGTCGATGTGCTGCGGGCCTTTCCCCAGCAGCTACCGCTGGCCAGCTGGCTTGAACTGCTCAAGCCCTTGCAGCCGCGTCTGTACTCGATCAGCTCCAGCCCGTTAGCGCATCCCGGCCAGGTACACCTGACCGTCTCCACCGTGCGTTATGGCGAGCGCAAGGGCGTGTGCTCGGCCTTCCTCGCCGACCGCGCCCAAGCGTTGAAGGTGGCAATTTTCCCGCAGGCGTCGAGGCACTTCCGGTTGCCCGCGGACGACAGCGTGCCGGTGATCATGGTCGGCCCCGGTACCGGCATTGCGCCGTTCCGGGCGTTCCTGGAAGAGCGGGAGGCGCGGGGGGCGAAAGGGGGCAACTGGCTGTTCTTTGGCGAACAGTGCGCCGCTACCGACTTCTATTACCGGGAGCAGCTACAGGCTTGGCAGGCAAGCGGCCACTTGCGTCTGAATACGGCGTTTTCCCGCGACCAGGCCGAGAAGATCTATGTGCAGCAGCGCATGCTGGAGCAGGGCGCGCAGCTGTGGCAGTGGCTGGAAGCGGGGGCGTATTTCTATGTGTGTGGGGATGCGCAGCGCATGGCCAAGGATGTGGATGCGGCGTTGCGGGCGATTGTGGCTGAGCATGGCGGGATGGATGTGGCGCAGGCGGCTGCCTATGTGGAAGGTTTGAGCAAGGGCAAACGTTATCTGCGGGATGTGTACTGAGTGCACCGGGATGGGCTGATGTGCACCCCGGTTGTGCATTTTGATCGCCTGTAGGGCCCCTTCGCAGCACAAGGCTGCTCCTACAGGAGCACGCGATAGCTGTACCGGCCCCTTCGCAGCACAAGGCTGCTCCTACAAGGGCTCGCGATAGCTGTAGGAGCAGCCTTGTGCTGCGAAGAGGCCGGTACAGGTAAAACAATTGGCACAGTCCCTGCTTTACCTCCAATACAACAAGCCCCACTGATCAACGGCGATCAACCCGGGGGCACACCGTGATGAATACAGGCAAAGGCGCCTGGAGCTTCGGCTCCAGGCGCTTTTTTTTTGATCGAGGATCGGCTTATGAAGGCAACAGCGAGCAGCGGGCAACGAGAGCGACTGGTCATCGTCGGCAACGGCATGGTCGGCCACCATTGCGTCGAACAACTGGTCAGCCGCGGCGCCCTGCAGCGCTTCGAGGTGCGGGTGTTCGGCGCAGAGCGCCAACGCGCCTACGACCGCGTGCACCTGTCCGAATACTTCGGCGGCAGCTGTGCCGAGACCCTGGCCCTGTGCGAGCACGATTTCTACAACGCCAACGGCGTGCACCTGCACCTCGGGGAGGCCGTGCTGGAAATCGACCGTGAACGCTGCGAAGTAGTCACCGCCGAGGGGCGCTACGGCTACGACCAACTGGTCCTGGCCACTGGCTCCTACCCCTTCGTGCCGCCGATCGAAGGCTCCAGCGGCAATGCCCGCCTGGTCTACCGTACCCTTGATGACCTCGATGCCATTCGCGCTGCCGCAGCCGGTGCCCGCCGTGGCGTGGTGGTCGGTGGTGGCCTGCTTGGCCTGGAGGCAGCCAACGCCCTCAAGTCGTTGGGCCTGGAAGCCCACGTGGTGGAGTTCGCCCCACGGCTGATGCCGGTTCAGCTGGACGGCGAGGGCGGTGCCGCGCTCAAGGCGCAGATTGAAGCGCTCGGTGTGGGCGTGCACCTGTCGCGCGCCACCCAGTCGATCAGCGCCGGTGAAGCCTACCGCTACCGCATGAACTTCGACGGTGGCGAGCATCTGGAAACCGACCTGATCGTGTTCTCCGCCGGTATCCGCCCGCAGGATGCCTTGGGCCGTGGCTGCGGCCTGGACATCGCCGCCCGTGGTGGCGTGGTGATCGACAACCATTGCCGCAGCAGCGACCCGCGCATCTTTGCCATCGGCGAGTGCGCCTCGTGGAACGGTAGCGTGTTCGGCCTGGTCGCCCCAGGCTACAGCATGGCGCGCAACCTGGCGGCTTTGCTGATGGAGGAAGCGGCGGTAGCGTTTACCGGCGCCGACATGTCGACCAAGCTCAAGCTGCTGGGCGTGGATGTCGGCTCGATTGGTGATGCCCATGGCGCCACCCCCGGTTCACGCAGCTACCGCTTCATCGACGAAGCCAACAGCGCCTACCGCCGGCTGGTGGTGGACGCCAGCGGCAAGCACGTGCTCGGCGCAGTGCTGGTCGGCGATAACAGCTACTACGACACCCTGCTGCAATACGTCCAGAACGGCATCGCCCTGCCAGCCGACCCGGCAGCGCTGATCCTGCCGCAAGGCGGTGGTGCACCGGCCTTGGGCGCCGATGCGCTGCCCGACAGCGCGACCATCTGCTCGTGCCACAACGTCAGCAAGGGCGCGGTGTGCGACGCCATCGACAGCGGGTGCAGCGACCTTGCTGCGGTCAAGGGCTGCACCAAGGCCGGCAGCGGCTGCGGCGGTTGTGCGGCCTTGCTCAAGCAGGTGTTCGAGCACGAACTGACCGCACGTGGCGTAGCGGTGGACAAGAGCCTGTGCGAGCACTTCGCCTACACCCGCCAGGAGCTCTACGGGCTGGTGCGTGTGGAGGGCATCCGTACCTACAGCGAGCTGCTCGAACGCCACGGCAAGGGCCACGTTGGCTGTGACATCTGCAAGCCGGCGGTGGGCAACATCCTCGCCTCCTGCTGGAACCAGCCGATCATGGACCCGGCGCTGGTGCCGTTGCAGGACACCAACGACACCTTCATGGCCAACATGCAGAAGAACGGCACCTACTCGGTAGTGCCGCGTATTCCGGGTGGTGAAATCACCCCCGACAAGCTCATCGTCATCGGCCAGGTGGCCAAGAAGTACGACCTGTACACCAAGATCACCGGCGGCCAGCGCATCGACCTGTTCGGTGCCCAGTTGCACGAGCTGCCGCTGATCTGGGGCGAGCTGATCGAGGCCGGCTTCGAAACCGGCCACGCCTACGGCAAGTCGACCCGCACGGTGAAATCGTGCGTGGGCAGCACCTGGTGCCGTTACGGCGTGCAGGACAGTGTCGCCATGGCCCTGCGCCTGGAAGACCGCTACAAGGGCCTGCGCAGCCCGCACAAGCTCAAGTTCGCGGTGTCTGGCTGCACCCGCGAGTGTGCCGAGGCGCAGAGCAAGGACATCGGCGTGATCGCCACCGACAAGGGCTGGAACCTTTACGTGTGCGGCAACGGCGGCATGCGCCCACGGCATGCCGAGCTGTTCGCCACCGACCTGGACGACGAAACCCTGGTACGCCTGATCGACCGCGTACTGATGTTCTACATCCGTACGGCCGACAAGTTGCAGCGCACCTCGGTGTGGCGCGAGAACCTGGAAGGCGGCCTGGACTACCTGAAGCAGGTCGTGATCGACGACAGCCTGGGGCTCGCCAGCGAGCTGGAAAGCCAGATGCAGCATGTGGTCGACCAGTATGAGTGCGAATGGGCCAACGCCCTCAACGACCCCGAGAAGCTCAAGCGCTTCCGTACCTTTGTCAACGATCGCCGCGCTGACCCGGACGTGCACTTCGTGCGCGAACGCGAACAACGCCGGCCAGCGGCGCCGCTGCACCTGATCCCTACTGTCGAGGAGGCTGTCTGATGAACCTGTCCAATGCTGCTGTGAAAACCTGTGAGAACTGGCAGGCGGTGTGCCAGGCGCAAGACCTGGTGGCCGATTCCGGGGTCGTGGTGTGGCTCGACGGGGCTCAGGTGGCGCTGTTCTACCTGCCAGGGCAGGCGCAGCCGCTGTATGCGGTGGACAACCGCGACCCGCGTTCCGGCGCCAACATCATCGGCCGCGGGCTGGTGGGCAGCGTGCAAGGTGAGTTGGTGGTGGCGGCGCCGCTCTACAAGCAGCACTTCAGCCTGCTGAGTGGGGAGTGCCTGGAGGATGCCGGGCAGAGGTTGCGAGTGTGGCCGGTGCGGTTGAAGGGGGAGGCCGTGGAGCTGTCTGTGGCCTGATCACCATTTGTTGGCTGCCCCCACTTCGCGGGCTTGTCCCGCGAACACGGGCGAAGCCCGTGCCATGCACCGTGTTGGATGCTTCGCGGGGGCAAGCCCGCGAAGAGGCCGGCACCAGCCGGCTAGATCACCAAGCCCTGCGGCGTGCGCCCGGCAAATACATCCACCAGGCTGGCCACCACCATCTCGCCCATGCGCGTGCGGGTCTGCACCGTGGCGCTGGCTCGATGCGGCTGCAGCACCACATCCTCACGCTCGAACAATGCCTCGGGCGCGCGGGGTTCGTCGGCAAAGACATCCAGCGCCGCGCCAGCGATTTCCCCGGCCTGCAGCGCCGCGATCAACGCCGGCTCATCCACCAGCTTGCCGCGTGCGATGTTGATCAGGTATCCCTCTGCACCTAACGCCCGCAGCACTTGGCGATCGATCAGCGCCTCGCCCTTGTCGGCCGCCGCCGCCAGGATCAGTGCATCACTGTCCTTGGCCAGCTGCAGCAGGTCTGCCTCAAAGCCGTAAGGCACGTCCAGCGGCTGCAGGTCGGTGTAGCGAATCGGGCACCCGAACGCTGCCGCCCGTTGGGCGACTGCGCGGCCGACGCGCCCCATGCCGACGATGCCCACGCGCATGCCCGACACCTGCCGGGCCAGTGGCAACGGTGCCAGCGGCGTGGCACTGGTGGCCCAATGGCCGGCGCGAACGAAGCGGTCACCGGTGCAGATACCCCGGCACAAGCCGATCAGCAGGCCAATCGCGAGATCGGCGACGTCCTCGGTGAGGGCACCGATGGTTGCCGTTACCTGGATGCCACGATCGCGAGCATAGGCCAGGTCTACCGCGTCGGTACCGACACCATTGACCGCGATCACTTCAAGGTGGGGCAAGCGTGCCATCAGCGCCTGGCTGATACCGGTGTGGCCGCCGGTGATCACGCCGCGAATATTGCCGGCATGCTGGCTGACGTAGGCCTCCTTGTCGGCCTGTTCGTAGTAGCGGTGCACGGTGAACAGCTGTTCCAGGCGCTCGCGGATCTGCGGGATCAGGACAGGGCTCAGTTGCAGGACTTCGGGTTTCATCGGTCACTCCATCATAAACAGGGATCAGCCACGGCCAACGAACGGCATGTTGCTGGCCATCACGGTCATGTTCAGTACGTTGGCGTCCAGCGGCAGCGCCGCGATGTAGCGCACCGCATCGGCCACATGGCGCACGTCCAGCATCGGCTCGGCTGCGACCTCGCCATTGGCCTGGCGTACCCCCCGGGTCATGCGCTCGGACAACTCGGTCAGGGCGTTGCCGATGTCCACCTGGCTACACACGATGTTGTACGGCCGGCCATCCAGCGCCAGCGCCTTGGTCAGGCCAAGCACCGCATGCTTGCTGGCCGTGTAGGGTGCAGTGAACGGGCGTGGGGTGTGCGCCGAGATCGAGCCGTTGTTGATGATTCGCCCACCTTGCGGTTGCTGGCGGCGCATCAGGCCGAAGGCAGCGCGGGCGCACAGGAACACACCGTCGACGTTGGTGGCGATGACGTTGCGCCAGTTCTCCAGCGGCAGCTCGTCCACCGGCACGGCGGGCGCGTTGATACCGGCATTGTTGAAGATCACATCGAGCCGGCCGTGCACTTCTTCGATGGTGGCGAACAGCTGCGCGACGCTCTGCTCGTCGCGTACATCGGTGGGCACGGCCAGCGCCTCACCGCCTGCTGCCAGCGCCTGTGCAACCACGGCTTGCAGGGGTTCGGCGCGGCGCCCGGCGAGCACCAGGCTGAAGCCGTCATCCAGCAGGGCGAGGGCGACGGCGCGGCCGATGCCGCTACCGGCGCCGGTGACCAGGGCGATTTTCTTGTTCTGGGTCATGTCGGGTCTCCGTCAGGTTCAGGCTGCGTTGGCTGTTTGCCCGGCAGGGCGGGGGCCGACACGCAGATGCAGTTCGCCGATACCGTCGATGCCGGCGTGTATCGTGTCCCCGGGGTTCAGCGGGGCCACGCCGGGCGGGCTGCCGGTCATGATCAGGTCGCCCGTGCGCAGCGGCAGCTGGCGTGACAGCCGGCTGATCACTTCGGCCAATGCCCAGGTCTGCTGGCTCAGGTGAGCACGCTGGCGCTCCTCGCCATTGACTTGCAGCCACAGCGACGCATCCAGTGGCCAGGCGCATTCGCTGGCGGGGACGATGGCGGTCATCGGTGCCGAGGCCTCGAATACTTTGGCACCTTCCCAGGGCAGGCCCTCGGCCTTGGCCTTGCGCTGGTGATCGCGGCGGGTCAGGTCCAGGCCGGCGGCGAAGCCGAACACGTGCTCCAGGGCGTGTCCCGGGGCAATGTCGGCACCGCCCTTGGCAATGGCCGCGACCAGCTCGATTTCATGGCAGAACTCGTCGGTCTGCGGCGGGAAGGGCAGCTCGCCCGATGCCTCGACGACGTTGCTCGCCGGCTTCATGAAAAACACCGGCTCCAGCGGCGCCGCGCCGTAGGATTCCGGCCACGGGTAGTTGCGGCCGATGCAGAACACCCGGCCGACGGGGAAGCGCGCATCGCTGCTGCGGATCGGCAGGCTGACGATGGCCGGCGGGTTGAACAGGTAGGTCATGGGTGAATCCTCCGTACTGGAGTGGCCAGCGTATCCAGCGGCTGGCCGGCAAAGTTGGACGAAAGCGGGGTTGGATTGGATTATCCAAGTAACCTGTACCGGCCCAATCGCCAGCACAGGCAGTGCAATCTCAAGCAGTTGTTTTCAGCTCGATGCGATAGAGCTTCCCAAGCAGCAGCGAGTAAGACAGCGTGCCCATCAACGCCACGCCGCCGATGAACCAGAACGCCATGGCGAACGAGCCACTGGCGTGCACGATGGCGCCGATCACGATCGGTGTGACGATGCCGCCGATGTTCGCCGCCAGGCTGGTGATGCCGCCGGTCAGGCCGATCAGCTCCTTCGGCGCCACTTCCGACACGGCAGCCCACGACGACGAGGCGATGCCCTGGGCGAAGAACGCCAGGGTCAGCACGGCGATGCACAGCACATTGGAATCGGTGAAGTTCACCAGCACGATCGACATCCCCAGCATCGAGCCCACCACCAGCGGCAGCTTGCGGGCAAACGACAGCGAGTAGCCCTTGCGGATCAGCAGGTCGGAGACGATGCCCGCCAGGAGGATGCCGACCGTGGCACCAATGAACGGCATGACCGCGAAGATGCCGACCTTGATCAGCGTCAGCTGGCGTTCTTCGATCAGGTAGGTGGGGAACCAGGTAAGGAAGAAGTACAGTGCCGAGGTGCTGGCGAACTTGCCCAGGCAGATCGCCCAGACCTGGCGATAGCGGAACAGTTCGGCGACCTGCCGCCAGTCGAAGCGGGTACGTTGCTGGCTGCTTTTCACCAGGCCACCGCCGTTCTCGATGTAGGCCAGTTCCTCCTTGCTGACCTTCTTGCAGTTCAGCGGGTCGCGGTATAGCACCAGCCACACGACGCCGAACAGGATGCCCACCAGGCCGGTGCTGTAGAACACGTGGCGCCAGTCATAGGTGGTCGCCAGCCACAGCAGCGCGCCGGTGAACAGCGCGGTGCCCAGGTACTGGCCACATACGTAGATGCTGCTGGCCATGCCGCGCTCGCGGGCGGGGAACCACACCGTGACCGCACGGCTGTTGGCCGGGAAAGCCGGGGCCTCCATGGCGCCGACCGCCAGGCGCAGGCCGAACAGTGAGGCGAAGCCGCTGGCCAGGCCTTGGGCCACGGTGACTGCCGACCAGCTGATCAGCGACACGCCGTAGGTCAGGCGCGAGCCGAAACGGTCGGCGATGAAGCCGGCCGGCACCAGTGCCAATGCGTAGGTCCAGGCGAAGGCGGAGAAGATCAGGCCCATCTCGACCTTGTCCAGGCCCAGGTCCTTGGCCATGAACGGCGCTGCGATGGAAATGTTCACCCGGTCGACGTAGTTGATGATGGTCGCCACCAGCAGCAGCGACAGCATGAACCAGCGGCGGCGGGAGGGCAGGCGCTGGGCAGGGGCCGCGTCCAGCGCGTACGACGACGCGGCGCGGGGGGTAGGCGTGCTCGACATGAGTCGACCTCGTTTGTTGTTGTTGGTAGAGGTTGGGCTGCAGTCCCGTTCCTACAGTGGTCGTACGACGTATTGAATGCAACGGCGGTTTTAGACCGTTTTTTTCGCTGAAGGCGGGGTAGGGCTGTGCTGTCCAAGAAAATCAGAAGGTGGGGTTTTGCGCGTATTTTCAGCTGTATGTCGCATTCCCAGCGGGTTGTGGACGGTTAGGGTTGCGCGAGTTTTTGCAGACAGGTTTAATTTGATGACTTTAGACATCGTACAACCTGTAGTGCATGCCCCTGGTCTCTCGCGGCCTTGCCCGTGAAGGGGCCAGACAGCGCCATCCTTGAAGACTGGAGCCAACCCAATGCCCCCCAAGCGCGAGGTTCCGACCTACGTCATGCAGCAGCGCAGCGAGCTGATGGATTTCTACATCCGCGACCAGCGCGGGCGCCCCGCCGAGACCGCGCCGCACCGTCACGAGTATTTTCAGATCCAGGTCAATTTAGGCGGCGACACGGTGCAACACATCGGCAGCGTGCAGCGCCCGTTCAGGCGCAACACCCTGGCTTTCATCCTGCCGCACAGGGTGCACGTGATCCCACATCCGGCGGACAGCGACTTCGTGGTGATCAATTTCTCCCAGACGTTCCTCCTGCCGCACCTGGCCTGCGACCCGATGGACCTGGAAGAAGTGTCGATCCTGCAGGCGCCGGAGCTGTCACCGTTCCGCTTTCAAGAGCATCTCGACTTTTGCCTGGGTGACGCCGACTTTGCCGAGGCCCGGCAAATCCTCGATCGCTTGCGTGAACTGGATGCCAACCGCCGCTTTGGCACCCGCGAAATGCTCAAGGGCCTGTTGCTGCAGCTGATCGGCCAGGTCTGCGGCCTGTACGCCGAGCCGCTGCGCGAACTGGCCGACAGCAACGCTGCCCAGCTCAGCCGCCGGGCCGCGCTGGGCCGCATGAGTGAATACCTGCGCCGGCATATCGATGACCCCGACCTGAACCTGCAAAAAGTCGCCGCCGCCACCTACCTGTCGCCCACCTACCTGACCCACTGGCTGCGCAAGGAAATCGGCAAGACCTTCAGCGAGCTGGTGCTGGAGCGGCGCATGCACACCGCGCGCAACTACCTGCTCAATGGCAGCCGCCCGGTGGGCGAGGTGGCGCGGCTCTGTGGCTTTGCTGATGAAGCCTACTTTTCCCGGCGCTTCCGGCAGATCCATGGCCTGCCGCCCGGGCAATTCCGCCGCCAGCAGCGCGACCCGGATACGCCGCAGGTAGCGATGCGGTAAGCTTGCCGCCATGAACCTCGACACCCGCATCAAATACCGCCACCTGCTGTGTTTCCTGGAGATTGCCCGGCAGGGCAGCCTGGCCAGGGCGGCCGATAACCTGTCGATCAGCCAGCCGGCGATTTCCAAGACCCTCAAGGAACTCGAAGGCCTGCTGGAAGCGCGCCTGTTCGCGCGCAGCCGCCAAGGCGTCGAGCTGACCCCGGCCGGGGCGCGTTTCATGCGTTATGCCGGGCCCAGCGTGCAGGCCCTGCGCGATGGCGTCAGCAGCTTGCGCGGCGAAGCGCGGGCGCCGTCGCAGGTGCGTATTGGCGTGCTGTCGACGGTCGAGGGCCTGCTCATGCCCGAGGTGCTGTGCCGCCTGCACCAGCGCCATGAAGCGCTGGTCATCAGTGTGGCCACCGGGGTCAGCGCGCAGCTGCTCGGCCAACTGCGTCTGGGTGAGCTGGAACTGGTAGTCGGGCGCATGACCGACAGCCCGCAGATCCAGGGCCTTTCGTTCGAGCACCTGTACAGCGAGTCGATGAGCCTGGTGGTACGCCCGGGCCACCCGTTGCTGGCCGCCACGCCGGTCGAGCGCGCCAAGGTCGGGCGTTACCCGTTGGTGTTGCCACCGGCGGGCACCACCATCCGCCAGCATGCCGACAGCCTGTTTGTGCAATGCGCTATCCAGATGCCGGCGCAGCGCCTGGAAACCCTGTCGTTGGCCCTGAGCCGGCGCTACCTGCTGGGCAGCGACGCGTTGTGGGTAGCGCCGCGCGATGCGGTGCTGCTCGACCTGCGCCGTGGTGAGCTGGTCGAGCTCGACCTGGGTGTGCGCGAGCCGGGCGGCTCGGTGGGTATCTGCCGCAATGCCGCCTTGCCGCAGAGCCTGCCTGGGCAGTGGGTGTGCGAGGTGTTGCGCGAGGTGGCAGGGGAGTACCGGGACGGCAACTACCCCTGAATGCAGGCCTTTCAGAGTCCAGCGAAATAAATCCCCTGTAGAACCGGGCAAAAACGGCACAACCGGTCAATACTGGCCAGTGGCTGCAAGCCCGGCATGAATTACCGTTTAACTACTGAACTTCCTTACCAAAACCCGCTCCTATGCCGGTAGCCATTGGTCATGGCCGCCTGCTAAGCTCGCGGCTTTACCCTGATTGCCCTTATGGCGCATGAACAAGGAAATAGCATGAAACAGCATCGTTTGGCGGCTGCGGTTGCCCTGGTAGGCCTGGTACTGGCTGGCTGTGATCAACAGGCCAGCAGCCCCGAGCTGAAGACTCCGGCGCAGAAAGCCTCCTACGGTATCGGCCTGAACATGGGCAAGAGCTTGGCTCAGGAAGGCATGGAAGACCTTGATTCGAAATCGGTCGCCCTCGGTATCGAAGACGCCGTTGGCAAGAAAGAACAACGCATCAAGGACGAAGAGCTGGTAGAGGCGTTCACCGCCCTGCAGAAACGCGCCGAGGAGCGCCTGGCCAAGGCCAGCGAAGAAGCCGCCTCCGCCGGCAAGAAATTCCTCGAAGAAAACGCCAAGAAGCCAGGCGTGGTCACCACTGCCTCGGGCCTGCAGTACGAAGTGGTCAAGAAGGCTGATGGCCCGCAGCCCAAGCCGACCGACGTAGTCACTGTCCACTACGAAGGCAAGCTGACCGATGGCAAGGTGTTCGACAGCTCTGTCGAGCGTGGCAGCCCGATCGACCTGCCGGTCAGCGGTGTGATCCCGGGTTGGGTCGAAGGCCTGCAGCTGATGCACGTTGGCGAGAAGTACAAGCTGTTCATCCCGGCTGAGCTGGCCTACGGCGCCCAAAGCCCAAGCCCGCTGATCCCGGCGAACTCGGTACTGGTGTTCGACCTGGAACTGATCGCCATCAAGGATCCGGCCCAGCTGCAGGGTGGCGAGCCGGAAGCCGAGGCTCCAGCTGAAGCGCCTGCTGAAGCACCTGCCAAGTAACATTGGTTGGTTCTTGCAAAACGCCCCGTCCTGACGGGGCGTTTTCGTTTGTGGCGATTGGACGAACCAGCAACAACTGATACTGTCCGAGGAAATGCAGCTAGTAGATGTAGGATGTTTCTGGCGCAAATCGTTTGCGGTCAGGTACCCATGGCTTGAAACGGTTGTGTAAAAAACGCCCGATCTGACCGTGGGCCTTGCCTGGCAGGCACCTGGGCTCAGAAACGCGACCCTGTTCACAAGGTTATCCACAATAAATGTGGATAACCTGTTCCGCCTGGAGGCTCCATGAGCGCACCCTGGAATTTTGCCCGTTTCCTGCCCTTGGCCGAGCGCCTGCTCAGCCGTGGTCGGCTGCCGGCCCTGCTGTTTGCAGTGGCCCGCAAAGGTCCGCGCATCGGTCAGTTGCGTGAGGACGTGAAACTGCTGCAGTCGCTGTGCCTGGCGTGGTGGCGTGGCGAATACCGCGCCATCAGCCCCAAGGCCCTGGTCACCATCGTGGCTGGCCTGCTGTATTTCGTCAGCCCCATCGATGCCATCCCCGACTGGTTGCTGGGCGTGGGTTTTCTCGATGACATCGCGGTGCTGGGCTGGGTGCTGAAGACCGTGGCCGACGAACTGGCGCGCTTCAAGGCTTGGCGCGACAGCCAGGCACCCGAGCGGCTGCGCGTGGTCGAGCGCCTGCCGGCTACCCCGCAAGCGCTGGGGCTGGAGCGCAACACGCAATGAAAACAGCCTGAACTGCAGTCAACCGGACAGACCCCGGAGTTGGTAATATAATTGGCATAAGGGTTATGCCTACGGATTACATGCTGTAATCCTTTTTTAAGGGGTTTGTAATGGGTATTCAGGTCATTAGCCGGGACGGTCAACCCGAGTACGCCGTCGTTCCCTGGGAGCAGTACCAGGCACTGCTCAAGGCGGCTGGGCAGGCGCCTGCAGAGGCGGTCGTCAGCGAAGAGCCCGGCTCAGCTGCCGTGGCGCCATTGCCGGCGTTCAGCGAAGTGGCGCAGATTCGCCAGGCCAAGGGCATTGCCCCTGAGCAACTGGCGCGCAATGTCGGGGTGAGCCCGGCGTATCTGGCCATGATCGAATCGGGTGAACGCCAGCCGGATGCTGCCATCCGCCGCGCCTTGGCCTGGCATCTGGGGGTGGCTGGCTGGAGCGAGCCATCATGAGCCAGGTCAGGATCAGCCGTCAGCACTGGGATAACCTGCTGGGCGAGCTTGACCTGGCCCGTCGTCAACGTCACTTGCTGACGTACCGAGCGCTGATCGAGCGCTTGCAACTGCCTAGCCCTGCCATGCAGACGCTGACCGCTGCGCTGGAGTACCTGGCGGTGCTGGATGCCCGTGCCGAGCAGCCGTTGCGCAGCTCCTTGGTGATCAGCCAGGGCGCAAGCCGTTTGCCGCGTACCGGCTTCTTTGAATGTGTTGAACGGCTGGGGCGCTTTGCCGGGCCGGTCGATGGCATGGAGGCGGCGTCGTGGCATGCCTCCGAGGTGGTCCGGGTGTTCGAGTACAGCTACCCGGAAACAGCCTGATTGTCAGCATCAGCGCGGTCCCTCCCGCCGGTACACCACCGGCCTGTAGGAGCAGCCTTGTGCTGCTCCTACAGATACAGCGCGAGGCTCAAGGCCTGTGGTGAACATGTGGGAGCTGGCTTGCCGGCGATAGGGCCAGAGCAGGCAAACCATGCCGGTGGATCAATCCACAACCTTTGCCATCAGCATCCACCACCTCCAATGCCTCCAGGTGCTGATGCCGCTCGAACAACTCCAGCAACTGCCCAAGCGTCGCATTGAGCCGCACCGTCGGCTGTCCAGCCAGTGGCGCGCTCATCGGCGTCGGTAAAGGCCAGCTTTCCCGCACCCCCAACTCTTGCGGCCGCCCCAGCAGGTAGCCCTGCACCAGGTCTACACCCATCTCAGTCAGCACTCTCAGTTCTTCTGCCAGCTCGATACCTTCGGCAATAACCTGTGCCTTCGAGGCCCGGGCAATCTGCAATATCGAGCCGACGAACTCGCGCTTGAGCGGGTCGCGGTGAATGCCGTCTATGAAGTGGCGGTCGATCTTCACGTATTCGGGGCGCAGCTCCGACCACAGGCGCAAGCTCGAATAGCCCGCGCCCAGATCGTCGAGGGCTATCGAGAAGCCCATGTCGCGGTAGTGGTGCAGTGCATTGGACAGCAGCTGGAAGTCGTCGGTCGGGGTGTGCTCGGTCAGCTCGATCACCACCCGGCTGGGCGGCAGGCCGACCTGCTCCAGCAGCTTCAGGGTAAGGCCGGACGGGTAGTGTGGCTCCAGCAACGATTCGGGCGAGATGTTGAGAAACAGCTTGCCCTGCAGTTGTTGCTCGCTGAAGCGCCGGCAGGCGCTTTCTCGGCAGGCGGCTTCCAGCTCGGTCAGGCGGCCGGCATGGCGGGCGATACTGAAGAGGTTCAGCGGTGCATGCAGCGGGCTGTTGGACGGCCCGCGGCTCAGCGCTTCATGGGCGAAAACCCGTTGCTCGCTCAGGCACATGATCGGCTGGAACAGACTGTGAATGCTGCGTTGAGCCAGGATGGCACTCAAGGCACTGAGCTGTTCGGCGACGGTCATGACGTATTCCTGAAAATGAAAGGGCCGGGCATCTGCATGCCCGGCCCCCGTATTTCACGACAGCGCGATGACTGTTTGATGACAGGTCACATTATTCTGCCATCACTGCCGGTGCGCCTTACTTCTTGGCCACCTTGGTGCTGGCGCTGAGGTAGTCGATCAGGATACGACCGGTTTCGGACAGGTAGGCGTCGTCCTCCGGCTTGGTGTTTTCATCTTCGACCGGCAACGCGTCCTCGTCCTCTTTCTTCAGCTCTTTGAGCGGCTCTTCACCCTTGGCCTTGCGGCGGATGTTTTCCAGCGCCAGCTGCTTGGCTTCGATTTCGTCGTGGCGTGCACGGCGATCCTGCTCGTTGAGGCTGACGGTTTTTTCGGTCATCAGCTTCTGCGTCAGGGCCAGGCGGTCGCGAATGTAGGTGAACTCGGCATCCTTGTCGCTGCGCGCTTCATGCTGTGCCTTGAGCTGGGCCAGGTACGGCTTGAACGGGTCGGCCGCCGGCTTGACGACCGGGCGAATGGTGTCCCAGGGCATGGCCTCGGGCAGGGCGCTCTCGCCAATTTCCTTGGTGTCGATGATCGACGGGTAGTCGATGTCCGGCAGCACGCCCTGGTGTTGGGTGCTCTGCCCGGAAAC
Source organism: Pseudomonas sp. SIMBA_067 (assembly GCF_046534675.1). Taxonomy (NCBI): domain Bacteria; kingdom Pseudomonadati; phylum Pseudomonadota; class Gammaproteobacteria; order Pseudomonadales; family Pseudomonadaceae; genus Pseudomonas; species Pseudomonas sp. SIMBA_067. The sequence continues at coordinate 174,324 of NZ_JAWRYH010000009.1, read as the reverse complement.
CCGGTAGAACTTGGCCAGGGTCAGCTTCAGCTCGCCATGGTTGAGCGGCTGGATGGTCTGCACGGTGCCTTTACCGAAGGTCTGGCCACCGATGATCAGCGCGCGGTGGTAGTCCTGCATGGCGCCGGCGAAGATCTCTGACGCCGAGGCCGACAGGCGGTTCACCAGCAGGGCCAGCGGGCCCTTGTAGAAGGCGCCCGGGTTTTCGTCTTCCAGCACGTCGACGCGGCCGTCGCTGTTGCGCACCAGTACGGTCGGGCCTTTCTCGATGAACAGGCTGGTCAGCTCGGTGGCTTCCTGCAGCGAGCCGCCGCCGTTGTTGCGCAGGTCGATGACCACGCCGTCGACTTTCTCCTTCTGCAGTTCGGTGAGCAGTTTCTTCACGTCACGCGTGGTGCTCTTGTATTCCGGGTCACCGGCGCGGTAAGCCTTGAAGTCGAGGTAGAAGGCCGGGATCTCGATGATGCCCAGCTTGTAGTCACGCCCGTCCTGCTTGAGCTTGAGCACCGACTTTTTTGCCGCCTGCTCTTCGAGTTTTACCGCTTCACGGGTGATCGACACGACCTTGCTGGTCTGGTCGCTCGGCGCATTGCTGGCCGGGATGACTTCCAGGCGTACCACCGAGCCTTTCGGGCCACGGATCAGCTTGACCACTTCGTCCAGGCGCCAGCCGACCACGTCGACCATTTCCTTGTTGCCCTGGGCCACGCCGATGATCTTGTCGGCCGGGGCTACCTGCTTGGTCTTGGCTGCCGGGCCTGCCGGCACCAGGCGCACGATCTTGACCTGGTCGTTGTCGCTTTGCAGCACCGCGCCAATGCCTTCGAGCGACAGGCTCATGTTGATGTCGAAATTCTCGGCGTTATCCGGCGACAGGTAGTTGGTGTGCGGGTCGTAGGACTGGGCGAAGGTGTTGATGTAGGCCTGGAAGATATCCTCGGCACGGGTCTGGTCAAGGCGCGCCAGCTGGTTCTTGTAGCGCTTGGTCAGGGTTTCCTGGATCTGCTTGGGTTCCTTGCCGGCGATCTTCTGGCGCAGCACTTCGTCCTTGACGCGTTTGCGCCACAGGTCGTCGAGCTCGGCCTGATTCTTCAGCCACGGAGCATCCTTGCGGTCGATCAGCAAGGTTTCCTTGGTGTTGAAGTCGATCTTGTCCACGCCCTTGTTCAGCTCGGCCAGGGCAAAGTCCAGGCGCTGCTTGACGCGGTCCAGGTAGCGTTTGTAGATGGTGAAGCCCGGGTCAAGGTTGCCGCTCTTGAGGAAATCGTCGAATTGCGTTTTCCACTTGTCGAATTCGGCAATGTCGGCAGCGGTGAAGTAGCTGCGCGCCGGGTCCAGCAGCTTGATGTAGCTGTCGTAGATGATGAGCGAACGGGCATCGTCCAGAGGCGGCTTGCTGTAGTGGTGGCGCTTGAGCAATTCCACCACGTTGAGGCTGGCGACGATCTCGTCGCGGTCCGGCTGCAGGCCGTCCCACTTGTTGGCGGCCGCTGCATTGCCGCCGAGCGCGAGGCTACCCAGGCCGATCATTACAGCGAGGGCGGTGCTTGGGAGGAAATGCTTCATGCTGATTCGACGTGGAGGCAATTGATCACGCATAGTAGGCCGTCTTTTCCGTTGCCGGTTCCATGGAACCGGGCAAATACTGCAAAAAGCCTGGGGTGTGCGTTCCCCAGGCCCAGTCATGATTCAACTATGGAGGCACTGTGAAGGCATTGCAAGGCGTTGACGGACATGTGGAGTGGGTCGAGGCCGAACGCCCGGCCTGTGACGCGGGCCAAGTGCGCATTCGCGTGGCGGCTGCGGGCCTGAACCGCGCCGATCTGCTGCAAATGAAAGGTTTGTACCCGCCGCCGCCCGGTGCCAGCCCGTACATGGGCCTTGAATGCGCCGGTGTGGTTGAGGAAGTGGGCGCCGGTGCCGACTGGCGCGTGGGCGACCGGGTGTGCGCACTGCTGGCTAGCGGCGCCATGGCCGAGGAGGTGGTGGTCGATGCCCGCCATGTACTGCCGGTACCCGAAGGGCTCAGCTTGCATGAAGCGGCAGCCTTGCCGGAGGTGTATGCCACTGCCTGGCTGAACATCTTCCAGCTGGGTGGCGTGAAGGCCGGTGAGAAGGTGCTGGTGCATGCTGGCGCCAGTGGCGTTGGCTCGGCCGCCATTCAGCTGTGCAAGGCATTCGGCAGCCCGGTGTGGGTCAGCGTCGGCTCGCCCGATCGCCTGGCCTATTGCGAAGCGCTGGGCGCTGCGGGTGGTGTGGTACGTAACGAGAACCTGGATGCACTGGAAGGTTTCGGGCCGTTCGACGTGATTCTCGACCCGGTGGGCGCCAGCTACGGCGAGCTCAACCTCAAGCTGCTGGCCCGTGACGGGCGTTGGGTGATCATCGGCTTGATGGGCGGGCGCAAGTTTGAGCTGGACCTGGCCCAGGTACTGGGCAAGCGCCTGGAGATTACCGGCTCTACGCTGCGCAACCGTGACGACGGCTTCAAGGCCGAGTTGCTGCGCGAGCTGCAACAGCAGGTGTGGCCGCTGTTCGCCGAAGGGCGCTTGTCGCCGCAGCTGGTCGATACCTACCCGGTGGAGTTTGCCCAGGCGGCGTATGCCGAGCTTGAGACCAACCAGGTGTCGGGCAAGTTGGTGATGGTCATAGATCCGAGCCAGGCTTGATATTGCCGGGGCTGCTTTGCAGCCCTTTCGCGGCACAAGGCCGCTCCTACAAGGGATCGCATCAGGTCGAACCTGTGCGTAAATCCCTGTAGGAGCGGCCTTGTGCCGCGAAAGGGGCGCAAAGCACACCCAAGGCCTTCAAGACCAGCTCAGAATCGGCCATCCATTGGTCTGGGCATGCTCGCGCAGCACCGCATCCGGGTTCACCACATGCGGGTGATCTACCTTCAGCAACAACGGCAAGTCATTGCGTGAATCGGAATAGAAACTCGCCCCCTCCAGGTTTTCCTGTTCCTGATCCAGCCACTCCAGCAACCGGGTGATCTTGCCCTCGCGGTAGGTCAGCACCCCGTGAGTCTTGCCCGTATACACCCCGTTCACCGCCTCCAGCTCGATCGCCAGGTACTCATCCACCCCCAGGCGCGCCGCAATGGGCCCGACCAGGTGCGTCCCCGAAGCGGAAATGATCAGAATGCGGTCCCCACGCTGGCGGTGCTCGGCAATGCAGCGGCAGGCGTCGCCGTAGATGATGGGCTCGATCACGTCCTCGACCCACGGCTCAACCAGATGCTCGACCTCCTCCAGCGTACGCCCGGCCATCGGCTCCAGGCTGAAGGCCATGTAGTCCTCCATCTGCAGGTGGCCCTTGCCGTAGGCCTCCATCAGCTCACGGTCGCGGCGCAGGAAGTCCTTGCCGTCGACCCAGCCCAACCGGGCCATTTGCTCGCTCCACAGCGACGCACAGTCCCCGTGGATCAGGGTTTCGTCCAGATCGAAAATTGCCAGTGCCATTGTGTTGAATCTCCTTAAGCCACTTCCCGCAGCGCTGTCGGGTCGATCGACAAGCTAACGCGTTTTCCGTCCGCGTGCAGGTCGGCCGGCGAGCGGTTGAGCACGTCGACCACCAGTTCCACCTCGCGCACGTTCACGCGGTAGCGAATCACATTGCCCAGCAGGCTGTGGCTGCGTACTTCTGCGTCCAGTTCGCCATTCACGCCCAGGGTGATCGACTCCGGGCGGATCGCCAGGCGGCTGGCCACCGGGCGTTGCAGCAGGCGGCTGGCGCTGTCGGCGTCGAGCAGGTTGTAGTTGCCGATAAAGCCGGCGGCAAACAGGTCCACGGGCGCTGTGTAGAGGGTTTCGGCATCGCCGCTCTGCACGATACGCCCCTGGTTCATCAGGAAGATGCGGTCGGACAGGGTCAGCGCTTCTTCCTGGTCGTGGGTAACGAAGATGGTGGTCAGCCCAAGTTCACGCTGAATGGCACGAATCTGCTCGCGCAGGTGTTTGCGAATGCGCGCATCCAGTGCCGACAATGGCTCGTCGAGCAGCAGCAGGCGCGGGCGGGTAACCAGCGAACGGGCCAGGGCCACGCGCTGGCACTGGCCGCCAGACAACTGGTGCGGGTAGCGCCCGGCAAAGTTGCCCAGCTCCACCAGCGCCAGCACCTCGCGCACCCGGGCCTGGCTTTCGTCGGCCTTGACCTTCTGCATGCGCAGGCCAAAAGCCACGTTCTGTTCCACGGTCATGTTGGGGAACAGCGCGTAGCTCTGGAACACCATGCCTATGCCACGCTTTTGCGGGCTCAGCGGCACGATGTCGTGGCCGTCGAGGAGTATCTGCCCGCTGTCTACCGGGGTCAGCCCGGCGATGCAGCGCAGCAGGGTGGACTTGCCGCAGCCGGACGGGCCCAGCAGGGTAACGAACTCGCCGCGTTCGATGTGGCAGTCGATGTTCTCGAATACCGGGCTGCCGGCGTAGCTTTTCTGCAGTTTCTGTACGCTGACGAAGCTCATGTCAGGTCTTGTCCTTGTTCAGGCGGTTGGCGACCCAGGTCAGTACCAGCACGAAGGCGAAGTACGAGATCACCAGTGCGCTGTTGAAGTGGCCGCTGCTGTTGCGCATGTTGTTCAGGTACACCTGCAGGGTCTCATAGCGGGTGCCGACCAGCAGGTTGGCGAACACGAATTCGCCGAACAGGAACGAGAACGACAGCAGCAGCGCCACCATCAGGCCCTTGCGCAGGTTTGGCAGCACCACCAGCAGCGCGGCCTGCCAGTTGCTGGCGCCGAGCAGTTGGGCGGCGTCCATCAGGTCGCGCAGGTTGATGGCCTGCAGGTTGTTGGTAATGGCCCGGTACATGAACGGCAGGGCGATGGTGAAGTAGCAGCCGATCAGGATCCATGGCGTGCCGACCATGGCCATCGGCCCGCTGCCGTACAGCTGCAGCAGCCCTACCGACGACACTACCGGCGGTACCGCGAACGGCAGCAGGATGAGGATGTTCATCAGCGCGTCGAGCCGCGGGAAGTGGTAATGCACCACGAACAGCAGCGGTAGTATCAGCACCACCGACAGCAGCAGCGCGCCCATGCACACCAGCAGCGACTGGCCGAAGGCGGCCAGGAAGCGCGGCTCGCTCCACAATGCCACGTACCATTTCAGGGTCAGGCCGCTGGGCAGCAGGCTGGCCGACCAGCTGGTCGCCAGCGAATAGAGCAGGGTGCCGGCCAGTGGCAGCAGCAGGATCAGGAACAGCAGGTAGACCACGATGCGGTGGTACCAGCCGCCGGAACGGGTGTCAGCGCGCATGGTAGCTCCGTTTCAGTAGCCATTGATGCACCACCGTGACCAGCGTCATAAGCCCCACCAGCACCATCGCCAGGGCGCTGGCCAGGTTGGGGTCGAGGCTGATGTCGCCGGCCACCAGGCCAGCGATGCGGATCGGCAGTACGTTGAAATTGCCGGTGGTCAACGCATACACGGTGGCGTAGGCGCCCAGGGCATTGGCCAGCAGGATGACGAACGTGCCCAGCAGTGCCGGGGTCAGCACCGGCAAGCCGATGTGCCGCCAGTATTGCCAGTGATTGGCACCGAGCAGCGCGGCCGACTCGCGCCAGTCTTCACGCAGGGCGTCGAAGGCGGGGTAGAGCAGCAACACGCCCAACGGGATCTGGAAGTAGGTGTACACCAGGATCAGCCCGCTTTTGGAGTAGATGCTGAAGTCTTCCAAAAGGCCGATCTGCTTGAGCAGCAGCGTCAGTGCGCCGTTGAAACCGAGCAGGATGATGAAGGCGAAGGCCAGCGGCACCCCGGCAAAGTTGCTGGTCATGTTGGCGAAGGCGCTGACGAAGTCGCGCAGTTTCGAGTTCACCTGGCGCAGCGAATAAGCGCCAAGGGTGGCGATGACGATGCCGAACAGACTCGACCAGAAGCTGATTTCCAGGCTGCGTTGCAGTGCCTGCAGGTAGAACTTCGAGCTGAATACCTTGCTGAAATTTTCGACGCCCCAGCCGGCTTCCGATTGCACGCTGTTGATCGCTACCCAGGCCAACGGGGCAATCTGGAATACGACAAAGAACACGGCAAATGGCAGCAGGCAGAGCAGGGCCAGGTAGCGGCCACGGGCGCCGCTGCGCTTGGGTGCCGTCACTTCAGCAGCTCCCGGCACACGGTCTTGTCGTGGGCAGCGCCAAGCAGCTCGCACATGGTGCCGCACAGCTCGGTCTGCAACGGCTTGGCCGCCGGGTCCAGGCTGAACGCGTCGCCAAAGACGAATAATGGCACTTCGCGCTCCTCGGCCAGCAAACCGTTGTGCGAGCGGTCGTTGTTCATGCCGTGGTCGGCGGTGACCAGTACCTGGTAGCCCTCTTCGAGCCAGCCTGGCAGGTAGTCGGCCAGCAAGATATCGGCGCTGCGCGCGGCGTTGCGGTACTGGCTGCTGTCCAGGCCGTGGTGGTGGCCGACATCGTCGATGCTCATCGGGTGCACCAGCAGGAAGTTGGGGGCATGGCGGCGGCGCAGGTATTCGCCATCGGCCAGCAGGTGCGAATCGGGGTAGCGGTCGTCCCAGTAGAACAGCCCGTGCTGGATCGGCAACTTCGGCGCGTGGGTATGGCGGTCGCGCTGCGGGTCGAAGGGCGAGCGGTTGTACAGCTCGCTCATCCAGTGATAAGCCGCCGCTGCGGTGCCCAGGTTGGCCTCGCGGGCGTAGTGGAACACGCTGCGCTGGTTGGACAGGCGGTTGACGTTGTTGTGCACGATGCCGCTGTCGATCGGCGGTACGCCGGTGAGGATGCATTCGTACAGCGGCCGTGACAGCGATGGTAGCTCGCATTCCACGCGGTACAGCGCGGCGCGGTCGGCCTCGACATAGGCATGCAGGTGGCCCATGGCGTGGTGCGCAACCTGATAGTTGAGGCCGTCTAGCAGGACCAGGATGACGTTGTGTTGCATGGTGGCTCCAGTCATAAACCGCGTTGGCTTCTTCGCGGGCATGCCCGCTCCCACAGGGTTTTGCACGGTCTCTGTGGGAGCGGGCGTGCCCGCGAAAGGGCCGGGTCAGGCACTAGACAAGCTAGCCCTTTACTCCATCTCGATGATCACCTGCTCCTGCCACATCTGCGGCAGTTTCTTGGAGGTGGCTTCCCAGGCTTCGGCATTCTTGATCGGCTGGGCGGCACCGTACTGCTCGTTAGGCAGCAACTTGGCCTGCACATCCGCCGGCAGCTTCAGGTGCTCGGCACGGATCGGCCGGGCATGCCCTTTGGCCAGATTGATCTGCCCGGCATCGCTGAAGATGTATTCGCGGGTCAGTTTGGCCGCGTTGGGGTGCTTGGCGTATTTGTTGATGACCGTGGTATAGCCGGAGATTACCGAGCCGTCCGACGGGATCAGCACTTCGAAGCGCTTGGGGTCGATCTGTTCACGGTAGCTCAGGCCGTTGAAGTCCCACACCACGCCGACTTCCACCTCGCCTTTCTCCAGGGTCTGGATGGTCGGGTTGGCCAGCGACAGGCGCTTCTGCTGGGCCAGTTTGGTGAACAGCTGCAGGCCCGGCGCCACGTTGCTTTCGTCGCCTTTGTAGGCGATGGCGGCGGCGAGCACCCCATTGGCGGCCTGGGCGGCAGTGCCCACGTCGCCGATGGCGACCTTGTACTTGCCTTTTTCCAGGTCATGCCAGGTTTTTGGCCGTTCCTCTTCCTTGACCAGGTCCTTGTTGATAATGAAGGCGATGGTACCGGTATAGGCCAGCGCCCAGTGGCCGTCCTTGTCCTTGGCCCACTCCGGCACCTGGTCCCAGGTGCTTGGTTTGTACGGCTGGCTCACGCCCTTGGTCACGGCGATGGGGCCGAAGGCGGCACCCACGTCACCGATGTCGGCGCTGGCGTTGTCCTTCTCGGCTTCAAACTTGGCGATTTCCTGGGCCGAGCTCATGTCGGTGTCGCTGTGCTTGAGGCCGTACTTGCTGGCCAGGTCTTCCCAGGTGCCTTTCCAGTTGGCCCAGGCATCGGGCATGCCCACGCTGTTGACGGTGCCTTCCTTGCGGGCGGCATCTTCCAGGGCCTTGAGGTCCTCGGCCATGGCCGAGGTACAGAACGCGATGGCCGAACCGAGCAGTGACGCCATGAACAACTTTTTCATCCGTAGCTCCTTGGGTGGGTGCCTTTAACCGATCGTTGTTATGAGTGAAGCCGTTGCCTGGAACCTTTGGTCTAGGTCAGCAAACCTTGAGCCAAGGTAGGCCGCTTGCGTGACAATTTGATGTAGGGAAGGGCCCGTGCCGCTGGCTGCGGGCTCCTGGCAATACAGCGTAGACCATGGTGAACCCGCGGTTTTGCGGGGCTGGCCCGATTCTGGCAGTACCCCGTGGGCAGCCTTGTCACAGGATGTTCATCAGCCCTGCCTAGGCTTGCACTATTCTCCAAGTGCCCTGTTCTGGGGCTGGACTAGTCCAGATAGGTAACCTTTGATGCAGCCGATGCCACCGCGTGCGGTAACAGCCATCTGCCATGCCTTGCAGGAGCAGATCGAGCACGGCCTGCTGGCGCCGGGCGGCAAGCTGCCGGCCGAGCGCAAGCTGAGCGAGGTGTTCGACACCACGCGCATCACCCTGCGCGAGGCGCTGGCGCAGCTGGAGGCCCAGGGCATGATCTACCGCGAAGAGCGCCGCGGCTGGTTTGTCGCGCCCGAGCGGCTGACCTACGACCTGATCGAGCGCAGTCACTTCCATGCCATGGTCCGCGACCAAGGGCGTGTGGCCAGTACCGAACTCCTGTCGGCACGGCTGCAGCCGGCCTCGGCGGCGATCTGTGCGCGCTTGCAGCTGCCGGCGTTGTCCAGCGTGGTGCGCATCTGCCGGTTACGGCGGATTGACGGGCGGGCGGTGCTGTATGCCGAGCACTATCTGAATCCCAGGTATTTCCCGGACATTCTCAAACAGGACCTGGCGCAGTCGCTGACCGAAATTTATGGGCGGGTGTATGGCATCCGGTATGGACAGGTGTGCTTCGAGATTTTGCCGACGGCGTTGCCGGTGGGGGCGGCAGGGGCGTTGAAGGTGTCGGTGGGCAGCCCGGGGTTGCACATTACCCGGGTCAACAGCGACCAGCATGGGCACCTGATCGACTGCGACCTGGAGTATTGGCGGCACGATGCAATCCGCATTCGTGCACAGGCCGGTTGATCCTGGATTCTGGGGCTGCTTTGCCGCCCATCGCCGGCAAGCCCGCTCACACCTTGACTGCATGGGTGTCAGGCCCTGTGCAGTACCTGTGGGAGCTGGCTCGCCGGCGATAGGGCGCTAACTGGAGGAACCTGCCTCCGTCATGCCACCGCCCCCGGCGGTCACCACCTGTACCGACAACCGCGGCGTCGCCAGGTCCAGCCCGGCCTCATCCAGCTGCCGCTTCAGTGCCAGGTTGAATGCCCGCGACACTTCCCACTGCTTGATCGGCGCGGTCTTGAACCGGGCCCGCAAGATCGCCGACCCCGACTCGAAGCTCTCCACGCCTTGCAGCTCCAGCGGCGACCAGATGTTGCGGCGCATCAATGGGTCATTGCGCAGCTTCTGCCCCACCTCGCGAACCAGCGTGATCGCCTGGTCGATGTTCATGCTGTGCGGGACGGCCACACGGAAGATGGCGTAGCCGAACTCCCGCGAGTAGTTCTTGATGCTCTTGATCTCGCTGAACGGGATGGTGTGCACGATGCCGTCGATGTCCCGCAGGCGTACGGTACGGATGGTCAGCCCCTCCACCGTGCCCAGGTGCCCGCCCACATCCACGTAGTCGTCGATGGCCAGCGAGTCTTCGATGATGATGAACAACCCGGTGATCAGGTCGGCCACCAGCGATTGCGCGCCAAAGCCGATGGCCAGGCCGATCACACCGGCACCGGCCAGCAGCGGGGTGACGTTCATGCCCATGTTGGCCAGGGCGACGATCACCGCAATGATGAAGATCACCACGAACAGCACGTTGCGGATCAACGGCATCATGGTTTGTGCACGGGCGTTGGCCAGGCCCCGGCGCGAACGCACCAGGGCGTGGTGCACGGCGGTGTCGGCAAGGATCCACACCAGCCAGGCGACGATCAGCGTGCCGGCCAGGCCCAGCAGGCGCAGGCTGACTTCGTGGCCGTCGCCCTCGGCAAAGCCGATCATCGACAGGCCCCACACCCGCAGCCCCAGTTCGATGAACACCAGCCAGATGAACAGGTGCACCAGCAGGTAGCCGAAGTTGCGCAGGCGTTCGGCATACACCGCCTGGCGCTTGTTGGCGCGTTTGGGGTTGGCGGCGTGGCGGCGTACCAGGCCGTTGAGCACCATGCACACCACCACCAGCACGGTACACATCAGCGACTGACGCAGGGCGGTGCTGGTGTCGCCGGCCGAGACGAAGGTGGCGAACAGCGAAATCGCCACCAGGATCAACGCCGGGATGAACCAGAAGCTGCCGAGGATCTCGATGGTGTCGCTGAGGGTGCGGCGGGTCAGGCGTCGCGCCAGGGGCTGGTTGCGGATCAGGTGGGCGATCGGGCGGCGGAAGCGCAGAATGAACAGCCCGGTGCACAGCGCGGCGATGACGTTGGCCAGGGTCGCCAGGGCATGGGCCAGGTGGGTCCCCAGTGCGACCAGCATGCGCGGGTCGCTCATGGCCTCGCCAAACGCTGCGAAGCTGCCGATCAGCCACAGCGGGCGGAACGCCTGGTGCCGCAAAATGTGCAGGGCGCGGTGGCGGTGCGGGCCGTCGAGCAGCGAGAAGGCGATCACGCAGATGGCCGAGAAGCAGGTGCCGACGACCAGCGCGTAGGCCAGCACCATGGCCAGCGACTTACCCAGCGACGGCGGCAGCACAAAGCTCAGGTACACGGTGAACACCAGCGCCACCAACCACGGGCCGAGCTTGCGCAGGGCAAAGCGCACCAGGTCCCAGGTACGCGGGTGCTGGGGCAGTTCTTCGCTCAGGCCAAAGCGCAGGCGTATCCGGTGGCCGACCCAGTTGAAGGCGTAGGCCAGCACGCTCCAAACGGCAATGACGGCGGCAAAGCCGAACAGGATCGCCGGCCACTGGTGCACCGGCACCACCAGTTCGGTCAGTTCGGCCTGGGCTTGTTCGATTTCCGTAGACCAGCGGTGGAACGGGCTGGCATCGCCGCTGAACTGTTTTTCGAAGTCGTGCAGGGCGCCGCCGATCAGGCCGAGCACACCCTGTTCCACGCTGGGTTGTGATTGCTTGGTGGCGTCGCGCAGCTTTTTAAGGTCGGCCAGCAGCTTGGCGCGCTGCTGGTCGTTTTCCAGGTTCTTGATCACTTCGTCCAGCGACTTGCCCAGTGGCTCGGTGGCCTCCGGTTGCGCGGGCGCACTGCCGCCCAGCAGGCCGGGGAGGCCCGCTGCCTGTACCGGAGTGATGAACAGCAACAGCAGCAGGAACAGGTAACGCAGGAGGGCAGGCACGGGTAAATCTACCTCAGGTCAAACGATTGACCGAGTGTAGAGGTTTATGTCGGCAGTTTCTCGAGGATCTTCCAGCAGGTGAGGCCGAAGATGCCCAAGGTGCCGATCCACATCATCAGCACTCCGATATTGCGCTCGCGCATGCTGAAGCCGATGGTCAGCAGCATCAGGAACAGGAACACCGGCACGAACAGTGACAGAAACGGGGACATGGACAGCAATCCTTTTGCAGTGGGGCCATGTAACAAGCATAGCGCTTGGCAAGCGAGGCGGGATTGACCTTGAGCATTCGATCAGGTCACATCCCTTTTATGTAGGAGCAGCCTTGTGCTGCGAAGAGGCCGGTACACCCAGTAAAGATGCATGGGTTGTACTGGCCTCTTCGCAGCACAAGGCTGCTCCGACAAGTGCGGTATGGGGCTCAACTGCTCAGGGCAGCTCGCGGCTACGGTAGAAGGCAGTCAGCACCTTCACCAGGTGTGCCAGGTCATGGCTGCCGCACAGCTCACGAATGGAATGCATGGCAAAGGTCGGCAAACCGATATCCACCGTGCGCACGCCCAGGTGGCTGGCTGTGATCGGCCCGATGGTCGAGCCACAGCCCATGTCGCTGCGCACCACAAAGCTTTGCACCGGCACTTCCTCGGCCATGCACAGGTGGCGGAAGAAACCGGCGGTTTCGCTGTTGGTGGCGTAGCGCTGGTTGTTGTTCACCTTGATCACCGGCCCGGCGTTGAGCTTGGGCCCGTGGTTGCCATCGTGCTTGTCGGCGTAGTTGGGGTGTACGCCGTGGGCGTTGTCTGCCGACACCATCAGCGAGCGCTGGATGGTGCGCACGTAAGCGTCGCCATTGGGCAGCAGGCGCTGCAGGGTCTGTTCCAGCATTGGGCCGTCGGCGCCGCAGGCTGAGCTGCTGCCGACTTCCTCGTGGTCGTTGCACACCAGCACGCTGGTTTCGTCGCTGTCGGCGGCCAGCAGGGCTTGCAGGCCGGCGTAGCACGACAGCAGGTTGTCCAGGCGGGCCCCGGCGATGAAGTCGCCATTCAGGCCGACCAGCGCGGCGCCTTGGGTATCGTAGAAGCTCAGTTCGTAATCCAGCACCACGTCGGCGATCAGCTCATGCTCGCGGGCCAGTTGCTCGGTAAGCAGGGCGCGGAAGTCGATGCGATCGTCACCCGCGACTTGGGCCAGGATGGGCGGCAGCTCGTTCTGCGGGTTGATCGCCCAGCCTTCATTGGCGGTGCGGTTCAGGTGGATGGCCAGGTTGGGAATGATCGCGATAGGCAGTTTGAAGTCGATCAGCTGGCTTTCTACCTTGCCGTCACGGCGATAGGTAACGCGGCCGGCCAGGGACAGGTCGCGGTCGAACCAGGGCGCCAGCAGGGCGCCGCCATACACTTCCACACCCAGTTGCAGGAAACCGTGGCGCTGCAGCTCGGGCTGCGGCTTGACCCGCAGGCACGGGCTGTCGGTATGGGCACCGACCATCCGGATACCGTTCAGCAACGGTTCGTGCTTGCCCAGTTTGATGGCGATGATCGACGAGTCGTTGCGGGTGACGTAGTAGCGGCCGCCAGGCACGGTAACCCAGCTGTCACGCTCGTCCAGGCGCTGGTAGCCGGCAGCTTCCAGGCGCTGGGCCAGGCTGGCGGTGGCATGGAAGGGCGTGGGGGAGGCCTTGAGGAAATCGATAAGGCCAGAATTCAGTTCGTCGCGCATAGCTCACTCCAGACAGCAGTGGCGCGAGTTTAACGCACAATGTCGACAATTTGTGTCTGCATTACACCCTGTAGGAGCAGCCTTGTGCTGCGAAGAGGCCGGTGCGAACAACCTCTATCTGTGTTGTTGGGACTGGCCTCTTCGCAGCACAAGGCTGCTCCTACAGGGGGGCGAGGTGCGGCTTAGAAGGGCGCAGGGCACTCGAACTTCAACCGCTCCCCGGACACCGGGTGGGTAAAGCTCAGCATGGATGCATGCAGGCAAAGCCGCTCGTGCGCCGCCAGCGCTTCGGGGTTGGCATACAGCCGGTCACCCAGCAGCGGGTGGCCGATCGACAGCATGTGCACGCGCAACTGGTGCGAGCGCCCGGTGATCGGCGTTAGTTCTACCCGGCAGTGGTCGCCGCAGCGCTCGACGATGCGCCAGAACGTCAGCGCATGCTTGCCCTGCTCGTGGTCCACCACATGCCGTGGCTTGGTTGGCGGGTCGTAACGCAGCGGCAGGTCGATGCTGCCGCTGTCCAGTGCCGGTTGGCCCCAGCACAGCGCGGTGTAGGCCTTTTCGGTTTCGCGGTCGTGGAACTGGCGCGACAGCTCGCGGTGGCTGTCGGCATCGCGGGCAAGCAGGATGATGCCGGAGGTTTCCCAGTCCAGGCGGTGCACGATCAGCGCGTCGGGGTAGCCGTTTTCCTGCAGGCGGGTGATCAGGCAGTCCTTGTTGTCCTCGGCGCGGCCAGGCACCGACAGCAGCAGGGTCGGTTTGTTGATCACCAGGATGGCGGCGTCTTCGTGCAGGATCTGGATATTGGACAGCGGCATTGCGTGTTCTCTGTTAAATCGGGAGAAAAAAGCGGGGCCGCTCTGCGGCCCATTCGAGGCACAAGGCCGCTCCTACAGGGGAACGAGATCCCTTGCAGGAGCGGCCTTGTGCCTCGAATGGGCTGCAAAGCAGCCCCGGCTTTCAGCCAGATCAGCGATCCGGCAGGGTAATGTTCAGCTCCAGAATCGAGCAGCTGCCCTGGTTTTCCAGCTCGATATGCACGTCATCGTTGCCGATGTTCACATACTTGCGGATCACTTCCAGCAGTTCTTTCTGCAGCGCCGGCAGGTAGTCCGGCTCGCTGCGTTGGCCGCGCTCGTGCGCCACGATGATCTGTAGACGCTCTTTCGCTACCGACGCGCTGGTCTGTTTCTGTCTGCCACGAAAGAAGTCAAAAAGGTTCATGGTTTACTTGCCTCCAAACAGGCGCGCGAAGAATCCTTGCTTCGGCACTTCAACAAAACGCAGGGGTTTGTCTTTCCCCAGCAGGCGGTCGACGGTGTCGCTGTACGCCTGGCCAGCATCGCTCTGGTCGTCGAGGATGACCGGGATACCTTGGTTGGAGGCCTTGAGCACAGCCTGGGACTCAGGGATTACGCCCTTGAGCTTGATCGCCAGGATGTCGGTGACGTCGTCGATGCTCAGCATCTCGCCGTTAACGACGCGCTCTGGGTTGTAGCGAGTGATCAGCAGGTGTTCCTTGATCGGCTCCTCGCCGTTTTCGGAGCGGCGCGATTTGCTCGACAGAATGCCCAGCATGCGGTCCGAGTCACGTACCGAAGAAACCTCAGGGTTGGTTACCACGATGGCTTCGTCGGCGAAGTACATCGCCAGGTGCGCACCTTTCTCGATACCGGCCGGGGAGTCGCAGATGACGTACTCGAAATCTTCTTTCAACGCCATCAGCACCTTCTCGACGCCTTCCAGGGTCAGCGCGTCTTTATCGCGGGTCTGGCTGGCGGCAAGTACATACAGGTTCTCGAGGCGCTTGTCCTTGATCAGGGCCTGCTGCAGGTTGGCTTCTTCGTTGACCACGTTGACGAAGTCGTACACCACGCGGCGCTCGCAGCCCATGATCAGGTCGAGGTTACGCAGGCCCACGTCGAAGTCGACGATGACGGTCTTGTGGCCACGCAGTGCGAGGCCGGTACCAATGGCGGCGCTGGTGGTGGTCTTGCCCACACCCCCCTTGCCGGAAGTAACCACGAGAATCTTGGCCAAGGTGTTTCACCCCTAAAATAAGTCGGGACACGTGTCCCGGCAAAAAGCAAATAAACGGCAACAGTTAAAAAAGTTGCTCTGAAAATGACGGCAAGTATCCGTTAAAGACGGGTGATGTTCAACACATCACCGGACAGGCTGACTTGCACACCTGTGCCCCACAGGGGGTCGCGGCGCAGGTCTTCGCAAACCTTGTACTGGCCGGCGATGGAGACCATTTCGGCGGTCATCTGCTGGCAGAAGATCCGCGCCTTGGTATTGCCTTTGATGCCGGCCAGGGCCCGGCCGCGCATGGCGCCGTACACATGGATGTTGCCATCGGCCAGAAGTTCCGCACCCGGGCTGACCGAGGCGGTAACGATCAGGTCGCCACCCTGAGCATAGATCTGCTGGCCGCCGCGCACCGGCGCAGTAATGATCCGGGTCGGCCGCACCTCGGGCTCGGGGGGCGGTGGCGGGGCGGGCGCCGGCTCGGGCTTTCTGACTACCTCGGGCTCGGGCTCCAGCGGCCGCTCGCGGGCGCCGGACGGCGGTAGCACCGGCAGGTCGATGGCGATGGCGGCGGCGATGTCCTCGATGCGGTTGGCGCGGATGGCCAGGGTACGCAGGCCATGGTGGCGGCAGATGCGCATCAAGCCTGGCAGGTCGATTGCCCCTTCGCCGGCCGGCAGTTTGTCCAGCGCCAGCACCAGTGGCGTATTGCTGAAGAAGTTCGGTGCCTGGGCAACTTTGGCCGCCAGCTGGCGGTCGAGGGCTTCAAGGTCATTGCGCGCCAGCTCCAGCACTGTGATGGCGAGCATGCTGCCCTTGAGCTGGAACACGGAGGCGGTGTCGGATGTGTGGTTTGGGCTCATGGTCTGCATAGACGGCTTGTTGCGAAAAAAGTGCCCTGATTTATAACGAGAACACCGGTTGCCCGCAACATACGCTGATCCGTTGTAGAATGCGCAGCCTTTGTCTTTCCGGAAGCTTCAATGGAACGCCCGCGTTTTCGTCCCTATTTCCTTCACCCAAAGTTCTGGGGCCTGTGGCTGGGCCTGGGCCTGCTGTGGCTGGTGGTCCAGTTGCCGTACCGGGCCCTGTTGAAAGCCGGTGCCGCGCTGGGGGCCGTGATGTATTGCTTTGCCGGCGAACGTCGGCGCATTGCCGCGCGCAACCTTGAGCTGTGCTTTCCGGAGCTGTCGGTCGACGAACGGCGGCGTTTGCTCAAGGCCAACTTCGCCTCCACCGGTATCGCCTTCTTCGAAATGGCCATGAGCTGGTGGTGGCCCAAGGCCAGGCTGGCGCGCCTGGCCCATATCGAGGGACTGGAGCACCTGCAGGCCGCCCAGCAGGCGGGGCAGGGCGCCATCCTCATGGCTGTGCACTTTACCACCCTGGAAATCGGCGCCGCCCTGCTGGGCCAGCAGCACACCATCGACGGCATGTACCGCGAGCACGGCAATGCGCTGTTCGACTTCATCCAGCGCAGCGGCCGCGAGCGGCATAACCTCGACTCGCTGGCGGTGGAGCGCGAGGATGTGCGTGGCATGCTCAAGCTGCTGCGTTCGGGCCGGGCGATCTGGTATGCACCGGACCAGGACTACGGCGCCAAGCAGAGCATTTTCGTGCCGCTGTTCGGCATCCCGGCCGCGACGGTAACCGCCACCACCAAGTTCGCCCGGCTGGGCAAGGCGCAGGTTATTCCGTTCACCCAGAAGCGCCTGGAGGATGGCAGTGGCTATCGTCTGGTCATCCACCCGCCATTGGCGGACTTCCCCGGCGAAAGCGAAGAGGCCGACTGCCTGCGCATCAACCAGTGGGTCGAGAGTGTGTTGCGCGAGTGCCCCGAGCAGTACCTGTGGGCGCACCGCCGTTTCAAGTCGCGGCCCGAGGGTGCGCCGCGGCTGTACGACAAGAAAAAGCGCTGAACTGACTTTACCTGTGCCGGCCCTTTCGCGGGCTTGCAAACAGCTGATCCAGGAAGGAAGCGATGGCCCCACCCCCGGTAACCGGTCTTATCCTTTCTGGCGGCGGCGCCCGCGCCGCCTATCAGGTCGGCGTATTGGCCGGCATCGCCGAGCTGCTGCCCGCAGGCGCGCACAATCCGTTCCCGGTCATCGTCGGCACCTCTGCCGGTGCCATCAACGCCGTCACCCTCGCCAGCGGCGCCACCCACTTCAACGATACCGTTCAGCGGCTTACCGCCTTCTGGCAGAACTTTCGCAGCCACCTGGTCATCCGCAGTGACTGGCCCGGCGTTGTCCGCCAGGCCAGCCGTTTCGTCGGCCACAGCCTGTTGGGGTTAGGCGGCCAGGCGCCGGTGGCGCTGCTGGACAGCAGCCCGTTGCGCAGCCTGCTGGAGGCACACCTGAACCTGGATGGCATCGGCCATTCCCTGGCCGCCGAGCAGTTGCGCGCGGTGGCAGTCACCGCCTTTGGCTACGAGTCCGGCCAAGCGGTCACCTTCTACCAGGGGCGTGGCACCATTGAAGCCTGGCTACGCCACCGCCGCATCGGCGTGCCCACGCCATTGACCATCGACCACCTGCTGGCCAGCGCGGCCATTCCGCTGCTGTTTGCGCCGGTGCAGCTGGGCGACGAATTTTACGGGGACGGCGCGGTGCGCCAGTCGGCGCCGATCAGTCCGGCGTTGCACCTGGGTGCCAGCCGGGTGCTGGTGGTCGGGGTCAGCGGTAACCCGCAGCGGCCAGCGCCTCCGTTGCCCACTCAGCGTGTGTTCAGCGGGCAGCAGCCGAGCCTGGCGCAGATCGGTGGGCACATGCTCAACAGCACGTTCATCGACAGCCTGGAAGACGACATCGAACTGCTGCAGCGGCTCAACCATTTGAGCCGGCTGTTGCCGGCGCACCTGGATGCCCGCCGCTTGGGGTTGGCGCCGATCGAGGTGCTGGTGGTAGCGCCCAGCCAGCCGTTGGACGAGATCGCCGCCCGGCACCGGCGTGAGCTGCCGGCGGCGTTGCGCCTGTTCCTGCGCGGGCCGGGGGCGACGCGCACCAGCGGGGCGGGGGTATTGAGCTATCTGCTGTTCGAGGCCAGTTATTGCAGTGAACTGATCGAACTGGGGCGCAAGGATGCCCTGGCCAAGAAGCGGGAGCTGTGCCAGTTCCTCGGAATTTGATGTTGCCTGTACCGGCCTCATCGCCGGCAAGCCAGCTCCCACAGGATCACCACAGCCTTGGGCATTGTGCGGACCTGTGACAGCCGGCTTGCCGGCGATTGGGCCGAAGCAGGTTTACTCAGCTATCTGCAACTTGCGCGCCTGGGTATACACGTACCGCACCTTCTCGTACTCGAACGGTGAGTTCAGCTGGCCATAGCGGAAGTTGGTGGTGTAGCGCTTGTCCACCACGCGCAGGGCAAAGATTTCCGGGTGGTCGGTGCTGGCTTCGGCCACGTTCAGGTAATTGATTGCCTGCTCGCCCGCATAGTCCACCACCAGCCCGGTGGTGTCGCGCAGGTTTGAAGGCCCCAACACCGGCAGCATCAGGTACGGCCCCTCCGGTACGCCATAGAAGCCCAGGGTCTGGCCAAAGTCTTCGCTCTGGCGCGGCAGGCCCATGCTGGTCGCCGGGTCCCATAGCCCACCCACCCCGATCAGGGTGTTGAACATCAGTCGCGCCGTGATCTCGGCCGAACGCTTGGCCTTGAGCTGCAGCACGCTGTTGAACAGGTTTGGCACATCGCCCAGGTTGTTGAAGAAGTTGCTTACCCCCGTGCGCACGAAGCGCGGGGTTACATACTGGTAACCACTCACCAGCGGCAGCAGCACCCATTGGTCCAGCCGGTAGTTGAAGTGATAGACGCGCCGGTTGATCGACTCCAGCGGGTCGTACACGTTCAGCGCTTCCAGGGTTGAGCGCTCGAACTCGCGCTGGTCCAGCCCCGGGTTGAATTTCAGCTCGCGCAGCGGGTCGATGAAGCCATCGGATTCAGGCACCAGCGGCGCGGTACCGATCACTTGCGGGTCGGCCTCGATCACGCTGGCCCGGGGGGCGGTTTCGGCGGCCAGGGTGTGGCCGGCGGCAAGCAGGGCAGTGGCGAAGAGGAGTTTGTTAACCACGGAAGAACTCCAGCATGGCGTCACTGTTGACGCGGTAGTTGAGGTTGCCGCAATGGCCGCCATGGGGGTAGAGGGTCAGCCGGTCACCAAATACCTTGCGCAGGAAGCCGATGTCGCCCGGGCCGAGAATGACGTCGTCGGCGTTGTGCATCACCGCGATCTTGTCACTGCCGCGCAGGTAGTCTTCCAGGGCGTACAGGCTCACCTGGTTGACCAGCTGCAGGATGCTGTTGCCGTCGGTGCGGGCACGCCACATCGGGATCACCTGTTCGGTCATGTAGCAGTCGAAATCACACTGCAGGGCACGCTTGAAGAACGGCGTGAGGCTGCTGCCCTCGGTAATCGGAAACTTCGGCGGAATGATCAGGCCGCGGCGGTTGATCAGGTCGGAAGTGAAGGCAATGTCGGCAGCCGAGAAACGGAACGAAGTGCCGATCAGCATGGCCATCTGTTCGTTGGACAGGTGCTGTCTGGACTGCTGGAAGTCATACAGAAGGGCGTCGTTGAGGTCGATGTAGCCCTTGTCCTGGAAGTAGCGGGTCAGCTTGGTCAGCATCAGCTCGTAGAACGTAGTGCTGCGGTCGATGCCCTTGACCTGGGTTTGCACCAGTTTGTCCAGGTTGTTGATCGAGGTGTACAGGTTGACCGGTGGGTTCAACAGCAGCACACGCTTGAAGTTGAAGCTGCGGCGGGTTTCGTCCAGGTGGCTGACGAAAGCAGCGTCCAGCGCACCCAGGCTGTAGCCGGTGAGGTAGAACTCACTGACTGGCAGGCGCGGGTGCTGGGCACGCACGGCCTGCATCACCCGGTACATGTCTTCGGCGTCTTCCTGGCTGACGCCGGGGGTGGCAAAGCGCGAGGCGGCACTCATGAAGTCGTAGCTGGTGGGCGATGACAGTTGCACCACGTGGAAGCCGCCCTGGTAGAACAGCTTCTTCAGGTATTCATTGATGCTGCTGCTGTACGGCGCACCGGTGCCGGCGATGATGAAGATCAGCGGCGCTTCGTGATCCTGGCGGGCCAGGCGGTACTTGAGCTTTTTCACCGCCCAGAAATTGTCGGGCAAGGTGAACTCACGCTCCGGGCGCAGGTTGAGGCTGTAGTCCGATTGGTCGATGTCCTCGTCGCTGGGCAGGGTCGGGCGCTGGTCCGGCGGCGTGGTGGCGATGGTCGCCTCGAACGGGTTGGTCAAGGGGTAGCCGTAGCTGGCAGCGTCGATATCCCGCGCTGAAGCGGCCACCGCCATGAGCAGGCTACCGAGCACGGCAGCGAGGCGCAAAGATCGAAGCATGTAATCCCCCAAAAGAACGCAAGGTCGAGCAGTGTGCAGGCTAGGACCACAGCCAACCGGGCAAAGTTGCCAGTCGCGGTGGTCTTTGGTGTGCTTGTTATCTGCAACATAGCTGCAGGGTTGTGATTTTGCCTTACAACCGGGCATAAGCGATCATGGATGCTTTCGATTACCGCTATTGGAGAACAGGATGTCTCGTTCGCTGCCGGCTGCGCTGCTGGTGCTGTTTCTGGGGCTGTGGCTCGCTGCCAGCTATGGCGTGCGCTATGGGCTGATGGAGGATGGCCAGTGGGTTGGACTGTGCACGGTGCCTGCGGCGTATTGGCAGTGTGAGGTGCGCTCGCTGCTGGGGTTGGGCATTCACCTCCAGGTGCTGGCCTGGAGCGGGCTAGGCCTGGCGCTGCTGGCGCAGTTCGTACCCGCGCGCGCGGGCTGGTGGCTGGCGGTGTTGGCATTGGTGTTCGCTGTGCCGGCGCTGGTGTTATATACCGCCAGCATTGCCGTGTTTGCGCTGGTGCTGGCGGGGTTGCGCCTGGTCAGGTAACCGCGCCCCACCCCAACAATCAAGCCGGTCGCAACCGCAAGCTGCGCCACAATGCGGCTGTCATCAGCACACTCACCACCGCCCAACCCCAGGCCTGCTGGTTTTCCAGCCCTTCAACGAACAACTGCGGCGCCACCCCGGCCCCGACAATGAACGCCAGCAACGCCACCTCCGCCCGCCGTGCGCGCACCGGCCACAGCACATACACCAGCGCCGGCAGGGCCAGCGCGGCGCTGGGGAAGCTGCGGTAGCGCGGGTCGAACACCATCGCCAGCATGCTCACCGCCGCGGCAAAGCCCGCCGCCAGCAACAGCCAGCCCGTCCGCGCCTGCAGCCAGGCGAACAAGCGCTCGCGCCAGCCGGCCCGCTGCGCCAACGCCAGCAGCGCATGGGCCAGCACCAGCAGGTTCAGCCCGGCCAGCGCAACGGCCCAGAGCCACTCCCCGGCAAAGCGTGCATGGGTGCGCATCAGTTCGCCCCACAACCCCAGGCAACCTGCGCCAAACGCGGCCAGCAGTGGCAACAGCAAGGCCGCCATCGGCGTAGCAGGGCGCCCGGCCAGCAACAACATGGCCGCCATCAGCAGTGCACTGGCCAGCAGCCATTGCGGCCAGTCATGCAGGTTGCTCACCGGCCCTTCCAGCACGCCCTTGTCCTGCCGGTCGGCATCGTAAAGCCCCCAGTAACCGCCAACTGCCCCTTCATTGGCGCGCTTCCACGGCTGGTCGAACGCTTCGATCAGGTTGTAGTGCCAACCGTTGCTTTCGGCCATGGCCACGAAGCCGCGAATAAAGCGTGCCTCGTTGACCCGGCTGGGTATTGCGGTTTCGCGTTGGCGGCCTTCGCTGGGCCAGCCGGTTTCGCCAATCAGGATGTCCTTGGGCGCAAAGCGTGTGCCGAACACCCGGCGCACATCGGCCACGTGGGCCAGCGCATCGTCGATGCCGCGCGGATCGTCTTCCCAGTAGGGCAGCAGGTGGATGGTCAAAAAGTCCACCTCGGGTGCTACTTGCGGGTGCTGCAGCCAGAACTCCCACACATCCGCGTAGGTCACCGGCACCTTCACCTGGCTTTTCACCCGGGCGATCAGCTTGGCCAGCTGCGCGCCTGTGACTTCCTTGCGCAGCAACGTCTCGTTGCCCACGATCACCGCGCTGACCACATCGGGGTTGGCGTTGGCGGTGGCGATCAGCAGGTCGATTTCCTTTTCGGTGTCGGCCGCGTGAGCGTTGACCCAGGCGCCCAGCATCACTTTCAGCCCATGCTTGCGCGCCAGCGCCGGGATTGCCTCAAGGCCGGTCACGGAATAGGTGCGGATGCACTGGAAACGCTCAGCCAGCAACGCCAGGTCGGCGTCCATGCGTGCCGGGCGCAGGCGAAATGGTTGGTCGTAGGGCGACTGGTCCTTGTCGAACGGGGTGTAGGACGCGCATTGCAACTTGTGCGTCGGGCTGGCCGCATCGGGCAGGTGCACCGGCTTGCCAAGCCCGTACCAGAGCCCGGCGAGCCCGAGCAGGGCCAGCAGGCAGGCAAGCAGGTACAGCGGCAGCAACAGGCGGGCAGAACTGGGCATCGGGCGGTCCATCGTCAGGCGCAAAAGGGTAGATAGTAGCCCGGCGCCAAAGCTTTGGCATGCAAGGATCGCGCAGGCGGGTGTAGGCCGATGACGCTAATGGCACAGTGCTGTCGCATATGGGGCGGGTGCAGGTCGCAGCTGGATCAGGTCGACCTGTGTTGCAGGAAGATGATGCAATCTCCAAGACCTGACGAGGGGATGCTTTGATGGCAACTTTGAAAAAAATGCGACGTTTACTGGGTGTGGGCACCGCCCTGGTAATGGCCATGAGCGCTGCACAGGCAATGGCCAAAGAAGTAAGCATAGGTTACGTGGATGGTTGGGCCGACAGTGTGGCCACCACCAACGTGGCCGCCGAAGTGATCAAGCAAAAGCTCGGCTACGACGTGAAGTTGCAGGCTGTGGCCACGGGGATCATGTGGCAGGGTGTGGCAACCGGCAAGCTCGATGCCATGTTGTCGGCATGGTTGCCGGTGACCCATGGTGAGTACTGGACCAAGAACAAGGACAACGTGGTCGACTACGGTGCCAACTTCAAGGACGCCAAGATCGGCCTGATCGTCCCCGAGTACGTCAAGGCGGCGAGCATCGCCGACCTCAAGACCGATAGTAGCTTCAAGCAGAAGATTGTCGGCATCGACGCGGGCTCCGGCGTGATGCTCAAGACCGACCAGGCGATCAAGGACTACGACCTGACCGGTTACAAGCTGCAGGCGAGTTCGGGCGCGGCGATGACGGCGGAACTGGGCCGTGCCTATGCCAAGCAACAGTCGATTGCAGTGACTGGCTGGGTACCGCACTGGATGTTCGCCAAGTGGAAGCTGAAGTTCCTCGAAGACCCGAAAGGCGTGTATGGCGCGGCGGAAACCGTGAACAGCATCGGCAGCAAGGAACTGGCCACCAAGGCACCGGAAGTGGCGGAGTTCCTGAAGAAATTCAGCTGGCAGTCCAAGGACGAGATTGGCGAGGTGATGCTGGCGATCCAGGAAGGGGCCAAGCCTGAAGCGGCGGCCAAGGATTGGGTTGCCAAGCACCCAGATCGCGTGAAGGAGTGGACGGGTAAGTAAGCAGCTGTTGCAAATTCCTGTAGGAGCAGCCTTGTGCTGCGAAGAGGCCGGTACAAGCTGCGAAGATTCGGGCAGCCTGCACCGGCCTCTTCGCAGCACAAGGCTGCTCCTGCAGGGCAGGCGCAAGCTGTTTTGTTGCGCAATCGGTAAAACACCGTTGCATCTAAGACTAAGGTCGTCTGGTTGCCGTCCAACAGCCGCATAAAGTAAGGGCGTGGGTTTCACCCCTACCTGTGCTGCTAGGACAAAAACAATGAACGACAGCATTTACCTCTCGATACAAAACAGCCCCCGTTTCAAGGAGCTGGTCACCAAACGCGAACGGTTCGCCTGGATTCTCTCGGCGATCATGCTCGGCCTGTACTGCGGCTTCATCCTCCTGATCGCCTACGGTCCTCATCTGCTGGGCGCCAAGCTCAGCCCTGAGTCGTCGATTACCTGGGGCATTCCCCTGGGCGTCGGCCTGATCGTTTCGGCATTCGTCCTGACCGCCATCTACGTACGCCGCGCCAACGGCGAATTCGATGAGCTGAACAAGGCCATCCTGAAGGAGGCGCAACAATGATTCGCCACGCCAAAGCCCTGGCTGTACTGGCCTGCGGAGCCTTCGCACCCGCCGTGTGGGCAGCCGATGCCCTGACCGGCGAGGTGCAGAAACAGCCGCTGAACGTTGCCGCGATCGCCATGTTCGTGGCTTTTGTCGCCTTCACCCTCGGTATCACCTACTGGGCCTCCAAACGCAACAAGTCGGCGGCGGACTACTACGCTGCCGGTGGCAAGATCACCGGCTTCCAGAATGGCCTGGCGATCGCTGGCGACTACATGTCGGCTGCCTCCTTCCTGGGTATTTCCGCGCTGGTGTTCACCTCTGGCTACGACGGCCTGATCTACTCGATCGGCTTTTTGGTCGGCTGGCCGATCATCCTCTTCCTGATCGCCGAACGCCTGCGCAACCTGGGTAAGTACACCTTTGCCGATGTGGCCTCGTACCGCCTCGGGCAGAAGGAAATCCGTACCCTGTCGGCCTCCGGCTCGCTGGTGGTGGTGGCGTTCTACCTGATCGCGCAAATGGTCGGTGCCGGCAAGCTGATCGAGCTGCTGTTCGGCCTGGACTACCACGTTGCGGTGATCCTGGTGGGTATCCTGATGTGCCTGTATGTGCTGTTCGGCGGCATGCTGGCCACCACCTGGGTACAGATCATCAAGGCCGTGCTGCTGCTGTCCGGTGCCAGCTTCATGGCGCTGATGGTGATGAAGCACGTAGGCTTCGATTTCAACACCCTGTTCTCCGAAGCGATCAAGGTGCACAGCAAGGGCGAGGCGATCATGAGCCCAGGCGGCCTGGTGAAGGACCCGATCTCGGCCTTCTCGCTGGGCCTGGCACTGATGTTCGGTACCGCCGGCCTGCCACACATCCTGATGCGCTTCTTCACCGTCAGTGATGCCAAGGAAGCGCGCAAGAGCGTGCTCTACGCCACCGGCTTCATCGGCTACTTCTACATCCTGACCTTCATCATCGGCTTTGGCGCGATCCTGCTGGTCAGCACCAACCCGGACTTCAAGGACGCCGCCGGTGCCCTGTTGGGCGGCAACAACATGGCAGCGGTGCACCTGGCCGATGCCGTGGGTGGCAGCATCTTCCTCGGCTTCATTTCGGCAGTGGCATTCGCCACCATCCTGGCAGTGGTTGCCGGCCTGACCCTGGCCGGTGCCTCGGCGGTGTCCCACGACCTGTACGCCAGCGTATGGCGCAAGGGCAAGGCCAACGACAAGGACGAGATCCGCGTGTCGAAGATCACCACCATCGCCCTGGGCGTGCTGGCGATCGGCCTGGGTATCCTGTTCGAGAAGCAGAACATCGCCTTCATGGTCGGCCTGGCATTCTCCATCGCCGCCAGCTGCAACTTCCCGGTCCTGCTGCTTTCGATGTACTGGAAGAAACTGACCACCCGGGGCGCCATGATTGGCGGCTGGCTGGGCCTTGTAAGTGCGGTAACGCTGATGATCCTCGGCCCGACCATCTGGGTGCAGATCCTCGGCCACGAGAAGCCGATCTACCCGTACGAGTACCCGGCGCTATTCTCCATGGCCATCGCCTTCGTCAGCATCTGGTTCTTCTCGGTCACCGACAAGTCCAAGGCTGCCGACGACGAGCGTGCGCTGTTCTACCCGCAGTTTGTGCGTTCGCAGACTGGCCTGGGTGCCAGCGGGGCGGTTTCCCACTGATGCAGTAGCAATAACGCGCTGAAATGCATAACGCCCCGCTAGCCGGGGCGTTATGCATTCTGGGGTTGCTCCCGGCAATACTGGCAAGCTGCATCCCTTGGGAAATTTCCTAAATCCGCTCGGAACGGTCCTAACTTCCAATCGCCAGCGTTCACGAATAATCGCCACCACTGATCGGGCAGTCGCCCGTCAGCCAGTGATTCCCTCAAGGAGATTTGATCGTGAAACGTATGCTGCTTGCCCTCCCTCTGGCCATGCTGTTTGCCGGTGCCGCCCACGCCTTGGACCCGATCGAAAAGCAAGTGCAAGTCACTGCCCAGGTGCCGACCGATGCGTTCTTCGTCGAGCCGGTCGGCGGCAACTGGATGAACGACCCGCAAGAACTGGGCTGGAACCCCAATCAGGCCAAGCTCGACCCGGTCCGCAAGGAGCTGCAGGTCAAGAGCACCGTTGGCGCTATCAACGCTTACCTGGTTTCGCCCGCAGTCATTGCCAGCGGTTCCCACAACATTGGCCTGGATGTGAAGGTTGGCGGCACCGTGTTGCAGACCACCGCAGCCGAAGTGGTCAGCGCCACCCAAGCCGCACCGGGGGCGATCATCGGCTTCGAAATTGCAGCCCAGCCAGCCCCCGCAGCGGGTTATGAGCCAGGCAACTACCAAGGCCTGGTGAGCATGATCTTCGAAACTGGCACGCCTTGATTCACCCCCCCCATCGTTCATCCGTTGTTGCCTGTTCCTGCCCTCGGCGCTTGCCGCGGGGCGGGCAGGTATTGCCCGCAAGCGACGCCAATGACCCTACAGTTTCCCCTTTCCGCGCTGTACCTGAGCTTGCCGTTGGCAGCCTGCCTGGCCGCAGTGCCAGTTACGGGCCACGCTGCGACCGCGGCGCTGGGTGGCATCGAAGGCCTGCCCAGTGAATTCGAAGCGCACTTCTATGAAGTACCGTTGGCCGTGAGGGTAGACCTGGACGGCCGCTATCTGGGTGATGCAATGGTCGTGCTCAGCCGGGATCAGCGCGTGCAACTGCTGGAATTCACCGAAACCGTCGACAGCCGTGAGCCAGAAAGCCTGAGGCGGCGCTGGCGCGAACGCCTGGTCGAAGGGCGCCCGTTGGGTGATTGCCAGGCTGACTGCCCAGATGGCCTGCGCGCAGTGCACTACAGCTTGGCCAATTCGCAGTTGTCACTGCTTACCGACCAGGTCGAAGCGTCAACGGCAGACGAGCGTTATCACCGGCTTCCCGAACAGGGCAGCTATGGCCTGCTGGTGCGTAACCAACTCAACCTGGTCAATGATGGCCGGGTCACCAGCGGCCGCTATGCATTGCAAGGGCAGGGCAGCCTGGGTAACTGGACGACCCTGGCCGATGGCCAGCTTGACCGTGGCAGCGACAGTCAACAGAGCACGCGCTACCGGGTTGATCAGTTGTACGGTGAGCGACTGGTGCAGGACCACTTTTATCGCCTGGGCTATTTCACCCCCAGTGCCCAAGGCCTGACCCGCCAACCACGGCTGATGGGTGCCAGCCCCGATACCACCCTGGGCCTGATGTTCGGCAGCAGCGACAGCCTGGCCACCGACAATGGCGCGCCCAGCGCGACGCCCATCTATGTCACGCCTAACCGCCCCGCCGTGGCGGAAATCTACCGCAACGGCGTACTGATCAATAGCCAGCCGGTACAGCCCGGGCTGCAGACGCTGGACAGCAAAGTGTTACCCGGTGGCATCTACGAAGTGGAAATCCGCCTGGTCGAGGACGGCCAGGTGACCTCGCGCAGCCAGGCATTCATCTACAAACCCGGCAACTGGCGCAGCACCGATGCCCCTTGGCGCTACAACCTGTACCTGGGGCGGCAGACCAGCCTGTTGAGCAACTGGCAGCGTGACGCAGATGACAGCCTGGCGGCAGGCGTGCTGGCCAATTACCTGGTGCACCCCCGGGCTATCCTCGGCGTCTCGGCACAGCGCATCGACCAAACCCTGCAATACGGCACGTCGCTGGACTGGGATGTGCGCGACCGTTTCAAACTGTACGGCAACCTGTTTCGGGCCCAGGGCTACGGCAACGGCTACGACCTGCAAATGATCCACGCTGGTGAAAACAGCTCATTGGTGGCCAGCCAGAGCAGCACCTGGCTGACCCGCCCCGAGTCACTGCGTGATGACCGTCAGCCGAGCCGCTGGCAGGCGCGGCAAACCCAGACGTCGGTGTCTTACAACCATCGCCTCGACCCGCGCAATACCGCCAGCGTGCGTGTGTCGCACAGCAGTGGGGCCAGCGCCGGTACGGGGGTGGATTTGGGCTGGTCGTACTTCGGCCAGTTACTGGGGTCGCAGGCCAACTGGCGCCTGTCGCTGTTCGACCGACCGGGCAACGCGGGTACCGGTGAGGCCCGCAGCCGCGGCGTCAACCTGAGCCTGAGCATGAGCCTGGGTGGCACGAGTGGGCGGCGCCTGTCGGCCAGCGTCGGCAGCCGTACAGCGCGCGATGGCGGGCGTGACCTCAATGCTGCGGTGGCCTATCAGCAGGACGTCGACCTGGGCCCGTTGCGCAGCGTTGGCCTGACCGCCAGCGCCGACCGCTATGGCGCCGGCCTGGGTGGTGACACGCAGTTCGAGAGCCAACAGCTGCACGGTGATGCGTATTTCCAGCGGTCTTCCTACAACGGTGAGTTCAGCGGCGGCCTTAACCTGGAAAGCATGCTGGCTGTCGGGGCTGGCAAGGCGGCCGTGAGCGGCCAGTACTTGCCGCACCAGGCTGGGCTTATCGTCGATGTCGAAACCGATATCCAAGGCTTGAAACTACGCGCTGACGACCGCCATGGCGGTACTGCCAATCTGCGGCCTGGGCGCAACCTGGTCCCGGTGGCCGCTTACAAGGCCGGCCATGTGCAATTCGACCTTGAAGGCGCGCAAGCTACCGCCGCGGTGATTCAGCCTTCCAGTGTGGACTACCACCTGAACCGTGGCGGCATTGGCTACCGGCAGCTGCGGGTATTGCGCACGCTGACCGTCATCGGCCGCCTGCTCGACAGCCAGGGTCGTCCGCTGCGGGGCGCGCAGGTGATCAACCACGCCAGTCGCAGTGTCAGTGAGGCCGATGGGTTCTTTGCGGTGGAAATGAGCGAGTCCACCCCCAGCCTGGAGGTGCGTCAGCAAGGGCAGGTCGTATGCCTGCTGACGCTGAATCTTACGCAGCTGGTACGTGAAGACGATGTGCTGTTGGCCGGCGACCAGCGTTGCACGCCGGCAAGCCTGGCCAAAGCCGCTGATAACGGGGGTGAGCCTGTTGAGAGCTAGCTCAGGGTCAGTAACAGAGCCGCCTTACCGTCGTTGCAGACGGCTCCTACATATCCTGCGATTGCTCCCGGTTTACGGTATGCCAATCGCTGTACTTATCCAAGGAACCTTCAAACGTGAATATCCATCGTCTGCTTGCCCTGGCCTTTCTGGTTACCCCGCTGGCAGCCATTGGGGCGCCCGAGCTTAACGTCGGCGCGTTGTACGATTACCTGGATTCCGGCAAAAGCACCTTGCTCAAGCGGGTGCGCAATAGCGGTGATACCACGGCGTTCGTCAAGGTCAGTGTCGCTGAGCTGGTGTACGACAGCGATGGCAATGCCCGCGAGGTCGACACCGAAGGCCTGCCGTTGGAGCAGCGCGGCCTGGTGGCCAGCCCGGCGCGGCTGATCGTGCCGGCGCAGGGCATGCAAGCGGTGCGCCTGGTGTACCGCGGCCAGCGCGATACAGAGCGCTATTTCCGCTTGCGCTTCGTCCCGGTACTGCCCGAGCTGGGTGATGGGTTCACCGTGGACGAGGGAGAGGCCGAGCGTTACCGCAGTAGCCTGAAGGCTGGGGTCAACTTGCTGGCCGGCTATGGCACGTTGCTGTTCGTTCGGCCTGGCGAAACCCGGTTCCAGACGCCTGTGCAGCGCAAGGGCGGTAGCCTTACGGTCAGCAACCAGGGCAATGCCACTGTCGTGCTGGATCAGTTCCGGCAGTGCCAGGCGGCTGGCGTGGCCTGCGAGACTGCCACCAAACATCATGTGTTGCCGGGGCGTACACGGCAATTCGAAGGGCAGGCGGCCAAGGTCCATCAGTTTGAGTTGCATGAAGGCGAAGCGCGCAAGCGCATGGTGGTGGAAGGATGAGTAGCAGCACAGGGCGCTTGGCCCGCATCCGTCACTTACGCGTCTGGCTGGTCGCAGGTTTGCTGGCATTCGCGCCCTTGGCCAGCGCGCTGGAGGTGACGCTCTCGGCGCAATACCGTGGCGGTGGGTCGGGGCGCTTCGAAAACACCACGCCGCCTGCTGAATTTTGCAGGGTCTGGGCTGGCCTGTGCGCCAGTACCGGCACCGTGAGCCTGCCAATTACCTACCAGAAGACAAGCATCAACCGTGCCCCCGACCTGCGTGATCGATATTTCGTGAAACTGCCGGGGCGTCGTGAAGTGGAGGTACGCCACCAACAGACGGGCGAGCCCAGGCAGATGATCTTCGAGGTGCGCTCCATCAGCCAGGAAGCTGTGTTGGGCGGCCCTTATAACCCCCTTAACGGCCGCTTCTCAGGCGGTTGTAGTGGCATGAACTCCGTCGGCAACCAAAGCCGCTTCAGATACCACACCTCGTTGGTCAACCCGCAAAGTCCGACCCCTTGTTTGATCAGCTACTCATGGGCGCCGGATGATCTGGTAGATACCACCACGGTACTGGACACGGGCATTTCCTTCGAGCTGGACATCCCCCCGCCGTATCGCCTGCGCGCCGGTATGTACCGCGGCAGCCTCACTTACACCATAGGCCCTGGGGGCGACTTTGATTTCGGCAACAACGTCACCGGCCTGAGCGGCGATACGCTGGTGATCAACTTCGAACTGGATGTGCAGCATGCTTTCATCTTTGAGTTCCCGCCTGGCTCGGAGCGCGCTGTGCTTGAGCCCAAGGGTGGCTGGCAGGCCTGGCTGGGCGGTGGCCAGCCCCCCGGGCTCATCTACCGTGACCTGCCGTTCCGGCTATGGTCCACCGGCCCATTCAAAGCCTACAAGTTGTGCCAGCACTACACCGCTGGTACGTGCGGTATCCGTAACGACGCCAACCATGAAGTGCCTGTGACCGTGGCCATTACCTTGCCCGGAGGTATCGAGCACCAGGGCCGGCCGGTTCAGCAACTGGCGTTGCCGAGCGGGCAGGCGGCTGCGTTAGCGTTCGAATCGGCGATGCCCACGCTCAATCGCCCTGGCCAGTTGCGTTTCCAGGTGGAGCGCAACGACGTGCAGGCCATGCTCCGATACCCTGGCGCCACCTATGCCGGCCAGGTCACCGTCGTTTTCGACGCTGAGCTTTAGCCCACCGCCATGATGCGCGAGGTTAACCTATGTACAAAGTCGTGGTGGTTGACGACCATCCGTTCATCCGGGCCACCGTGTGCATGCTGCTGCGCAAGGAACGGCTCGATGTCGTCGGCCAGGCAGACAATGGTATTGACGCAGTGCGGCTGGCGCGTGAGTTGGCGCCGGACCTGGTCATCCTCGATATCGCCATGCCCGGGCTCGATGGCCTTGAGGTAATCGCCCGTATCAAGGCCATGACGCAGCCGCCCAAGGTTCTGGTGCTGACGTCGCAATTGCCCGAAGCCTATTCGCTACGCTGCATGCAGGCCGGTGCAATGGGCTTCGTGGCCAAGACCGATGAGCTTGACGAACTTGGCAAGGCGGTGCGCGCAACGTTGTCGGGTTATACCTACTTCCCTGAAGTGGTGCTGAGTTCGGTGCACAAGCAGGACCTCAAGTTCACAGACGCGCAATGCATCGCCTCACTGACCGACCGTGAGCTGATGATCTTGCAGCAGCTCGCCCGCGGGCTGAGCAACAAGGCGATCGGCGAAGCCATGCTGCTGAGCAACAAGACCATCAGCACCTACAAAACCCGGCTCATGGAAAAACTGCGGGTCAACTCTTTGATCGACCTGGCGGACTTCGCCCGTCGCAATGCGCTCATCTAGTCGCTACCCGTGCCAATCCGCGTCCTGCTGCTGTGGCTGCTGTATTGCCTGAGCCCGCTACCCGCTTTCTGCGCACCGCAGCTCTACACCCGGGGCGTGGAAACGGGCCCTGCGCTGGCGCTGGCCCCCGCCGACCTGCGCTGGCTGTGGGAGAAGCGCCATCTGAACCTGGGGGTAGTCGGCCGCGACAACCCGCCCTTCGACATGCTCGGCACCGGCCACGCCTACGAAGGCATCAGCGCCGAGTACGCCAGTGTGCTGGCCGAGAAGCTAGGCCTGGAGGTACGCCTGCGGCTGTTCGAGACCTACGACGCTGCTTTCGCGGCCTTGCGCAAGGGTAGTGTCGACCTGGTCAGCTCGGTAACAGCACAGCAGGCTCAGAAAGCCAAGCTGCGCCTGTCCAGCCCTTACATCGATGACCAGCCATTGCTGCTGGCCAGTGAGCGGTTCGTCAGTGGTAACAGCGCAAGCCCGCGGCTGCTGGCGGTCGAGGGGTATCGACCGTTGGCCCTGCTTCAGCATGCCTATCCCAACGCACGGATCCAGCTGCACCCCAGCCCCTACAGCGCCTTGGCGGCGTTACAGCTTGGCGAAGCCGAGTTGTTTCTAGGCAATGCCCTGAGCAGCCGCTATCTGTTGGCCCGAGGGCAACTGCCAGGCCTGGAATGGGTTGACCGGCCCGATTTTGCAGCCCAGCCCATGGGATTTGCCATGCTCGGGGACCGCGGCACATTACCCAGGTTGGTCGATGCCGTGCTGCAAGGCCTGACCGAACAGCAACATGCCCGCATTCGCGGACACTGGAGCCCACAGCCTGCCAGCCCCGTCAAACCCGGCCTGGTTGAACTCAGCGAAGCCCAGCAGCGCTGGATAGCGGAAAACCCCGTGGTCAAGGTGTTGCTCGGTGAGCACCAACTACCGTTGAGCTACCGCGATGAGCATGGCCAGTTGCGCGGCTTGAGCATGGACTTGCTGCAACGCATCAGCCGCCTCACTGGCTTGCACTTCGAGGTGCACGGGGGCACAGACATACAGCACATGATCGGGCAGGTGCGCCAGGGACAGGCCGAACTGATTGCCGGGCTTGGGTACAGCCCGGCACACGCC
The DNA here is from genome assembly GCF_046534675.1 of Pseudomonas sp. SIMBA_067. NCBI lineage: Bacteria > Pseudomonadati > Pseudomonadota > Gammaproteobacteria > Pseudomonadales > Pseudomonadaceae > Pseudomonas > Pseudomonas sp. SIMBA_067. Next base: position 141,283 of record NZ_JAWRYH010000009.1, on the reverse strand, counting down.
AGGCAACTGCGTTTCAGCCGCAGTTTTCTAAGCTTGCCGCTGGTGCTGGTAACGCGCAACGAGACGGTGGCCCCCAGCAGCCTGGCGCAGCTCGGCAGGCGGTCGCTGGCGCTGGTACGTGGCAGCGCCCAGGCGCAGACGCTGGCCAAGTCATACCCGGGCATCCGTCAGCGGCTCGTGCCTCATCCATTGGCTGCGCTGCAGGCGCTGGAGCAAGGTAAGGCAGGCGCCGCCGTGCTGCCACTGGACCAGGCGTGCTCGCTGGTTGCACGTCACTTTCCCGGCAGGCTGCTTATCGCCGCCAGCCTGGCGTTGCCACCGATGCACTTCGCCTTTGCCAGTAGCCATGCCGACGAAGAGCTGCTGGGTATTCTCGACAAAGCCTTGCTCGCGCTGCCCCCGTCAGAAATGGAGACCATGCTGCGACGCTGGCGTAACCCGATGATCGTTGGCGACGGGTTATGGCGCCGTTATGGCGGGCGCATGCTGGCGGGCATCGCCTTGGCATGCAGCCTGCTGTTGCTGGCCTTGCTGTGGGTTCGCTACCTGCGGCGGATGCAGGTGCAACTGCATCGTGCAAAGCGCGAGGCCGAGGCGGCCAACCAGGCCAAGACGCAGTTTCTCGCGGCCATGAGCCATGAAATCCGCACGCCACTGCATGCCGTGCTGGGCATGCTGGAGCTTGCCCGACGCAAGGCAGGGCAGGGCGAACTAGACCATCTGGCCATCGAAGTAGCGGCGGATGCCGCTATCGGGCTGCAGGAGTTGATCGGCGATATACTCGACATCACACGCATCGAAACCGGCCAGTTGCAGCTGGCACTGGTGCCGGTGAGCCTGCGCGAGCAAGTCGCCCGGGTGGTTCAGCTGTTCGAGCAACAGGCACGCGGCAAGGGGCTGGCCCTGGACATGGTGTGCAAGGGGGCGGTGGAAAACTGGGTGATGCTTGACCCGGTGCGTTTCAAGCAGGTCCTGGCCAACCTGGTCAGCAATGCAATCAAGTTTACCGCGCAGGGCAAGGTCCTGGTCAGCCTGAATATGCAGGCTGCAGCCGGGCGGGCAAGTGTATTGCTCGAAGTGGCAGACACTGGCATAGGCATTGCCCAGGCCGAGCTGGAAAGCCTCGGGCAGCCTTTTCGCCAGGCCAGCAATCAGCGCCAGTCGCCACGCAGCAGTGCCGGGCTGGGGCTGGGGATCAGCCGCAGCTTGTGTGAAATGCTTGGCGGGCAATTACGCTTGCACAGCGTGCTGGGCCAAGGTACGCGGATTGAAATCCGCCTGGACCTGGCGCTGGCAGCCCGGCCGGTGCTGGCCAAGCCGGCAACGCCGCAGGGCAACCCTGCCAGGCTGGCTGCCCTGCGCGTGCTGGTGGTCGATGACTACCCGGCCAACCGCTTGCTACTCGCGCACCAGTTGGCGTTTCTCGGTCACCAGGTACAGGTTGCCGAAGATGGCGATCAAGCCTTGCGCCTCTGGTTGCAGCAAACGTTCGACGTCGTCATCAGCGATTGCAACATGCCCAGGCTTGGCGGTTTTGCCTTGGCCCGGGCAATCCGCGAACACGAACGGCGCCGGGCGAGGCCGCGCTGTCGGGTGGTGGGGCTCACCGCCAGTGCCCTGCAAGAGGAGCGCCGTCGCGCAAGGCTTGCGGGTATGGACCACTGCCTGTTCAAGCCGCTGAACCTGGATACCCTCATGCAAACGTTGCAAGCTTTCCAGTACGTCAGCCGCGAGCCAGACGAACATTTGCCTGCCGTTGATCTGGCCCATTTGCGTAAGCTGGTATGCGATGACCGGGCTGTGCTGGTGGCACTGCTGGCCGATCTGGCCAGCAGTAACCTGGCGGATCTGGCGCAGCTCAGATACTCGAGCGACAACCCCTCGGCGCTCGTTGAAGTGGCGCACAGAGTGAAAGGCGGTGCACGCATTGTGCGGGCACAAGCGTTGGTTGCGTCATGTGAACGGCTTGAAGCCCAGTGTATGCAACGGCCGGCGGATGCGTCACAGGTGCGCCAGGCCGCCAGAGCGCTGGAGGAGACCATGCTGCGCCTGGACCGCTGGCTTGCCCGCTACCTCGCGGAGCATGCCCCGCGCCGCGAGGGCGGTACCGACCACACAGTCATGTCTGCCCATTCACTACCCTGATGAACCCTGCCAGCCCCCCAGGCCTTGATTAGACTCGCTGCATTACCTGCCAGAACAAGGCCAGCCAACATGCATAACCGCATCATGATCACCGGCGCCGGGTCCGGCCTCGGTCGCGAGATCGCCCTGCGCTGGGCGCGCGAGGGCTGGCGCCTGGCGCTGGCCGATGTCAACGAAAACGGCCTGCGCGAAACCCTGGAACTGGCCCGTGCCGCCGGCGGCGAAGGCTTCATCCAGCGCTGCGATGTGCGTGATTACAGCCAGCTCACTGCCCTGGCCCAGGCATGCACCGAGCAGTTCGGGGGCATCGACGTGATCGTCAACAACGCTGGCGTTGCGTCTGGCGGGTTTTTCGCCGAACTGTCCCTGGAGGACTGGGACTGGCAGATCGCGGTCAACCTGATGGGCGTGGTCAAGGGCTGCAAGGCCTTTTTGCCGCTGCTGGAGCGCAGCAAGGGCCGGATTATCAACGTTGCATCGATGGCCGCACTGATGCAGGGCCCTGGCATGAGCAACTACAACGTCGCCAAGGCTGGCGTGCTGGCGCTTTCGGAAAGCCTGCTGGTGGAGTTGCGCCAGCTGGAGGTCTCGGTGCACGTGGTGTGCCCATCGTTCTTCCAGACCAACCTGCTGGACTCGTTTCGCGGGCCGAACCCGGCGATGAAGGCGCAAGTGGGCAAGCTGCTGGAGGGTTCGCCGATCAGCGCCGCCGACATTGCCGGATACATTCACCAGCAGGTCGCCGTGGGCGAGTTCCTGATTCTGCCCCACGAGGCCGGGCGCCAGGCTTGGCAGCTGAAATGCCAGGCGCCTGAGCGGCTGTATGATGAGATGGCCGATATGGCGGTGAAAATGCGCGCAAAGGCCCCTTCGCGATGAAGGGGCTGTAGAAGCACTGACCGGGGCAGGGTGGTGCAAGCCTGCGCTCGACAAGTCCCAGGCAGCTGATGCGCTAAATCGCAGCAATCGCAGCACTCAAGAACGCCCCGATTGTCGGGGCGTTTTCATTTCAGCGGTCGCCTGAAGTGGCTGTCCGCATCGGGTCATATCATCCCGAGCAACAGTAAGACCAGCAGAATCACCAATACCACGCCAATAATGCCGGACGGGCCATAGCCCCAGCTACGCGAGTGGGGGAAGACCGGTAAGCCGCCGATCAGCAGCAGAATCAGGATGATGATAAGGATCGTGGTCATGGTGGAGTCCTTGCGTGGTTGAGGGGCAAGGGCCTCGAACTGCAGGCCTCTTGTTAAATCGGACCGGCGCCGCTTGCGAAAGATTCCATCGGTGTACCGCTTGTTCCGGCCGCTTCGCAGCACAATGCCGATAGGCCGCTGAAAGTGCGCGCCAAGTCCTGTTCACGAGGAATAGTCTGTAGGGGAAGTTACCCTGAAATGTAGGGCCCTTCTGAATTGTAGTGGAACTATTGAGTAGCCGAATGCCTGGCAGGCAGTCTCCGGTTTTCCCTTTGGCAAGAGGATCGGAACATGTTGGTAATCGGGCGTGAAGTGGGGGAAATCATCGTGATTGGCGATAACATCCGCATCATGGTGGTGGATGTCCGGGAGGGCGTGGTGCGTTTTGGCGTGGAAGCCCCGCGCTCGGTGCAGGTGCACCGGGCCGAGGTGTACAAGCGCATCAAGGAGGCCAAGCAAGGCGAGGCCTGATGGTGCCTTCAGCATCCCTGCGCAGTCTTGCCCGCGAAGGGGGCCGGGCCTGCTAGTCGAGCAGCTCGCGGGGCACGTCATGCTTGGCGAGCAACTGGCATTGCTGGCTTTCCAGGTCGAACAGGATGAATGCCTGGCCCTTCGCCAACGCCTGGCGCACCCGCAGTACGCGCGTCTCCAGCGGGGTATCGTCGCCATTGTCGGTGCCATCGCGGGTGACGAAGTCCTCGATCAGCAGGGTCAGGGTTTCGGCTTGCAGTTGGTCGTAGGGGATCAGCATGGTGGGTCGTTTCTGAAGTAAGTGTGGCAATGCTACGCGAAACGTTCGGGAATTGGGGGGCTGCCAAGCAGCCCCCCAAGGCCATCAGCTTTTATTGCCGACCAGGCTGTCCACCGCAGGCACCCGCGTGTCGCTTTCCATCTGTGCATCGTGCTCCAACTGGTGGCTGAACCTTTCCAGCGAGGCATTGGCCGGCTGCGAGTCGCTGGCAAACACTGGCGGGCTCAACAAGTACGCCGACAGCAACCGGCTCAACGCCGCAAGGCTGTCGATGTGCGTGCGTTCGTAGCCATGGGTGGCGTCGCAACCAAATGCAACTAGTGCGGTGCGGATGTCATGCCCCGCCGTCACCGCCGAATGGGCATCGCTGAAGTAATAGCGGAACAGGTCACGGCGCACCGGCAAATCGTGGTCGCCGGCCAGCTTCAGCAAATGCCGGGACAGGTGGTAGTCGTAGGGCCCTGACGAGTCCTGCATGGCCACGCTCACCGCATGCTCGCTGGACGCCTGGCCGGGTGCCACCGGGGCAATGTCGATGCCGACGAACTCGCTGACATCCCATGGCAGGGCGCCGGCTGCGCCCGAGCCGGTTTCCTCGGTGATGGTGAACAGCGGATGGCAGTCGATCAGCGGCTGGCGACCGCTTTCCACCACAGCTTTCAGTGCCGCCAGCAATGCCGCGACACCGGCCTTGTCGTCCAGGTGACGGGCGCTGATATGGCCGCTTTCGGTAAACTCTGGCAACGGGTCGAAGGCGACAAAGTCACCAATGCTGATCCCCAGTGCCTCACAGTCGGCGCGGGTGGCGCAGTAGGCATCCAGACGCACTTCCACATGCTCCCAGCTCACCGGCATCTGATCGATGGCGGTATTGAAGGCATGCCCGCTGGCCATCAGCGGTAGCACGCTGCCACGGAACACGCCGGTATCGGTGAATACACTGACCCGGCTACCTTCGGCAAAGCGGCTGGACCAGCAACCCACCGGTGCCAGCGCCAGGCGGCCGTTGTCCTGCAACTGGCGCACGCTGGCGCCGATGGTGTCCAGGTGGGCCGACACGGCGCGGTCGGGGGATGTCTGGCGGCCCTTGAGGGTGGCGCGAATGGTGCCACGGCGGGTCAGCTCGAAGGGTATGCCCAACTCGTCCAGGCGTTCGGCCACGTAGCGCACGATGGTGTCGGTGAAACCGGTGGGGCTGGGGATGGCCAGCATCTCCAGCAGCACACGTTTGAGGTAGTCGAGATCGGGTTCGGGGAGTCGTTCGGACATGAGTACTCCTTAGAGTTGCGTTGACTTCTTCGCGGGCACGCCCGCGCCCACAGGGACCCCACAAGCCTCAGGAACTGTGGCGGGCCTGTGGGAGCGGGCGCGCCCGCGAAGAGGCCATCAGCGGTTACGCCAACGGCCGGCTATGCGGAAACAGCAGGTCGATAAAGCGCTCGGCCGTTGGCTGGGGTTCATGGTTGGCCAAGCCGGCACGTTCGTTGGCTTCGATGATCACGTACTCCGGCTGCCCGGCATCGCGCACCATGAAGTCCAGCCCGACCACAGGAATTTCCAGCGCCCGTGCAGCGCGCACGGCAGCGTCCGCCAGCACCGGGTGCAGGCGTTCGGTCACATCCTCCAGGGTGCCACCGGTGTGCAGGTTGGCGGTGCGTCGCACGGCCAGGCGCTGGCTGGCCGGCAACACATCGTCATAGCCAAACCCCGCGGCGCGCAGGGTGCGCTCGGTTTCGTCGTCCAGCGGAATGCGGCTTTCGCCGCCGGTGGCAGCCTGGCGCCGACGGCTCTGGGCTTCGATCAACTGGCGCACGCTGTGTTTGCCATCGCCCAGCACCTGTGCCGGGTGGCGGATGGCAGCGGCCACCACTTCGTAGCCGATCACCACGATGCGCAGGTCGAGCCCGGCATGGAAGCTTTCCAGCAGCACGCGGCTGTCGAACTGGCGAGCGTGCGCCACGGCGCGGGTGATGTCATCGATGCAGGTCAGGTTAACCGCCACGCCCTGGCCTTGCTCGCCGTCGACCGGCTTGACCACCACCGCGCCATGCTCGTCGAGAAACGCCAGGTTGTCGTCGGCATTACCCGCCAGCTGCTGCGCCGGCACCTGCAGCCCGGCATTGCCCAGGGCGTGTTGGGTCAGGCGCTTGTCCTGGCACAGGGTCATGGTCACGGCACTGGTCAGGTCGCTGAGCGATTCACGGCAGCGAATGCGTCGCCCGCCCAGGCTTAAGGTGAACAGGCCGGCGGCGGCGTCATCCACCTGCACCTCGATGCCGCGGCGCCGGGCCTCATCGACAATGATGCGGGCGTAGGGGTTGAGGTCCGCCTGCGGCCCGGGGCCAAGAAACAACTGCTCGTTGATGCCGTTCTTGCGCTTGACCGCAAAGGTGGGCAGGTTGCGAAAACCCAGCTTTTCATACAGGCGCTTGGCCTGGCGGTTGTCGTGCAGCACCGACAGGTCGAGGTAAGCCAGGCCACGGCTCATGAAGTGCTCGATCAGGTGGCGCACCAGCACCTCGCCCACGCCGGGGCGGGTGCAGTGCGGGTCGACTGCCAGGCACCACAGGCTGCTGCCGTGCTCCGGGTCATCGAACGCCTTGGCGTGGTTCAGGCCCATGACGCTGCCGATCACCGCGCCGCTGTCTTCGTCCTCGGCCAGCCAGTACACCGGTCCGCCCAAGTGCCGGGGCGTAAGCAGTTCGGCGTCGACCGGCAGCATGCCGCGCGCCTGGTACAGGGTGTTGATCGCCTGCCAGTCGGCGGGGCTCTGCGCCCGGCGCACACGGAAACCGCGGAACACCCGCTGCGCTGGCCGGTAGTCGGTAAACCACAGACGCAGGGTGTCGGACGGGTCGAGGAACAGTTGCTGCGGGGCCTGGGCCAACAACTGCTGCGGCGCGGCCACGTACAGGGCGATGTCGCGTTCGCCGGGGCTTTCGTCCAGCAGCGCCTCGGCCAGGCTGGCCGGGTCGGGGTAGGTATGGCCGATCAGCAGCCGGCCCCAGCCGCAGTGCACGGCACGCGGCTGGTCGTGGGGCTGGCTGCCGTCGCCGGCCAGGCGTGCCTGCAGGCGCTCATAGGACGGCGCCTGGCCGCGCAGCAGGCGCTGACCGTATGCGATTTCATGGGCTTTCATCGGTCAGATTCCTTGTTCGCTCAGCCACAGGTTCAGCGCCGCCAGCTGCCACAGCTTGGAGCCGCGCAGCGGGGTGAGCTGGCCGTGCGGGTTGCTCAGCAGGCGGTCGAGCATGGCCGGGTTGAACAGCCCGCGGTCCTGGCTGGGGTCGGTCAGCAGCTCACGCACCCAGCCCAGGGTGGCGCCTTCAAGGTGCTTGAGGCCCGGCACCGGGAAGTAGCCCTTCTTGCGGTCGATCACCTCATGCGGGATCACCCGTCGCGCCGCCTGCTTGAGCACCTGCTTGCCGCCATCGGGCAGCTTGAAGCGCGCCGGAATACGCGCCGACAGCTCCACCAGGCGGTAATCGAGGAATGGCGTACGTGCCTCCAGGCCCCAGGCCATGGTCATGTTGTCCACTCGCTTGACCGGGTCATCAACCAACATCACCGTGCTGTCCAGGCGCAGGGCTTTGTCCACCGCGTCGCGGGCGCCGGGGCGGGCGAAGTGCTCGCGTACGAAGTCGCCGGCCGCGTCGGTTTCAAGCAGCCAGGGCGCCTGCACGGTGTCGCGGTATTCGGCGTGGCTGCGGTCGAAGAATGCATCGCGGTAAGCCGCAAAGGCGTCATCGGCGCCGTCCACCTGCGGGTACCAGTGGTACCCGGCGAACAGCTCGTCGGCGCCCTGGCCGCTTTGCACGCCCTTGCAGTGCTTGGCCACTTCCCGCGACAGCAGGTAGAAGGCGATGCAGTCGTGGCTGACCATTGGCTCGCTCATGGCGCGGAATGCCGCTGGCAGCTGGTCGATTATCTCGTGTTCGGCGATGCGCAGCTGGTGGTGGCGGGTGCCGTAGTGCTTGGCGATCAGGTCGGAATACTGGAACTCGTCGCCACGTTCGCCACCGGCATCTTCAAAACCGATGGAGAAGGTCGACAGGTCGTCCACGCCCGCTTCGCGCAGCAGACCGACCAGCAGGCTGGAGTCGACACCACCGGACAGCAGCACGCCGACGTCGACGGCCGCGCGTTGGCGGATGGCCACGGCGTCGCGGGTGGCGTCGAGCACGCGGGTGGTCCAGCCTTCCAGGTCCAGCTCACGCTCATCCGGGTTGGCACCGTATTTCAGCTGCCACCAGGTCTGGCGCTCGACCTCGCCATGGCGGTCGATGCGCATCCAGGTGCCGGGCTCCAGCTTTTGCACGTTGGCCAGCAGGGTACGTGGTGCCGGCACCACGGCATGGAAGTTCAGGTAATGGTTGAGCGCCACCGGGTCGAGCATCGGGTCGATGTCGCCGCCCTTGAGCAGCGCTGGCAGGGTCGAGGCAAAACGCAGGCGCTCGCTGTTGCGCGACAGGTACAGGGGCTTTACGCCCAGGCGGTCGCGGGCCAGGAACAGGCGCTGGTTGTCGCGCTCCCAGATGGCCAGGGCGAACATGCCGTTGAGCTTGGGCAGCAAGGCCGCGCCCCAAGCGTGGTAGCCCTTGAGCAGCACCTCGGTGTCGCCGTCGGACCAGAAGCTGTAGCCCAGGTCTTGCAGCTCCTGGCGCAGTTCGGGGAAGTTGTAGATGGCACCGTTGAACGCCAGTGACAGGCCCAAGGTGTTGTCGACCATCGGCTGCGCCGAGCCGTCGGACAAGTCCATGATTTTCAGGCGCCGGTGGCCGAGGGCAATAGGGCCTTGGCTATGGAAGCCCCACGCATCCGGGCCGCGAGGCGCGAGGTGATGCGTTATGCGCTCTACCGCAGCCAGGTCGGCTGGGCGAGGGGCCTGGTCGATGGGGGTGAAACGCAACTCTCCTGCTAATCCGCACATAAGTCCTTACCGGTTTTTCCGTTGGGGAGGGGGTGCCCAGGATTAGGGCACCTTAAGGAACTGACCGATGTGCTTTTTGAGAGTTTTAGAACGATTTGTTATATGTGGCCGCTGGGCAATGTCCGGGGGCAAGCCCGACTCGTGCTATGCCTGTGGGAGCGGGCGAGCCCGCGAAGGGCCGCACAGCGGCCCGATTTCTTACTTCCCCCGAATCAGCTTACGCAAGGCAAACCGGTTCGGATGACACGCCTCTGCCACTGCCCGGGGCAACGGCAGCGGTTCACCACACACCCAGGCCGCCACCAGCTCGCCACTGAGCGGCGCCGTGATCAACCCGCGCGACCCATGCCCGCTGTTCACATACAACCCATCCAGCCAAGGGCAGGCTACATCCGGCACCTGCCGCGCATCCCGGCCCAACACCGCATAGGCCTCGGCAAACGCCTGTGCATCAGCTACCGGCCCCACGATCGGCAGGTAATCCGGGCTGGTGCAACGGAATGCCGCGCGCCCCTGCAACTGCTCAGGGGCCAACCTGGCTGTGCCCAGGCGCTGCGCCAGGTCGACGGAAATCTCGTCCAGCAACGCCAGGTTGCCCTGGTGCTCGGCCAGCGTCGGCGCCAAGTCTTCGCTGTGAAAATCAAAGCTTGCGCCCAGGGTATGTTCATCACCGCGCGGCGGCGCCACGTAGCCCTCCGCACACACCACGGTGCGCAACGCCCGGCTGCTGGCGGTGGCGGGCAAGCGGGTAATCTGCCCCCGGATACGCTTGAGCGGCAGTTGCGCGCAAGGCTCGAAGCGCCTGACTTCGGCGGCACCGGCCAGAATCACCACGGGCGCGCTGGCAATCAGGCGGTCACCTGCCCAGGCCTGCCACTGCTGGTCTGCCTTGCGCAGCTCCAGCACTTCCTGATGGGTGACCAGCCGAATCCCTGGGTGCTGCAGCTGTTGCTGGCACAACGCAGGTGGGTGCACCCAGCCGCCTTCGGGGTAAAACAACCCGCCGGCCGGCAAGGCCACCCCGGCGATGGCTTCGGCGTCGGCGCGCTCCAGTGCGTGCAGCAAATCGTGGTCGAAGGCGGCAGCCAGCTTGCCTTGGCGCTCAGCTTCCTTGTTGTCGAAGGCCAGTTGCAGCACGCCGCAGGCATCCCAGTCGCGGCCACGCTGCAGGCGTTCAAGCTGGCGCCGGGTGTAGCCGAAACCGGACAGGATCATCTGTGAAAGTGCGGTGCCATGGGCGGACAGCTTGAGGTACAGCACCCCCTGCGGATTGCCCGAAGCTTCCTGGGCCGGCGCTTCGTGGCGCTCCAGCACGGTGACCTGCCAGCCACGCCGGGCCAGGCTGGCAGCGGTTGTACTGCCGGCCAGCCCGGCACCGATCACCAGTGCCTCGCGTGGCCCCTGTGAAGGGGCGGGGCGTGCGTACCAAGGTGCGCCTTGGGCTGGCTGGGGGCCGACGTAGGCGCCGCTCATAACCTCCCACTTCTTGCCGATGCCTGGTACCTTCTTCATGGCGAAACCGGCGTCGACCAGGCTGCGGCGCACCCAGCCGGTGGTGGTGAATGTGCCCAGCACAGTGCCCGGGTGCGATAGCCGCGCCAGCTGCGCGAACAGCTCCGGTGTCCACATGTCGGGGTTCTTGGCCGGGGCGAAACCGTCGAGGAACCACACATCGATCCGCGCATCGAGTTGTGGCAGCTGCTCGAGCACGTCGCCGATCAGCAGGGTCAGGGTGACCCGGCCATTGGCGAAGGTGAATTGCTGAAAGCCCGGGTGCACCGCCACATATTGTTCCAGCAGGGGCTCGGTGTAGGCGGCAAGTTCAGGCCACAGGCGCACGGCGCGGGCCATGTCGTCGTGGCCGAGGGGGTATTTCTCGACACTGATGAAGTGCAGGCGTGCGTCGCTGTGGGCGTGCTGGTCAAACAGCTGCCAGGCGCAGAAAAAGTTCATGCCGGTGCCAAAACCGGTTTCGCCGATCACCATGCAGCTGTGCGGCGTCAGGTTGGCAAAGCGCTCGGCCAGGCGGGTCTGGCCGAGGAATACGTGTTTGGTTTCTTCGATGCCTTCGTTGACCGCGAAATAGACGTCGTCATATTGCCGCGAGTGGGGGCGGCCCTGGTCGTCCCAGTCGATCTGGGCGTGCTGGAGGAGGGTGGACATGGTTGGCTCGGTTGCAGCGGATGGCGGGATTTTATGCCATCCGGGTTACCTGTGGGAGCGCGTTCACGCGCGAACAGGTCAGTACAGGCATAAATGAAATCCGCTAGTCTTGCTTATCCATTGAAGGAGCCAGTGCATGTTCGAATCCGCCGAAATCGGCCACAGCATCGACAAGGAGGCTTACGACGCCGAGGTGCCCGCTTTACGCGAGGCCCTGCTCGAAGCCCAGTACGAACTCAAGCAGCAGGCGCGCTTCCCGGTGATCGTGCTGATAAACGGCATCGAAGGCGCTGGCAAGGGTGAGACGGTAAAGCTGCTCAACGAGTGGATGGACCCGCGCATGATCGATGTGCTCACCTTCGACCAGCAAACCGACGAAGAGCTGGCACGGCCGCCCGCCTGGCGTTACTGGCGGGCTTTGCCACCCAAGGGGCGGATGGGCGTGTTCTTTGGCAACTGGTACAGCCAGATGCTGCAGGGGCGGGTGCACGGCGTGTTCAAGGATGCCGTGCTCGATCAGGCCATCATGGGCGCCGAGCGCCTGGAGCAGATGCTGTGTGATGAAGGTGCGCTGATCATCAAGTTCTGGTTCCACCTGTCCAAGAAGCAGATGAAGGCACGGCTGAAATCGCTCAAGGACGACCCGCTGCACAGCTGGAAGATCAGCCCGCTGGACTGGCAGCAGTCGCAAACCTACGACCGCTTCGTGCGCTTTGGCGAGCGCGTGCTGCGCCGCACCAGCCGCGACTATGCGCCGTGGCATGTCGTCGAAGGGGTAGACCCGAACTACCGTAGCCTGGCGGTGGGGCGCATCCTGCTGGACAGCCTGCAAGCCGCGCTGGCCAACAACCCCAAGGGCAAGCACCAGGGCAATGTCGCCCCGCTGGGCCGCAGCATCGACGACCGCAGCCTGCTCGGCGCCCTGGACATGACGTTGCGCCTGGACAAGGCTGACTATCAGGAGCAGTTGGTCACCGAACAGGCCCGCCTGGCCGGCCTGCTGCGCGACAAGCGCATGCGCCGGCACGCCCTGGTGGCCGTGTTCGAAGGCAACGATGCTGCCGGCAAGGGCAGTGCCATCCGCCGCGTGGCGGCGGCGCTGGACCCGCGCCAGTACCGCATCGTGCCGATTGCCGCGCCCACCGAAGAAGAGCGGGCGCAGCCCTACCTGTGGCGGTTCTGGCGGCATATTCCGGCACGCGGCAAGTTCACCATCTTCGACCGTTCCTGGTATGGCCGGGTGCTGGTGGAACGGGTCGAGGGATTTTGCAGTTCGGCCGACTGGATGCGTGCCTACAGCGAGATCAACGACTTTGAAGAGCAGTTGGTGAACGCCGGTGTGGTGGTGGTGAAGTTCTGGCTGGCGATCGACCAGCAGACCCAGCTGGAGCGTTTTCAGGAGCGTGAGCAGATCCCGTTCAAGCGCTACAAGATCACCGAGGACGACTGGCGCAACCGCGACAAGTGGGACGAGTATGCCCAGGCGGTGGGCGACATGGTCGACCGCACCAGCAGCGAGATTGCGCCATGGACGCTGGTGGAGGCCAACGACAAGCGCTGGGCGCGGGTCAAGGTGCTGCGCACCATCAACCAGGCGCTTGAAGCGGCGTTTGCCAAGGACAAGAAATAGCCAGGGCTCTTGATTGCCTGTTCTGACCTATTCGCGGGTGAACCCGCGAAGAGACCAGAACAGGCTGCACACCTGCCAAGCCATGCCACACAAGAATGACCTGATGAATTCTTTTCTTGGCACTCTTCCCCGTCACTGCCCTCCAAGCCCGTAGAATTCAGTCACCCCCACCACGGGCTTGATCGAGGACGCTATGCACACCACTTCCGGCCGCTGGAGCTATGGCCTGTTCCTGGCACTTCTGACCGCATTGCTCTGGGGCATCTTGCCGATCAAGCTCAAACAGGTACTGCAGGTGGTCGACCCGATCACCGTCACCTGGTACCGCCTGCTGGTTTCCGGTGGCCTGCTGTTCGCCTGGCTGGCAGCCAGGCGGCGCCTGCCGTCATTCACCCGGCTGGCACCCAGGGGCAAAGGCCTGGTAGTGGTGGCCGTGCTGGGCCTGATGGGCAACTACGTGCTGTACCTGATCGGCCTAAACCTGCTCAGCCCTGGGACCGCGCAACTGGTGGTACAGGTCGGCCCGGTGCTGTTGCTGGTGGCCAGCGTGTTCGTGTTCCGCGAGCGCTTCAGCCTGGGGCAGGGCGTGGGCCTGGTGATTCTGCTGGCGGGGTTTGGCCTGTTTTTCAACCAGCGCCTCGAAGAGCTGCTGACTTCATTGGGCACCTACACCACCGGCGTGCTGACCATTCTGCTGGCCACCAGCATCTGGGTGTTCTACGCCCTCAGCCAGAAGCAACTGCTGACCGTGTGGCATTCACAGCAGGTGATGATGGTGATCTACCTCAGTTGTGCTGCGCTGCTCACGCCTTGGGTACACCCGCTGGAGGCGTTACAACTGACTCCGGTGCAGGGCTGGCTGCTGCTGGCCTGCTGCCTGAATACCCTGGTGGCTTACGGCGCATTTGCCGAGGCGCTGGCGCACTGGGAGGCGTCGCGGGTGAGTGCCACCCTGGCGTTGACACCGCTGGTGACCTTTGTCGCGGTGGCGCTGGCGGCACTGGTGTGGCCGGAATATGTGCAGGCCGAGGACATCAATGCCCTGGGTTATGTAGGGGCGGTGACCGTGGTGTCCGGCTCGGCGCTGGTGGCGCTGGGGCCCTCGCTGGTGGCCAGTTGGCGTGCGAGGCGGGCGCGGCTGGCCCAGGTTCATTGATCGCTTGCTCCGGCCCTATCGCCGGCAAGCCGGAGCAGGCAATGAAGAGCTCAGCCCTTGCCACCCGGTGCCAGCATGTTCTCCGGCCGCACCCACTGGTCGAACTGCTCATTGGTCAGGTACTTCAACTCCAGCGCAGCCTCGCGCAAGGTCTTGCCTTCGCTGTAAGCCTTCTTGGCAATTTCCGCCGCCTTGTCATAGCCGATATGCGGGTTCAACGCTGTCACCAGCATCAAGCCCCGCTCCAGGTGCGCGGCCATTTGCTCGGCATCGGGCTCGATGCCCGCCACGCAGTGCAACTGGAAGTTGCGGCAGCCATCGGCCAGCAGTTCGATCGACTGCAACAGGTTGTGGATGATCACCGGCTTGAACACGTTCAGCTGCAGATGCCCCTGGCTAGCGGCAAAACCGATGGCGGCATCGTTGCCCAGCACCTGGCAAGCCAGCATCGACAGCGCCTCGCACTGGGTCGGGTTAACCTTGCCGGGCATGATCGAACTGCCCGGTTCGTTGGCCGGCAGGCGCACTTCGGCAAAGCCTGCGCGTGGGCCGGAGCCCAGCAGGCGCAAGTCGTTGGCGATTTTCATCAGCGCCACGGCCAGGGTTTTCAAGGCGCCTGCCAGGCTGGTCAGCGGTTCATGGCCGGCCAGCGCCGCGAACTTGTTTGGCGCCGTCACAAACGGCAGGCCGGACTCCGCCGCCAACTCGGCAGCGATGGCTTCGGCAAAGCCATGCGGGGCATTGAGCCCGGTGCCCACAGCGGTGCCGCCCTGGGCCAGTTCGCATACCGCCGGCAGGGTGGCGCGGATGGCGCGCTGGGCATAGTCGAGCTGGGCGACGAAGGCGGACACCTCCTGGCCGAAAGTGATCGGCGTGGCGTCCATCATGTGCGTGCGGCCGGTCTTCACCAGCTTTTGGTGGCGGGCCGACAGCTCGGCAAGCCCCGACGACAGTTCGGCGACCGCCGGCAGCAGCTGCTCGTGCACCGCCTGCGCCGCAGCGATGTGCATGGCTGTGGGGAAGCAGTCGTTGGAGCTCTGCGAGCGGTTGACGTGGTCGTTGGGGTGCACTGGCGCTTTGCCGCCACGGCCATTGCCGGCCAGTTCGTTGGCGCGCCCGGCGATCACTTCGTTGACGTTCATGTTGCTTTGCGTGCCGCTGCCGGTCTGCCACACGACCAACGGGAACTGGTCGTCGTGCTGGCCATCAAGCACTTCGTCGGCGGCTTGTTCGATCAGTCGGGCGATGTCGGCCGGCAGGTCGCCGTTGCGGTCGTTGACGCGTGCCGCGGCTTTCTTGATCAGCGCCAGGGCGTGCAGCACCGCGAGGGGCATGCGTTCCTTGCCAATGGCGAAATTGATCAGCGAACGCTGGGTTTGCGCACCCCAGTAGGCGCCATCAGGAACTTCGACCGGGCCCAGGCTGTCTGTCTCGATACGGCTCATTCTGTACTCACTCCTGTGTAGTTCGAAATCGCAGTTTAGGCCCTGATTCGACCGAGCGGTTCCGTCGCTCGTCGTGCCACTTGAGCACATCGCCACCACGGCGCAGAATGCTCTACTCTGAGGTACCCGCCTCCCTCTTCTTGAAGGAAATGCAATGACCCGTCTCCGTGTCCTTTGTGCCGCCGTTGCCCTGGCTTGCGCCAGCGGCCAGGTGCTCGCTGCCACCGCCAGCCACAACGCTGCTGCCGAGAAATTCCTGACCCTGGCCAACGCCGACAAGCTGGGCACCCCGGTGTACATGCAGGTCCAACAGATGTTCGCCCAGCGCTTCGCGCAAACCAAGGCCCCGGCCGCCAAACAGCCAGTGCTGGAAAGCTACCAGGCCAAAGCCAACGCCGCGCTGGACAACGCCATCGGCTGGAACAAGCTGAAGCCGAAGATGGTCGACCTGTACACCCAGACCTTCACCGAGCAAGAGCTGAAAGACCTGGTCAAGTTCTATGAATCGCCGCTGGGCAAGAAAGTCCTGCGTGAAATGCCCAAGGTTACCCAGCAGTCGGCCCAGCTGACCCAGCAGAGCCTGGAGCCAGCAGTGCCGGTGGTGAACAAGCTGCTGGAAGACATGACCAAGGAACTGGACCCTAACGCTGGCAAGGCTGCCGTCCCTGCCAAGAAGTGAGCACGCCGCAATGACCATGCAACAGCGCATTGAACAACAGCTGGGCGCCCTGGCGCCGCAGCACCTGCAAGTGCTCGACGAAAGCCACATGCACAGTCGTGGTCAGGAGACCCACTACAAGGCAGTGATCGTCAGCGAGCAGTTTGCCGGGTTGAACAGCGTCAAGCGCCACCAGAAGGTGTACGCCACCATGGGTGAGCTGATGGGCCAGATCCATGCCCTGGCCATTCATACCTACACCGCGGAAGAGTGGGCCAAGGTCGGCGTTGCGCCGGCCTCGCCGGTGTGCGCCGGCGGCGGGCACTGAAACCTTTTTGTTGTTCTGGTAGAATCCGTACCATCCAAGGGGGCCGCTGTGCGGCCCATTCGCGGCACAAGGCCGCTCCTACAGGGATTGCACCACCCGTTGGGTTGTGTATTTCCCTGTAGGAGCGGCCTTGTGCCGCGAATGGGGCGCAAAGCGCCCCCTGCTTTTTGTCAAACCCGGTCCGCCCCTTACGAGGGCAACCACCTGGAGAACCCGCTTCATGTCACAACCTATCGTCGTCGCGGCGCTGTACAAGTTCGTCACCCTGCAAGACTACGTCGAGCTGCGCGAGCCGCTGCTCAAGGCCATGCTCGACAATGACGTCAAAGGCACCCTGCTGCTGGCCCACGAAGGCATCAACGGCACCGTGTCGGCCACCCGCGAAGGCATCGACGGCCTGCTGGCCTGGCTGCGCAACGACCCGCGCCTGGCTGATGTCGACCATAAAGAGTCGTACTGCGACGAGCAGCCGTTCTACCGCACCAAGGTCAAGCTCAAGAAAGAGATCGTCACCCTCGGCGTGCCGGGCGTGGATCCGAACCAGGCGGTCGGCACCTATGTCGAGCCCAAGGACTGGAACGCGCTGATCAGCGACCCGGAAGTGCTGCTGATCGATACCCGCAACGACTACGAAGTGGCCATCGGCACCTTCAAGGGCGCGATGGACCCGAAGACCGAAACATTCCGCGAGTTCCCGGCGTACATCAAGGCCAACTTCGACCCCAGCAAGCACAAGAAAGTGGCCATGTTCTGCACCGGCGGCATTCGTTGCGAAAAAGCCTCCAGCTACATGCTCGGTGAAGGCTTCGAGGCGGTCTATCATCTTAAGGGTGGCGTGCTGAAGTACTTCGAGGAAGTGCCTCAGGAAGAAAGCCTGTGGGACGGCGACTGCTTCGTCTTCGACAACCGCGTTACGGTGCGCCATGACCTGAGCGAAGGCGAGTACGACCAGTGCCACGCCTGCCGCCACCCGATCAACGCAGAGGAGCGCGCGTCCGAGCACTATTCGCCAGGTGTCAGCTGCCCGCATTGCTGGGACACCCTGAGCGAGAAAACCCGGCGCAGTGCCATCGACCGGCAGAAGCAGATCGAGCTGGCCAAGGCCCGCAACCTGCCGCACCCGATCGGTTACAACTACAAAGCCGAGGCCTGATGCATGCCTGCACGCCTGATTTATGTGATGGACCCGATGTGCTCCTGGTGCTGGGGTTTCGCGCCGGTAGCCGCCGCCCTGATCGCCCAGGCGCGTGAGGCGGGCGTTGTCACCCGCGTGGTGCCGGGCGGGCTGCGCACCGGCGGCAGCGCCCTGGACAGCTCCACCCGCAAGTACATCCTCGAACACTGGCAGGCGGTGGCCGACGCCACCGGCCAGACATTTCGTTTCGAAGGGGCCATGCCTGAGGGCTTCGTCTACGACACCGAGCCGGCCTGCCGCGCCCTGGTCACTGCCCGTGAGCTGGACGCCGAACGCGTCTGGCCGCTGCTGGCGCTGATCCAGCGTTCGTTCTACGAGCAGGGCGTGGACGTGACCACGGCGCCGCAGCTGGTCGAGCTGGCCTCGCAGTGCGGCTTCGACCGCACCGTGTTTGCCGAAACCTTCGCCCGCGCCGATACCCGCGCCGCCACCGCAGCCGATTTCAGCTGGGCCCAGGACCTGGGTATTGCCGGCTTTCCGACCCTGCTGGCCGAGCGCAATGGCCAACTGGCCCTGCTGACCAACGGCTACCAGCCGCTGGAGCGCCTGCAACCCTTGCTTGGCCGCTGGCTGCAGCAGGCCGCCTGTGCTTGATGTGCCTGGGTCACCCGACCCGGTGCCGGGCAAGCCTCACGCTGCGGGTGATCGACTGAGCTGGGCGGAAATCCGCCGCCTGGCCCTGCATCACAAGAAGAACCTCTGGTCTGCCAACTTCATCGCCGTGCTGGCGGCTTGCTGCAGCGTGCCCATTCCGTTGCTGCTGCCCCTGTTGGTGGACGAAGTACTGCTCGGTCATGGCGATGCTGCGCTGAAGTGGATGAACCACCTGCTGCCCTCCAACTGGCAGGTGGCAGCCGGTTATATCGGGCTGATGCTGGCGCTCACCTTGTGCCTCCGCGTGGCTGCCCTGGCGTTCAACGTGATCCAGGCCAAGCTGTTTGCCGGTTTGGCCAAGGATATCGTCTACCGCCTGCGCATCCGCCTGATCGAGCGGCTCAAGCGCATTTCGCTGAAGGAATACGAAAGCCTGGGCAGCGGCACGGTAACCACCCACCTGGTCACCGACCTGGACACCCTGGACAAGTTCGTGGGCGAAACCCTCAGCCGCTTCCTGGTGGCCATGCTGACCCTGACCGGTACAGCGGCGATCCTGATCTGGATGCACTGGCAGCTGGCCTTGCTGATCTTGCTGTTCAACCCGCTGGTGATCTATTTCACCGTGCAGCTGGGCAAACGCGTCAAACACCTGAAAAAGCTTGAGAACGACAGCACCGCGCGCTTTACCCAGGCGCTGACGGAAACCCTCGATGCCATCCAGGAAATCCGTGCCAGCAACCGCCAGGGTTACTTCCTTGGCCGTTTGGGCCTGCGCGCCCGCGAAGTGCGTGACTACGCCGTGGATTCGCAGTGGAAGAGCGATGCCAGTGGCCGTGCCAGCGGCTTGTTGTTCCAGTTCGGCATCGATATCTTCCGCGCCGCAGCCATGCTGACCGTACTGTTCTCCGATTTGTCGATCGGCCAGATGCTGGCGGTGTTCAGCTACCTGTGGTTCATGATCGGGCCGGTGGAGCAACTGCTCAACCTGCAATATGCCTACTACGCCGCCGGCGGTGCGCTGAGCCGCCTCAACGAGCTGCTGGCGCGCGATGACGAACCGCAGTACCCGGCCGCCAGCGACCCGTTCGCCGGCCGTGAGACGGTGGGCATCGAAGTGCGCGACTTGCGCTTTGCCTATGCCGACGAGCCGGTGCTGGAAAACCTCGACCTGTCTATCGCTCCGGGCGAAAAGGTGGCGATTGTCGGCGCCAGTGGTGGCGGCAAGAGCACCCTGGTGCAACTGCTGCTGGGCCTTTACAGCGCCCAGGCCGGGACCATCCGCTTTGGCGGTGCCAGCCTGCAGGAAATCGGCCTGGAAACCCTGCGCGAAAACGTCGCGGTGGTGTTGCAGCACCCGTCGCTGTTCAATGACACCGTACGCGCCAACCTGACCATGGGCCGCGACAGCAGCGACGACGCCTGCTGGCAGGCGCTGCGCATCGCCCAGCTGGACGCCACCATCGCCGCCTTGCCGCAGGGCCTGGACAGTGTGGTGGGGCGCTCCGGCGTGCGCTTGTCTGGCGGGCAGCGGCAGCGCCTGGCCATCGCCCGCATGGTGCTGGCCGAGCCCAAGGTGGTCATTCTCGACGAAGCCACCTCGGCGTTGGACGCCGCCACCGAGTACAACCTGCACCTGGCCCTGGCGCGCTTCCTCAGCGGCCGCACCACGCTGATCATCGCCCACCGGCTGTCGGCGGTGAAGCAGGCCGACCGGGTGCTGGTGTTCGATGGCGGGCATGTAGCCGAAGATGGCGACCACCAGCAGCTGATTGCCGAGGGTGGGTTGTACGCCAAGCTTTATGGGCACTTGCAGCAAAGCTGACGTTCAGGCTTGATCGTGTGTTGGCGCTCGATCCAACAGTCGCCACCTACCTCAAGCCAGCCCCTAAAAAAACCCCGTCACGTTGATGGCAGATGGCCTACGCTGTGCTTGTCTGGGTCGATTTGCGCCTTATCTGCTCTGTGACAGGGACTCCATGAAGGGACATCGCACACTCGAAGCGCCGAAGTTGCTCGGCATCACCTGGCCCTTCATCGCCGTTGTGGTCTTTCAGGTGGCGCTGGGCAGCCTCAGCCTTTATACGCTCTCGGCCGTGCGCGCCTATGTCGCGGGCGAAAGCCTGTGGTCGAAGGCGCAGAAAGACGCCATCTATTACCTGAACCTGTACGCCGACACCCGCGACGAAAGCACCTATCAGCGCTATCGCCAGGCCATTACGGTGCCCCAGGGCGACCACCAGCTGCGCGAGGTGCTCGATCAGCCCAGCCCCGACCTGGAGGCTGCTCGCCAGGCCGTTCTGCAAGGCGGCAACCACCCCGACGATGTCGAGCGGATCATCTGGTTCTACCGTAACTTCCGCAACATCAGCTACATGCAGACAGCCATCGACTACTGGGATATCGGCGACGACTACCTGGCCAAGCTGGATGTGCTGGCCGGCGAGATGCGCCAGAGCTTTGCCAGTGGCCCGGTCGACGCCCAGGCCGTCAATGCCTGGAAGGCGCGCATCGTCACCATCAACGAAGGGGTCACGCCCGCTGCCAAAGCGTTCAGTGATGCCTTGGGCGAAGGCTCGCGCATGTTGCTGCGGGTGCTGCTGATCACCAACCTGCTGACAGCGATGTTCCTCATTACCATTGCCTGGCGCCGCTCCAGCAAGCTGCTGGCCCAGCGTCAGGCTTTCGCCACCGCCCTGCAGGCAGAAAAAGAGCGGGCACAGACCACCTTGCAGGCCATTGGCGATGCGGTCATTACTGCCGACGTGGATGGTTGCATCGGCTACATGAACCCGGCCGCCGAGCAACTGACCCATTGGCAGTCTGGCCAGGCCCAGGGCCTGCCACTGTCGGCGCTGTTCAGCCTGGTGGACGAGCAGGCCGAGGAAGATGGCCGCAGCCTGGTCGAGCAGGTGCTTAGCGGCAGCCTCAAGGGCGGTGCCGAGCATGCCCGGCTGATCCAGCGGCTGGACGGCAGCACCGTGTCGATCAATCTGGTGGGCTCGCCGATCGTCAGTGACGGCCAGCTCAGTGGCATCGTGCTGGTGCTGCATGACATGACCCAGGAGCGCCAGTACATCGCCAACCTGTCCTGGCAGGCCACCCATGACGCCCTGACCGGCCTGGCCAACCGCCGTGAGTTCGAATACCGCCTGGAGCAGGCGCTGAACGGCCTTGCGCGCCAGGCCGGGCGGCATTCGCTGATGTTCCTGGACCTCGACCAGTTCAAGCTGGTGAACGACACCTGCGGCCATGCCGCGGGTGACGAATTGCTGCGGCACATCTGCGCCGTGCTGCAATCTGGCCTGCGCGAAGGTGACACGCTGGCCCGGCTGGGTGGCGACGAGTTTGGCGTGCTGCTGGAAAGCTGCCCGCCAGACCAGGCCGAGCGCATCGCCGAGCAGTTGCGCCAGATGGTGCAGAGCCTGCACTTCGTGTGGAAGGGGCGGCCGTTCGTCACCACGGTCAGTATCGGCCTGGTGCACATCGCCCAAACCCCGGGCACCCTGGAAACCTCGCTGCGTGCTGCCGACATGGCCTGCTACATGGCCAAGGAGAAGGGGCGCAACCGCGTGCAGGTGTACCACGCCGACGACAGCGAGCTGTCCATGCGTTTTGGCGAAATGGCCTGGATCCAGCGCTTGCATGTGGCGCTGGAAGAAAACCGCTTCTGCCTGTACGCACAGGAAATTGCCCCGCTGAAAACCTTCGAAGGCCCAGGCCACATCGAAATCCTGCTGCGCCTGCACGACGAAAGTGGCCGCACCATCCTGCCCAGCAGCTTCATCCCCGCAGCCGAGCGCTACGGCCTGATGACTGCGCTGGACCGCTGGGTGGTGCGCAATGTGTTCCAGGTTGTGCGCCAATGCCTGGACGAAGGCCGCGAAGGGCCGCTGTCGATCTGCGCGATCAACCTGTCGGGGTCGAGCATCGGCGATGACAAGTTCCTCGATTACCTGCAGCGGTTGTTTGTCGAGTACGCCATTCCGCCGCGGATGATCTGTTTCGAAATTACCGAAACCAGCGCGATTGCCAACCTGGGCAGTGCCATTCGCTTCATCAACGAGTTGAAGGGGCTGGGCTGTCGCTTCTCGCTCGATGACTTCTGCGCCGGCATGTCGTCGTTCGCCTACCTCAAGCATTTACCCGTGGATTACCTGAAGATCGACGGCAGTTTCGTCAAGGACATGCTCGATGACCCGGTCAACCGGGCCATGGTAGAGGTCATCAACCACATCGGCCATGTCATGGGCAAACGCACCATAGCCGAGTTCGTCGAAACACCCTTGATCGAGCAGGCCCTGCAGGAAATCGGCGTGGATTACGCCCAGGGTTACCTGATCGAACGCCCCCAGGTGTTCACCTGTGACAGTCTGCAGCGCCAACGGATCGCCGCCCGGCCTCTGTTGCAGCGGGCGCCTGGCACGTTTCGCTAGCGAGAAATCACAAGGATCAAGGAGCTGAAAGTGATTGATGCATTCGTTCGTATCGGGCCTTTGATGGACCCCGCCAGCTATCCCCAATGGGCCCAGCAACTGATTGAAGACTGCCGCGAGAGCAAGCGCCGGGTGGTGGAGCATGAGTTCTACGCGCGCCTGCGCGACGGCCAGCTCAAGCAGTCGACCATTCGTCAGTACCTGATCGGTGGCTGGCCGGTGGTGGAGCAGTTCTCGCTGTACATGGCCCACAACCTGACCAAGACCCGCTATGGCCGCCATCAGGGCGAAGACATGGCGCGGCGCTGGCTGATGCGCAATATCCGGGTTGAGCTCAACCATGCCGACTACTGGGTGAACTGGTGCCAGGCCCATGGTGTGCACCTGCATGAGCTGCAGGCCCAGGAAGTACCTCCCGAGCTCAACGGCCTGAACGACTGGTGCTGGCGCGTGTGCGCCACCGAGAACCTGGCCATTTCCATGGCGGCGACCAACTACGCCATCGAAGGTGCGACCGGGGAATGGTCGGCGGTAGTGTGCTCGACCGATACCTACGCCCAGGGCTTCCCGGAAGACCAGCGCAAGCGGGCGATGAAATGGCTGAAGATGCATGCCCAGTATGACGATGCGCACCCGTGGGAGGCGCTGGAAATCATCTGTACCTTGGCCGGCGAGAACCCGACCCTGGGGCTGCGTACCGAGTTGCGCAGGGCGATTTGCAAGAGTTATGACTGCATGTACCTGTTCCTGGAGCGGTGCATGCAGCTGGAAGGGCGCCAGCAAGGCCGTTTGCGCCCGGCGTTGGCGGCGGGCTGATCATCCGCCTGTACCGGCCCATTCGCGGCACAAGGCCGCTCCTCCAGGGATAGCGTTCCTGGCGGGTTGTACATTCCCCTGTAGGAGCGGCCTTGTGCCGCGAATGGGCTGCAAAGCAGCCCTGGCAATCTCAAGGCTTATTGGGCGTTCAACGCCTGCCCATTCACCTCTTTGCTATCCGGCCCCATCAGGTACAGGTACACCGGCATGATCTCTTCAGGCAGCGGGTTGTTCTGCGGGTTTTCGCTGGGGTAAGCCTGGGCCCGCATCGCCGTGCGCGTGGCGCCCGGGTTGATACTGTTGGAGCGCACGGGTGCCACGCCTTCCAGTTCGTCGGCCAGGGTCTGCATCAGGCCCTCGGTGGCGAACTTCGACACGCCATAAGCGCCCCAGTAGGCCCGGCCCTTGCGCCCGACGCTGCTGCTGGTGAACACCACCGAGGCGTCTTCCGACAGTTTCAGCAGTGGCAGCAGGGTGCTGGTGAGCATGAAGGTAGCATCGACGTTGATGTGCATCACGCGCATGAAGTTGTCGCCCGACAACTGCTCCAGCGGCGTGCGCGGGCCAATGATCGAGGCGTTGTTCAGCAGGCCGTCCAGGCGGCCGAACTGGTCTTCGATCATCACGGCCAGCTCGTCGTACTGGTGGGGCAGGGCGGTTTCCAGGTTGAACGGGATGACCACCGGTTGCGGGTGCCCGGCGGCTTCGATCTCGTCGTAGACCTCGTTCAGGTTGGCTTCGGTCTTGCCCAGCAGTAGCACGGTGGCGCCCACTGCCGCGTAAGCCTTGGCGGCCGCAGCACCGATGCCGCGGCCGGCGCCGGTAACCAGGATGACCCGGCCTTGCAGCAGGTCGGGACGGGCGGTGTAGTCGAACATTGTGTATTCCCTGTCTCTAGTTCAGCAGCCACACAGCGCGCTGTCGATCACTTTGCGCAGTTCCAGCGGGTGGTCCACCACCACGTCGGCACCCCAGTTGTTGGGGTTGTCCTCTGGATGAATATAGCCGTAGCGCACTGCTGCCGTGCGGGTGCCGGCGTCGCGGCCAGACTCGATGTCGCGCAGATCGTCGCCGACGAACAGCACAGTGGCAGGGTCCAGGCCCAGCGTCGTGCAGGCCAGGGTCAGTGGCTCGGGGTCAGGCTTGCTGTTTTTCACGTGGTCCGGGCAGATCAGCAGTGCCGAGCGCTCGGCCAGGCCCAGCCGCTGCATGATGGGCTCGGCGAAGCGCACCGGCTTGTTGGTGACCACGCCCCACAGCAGGTTGCCTTTCTCGATGTCGGCCAGCAGCTCGGCCATGCCGTCGAACAGCTTGCTGTGTACCGCGCAGTCGCGCTGGTAGCGCTCCAGAAACTCCAGACGCAGGGCCTCGAAGCCTTCGGCTTCCGGGTCCATGGCAAACGTGGTGGCAACCATGGCGCGGGCGCCGCCAGAGATCACGCCGCGGATCAGGTTGTCGTCAATGGCCGGCAGGCCGCGCTCGGCGAGCATGGCCTGGCAGATGGCGATAAAGTCCGGCGCCGTGTCGAGCAAGGTGCCGTCCATATCGAAGAGTACTGCTCGCAAACGCATGCTCATTCCTCGCGCAGGGTCTGGATCATGTAGTTGACGTCGACGTCGCTGTTGAGCTTGTAGTGCTTGGTCAGCGGGTTGTAGGTGAGGCCGATGATGTCCTTCACCTGCAGGCCGGCATCGCGGCTCCAGGCGCCCAGTTCGGACGGGCGGATGAACTTCTTGAAGTCATGGGTGCCGCGCGGCAGCATCTTCAGGATGTACTCGGCGCCGACGATGGCCAGCAGGTAGGCCTTGGGGTTGCGGTTGATGGTGGAGAAGAACACCTGGCCGCCAGGCTTGACCATGCGGTAGCAGGCGCGAATCACCGAGGATGGGTCGGGCACGTGCTCGAGCATTTCCAGGCAGGTGACCACGTCGAACTGTTCAGGCATTTCTTCGGCCAGGGCTTCGGCGGTGATCTGCCGGTATTCCACCTGTACGCCCGACTCCAGCTGGTGCAGCTGGGCCACGGCCAGGGGGGCCTCGCCCATGTCGATACCGGTGACCGTGGCGCCGCGCAGGGCCATGGCTTCGCTGAGGATGCCGCCGCCGCAGCCTACGTCCAGCACTTTCTTGCCGGCCAGGTTGGCCCGCTCGTCGATCCAGTTGACGCGCAGCGGGTTGATTTCGTGCAGCGGCTTGAACTCGCTTTCGCGGTCCCACCAGCGGTGGGCCAGCGCTTCGAACTTGGCGATTTCGGCGCGGTCGACGTTGCTCATTGAACAGTCCTCTGAAACTTCGCAAAATTGCGCCGGAGTATACCCGAGCGCTCGGCCCCCAGGCTCGCTATAATCGCCGGCTTTTGACATGCGAACCACGGGGAGAGGCGATGCGCGAGCGACTTTTGGCGGCGGAGAAGGTGACCGGGATCCGCTGGCAGGGCGGCATCTTGCACCTGCTCGACCAGCGCCTGTTGCCGTCGGAAGAACGCTGGCTGGCCTGCGACAATGTCGCGCAGGTGGCGGCGGCAATCCGCGACATGGCAGTGCGCGGCGCCTCGGCCATCGGCATTGCTGCCGCCTACGGCCTGGTACTGGCCCTGGAAGAGCGGCTGGCAGAGGGTGGCGACTGGGAAATGGACCTCGAAGAGGACTTTCTCACCCTTGCCGAAGCACGCCCCACGACGGCCAACCTGTTCTGGGCACTGAACCGCATGCGTGAGCGCCTGCTGCGTCTGCGCCCGGATGAAGACGTGCTGGCAGCGCTGGAGGCAGAAGCAGTGGCCGTCCACGAAAGCGACCGTGAAGCCAACCTGACCATGGCCCAGCAAGGCATCGAGCTGATCCGCCGTCATCAGGGCAATGCCCAGACGCTGCTTACCTACGGCAATGCCGGTGCCTTGGCCAGTGGCGGTTTCGGCACTGCGCTGGGGGTGATCCGCGCCGGCTACCTGGAGGGCATGGTGGAGCGGGTGTATGCCGGCGAAACTCGCCCTTGGCTGCAAGGCTCGCGCCTGACGGCCTGGGAGATGGCCAACGAGGGAATTCCGGTGACCCTGTGCGCCGACTCGGCGCTGGCGCATCTGATGAAGACCAAGGGCATCACCTGGGTGGTGGTGGGCGCGGACTGCATCGCTGCCAATGGCGACGTGGCCAGCAAGATCGGCACTTACCAGTTGGCGGTCAGTGCCATGCACCATGGTGTGCGCTTCATGGTGGTGGCGCCGAGCACCAGCATCGACCTGAACCTGGCCACCGGCGAGGATATCCCGCTGGAAGAGCGTGACGCCGACGAGTGGCCGGACTTTGGCGGTGCCCCGGCGGTACGGGATGTGCAGGTATTCAACCCGGTGTTCGACGTGACCCCGGCCGACCTGATTGACGTTATCGTGACCGAGCGGGGTGTTGTCGAGCGCCCGGATACCGCCAAACTGGCCCAGTTGATTTGCCGCAAGCGCCTGCACTGATTTTGCGCTGCCTGCACCGGCCTCTTCGCGGGCTTGCCCGCTCCCACAGGGATATCGCATGGCCTTAGGGCGGTGGTGAATCTGTGGGAGCGGGCGAGCCCGCGAAGAGGCCGTGCAGGCAATAAAAAAACCAAGAGTCAAACCCGGCTCAGACCAGCTGCCACCTCTCCCCACCGCCCCCGCCTTTGTGATAACATCCGGCAGTTTCCAAGACCGCCCATCACGGCGGCCTTCATTGCGCAGATCCATGGCACAACTCATTGATTTGTCGTAAGTCGTCGCACGCTTGAACGCTGCGGCGGCGAGCTTCGTTCGGCCCTTGATGGAGCTGCGAAGTTTCACCAGAAAAAGGAATCAGGCTTCTCATGGGCGAACTGGCCAAAGAAATCCTCCCGGTCAATATCGAAGACGAACTGAGACAGTCTTACCTCGACTACGCGATGAGCGTGATTGTCGGGCGAGCGCTGCCCGATGCGCGTGACGGCTTGAAGCCCGTGCATCGTCGCGTTCTCTATGCGATGAGCGAACTGGGCAACGACTGGAACAAGCCGTACAAGAAATCCGCCCGTGTGGTCGGTGACGTGATCGGTAAGTACCACCCGCACGGCGACACTGCGGTCTACGACACCATCGTGCGTATGGCCCAGCCGTTCTCGCTGCGCTACCTGCTGGTCGACGGCCAGGGCAACTTCGGTTCGGTGGACGGCGATAACGCCGCAGCCATGCGATACACCGAAGTGCGCATGACCAAGCTGGCGCACGAGCTGCTGGCCGACCTGCACAAGGAAACCGTCGACTGGGTGCCCAACTACGACGGCACCGAGCAGATCCCGGCGGTCATGCCGACCCGTATTCCCAACCTGCTGGTCAACGGTTCCAGCGGTATCGCCGTGGGCATGGCGACCAACATTCCGCCACACAACCTCGGTGAAGTCATCGACGGCTGCCTGGCGCTGATCGACAATCCGGAAGTCACCATCGATGAGCTGATGCAGTTCATCCCTGGGCCAGACTTCCCGACTGCCGGCATCATCAACGGTCGCCAAGGCATCATCGAGGCCTATCGCACCGGTCGTGGCCGCATCTACATGCGCGCCCGCTCCGAGATCGAAGACATCGACAAGGTGGGCGGCCGTCAGCAGATCGTCGTCACCGAGCTGCCGTACCAGCTGAACAAAGCGCGCCTGATCGAAAAGATCGCCGAGCTGGTTAAAGAGAAGAAGATCGAAGGCATCACCGAGCTGCGCGACGAGTCCGACAAGGACGGCATGCGCATCGTCATCGAGCTGCGTCGCGGCGAGGTGCCGGAGGTGGTGCTCAACAACCTCTACCAGCAGACCCAGCTGCAGAGCGTGTTTGGCATCAACGTGGTCGCCCTGATCGACGGTCGTCCGCGCCTGCTCAACCTCAAGGACCTGCTCGAAGCGTTCGTCCGTCACCGCCGCGAAGTGGTGACCCGTCGCACCGTATTCGAGTTGCGCAAGGCCCGTGAGCGTGGCCACATCCTTGAAGGCCAGGCGGTTGCGCTGTCCAACATCGACCCGGTCATCGCCCTGATCAAGGCTTCGCCGACCCCGTCCGAGGCCAAGGAAGCCCTGGTTTCCACACCGTGGGAATCCAGTGCCGTGCAGGTCATGGTCGAGCGCGCCGGCGCCGATTCCTGCCGCCCTGAAGACCTGCCGGAGCAGTACGGCCTGCATGATGGCAAGTACTTCCTGTCGCCGGAGCAGGCCCAGGCCATTCTCGACCTGCGCCTGCATCGCCTGACCGGCCTGGAGCACGAGAAGCTGCTGGCCGAGTACCAGGAAATCCTTGAGCAGATCGGCGAGCTGATCCGCATCCTCAGCAGCGCCGAGCGCCTGATGGAAGTGATCCGCGAAGAGCTGGAAGCCATCCGTACCGAGTACGGCGATGTGCGCCGTACCGAAATTCTCAATGCCAGCCACGACCTCAACTACGGCGACATGATCCCGGAAGAAGAGCGCGTGGTTACCATCTCCCACGGTGGTTATGCCAAGACCCAGCCATTGTCCGCTTACCAGGCCCAGCGCCGGGGCGGCAAAGGCAAGTCGGCAACCGGCGTGAAGGACGAGGACTACATCGAGCACCTGTTGGTCGCCAACAGCCATGCCACCCTGTTGCTGTTCTCCAGCAAGGGCAAGGTGTACTGGAAGAAGACCTACGAAATCCCCGAAGCGTCCCGCGCTGCCCGTGGTCGCCCGCTGGTCAACCTGCTGCCGCTGGAGGAGGGTGAGCGCATCACCGCCATGCTGCAGATCGACCTCGAAGCGCTGCAGCAGAACGCCGACCTCGACGAAGAGTTGGAAGACGCTGATGACACCGTGCTCGAGGGTGAGCTGGTAGAGACCGAGGAAATCGACGAAGAAGACGGCGACACCGCAGAATGGGTGGCAGAGCCTACTGGCGCTTACATCTTCATGGCCACCGCTTCCGGTACCGTCAAGAAGACCCCGCTGGTGCAGTTCGCCCGTCCGCGCTCCAACGGCCTGATCGCCTTGAAGCTGAAGGAAGGGGACACCCTGATTGCGGCGGCCATCACCGACGGCGCCAAAGAAGTCATGATGTTCTCCGACGCCGGCAAGGTCATCCGCTTCGCCGAAAGCGTCGTGCGTGAAATGGGCCGTACGGCCCGCGGTGTGCGCGGCATGAAACTGGGCAAAGGCCAGCAGATCATTTCGATGCTGATCCCGGAGTCCGGCGCGCAGATCCTCACTGCCTCCGAGCGTGGCTTCGGCAAGCGCACCCCGCTGTCCAAGTTCCCGCGTCGCGGCCGTGGCGGCCAGGGCGTGATCGCCATGGGGACCAAGGGGCGCAACGGTCTGCTGGTCGGTGCTATCCAGGTGCAGGAAGGCGAGGAGATCATGCTGATTTCCGACCAGGGCACGCTGGTGCGTACCCGGGTTGGCGAGGTGTCCAGCCTGAGCCGTAACACCCAGGGTGTTACGCTGATCAAGCTGGCGGCTGACGAGACCCTGGTGGGCCTGGAGCGTATCCAGGAGCCGTCCGAGGACGAACTCGATGATGTGATCGAGATGGACGAGGAGGGCGTCGAGGCTGAAGCGCCAGACAATGAAGAGGCTGCGGGTGCCGAAGAGGCCCCGCAGGAGTAAGCAAGCGTAAACCCGAACGGGGCGACCAAGGTCGCCCCGTTTGACTGATTACGGCAGGCAACGCCTGGCCCTGTAGGAGCAGCCTTGTGCTGCGAATGGGGCGCGAAGCGGCCCCTGGGGTTCAGAGATAGCACATGAATAGCCGGGGCCGCTTTGCGGCCCATTCGCAGCACAAGGCTGCTCCTAGAAAGAGCGGCGAGCAGCATGCAATAACGAATGTGTTCTATTTGGCAGAGCGAGAGTGGATGTGAGCAAACGAGCCTTTAACTTCTGCGCAGGCCCTGCCGCGCTTCCTGATGCTGTCTTGCAGCGCGCCCAGGCAGAGATGCTGGACTGGCGCGGCAAGGGCTTGTCGGTGATGGAAATGAGCCATCGCAGCGACGACTACGTGGCCATCGCCGAAAAGGCCGAGCAGGACCTGCGTGACCTGCTGTCCGTCCCCTCCAACTACAAGGTGCTGTTCCTGCAGGGCGGCGCCAGCCAGCAGTTCGCCGAGATTCCGCTGAACCTGCTGCCGGAAAGTGGCACTGCCGACTACATCGAAACCGGTATCTGGTCGAAAAAGGCCATCGAGGAAGCGCGCCGCTTCGGCAACATCAACGTCGCCGCCAGTGCCAAGCCCTACGACTACCTGAATATCCCGGGCCAGAACGACTGGAACCTGACCAAGAACGCTGCCTACGTGCACTATGCGTCCAACGAGACCATCGGTGGCCTGCAGTTTGACTGGGTGCCGCAGACTGGTGATGTGCCGCTGGTGGTCGACATGTCCTCCGACATTCTCTCGCGCCCCATTGACGTGTCGCAGTTTGGCCTGATCTACGCCGGCGCGCAGAAAAACATCGGCCCAAGCGGCCTGGTGGTGGTCATCGTGCGCGAAGACCTGCTGGGCCATGCCCGCAGCAGCTGCCCGACCATGCTCGACTACAAGGTTTCGGCTGACAACGGCTCGATGTACAACACCCCGGCCACTTATTCCTGGTACCTCTCGGGCCTGGTCTTCGAGTGGCTGAAAGAGCAGGGTGGCGTCGACGCCATGGAGCAGCGCAACCGCGCCAAGAAAGAGCGCCTGTACGGCTTCATCGACAACAGCGATTTCTACACCAACCCGATCAGCGTCAACGCCCGTTCGTGGATGAACGTGCCGTTCCGCCTGGCTGACGAGCGCCTGGACAAGGCCTTCCTCGCCGGCGCCGATGCCCGCGGCCTGCTCAACCTCAAGGGCCACCGTTCGGTGGGCGGCATGCGCGCTTCCATCTACAACGCCTTGGGCCTTGAGGCTGTAGAAGCCTTGGTGGGCTA
The DNA here is from genome assembly GCF_046534675.1 of Pseudomonas sp. SIMBA_067. Lineage (NCBI taxonomy): Bacteria > Pseudomonadati > Pseudomonadota > Gammaproteobacteria > Pseudomonadales > Pseudomonadaceae > Pseudomonas > Pseudomonas sp. SIMBA_067. The sequence continues at coordinate 109,948 of NZ_JAWRYH010000009.1, read as the reverse complement.
CATGGCCGAATTCGAGAAGGAGCACGGCTGATGTCCGAACAGGAACTCAAGGCGCTGCGTGTACGCATCGACAGCCTCGACGAGAAGATTCTCGAGCTGATCAGCGACCGTGCCCGTTGCGCTGAAGAAGTCGCCCGGGTCAAGACCGCCTCGCTGAAAGAAGGCGAAAAGCCGGTGTTCTACCGCCCTGAGCGCGAAGCTGCTGTGCTCAAGCGCGTCATGGAACGCAACAAGGGCCCGCTGGGCAACGAAGAGATGGCGCGGTTGTTCCGCGAAATCATGTCGTCGTGCCTGGCCCTTGAAGAGCCGCTGAAAATCGCCTACCTCGGCCCTGAGGGTACCTTCACCCAGGCTGCGGCCATGAAGCACTTCGGCCACGCGGTGATCAGCCGGCCGATGGCGGCCATCGATGAAGTGTTCCGCGAAGTGGCGGCCGGTGCCGTCAACTTTGGCGTGGTGCCGGTGGAAAACTCCACCGAAGGCGCTGTCAGTCACACCTTGGACAGCTTCCTTGAGCACGACATGGTCATTTGCGGCGAAGTCGAGCTGCGAATCCACCATCACCTGCTGGTAGGTGAGAGCACCAAGACCGACAGCATCACGCGCATCTACTCCCACGCCCAGTCGCTGGCCCAGTGCCGCAAGTGGCTGGACGCGCACTACCCGAACGTGGAGCGCGTGGCGGTTTCGAGCAATGCCGAGGCGGCCAAGCGAGTCAAGGGCGAGTGGAACTCGGCGGCGATTGCCGGCGACATGGCGGCCAACCTGTATGGTTTGACCCGCCTGGCAGAAAAGATCGAAGACCGCCCGGACAACTCCACGCGCTTCCTGATGATCGGCAGCCAGGAAGTGCCGCCGACCGGCGACGACAAGACCTCGATCATTGTCTCGATGAGCAACAAGCCAGGTGCCTTGCACGAGTTGCTGGTGCCGTTCCACCAGAACGGCATCGACCTGACCCGCATCGAGACCCGCCCGTCGCGCAGTGGCAAGTGGACCTACGTGTTCTTCATCGACTTCGTTGGCCACCACCGCGACCCGCTGATCAAGGCGGTCCTCGAGCAGATCAGCCAGGAGGCTGTGGCGCTGAAGGTGTTGGGCTCTTATCCGAAGGCGGTGCTTTGATTCAAGGCCCTTGGGGCTGCTTTGCAGCCCTTCGCGGCACAAGGCCGCTCCTACAGGGTCCTTGTAGGAGCGGCCTTGTGCCGCGAAGGGTCGCGAAGCGGCCCCATAGGGTCCAGCAGGCTGTCCAGATTTCAGAACAGGGTTCGCACCAGTGGTAAAAGCAGCAAAAACCAAACCCGCGCCAATCATCAACCGCCTGGTCGTGGTCGGCCTCGGTCTGATCGGTGGCTCGTTCGCCAAGGGCCTGCGTGAAAGTGGCCTGTGCCGCGAAGTGGTCGGTGTCGACCTGGACGCCCCTTCGCGCAAGCAGGCCGTGGCTCTGGGCGTGGTCGACCGCTGCGAAGAAGACCTCGCCGCAGCCTGTGTCGGTGCCGATGTCATCCAACTGGCCGTGCCGATCCTGGCCATGGAAAAAGTCCTGGCCCTCCTGGCCCGGCTCGACCTGGGCGATGCGATCATTACCGATGTCGGCAGTGCCAAGGGTAATGTCGTCCGTGAGGCGCGTTCTGTTTTTGTAAACGAGAGCGGTCAGCGCCTGCCGCGCTTCGTCCCCGGCCACCCGATCGCCGGTTCCGAGCAGAGCGGGGTGGAGGCCTCGAACGCCACCCTGTTCCGTCGGCACAAGGTGATCCTCACGCCGCTGGCCGAAACCGACCCGGCCGCGCTGGCCCTGGTCGACCGCCTGTGGCGTGCGCTGGGTGCCGATGTGGAGCACATGTCGGTCGAGCGTCATGACGAGGTGCTGGCAGCCACCAGCCACCTGCCGCACCTGTTGGCCTTTGGCTTGGTCGATTCGCTGGCCAAGCGCAATGAAAACCTCGAGATCTTCCGGTACGCTGCGGGAGGCTTCCGCGATTTCACAAGAATCGCCGGCAGCGACCCGACCATGTGGCACGACATCTTCCTCGCCAACCGCGACGCTGTCCTGCGCACACTCGATACATATCGCAGCGATCTCGACGCCTTGCGCGACGCGATCGCAGAAGGGGACGGGCACCAGTTGCTGGGTGTATTCACCCGTGCGCGTGTTGCCCGCGAGCATTTCAGTAAAATCCTGGCCCGCCGGGCCTATGTGGACGCTATGAACGCCAACGATCTGATTTTCCTGGCCCAACCGGGTGGCCGCCTGAACGGGCGGATCCGCGTACCGGGCGACAAGTCGATTTCCCACCGCTCGATCATGCTCGGCTCGCTGGCCGAAGGCACCACCGAAGTCGAAGGCTTCCTCGAAGGTGAGGACGCACTGGCGACCCTGCAGGCATTCCGCGACATGGGTGTGGTCATCGAAGGCCCCAACCACGGTCGCGTGACCATTCATGGTGTTGGCCTGCACGGCCTCAAGCCGCCGCCCGGGCCGCTGTACGTGGGCAACTCGGGTACCTCAATGCGCCTGCTGTCGGGCCTGCTGGCCGGTCAGTCGTTCGACGTGACCATGACCGGCGACGCTTCGCTGTCCAAGCGCCCGATGAACCGTGTGGCCAACCCGCTGCGTGAAATGGGTGCTGTGGTCGAAACCGGTCCGGAAGGCCGTCCGCCGCTGACCATTCGCGGTGGCCACAAGCTCAAAGGGCTGACCTACACGCTGCCGATGGCCAGCGCCCAGGTCAAATCCTGCCTGCTGCTGGCCGGCTTGTACGCTGAAGGCAAGACCACCGTTACCGAGCCTGCGCCTACCCGTGACCACACCGAACGCATGCTGCGCGGCTTTGGCTATGCGGTCGAGTCGAACGGCCCGGTGGCCTCGCTGCAGTCCGGCGGCAAGCTGACCGCTACCCGCATTGAAGTGCCGGCCGACATTTCCTCGGCAGCCTTCTTCCTGGTGGCGGCCTCCATTGCCGAAGGTTCCGAGCTGGTGCTGGAACACGTTGGCATCAACCCGACCCGCACCGGTGTAATAGACATCCTGCGCCTGATGGGTGGCGACATCACCCTGGAAAACCAGCGCGAAGTCGGCGGCGAGCCAGTGGCTGACCTGCGCGTGCGCGGTGCCAGGCTGAAAGGTATTGACATCCCTGAAGAGCTCGTGCCGCTGGCCATCGACGAATTCCCGGTACTGTTCGTGGCTGCCGCCTGCGCCGAAGGGCGTACCGTGCTGCGTGGCGCTGAAGAGCTGCGGGTGAAGGAGTCCGACCGTATCCAGGTGATGGCCGATGGCCTGATCACCCTGGGCATCAAGTGCGAACCAACCCCGGACGGCATCATCATCGACGGCGGCCAGTTGGGCGGTGGCGAAGTGCATGGCCACGGTGACCACCGTATTGCCATGGCCTTCAGCGTCGCCTCGCTGCGCGCCAGCGCGCCCATCCGCATCCACGACTGTGCCAACGTCGCCACCTCGTTCCCCAACTTCCTGGCGCTGTGCGCCGAAGTGGGTATCCGCGTGGCGGAAGAGGGTAAGTCGTGAATTCGCTGGCACCGGTCATCACCATCGACGGGCCGAGCGGCTCGGGCAAGGGCACGGTCGCCGGCCTGCTGGCCCGCGAGCTGGGCTGGAAGCTGCTGGACTCCGGCGCGCTGTACCGCTTGCTGGCGTTCAACGCCAGCAATCATGGCGTCGACCTGACCAACGAAGAGCTGCTGACCAGGCTTGCCGCCCATCTGGATGTGCAGTTCATCGCTGCCCAGCCCGGTAAGCTGCAACAGATCATCCTTGAGGGTGAGGACGTCAGCAATGTCATCCGCACCGAAACCGTCGGCGCCGGCGCGTCGATGGTGGCTTCCCTGCCGGCAGTGCGTGATGCCCTGCTGGTGCGTCAGCGCGAATTTCGCGATGTGCCGGGGTTGATCGCCGACGGCCGCGACATGGGTACCGTGGTATTCCCTGACGCGCCGTTGAAGGTCTTTCTGACCGCCAGCGCAGAAGAGCGCGCACGTCGCCGTTACCTGCAGTTGAAGGGCAAGGGTGAAGATGTTAGTCTGTCGAGTCTGCTGGATGAGATTCGTGCGCGTGATGAGCGCGACACCCAACGTGCAGTGGCCCCGCTGAAGCCAGCGGCCGATGCCATTCAGTTGGACTCTACCGAGTTGTCCATCGAGCAGGTGTTGCAACGTATCAGAAGCGAGATCGCCCTGCGCGACCTCGCCTGATCGCCAGGAAAGCAGGCAGGGGCACCAGTCAACGTCCTGCCAGCTTTCCTTTACTTAAAACGAACCCACATTGTCTGGAATGTGGTTATGGGCGTTTGTTTCGCCCGAATCTACAGGAATTAAAATGAGCGAAAGCTTTGCAGAACTCTTTGAAGAAAGCCTGAAAACCCTCAATCTTCAGCCGGGTGCCATCATCACCGGTATCGTTGTCGACATCGACGGCGACTGGGTTACCGTACACGCTGGCCTGAAGTCCGAGGGCGTCATCCCGCTCGAGCAGTTCTACAACGAAGCTGGCGAGCTGACCATCAAGGTCGGTGACGAAGTTCACGTTGCGCTGGACGCGGTCGAAGACGGCTTTGGCGAAACCAAGCTGTCCCGTGAAAAAGCCAAGCGCGCCGAGTGCTGGATTGTTCTGGAAGCAGCTTTCGCCGCTGAAGAAGTGGTCAAGGGCGTTATCAACGGTAAGGTTAAAGGCGGCTTCACTGTCGACGTTAACGGCATCCGTGCGTTCCTGCCGGGCTCCCTGGTTGATGTCCGCCCTGTGCGCGACACCACCCACCTCGAAGGCAAAGAGCTGGAATTCAAGGTCATCAAGCTGGACCAGAAGCGCAACAACGTTGTTGTTTCGCGTCGCAGCGTGCTGGAAGCCGAGAACAGCGCCGAGCGCGAAGCCCTGCTGGAAACCCTGCAGGAAGGCCAGCAAGTCAAAGGTATCGTCAAGAACCTCACCGACTACGGCGCATTCGTGGACCTGGGCGGTATCGACGGCCTGCTGCACATCACCGACATGGCCTGGAAGCGCATCAAGCACCCTTCGGAAATCGTTAACGTTGGCGACGAAGTCGACGTACGCGTTCTGAAGTTCGACCGCGAGCGTAACCGCGTTTCGCTGGGTCTGAAGCAGATGGGCGAAGATCCGTGGGTAGCTATCACTGCCCGTTACCCAGAAGGTACTCGCGTACAAGCTCGCGTTACCAACCTGACCGACTACGGCTGCTTCGCTGAGCTGGAAGAAGGCGTTGAAGGTCTGGTACACGTTTCCGAAATGGACTGGACCAACAAGAACATCCACCCGTCGAAAGTCGTTCAGGTTGGCGACGAAGTGGAAGTCATGGTTCTGGACATCGACGAAGAGCGTCGTCGTATCTCCCTGGGCATCAAGCAGTGCAAGTCCAACCCATGGGAAGACTTCTCCGGCCAGTTCAACAAGGGTGACAAGATCACCGGTACCATCAAGTCGATCACCGACTTCGGTATCTTCATCGGCCTGGACGGCGGCATCGACGGCCTGGTTCACCTGTCCGACATCTCCTGGAACGAAACCGGCGAAGAAGCCGTACGTCGTTTCAAGAAGGGCGACGAGCTGGAAACCGTCATCCTGTCGGTCGACCCAGAGCGCGAGCGCATCTCCCTGGGCATCAAGCAGCTGGAAGACGATCCGTTCTCCAACTTCGTTGCTGTCAATGACAAGGGCGCTATCGTCAAGGGCATCGTGAAAGAAGTTGACGCCAAAGGCGCCATCGTCACCCTGGCCGACGACATCGAAGCTACTCTGAAAGCTTCCGAAATCAGCCGTGACCGCGTTGAAGACGCGCGTAACGTTCTGAAGGAAGGCGAAGAGATCGAAGCCAAGATCATCAGCGTTGACCGCAAGTCCCGCGTTATCAGCCTGTCGATCAAATCGAAAGACGACGCTGAAGAGCGTGAAGCCATCCAGAGCCTGAAAAACGCTCCGGAAGCGGCTGCCGACACCACCATGGCTGCGCTGCTGCGCGAAGCAATGGCCAAGCAGAACTGAGTTCTGTTTGATCGGTAAAAAAGGGCGACCCTCGGGTCGCCCTTTTTTTATGTCTGAAATGCGTCAGCCGTGGGGGTGTTCATGTTGATGTTTGGCGACGTTATGAAAGGTCGCGGGCGTGATAATAATTTTCTGATCATCCGGTTGCTGGCGGCGACCGCTGTGGTGATTGGGCATTCTTTTGCGCTTTCCTATCTGGAGTGCCTGAGTTGCGCGGACCCGGCGATGCAGCTGGGCATGCCGGTGCCCGTCCACAGCCTTGGGGTGGAAGTGTTCTTCGTGGTCAGTGGGTTCTTGATCGCTGCCAGCGGTGAGCGCAATAGCGCCAGGGATTTCTACCTGGCACGCGCGCTCAGAATCCTGCCTGGTCTGGTGATGTGCCTGTTGCTCATGGCCTTTGTGCTAGGGCCTGCCGTTACCTCGCTGCCGCTTGCCGAGTATTTTTCGCAAGCCCAGGTATACAAATACTTCTACAGCCCGCTGCTGATTTTCAAAGATGCCCAGTTCGTACTGCCTGGGGTGACCTTTACCCCGCGTTTCCAAGGGGTTTCGGTCAATGGCAGTTTGTGGACCATTCCGCTGGAAATGCGCATGTACCTGGTATTGGGAGTGGTGGTGCTTGTAGCCAGGCTTTTCCGGTGGCCAATGTCGGGGCTGACGCTTGCGGCACTCTTGGTTGCGTTGGGGTTGCATGCCTGGCATCCGGCATTTGCAGCGTACCCATTCAAGCTGGTGGTGTGTTTCCTGGCGGGGTCGGCATTCTATTCGTGCCGAGCGGTGATACCGCACACCGGGTGGCTGTTGCTTGGCTGCGTCGCGTTATTCTTGCTGAGCAAGGGAGGGCGTTTTGAGGTGTTCGCGTTCGCCATCCTGACGATTTACGCCACGCTTTATTTTGCGTATTGCCCGCAGTTGAAGCTGCCTTCGGTGGTGCAGGACTACTCCTACGGTATCTACCTGTATGCGTTTCCGATTCAGCAGATTTTGGCGGGGGCGATGCCGTGGGCCGGGCCATATTGGCTAATGCTGGTTGCAGTGCCGGCCTCGTGGGTGGCGGGGTATGCGTCGTGGCAGCTGGTGGAGAAGCCTGCGCTGGCGATACGAAAGCGCTTTTCGCAGGAAAGTCTTCGGCAGCAATTGGCGTGAGAGAGGGGGCCGGGAGCCGGCATGCCGGCGATGGGGCGGTTCCTGGTAACCCCTTCGGCTAGACCATTCTTGTAAAACTTCAATCTTGAATTTTTTTATTAAGTCAAGAACCGCCCTGTTCAAATCCCTCCCGGCGTGCTACAAACTGGTTAAGCAATGATCTAGCTGCTTGATAACGAAGGGAAAAATATGACGAAGTCGGAGCTGATCGAACGTATTGTCACCCATCAGGGGCTGCTCTCGTCCAAGGATGTGGAGCTGGCCATCAAGACCATGCTTGAGCAGATGTCACAATGCCTTGCCACTGGTGATCGCATCGAGATTCGCGGTTTTGGCAGCTTCTCGCTGCATTATCGCGCCCCGCGCGTGGGTCGTAACCCGAAGACCGGCCAGTCGGTCAGCCTCGAGGGCAAGTTTGTGCCGCACTTCAAACCCGGCAAAGAGCTGCGTGACCGGGTCAACGAAGAAGACGAGGCTGAAGCCTGAGCAATCAAGGAGCATTCTGATGCGTAACCTCAAGCGCGCCCTGGCGGCGGTGTTCGTGCTGCTGTTGGCGGCTGTGGTGCTGTTCTTCGTGCTGGAGAACCAGCAAGCCGTGTCGCTGGTCCTGTTCGGTTGGGCTGCGCCGGAAATGCCGGTTGCCGTGCTGGTATTGGCCGCCCTGGTCATTGGCTTGGCAGTAGGGCCGTTGCTGGGGGCCTACGGCGTGCAGCGCAGCAAGCGCAAGATCAGGGAGTCTGCCCGTCAGGCGGCACTGAGCAGCAACTAAGGAAGTTTCCTGCACCTACTTAGGAAAGTTTCACCTATGCACGCACCGGCCGTCATGGAGTAATAGCCCACTTCATTTTCGGCCCCGGCGAGTGTGCGCAGCATGGAATACCCCAGCCTTTCCCATCACGGTGGTACCCGTGGTGTCACCGGGTCTTGCCACCAGCTGCACCTTGATTCAGCCACCAGTCTGCTGATCGACTGCGGGCTTGAGCAGGGGAGCGAGGCTGCACCGGGTGCCGAAAGCGCGGCGCTCGGTTTCGACATACAGGGCATCCAGGCCCTGGTTGTTACCCATGTTCATCTCGACCACGTTGGCCGCATTCCTGCGCTGCTGGCCGCCGGCTATCGCGGCCCTATCCTGTGCAGCGAGCCATCCGCCCGGCTGCTGCCGCTGGTACTGGAAGATGCCTATAAGCTAAGCATCAGCAGCGAGCCTGCGCAGGTGTCGCGGTACATCGATTTCATCCGTGAGCTTATCGTGCCGCTGACTTTTGAGCGGTGGCACGCGGTGGTCGAGCGCCCTGGCCTGGTTTGCCGTATTCGCCTGCAGCGCGCCGGGCATCTGCTGGGTTCGGCTTATGTCGAGTGCGACATGCAGCATGAGCTAGCCAATACCCGCTATGTGTTTTCGGGCGACCTGGGTGCCTGTGGCAACCCGTTGCTGCGCCCGGTCCAGCCTCCGGAGCGTGCCGACGTACTGGTGCTGGAAAGCACCTATGGCGACCGCCTGCATGCGCAGGCCGGCGACCGCAGGCAGCGGCTGGAAGCCGCCATCGATCGCGCCTTGGCCGACAAAGGTACCATCCTCATCCCGGCTTTTAGCCTGGGGCGCACCCAGGAGCTGTTATACGAGCTCGAAGACATCCTTCATCGCAAGGCTTTGTTGGGCGGCGCTGGTCCCGGGCCTGATGGCGACCCGCTCGACTGGTCGCAGTTGCCCATCATCCTCGACTCACCCCTGGCCCAACGCATCACCAGCGTGTACCGGGAGCTGCACGACTACTGGAATGTCGAAGCCAGGGCGCGCCTTGCAGAAGGGCGCGACCCCCTGGGCTTCAGCCAGCTGATCAGCGTGGACTCCCATGCCCGACACCAGCAGGTGGTCAACTACCTCAAGAGCACCGGCCGGCCTGCGATCGTGATTGCCGGCAATGGCATGTGCTCGGGTGGGCGTATTGTCAATTACCTCAAGGCCATGCTGGCGGATGCGCGACATGAGGTGATGTTTGTGGGGTATCAGGCCAAGGGCACGCCAGGGGCGATGATACAGGCCGGCGAAGGCGCAGAGGGGGTTGTGCAGATCGATCTGGATGGCCAGATGTATGAGGTGTGGGCGAAGGTCATGACGCTGTCAGGGTACTCGGCGCACGCTGATCAGGCAGGCTTGCTGCAGTTCGCGCTCGGTGGCCCGGTGCAGCCAGGCAAGGTGCTGCTGGTGCATGGCGAAAAAGCCGCGAAAACCACGTTGAAAAAAGCCCTGATGCAGCGCGCCGCGCGCGAGGGTGCTGGGCTGGAGGTGTGCATACCCTGAACCCTTGGTCTGACTATGGAGTGCTGGCCGACGCAAGGCGGGAACTAATCACGCTAGCGTTTATCTACTGCGACTAACCCTGGCGCTGGATGTGTAAGATGTTGGCATAATGCCGCTACACTCAAGAGGCGTGCGCCTGGTCGGGTTCCGGGCAGTCGCTCGTGATGTTTTGGTATGCCAGAAACCGTGTACACAGTCAGACCCAAGGAAAAACACAAGAAATGCGCAATGACCTTGAGCGCCGCAGTAACGAAAGTGAAGAAGTTGACCTGTTGGAGTTTCTGGAAGGGGTGTGGCGGCAAAAGCTTCTCATCTTTCTGGTAGCGCTTGTAGTCACTGCAGTTGCACTGGCTTATGCACTGTTGGCGAAACCGGTTTACGAGGCTAAAGTATTTCTGGCAGCACCGGCGACCAGTGATATCGCCGATCTCAACTATGGCCGTACCAGCCAGACCGGGTTGGAGCCTTTCACGTCGCGTAAGGTTTTTGATATCTTCGTCGAACATTTGAACGGTGAAACCCTGCGTCGTCAGTTCTTCAAGGAAGTTTACTTGCCTTCCGCAGATGCGGGGCAGGGGACGCAAGGTGCATTGTATGCCGCGTTCAATGGCTCCTTTGATGTCGTGCAACTGGCAGGTGAGCCGCCGCGTGCCTATGTCGCCTTCCGTGGGCGTGATCCTGTCGTGGCTTCACAGTGGGCTGCTGCCTATGTCGAGAAGGCCAGCGCCGCCGCCAAGGCCGAGCTGTTGCAGGATGCCACCCGAGAGGCCGATGTCCGCGCAAACGCCTTGCAGCTGGAACTCGACAACCTGCGTGAAAACGGCCAGCGACAACGTGAAGACAAAATTGCCCGGTTGCAAGAGGCACTGCGTATTGCAAATGCCATTGGCCTGGAAAACCCCCCGCTGATAAACGGCGAAATCTCCAAGGCGTTGTCGTCAAAAATGGATGGCGAGCTGACTTACATGCGTGGCAGCAAGGCGTTGGCCGCCGAGATTGCCAATTTGCAGCAACGGAAAAGTGAAGACCCGTTCATTCCTGAACTCAGCGAAATAAAAACCAGAAAGCAGTTTTACCAAGGGTTGGTTGCCGCGAAGCGTAATGTAAGTGTGTATCAGCTTGACGGCACGATAGAACAACCAGATGTACCGATTAAACCTAAGCGGAACTTGATCGTTGCCTTGGGTGTGATTGTTGGACTGGGCCTGGGTTGCCTGATCGCTACCCTGAGATATGCCGTACAGAATTTGCAAAGACGCCGGGCCTGACCCGGGAAACGAACAGCATCGCGCACGCCACATTTTGCGCGAGACATTTGCCGTGCAAACGGTGAAACTGCACTAATAAAGGGGGGCGGCGCGACTGGCCCCGACAAAAAATCATGCCAAAGGTTTACCGATGAAGCTTGTTCAAACGAACATTCCCGATGTAGTCATAGTCGAGCCCGCCGTGTACGAGGATGATCGCGGGTGGTTCACGGAAACCTTCAATGAAACACGCTTTCATGGCGCATTGCTTGAGCTGGGCTTGAGCAAGCCCCGTGCGTTCGTCCAGGACAACCACTCGATGTCTCATCGCGGTGTGCTGCGCGGGCTGCACTTCCAGCGTTCGCCGAATGCCCAGGGCAAGCTGGTGAGGGTAGTGCGTGGTGCGGCCTATGACGTGGCGGTCGATATCCGCCCTGGCTCTCCGACGTTCGGGCAGTGGGTAGGTGTTGAGCTGACCGAACACAATAACCGCATGCTGTGGATTCCCGAAGGGTTCGCGCACGGGTTTATTGCCCTCGAGGACGAAACACATTTTCTGTACAAGACAACGGATGTGTACAACAAGGATGCCGAAGGCAGTATCCATTGGGATGACCCCGACCTGGCGATTGAATGGCCAATGCGCGACGGCCTCATTGTCAGCGAGAAGGATAACCAGGCCCCGTCGTTCCGCCACCACCTGAACGTTGCGGAGGAAGGGGCGCTTGCCCAGACCGAGCTGTTCAAGGTGCTGGGTGATCATCGTGGCCAGTTGGTAGCCCTGCAAGCCTTGGATAACGTACCGTTCGCCATACAGCGCGTGTATTACCTGACCGAAACGCTGCCAGGGGTTTCCCGTGGCTTCCACGCCCACAAGGCACTCAATCAGCTGGCAATCTGCGTGTCAGGGCGTTGCCGGATGGTCATGGATGATGGCACCACCCGCACAGACCATTGGCTGGACGCGTTCAACAAGGGCATCCTGATTCCGCCCATGGTCTGGCACGAAATGCATGATTTCAGCCCGGACTGCGTGCTGCTCGTACTGGCCGACGCCCATTACGACGAGGCCGACTACATTCGTGACTACACCTCGTTCACGGAGCTGAAGCGCAATGCCTAGCATTCATCAACTGGCCGATGTGAAAAGCGACTTCATCGGTGAAGGCACCCGGGTGTGGCAATTCGTGGTGATCATGAAAGGTGCGCAGATCGGGCGTAATTGCAACATCTGTGCGCATACCCTTATTGAAGGTGATGTGGTGCTGGGTGATAACGTGACGGTGAAGTCCGGTGTTTACCTGTGGGACGGTACCCGCATTGCCGATGACGTGTTCATCGGCCCCAATGCCACCTTTACCAATGACGCGATGCCGCGCTCCAAGGTTTACCCGGAGCAATTCAGCGGTATTACGCTGGAGCGTGGCGCCAGCATTGGTGCCAATGCGACCTTGCTGCCAGGCATTGTCGTTGGCGAGTACGCGATGGTGGGCGCAGGGGCAGTGGTGACCAAAGACGTCCCGCCTTATGCCGTTGTTGTAGGGAATCCAGCAAAAATTATCAGGGTGATAGACCGCAATGGTTAAGTTTCTCGATCTGCAAGGTGTGAATGCGCAATACCGTCAGGCGTTGATCGATGCCTGCACCGAGGTCATCGACTCGGGCTGGTACATCATGGGCGAGAAGCTCAAGCAGTTTGAAACCCAGTTCGCCAGCTACTGCGGGGTAAAGCACTGCATCGGCGTGGCCAACGGCCTGGACGCGCTGACCCTGACCTTGCGGGCCTGGAAGCTGTTGGGGCGTATCGCCGAGGGCGACGAGGTACTGGTACCTGCCAACACCTACATTGCAACCATCCTGGCGATTACCGAGAACAAACTGGTACCCGTGCTGGTGGAGCCTGATGAAGGCAGCTTCAATCTGGGCGCGCACAACCTGGCGCAAGCGCTGACCCCGCGTACCCGTGTGATCATGCCGGTGCACCTGTACGGCCGGCTGGCCGACATGCCGGCGATCAACGCATTCGCCGGGGAGCATGGCCTGCTGGTGCTTGAGGATTCTGCCCAGTCGCACGGTGCCGAGCTGGATGGGCGCCGGGCAGGGGCGTGGGGCGATGCCTCGGGCTTCAGCTTCTACCCAGGCAAGAACCTTGGCGCGCTGGGTGACGCCGGTGCAGTCACCACCAACGACGATGCGCTGGCCGACACCCTGAAATCGCTGCGCAACTATGGTTCGCATGTGAAGTACATGAACATGTACCAAGGGGTCAACAGCCGCCTGGACGAACTGCAAGCTGCGTTGTTGAGCGTCAAGCTGGCGTACCTGGACAACGAAACCCGCCTGCGCCAGCAAGTTGCGCAGCAGTATCTGGCCGGCATCGACAACCCGGCGATCCAGTTGCCCGACCCGGGCGTCGCCGGCCAGCACGCCTGGCACCTTTTTGTGGTGAGAAGTGAATGCCGTGAGCAGTTGCAGCAGCATCTGGCTCAACAGGGCGTGCAAACGCTGGTGCACTACCCGATACCGCCGCATCGGCAGCAGGCCTACCCGCAGTTGGCCGACCTTTCGCTACCGCTGACCGAGCGGCTGCATGAGCAGGTACTGAGCCTGCCCATGGACCCGACCCTGACTGTGGCCTCTATCCAGCACGTCATTGACGCCTGCAACAGCTTTTCGCGTCCTTGAGTGCCAGGTATGACCCTGATCAGAACTAGTCTTCTCAATGCGATAGCGGTTGCGGTAAAGATGGCCACCTTGCTTGGCCTTAACAAAGTGCTGGCCCTGTATGTGGGGCCGGCCGGTTACGCGGCCATCGGCCAGCTGCAGAATGCGGTGACCATGTTCACCACCCTGGCCAGTGGTGCCGTCAGCACCGGCGTTACCAAGTACACGGCGGAATTCGCCGAACAGCCCGACGAGCAGCGCAAGATATGGAGAACCGCCGGCACGCTGTCGGTGGTGGTTTCGCTGCTGCTCGCAGTACTGATCATGGGACTGCGCAAGCCATTGGCCAGCTGGTTTTTCAATGACGAATCGCTGGCGTCGGTGCTGGTCTGGTTTGCCGCCACGCTGGTGTTCTTTGCCTTCAACTCGTTATTGCTTGGCGTGCTCAACGGCAAGAAGGATGTGCCCCGCTATGTGCTGGCCAATATCCTCGGCAGCCTCATTTCGCTGGTGGTCACCTGTGCGCTGACCATCCAGCTTGGGCTGTACGGTGCGCTTGTGGCGCTGGCGGTGTATCAGTCGCTGAGCTTCGTGGCCACCCTGGTTATCTGCATGCGCACGCCCTGGTTCCACCTTGGCGACTTTTTTGGCGGGCTGGACCGTCAGGCCCTGAGGCGGCTGTCGAAGTTTGCGCTGATGGCCGTGGTCACGGCCTGTTCCCTGCCGGTTTGCCACGTGTTCCTGCGGGACTACCTGGGCAATACCTTTGGCTGGGAGCAAGCGGGATACTGGGAAGCCATGTGGCGCCTGAGTTCGGCGTACCTCATGCTGATCACCACCACCTTGGCGGTGTATTACCTGCCGCGGTTGTCCGAACTGAAGGATGCCGGTGAGCTGCGCAGGGAGATTCTGCAGGGCTACAAGCTGATCCTGCCCATGACCATAGTGGCCGGGCTGATCATCTACCTGCTGCGCGACTTCATCATCCAGGTGCTGTTCTCCGAATCGTTCCTACCCATGCGCGAGCTGTTCGCCTGGCAGATGGTGGGCGACAGCCTGAAGATCGCCAGCTGGCTGATGGCCTACCTGATGCTGGGCAAGGCCTTGACGCGGCTGTACCTGGTGACGGAAATCCTCGCCACTTTGTCGCTTTACGCCCTGACCGTGTACCTCACGCAACTCTGGGGGTATGAGAAGGTCACACTTGCCTACGCGGTTAATTACCTGTTGTACGCAATCGTCATGTATTTCACGGTTTTCCGGCGTTTGTCGTCGATTGTCGCTGATTCGGCACGGAGCTGAGCAATGAAGCAAGTGGTTGAGCAGCTGCACGCCCGGATACTGAAGGCAGCACCAGGGCCGGCTTTGGCTCAGGCGCAAGTCTATGGTGCACTGCTGTGGGCCGTGGACCTGGACATCTACGAGGCCGCAGCGCTGGAGCGCCATCTGGTAGCCCAGTGCACCAGCCTGGTCACGGTACCGGTCGCCAGCGGCACATCCCGGGGCTGGCTGCACGTGGTCAGCGAACCCTACCTGCAAGGCGGGCACACCCGTTTGATGGAGCGCCTGGCGCACATGCACGAGGGCTCCGTGGACCTGCTGGTGGCGCGCAGCGCCAAACCCCAGGTAATCGAACGCCTGAATGACTACTTCGCCCACATCGAAGTGGCGCGGGGTGATGACCCGTGCGCGCGGCTGCAATCCATCGTCGACACCCTTGCCCAGTACGACAAGGTGGTGCTGCACATTCACCCTGACGACATCATCACCACGGTCGCCTGTGGCCTGCTGAAGCAGCAGCGTGGCGCCGCGGTGACAGTTTATTTCGTCAACCACGCCGACCATGTGTTCAGTTTCGGCGCTTCAGTGGCTGATGTGTATTTCGAGATCAGCGCCTACGGGCACCACCTCGACAAGAAAAAACACCTCGCCTGCCAGAAGAGCTTCCTGGCGATACCGATCGAAACCAGCGGCGCAAAAGTGCCGGACGCCGCGCCTGCGCATGAGCGGATCAAGGTGTTCAGTGCCGCCTCGGCGGCCAAGTACAAGCCCCATGGCGGCCTGGACATGCGCCCGTCGATCACGGCTATTCTCGACAGGTTCCCGAACGCAGAGTGCTGGATCATTGGTGCCAACCCGCTGACCAACACCTGGTGGTGGACAGTGAAGCTGCGTTACCCCACGCGCTTTTTCATCCGCCGTCACCTGCCGTACAAGGACTACCTGGCGTTTGCGGAAAAAGCCGACTTTTATCTGGACAGCTACCCTATACCCGGCGGCACGGCGTTCGCTGAACAACTGCTCAAGGGCCGGCGCTGTGTCGGGTTGGTTGCGCCCATTCAGGGCTATTCACCCGCAGACAGCCTGAAGGTAGCCAGCGTCGACCAACTGCTGGCCAGCATCGAGCAACCGCGGCCCAGTGCACCGGTGGTCGAAGCCGTGAAGCAGGTGAACTCGCTAGAAGCCGTGAAAGCGCGCTACCTGGCTTGCATCGAGCGTGGCGAATACAGCGAAAACCAGCTGGCGACCATGCTGCCGTGGTCGGGCAACCTCGATTTCATGAAACCGACAGGTAAGGTCACTAGCATGGTGCCTGCGGATGTCTTCGACGCCTTGTGCCGTATGGACACAAAGCTGGCGTTGCGAGCGCTGCTTTCCTACGCCTGGGTGCCGCGCATCAAGATCCTCATCAAGGTCACGCTGTTGCGGCTGGCCAGGTTTGCCAAAGCGCGAGGGTGAGTGTGATCAAGATCTTTATCGGCGTGTTGTTCGGCCTGCTGTTCTTCAGCGACTTTGCAGTGCTGACGCTCGGCCTGGGCAGTGCCTTTGCCGGTTGGCGCGAAATGATCAGCCTGCTGATGATCATGTGGCTGCTGTTACGGGCACTGGCCAGCATCACAGCGCGGGGTGTGGTCAACCTCGAGGTGGGGCGGTCGTTACTGATCCTTTTGTTCTTCGCCTTCCTGTACCTGCTGTTCGGTGACCTGAGCGCAGGGTCGTTGCGCATGTTCCGCGCATTGGCCGTGCCGGTGTTTATCGGTATGGCCGTGGCCATCTGGGCACAGGCGGTGTCGACCGAGAAGAAGCTGCGCCATGTGTACTGGTCGGTGCTGGCCATGAGCGTGCTCACCGGCGTGTATGCGCTGTACCAATACCTGACCATCGCCTCGGCCGAACAGTTCTGGTACTGGCCGCTGCTTACCGCCAAAGGTTATGAACTGCAGCCGTACAACTCGATGCGTGACGGGCTGCCGCGGGTTTCCGGCTTCTTCACCGGCACTCTGGAGTTTTCCGCCGTCATTCTCAATACCGCCGCCATGACGCTGGCCGTGTTGCTCAGCGGGCGCCACTGGTCGCTTACCCGGCGCCTGTTGCTGAGCGCCGCGTTTTTGCTGCTGTGCGGGTTGATTGCGATCGGTTCGGTGCGCACGGCCATGATCGGCCTGGTGTGCATCTGCGCGATGCTGGTGGTGGCGCGGGTGCTGCGTACGGCCTGGCTGATTTCGCTGCTGGGTTACCTGCAGTTCGTTGGCCTGACCGTGGCGATCTTTGCCTACCTGTCGATGGGTTACACCCAGGACTTGTCTGCGTTGGACCGTGAGCGCCAGTGGCTGCACATGTACGAGGTGCTGAGCGCGCACCCCATGGGCTATGGCTTTGGTTCGGTGGGCCCGGGCCAGCCGTACTGGTTCGATTCGTTCTGGCTCAACCTGCTGGCCACCTGCGGCTGGGTTGGCGGGCTGATCATGGCCGGGTTGATTCTGTGGTATCACAAGCTGGTGACGATCATCGTCCGGGACAGGCCGCATGCCAGCGCATGGAAGAACGGTTTGGGCAACTTCGTGATTGCCAGTTACCCGTTCTTCCTGAGCTCGTTCTTTTTCCAGTCCTATACGAACAGTGTGGTCCTTTACATATTCGCGATCGTGGTGATGGTGATCATTGGTGAAAACAGAAGAACAAAAGTTGAGCTTGGCCGTACTGATCGTTCTGTATCGGAAAGCTAGCCAGGACTCGATTGCCCTGCAGTCGCTGCTCGCACAAAAGGCACTGCTGCAGGATGAGGGTGTCGACCTACAACTGCATGTCTGGAACAACTCTCCCGGCATGGCGCAGCCGTGCCCGGGCGTACGTTGGTACGAGGCGGACAACCAGCGGCTGTCGGTCATCTACAATCAGGTGGCCAAAGAGGCATTTGCCGCCGGGGTCGAGCTGTTCATGATCTCGGACGACGACACCAACTACTCGAACATTCGCCTGTCCAGTTGCCTGACGCAGATCGGCCAGGTGCGCAGTGCGCCGGGTGGCGACCAGGTGGGCGTGTTCATGCCCCGCCTGGTCAGCCATGGGCAACTGGTCAGCCCCGGCCAGCGCTGGTTGTTCATGGGCCGTCTTACCCCCGATGTGGCCCCTGGCCTGGTGAACTCGAAAAACCTGCTGGGTATCAATAGCGGCCTGATTTTCACCCGCCAGTGCTTCCAGCGCATGACGCCTTTCTATGACGAGCGGTTGCGCTTCTATGCCACCGATACCGATTTTTTCATCCGCTACGAGGGGTATTTCCCCAAGGCCTGCGTGCTGGATGTGGAAATTGCCCACGACCTGTCCGAACACAGCGCCGATACCCCGGAGCGTGCCTTGTTCCGCTTCGAGGAAATGATCCACGGCCTGCGAATCAGCTTTCATTCCCACAGCCTGCTGCAGCGGGGCCTGCTGGACCTGTACCTGGTCTATGCTGCCTTTCGCAAAGCGCTGGCCTATCGTCGCCCGGCTTTCATCAAGGCCTTGTTTACCCAGGTGAGGGCCGTGAAATGATGCATGCCTTGCTCGAAAAACTGGTGTTGGTGGTTAAAAAGCGCCCAATGGTGATCGACCGGCGCATCTCGTCGGGCTACCTGCTGGGGCTGATCGTGAGCAAGCTGGTAATGGCCTGTCGCGGGGTGATCCGGCTTCGCCAGCGGCGGCTGGCGTTCATCGGCTCGGGAGTGACACTGAAGGAAGTGGGCAAGATCCAGTACGGGCCTGGGCTGGTGATCGACCAGGGCTGCTTCGTCGATGCCTTGTCCAATGACGGCATTCGCTTCGGCACTGCGGTATCGCTGAACAAGCACATCATCATCGAGTGCACCGGCAGCCTGGCCAACATCGGCAAGGGCCTGGTAATTGGCGACAACGTCGGCCTGGGCGCCGGTTGCTTCCTGGGTTGCGCCGGCGGTATCGAGATTGGCAGCGACACCATCATCGGCAACTTTGTCAGCTTTCATTCTGAAAACCACAACTTCGAAGACCCGCTGCAACCCATCCGCCTGCAGGGCGTGACCCGTCAAGGCATCAAGGTTGGCCGCAACTGCTGGATCGGCGCCAAGGTGACCGTGCTCGATGGCGCGGTGATCGAAGACGGTTGCGTGTTTGCCGCGGGGGCCGTGGTGGCTGCGGGTGTGTACCGCAAGAACTCGATTTATGGCGGTGTGCCGGCCAAGTTCATCAAGGTGCGCATCGCAGAAGAAGGGGTGGCATGAAAACGTTGCACTTTGTTCATTTGCTGAATGATTACAGTGGTAGCCCCCGGGTACTTAACCAGACCATCACCGCGCTGCAGCAAAGTGGGGCCGACTGCACCCTGCATGTGGGCAGCAGCGGCCACGGCGTGCTCGACGAACTGCAGGTGCGCACGTGCAAGTTTGCCTACAAGCGTTTCGACAACCGCTGGCTGACACTGCTGGCGTATGCCGGTTCGCAACTGGCGCTGTTTTTCAGCCTGCTGCGCAAGGTGCGCCCCGGGCACGTTGTGCTGATCAATACCATGCTGCCCTTCGGTGCGGCGCTGGCTGCCCGCTTGCGCGGTGCCAAAGTGGTTTACCACGTGCACGAAACCTCCATTCGGCCTGCGCTGCTCAAGGCGTTTCTGCGGCGGGTGATTGCCGGCTGTGCCAGCAAGGTGGTCTACGTGTCGAAGTACTTGCAGGCACAAGAGGGCGTTGCCGGGGTGCCAGCGGTGACTGTTTACAACGGCCTGGCCGAGGGCTTCCAGCAGCAGGCGATGGCCACGGCGTACCAGCATCTTCATGGCGGCCGCTTCAATGTGCTGATGCTGGCGTCGCTGAAGGGCTACAAGGGCGTTGACGAGTTCGTCGCACTGGCCACGGCACTGGCTGCGGACCCGGTGCTCAAGTTCAACCTGGTGCTCAATGCCAGCGCCCAGGAAGTGGACACTTATTTCGCCGGCAAGGTATTGCCGAAAAACCTCACCCTCAGCCCGGCCAGCGCCGATGTGGCGAGGTTCTACCGCGAAGCCAGCCTGGTGCTGAACCTGTCCCATGTGGATGGGTGGGTCGAAACCTTTGGCCTGACCATTCTCGAGGCGATGGCCTTTGGTATCCCGACCATCGTGCCCCCGGTAGGCGGCCCGGTGGAGCTGGTCAGTGATGGGGCAGAGGGTTATCAGATCGACTCGAAAAACCACCAACAGCTGGTGCGCACGGTTGCGCGCCTGTCGCAGGACCCACAGCTGTGCCAGGCATTGTCTGAGCGCGCACGCATGAAAGCGAGTGAGTTTTCCACCGCCAACTTCCAGAAAAATATCGTGATGGTGTTTGATGACCTATAAGATTGCAGTAATTGGTACGGTAGGTTTGCCCGCCCAATACGGTGGCTGGGAAACACTGACCGAACAATTGGTGCGCAACCTGCCGGGTGACTGCGAGCTCACCGTGTACTGCAGCGCGCCGCATTACCCCGAGCGCCCGAAGTTTTTCGAACGTGCCCGCCTGGTCTACCTGAACCTCAAGGCCAATGGCGTACAAAGCATTCCGTACGACGTGCTGAGCATGCTGCACGCCTACCGCAAGCATGACCTGATGCTGATCCTGGGGGTTTCCGGCTGCATCGCCCTGCCATTCATGCGCCTGCTGACGCGCAAGCCGATCGTGGTGAACATCGACGGCTACGAATGGAAGCGCGCCAAATGGTCCAACTTCGCCCGCTGGTTCCTGAAGCTGTCTGAAGCCGTGGCCGTGCGCTTTGCCCACGCGGTCATCACCGACAACAAGGTGCTGCAGGAGTATGTGACCGCCGAATACAACAAGCCCAGCGAACTGATTGCCTACGGTGGTGACCAGGCCCGGGCCGGCCAGCCAAGCGAGCAAGCCCGCCAGGCGTACCCGTTCCTTGGTGCGCCTTACGCCTTCACGGTGTGCCGCATCGAGCCGGAGAACAACATCCACGTCATTCTCGAGGCCTTTGCCGGGTCTGGCATGCCGCTGGCGATCATCGGCAACTGGAACCACAGCGAATACGGCGTGCAACTGCGCAAGCAGTATGAAGGGGTGAGCAACATTCACCTGCTGGACCCGATCTACGACGTAGAGCAACTGAGCCCCCTACGCAGCAATGCCACGGTATACCTGCACGGCCACAGCGCCGGCGGTACCAACCCGTCGCTGGTCGAGGCCATGTGGCTGGGCTTGCCGGTAGTGGCCTTCGATGTGTCGTTCAACCGTGCCACTACCGAAGACCAGGCGCTGTACTTTGCCGACAGCACGTCGCTGCGCAACCACGTACAGA
This sequence comes from Pseudomonas sp. SIMBA_067, assembly GCF_046534675.1. Classification (NCBI taxonomy): domain Bacteria; kingdom Pseudomonadati; phylum Pseudomonadota; class Gammaproteobacteria; order Pseudomonadales; family Pseudomonadaceae; genus Pseudomonas; species Pseudomonas sp. SIMBA_067. The sequence goes on along the minus strand of NZ_JAWRYH010000009.1, from coordinate 89,013 downwards.
CGCTGCTGGGCGATGCTGACGCTCGTGCGCAACTGTCGACGCACCTGCATGAAATTGCCAACCGCCGTTACCGCTGGTCGGTGGTAGCGGAGCAGTACCGCAGCGTGTTCACCCGATTGCTGGGCCGGGCGGGGAGAGGTTGATGGCCGGGCAAGGCAACGCACAATGCCCAGGCATCCTGGTCACCGGCGGTAGCGGTTTTGTCGGCAAGGTGCTGCTGCAGCGGCTTGCTGCAGACGCGCGCCGGGCGCCACGGGCCTTGGTGCGGAAGTTGCCCGGGCAGCCGCTGGAGGGCGTGGATTACCGTGCATTCAGCGAGCTGTCGGCGGTGGACGTTGCGTCCGGGCACTTCGACCAGGTGGACACCGTTATCCACTTGGCTTCCCGCGTGCACGTGATGCACGAAACCGCCACCGACCCACTGGCCGAGTTCCGCCGGGTAAACGTTGAAGGCACCCTGAACCTGGCTCGGGCTGCGGTCCAGGCAGGTGTACGGCGCTTCATCTTTGTCAGCTCGGTGAAGGTGAATGGCGAGACCACCGACGGCCGCCAGCCCTTCAGCGCGGACGAGGCGCCAGCGCCTTCAGACCCCTACGGCATCTCCAAGCGCGAAGCCGAAGACGGGCTGCGCCAGCTGGCAGCGCAAAGCGGGCTGGAAGTGGTGATAGTACGCCCGGTGCTGGTGTATGGACCTGGGGTGAAAGCCAATTTCCGCAGCATGATGAACTGGCTGAGCAAAGGCGTGCCGCTGCCGTTTGGCGCCATCCACAACAAGCGCAGCCTGGTGGCCCTGGATAACCTGGTGGACTTGCTGGTGACCTGCATCGACCACCCGGCCGCCGCCAACCAGACGTTCCTGGCCAGCGATGGCCACGACCTGTCCACCACCGAGTTGCTGCAGCGGCTGGGCAAGGCACTGGGCAAGCCCGCCAGGTTGCTGCCCGTACCTGCCAGCTGGCTGAAGGGGGCGGCGACCCTCGCCGGCAAGGGCGGCCTGGCGCAGCGCCTGTGCGGGTCGCTGCAGGTAGACAGTGGCAAAGCCCGTGAACTGCTGGGCTGGCAGCCCCCGCTGGATGTGGACCAGGCTCTGCGGGCCACGGCACTCAATTTTTTGAAAGGGCAAGACAAATGACGGTCTGGTGGCTTATTCCCCTCGTCGCAGGGGCATCCCTGCTTTTGACTGCTGCGCTACGGCGCTACGCCCTGAACAAGCAGATCATCGACGTGCCCAACGCGCGTAGTTCGCACACCGTGCCCACCCCCCGGGGCGGTGGCGTGGCCATTGTGCTGAGCTTCCTGGCCTGCCTGCCGCTACTGGGCATGGCCGGTGCCGTGCCGCTGGCGCCGCTGGTCGCCATTGGTGGGGCAGGGGCGTTGATCGCGGTAATCGGCTTCATGGACGACCACGGCCACATCGCTGCCCGCTGGCGCCTGCTTGGCCACTTCGCCGCCGCCGCGTGGATGCTGTACTGGCTGGGCGGCCTGGCGCCGCTGCAGGTGTTCGGCTTTACCCTCGACCTGCAGTGGTTCGGCTTCGTTCTTGCGGCGTTCTACACCGTGTGGATGCTTAACCTGTATAACTTCATGGACGGCATCGACGGCATTGCCAGCGTCGAAGCGGTCACCGCCTGCCTGGGTATGGTGCTGCTATCGGCCCTGGCCGGTGTGCCGCAATTGATGGCACTGCCGCTGTTGCTGGCTGCGGCAACGCTGGGTTTTCTGTTCTGGAACTTCCCGCCGGCCAAGATCTTCATGGGCGATGCCGGCAGTGGCTTCCTTGGCATTGTACTGGCGGGCTTGTCGCTGCAGGCTGCCTGGGCTTCGCCGCAATTGTTCTGGTGCTGGCTGATTCTGCTGGGCGTGTTTGTCGTAGATGCCACCTTCACCCTGATCCGCCGCTTGCTGCGCGGTGACAAGGTGTATGAAGCGCACCGCAGCCACGCCTACCAGTTTGCTTCTCGTCACTATGGCAAGCACCTGCCGGTAACCCTGGCGGTGGCTGCGATCAACCTGTTCTGGCTGCTGCCAGTTGCCCTGTGTGTGCTGTTGCTGGGCCTGGACGGCGTGTGGGGTGTGATCATTGCCTACCTGCCATTGGCATATCTGGCCGTGCGCTGGCGCGCCGGTGAGCTCGAACACTAGCTAAAGTGATAGGACGAAGACAGTAGACATGTCAGGTTGGAAAGCCCTAAGAGGTTCTATGGATAAGCTGCGCTCAAGACTGCTTGGACTACCTAGACGCCACAAACGGCTGATTCAGGTAGCGGCTGATGTGATTCTGGTCTGGTTCGCGCTGTGGCTGGCGTTTGTCGTGCGCCTGGGCATCGACGACCTGGCCAACCCTGTTGTGGACCACACCTGGTTGTTCATCACCGCGCCGATCATCTCGATCCCGTTGTTCATCCGCTTTGGCCTGTATCGGGCAGTCATGCGCTATTTCGGCAATGACGCACTGATCGCCATTATCAAAGCCGTGACACTGTCGGCGCTGATCCTGGGCTTCATCATCTACTGGGCCAGCAACCATCAAAACGTGGTGCCACGCTCGATCACCTTTAACTACTGGTGGCTGAGCCTGATCATGGTCGGCGGCCTGCGCCTGGCCATGCGCCAGTACTTCCTCGGTGACTGGTTTGCCACCGCCGTACAGCATGTGCCCTTTGCTAACCGCAACGATGGCCTGCCGCGGGTTGCCATCTATGGCGCCGGCTCGGCCGGTAACCAGCTGGTTGCGGCCCTGCGCATGGGCAAGGCCATGCGCCCGGTAGCGTTCATCGACGACGATGGCAGCATCACCGACCGGGTGATCGCCGGCCTGCAGGTGTACCAGCCAGAACAACTGCAACGCATGATCGACGACACCGGCGCCGAAGAAATCCTGCTGGCGCTGCCCTCGGTCAGCCGCAGCCGCCGCCGCGAAATCCTCAACCTGCTCGAAGGCTACCCGCTGCACGTACGCAGTGTGCCCGGTTTCATGGACCTGGCCAGCGGCCGGGTCAAGGTGGACGATATCCAGGAAGTGGACATCGCCGACCTGCTAGGGCGCGACGCGGTGCCTGCACAAGGTGACCTGCTGCAGCACTGCATCATCGACCAGACCGTAATGGTGACCGGTGCCGGTGGCTCGATCGGCTCCGAGCTGTGCCGCCAGATCCTGGGGCAGGCGCCGCGTACCCTGCTGTTGTTCGAACACAGCGAATTCAACCTGTACACCATCGCCGGCGAGCTGGAGCAGCGCATCCTGCGCGAAGGCCTGGCCGTGCAGTTGATCCCGATACTGGGCTCGGTCCGCGACCAGGCCAAGATGCTCGACGTGATGCGCGCCTGGCAGGTAGACACCGTCTACCATGCCGCCGCGTACAAGCATGTGCCCATTGTCGAGCACAACATTGCCGAAGGCCTGTCGAACAATGTGTTCGGCACCCTGTACACCGCCCAGGCGGCGCTGCAGGCTGGCGTGTCGAACTTCGTGCTCATTTCCACCGACAAGGCCGTGCGCCCCACCAATGTGATGGGCAGCACCAAGCGCCTGGCCGAAATGGTGCTGCAGGCCCTGAGCAACGAGCTGGCGCCGGTACTGATGGGCGATACCGGCAATGTGTCGCAGGTGAACAAGACCCGTTTCACCATGGTGCGTTTCGGTAACGTGCTGGGCTCGTCGGGCTCGGTCATTCCGTTGTTCCACAAACAGATCAAGAACGGCGGGCCGCTGACGGTGACCCACCCGAAAATCACCCGCTACTTCATGACCATCCCCGAGGCTGCGCAACTGGTGATCCAGGCCGGCTCCATGGGGCAGGGCGGCGATGTGTTCGTGCTGGACATGGGCGAGCCGGTGAAAATCGTGGAACTGGCCGAAAAGATGATTCACCTGTCCGGCTTCAGCATCCGCTCCGAGCGCAACCCGCTGGGCGACATCGCCATCAACTTCACCGGCCTGCGCCCCGGCGAGAAACTGTACGAAGAATTGTTGATCGGCGACAACGTGATTGCCACGCGCCACCCCATGATCATGAGCGCCAACGAAGACTACCTGACCTGGGATGTGCTGAAGCAGCGCCTGGATGCACTGCGTACCGCGACCGCGGCCGATGACTTTGCCACCGTGCGCCAGCTGCTGCGCGACACCGTAAGCGGCTATGTGCCGGGCGGGGAAATTGTTGACTGGTTGTACCAGCGGCGGCGCCTGGAGCCCTGAACGCTGAACTGATAAATAGAACAGGCGTTGCCGGCAAAGCAACGCCCACATGAACTTCAAACGCAGTGAAGTTTGAAAGCGGCAATTGGGAAGAACTGAACGATGACTATTCTGGTAACTGGTGGTGCGGGCTTCATTGGCGCGAACTTCGTGTTGGACTGGCTGGCCGCCAGTGACGAGCCCGTGGTCAACCTCGACAAGCTCACCTATGCAGGCAACCTGCAAACCCTGAGCAGCCTGCAAGGCGACAAGCGCCACATCTTCGTGCACGGCGATATCGGTGACTCCGAGCTGGTAGCCCGCCTGCTGAAGGAGCACCAGCCGCGCGCCATCGTCAACTTCGCTGCCGAGTCCCACGTCGACCGCTCGATCCATGGCCCGGAAGACTTCATCGAAACCAATATCGTCGGCACCTTCCGCCTGCTGGAAGCCGTGCGCGCCCATTGGGGCGGCCTGGATGAACAGGCCCGCCGGGCGTTCCGCTTCCTGCACGTGTCCACCGACGAAGTGTATGGCTCGCTGGCTGCCGACGAGCCGGCCTTCACCGAAACCCACCAGTATCAGCCCAACAGCCCGTACTCGGCCAGCAAGGCCGCCAGCGACCACCTGGTGCGCTCCTACCACCACACCTACGGCCTGCCGGTGCTGACCACCAACTGCTCGAACAACTACGGCCCGTACCACTTCCCGGAAAAGCTCATCCCGCTGATGATCGTCAACGCCCTGGCTGGCAAGCCATTGCCGGTTTACGGCGACGGCCAGCAGATCCGCGACTGGCTGTACGTCAAGGACCACTGCAGCGCCATCCGCCGTGTGCTGGAAGCCGGCACCACCGGTGAGGTGTACAACGTGGGCGGCTGGAACGAAAAGCCCAACCTGGAAATCGTCAACCGCGTGTGCGCCCTGCTGGACGAGCTGCGCCCCCGCGCCGACGGCAAGCCTTACGCCGACCAGATCACCTACGTGACCGACCGCCCCGGCCATGACCGCCGCTACGCCATCGACGCCCGCAAGCTGGAGCGCGAGCTGGGCTGGAAACCCGCCGAAACCTTCGAGACCGGCATTCGCAAAACCGTAGCCTGGTACCTCGACAACCAGGACTGGGTGCAGAATGTACAGTCCGGCAACTACCGCGATTGGGTAGAGAAAAACTACGCAGGGCGTTCGGCATGAAGATTCTGCTACTGGGCAAGGACGGCCAGGTAGGTTGGGAGCTGCAACGCAGCCTGGCCCCCTTGGGCCAGGTGCTGGCGCTGAACAGCCGCAGCCAGGTGCACTGCGGTGACCTGGCCAACCTGCCAGGCCTGGCCGAAACCGTGCGCGCCTACGCCCCTGATGTCATCGTCAACGCCGCCGCTTACACCGCCGTCGACAAGGCCGAAAGCGACCGCGATCAAGCCTTCAAGGTAAACGCCGAAGCCGTCGGCGTGCTGGCCCGCGCCGCCGCCGACTGCGGCGCACTGCTGGTGCATTACTCCACCGACTACGTGTTCCCGGGGCAGGGCACCCAGCCTTGGCGCGAAGACGACAACGTCGGCCCGCTGAACACCTACGGCGAAAGCAAGCTGGCTGGCGAGCAAGCCATCCAGGCGGCCGGCTGCCAGCACCTGATATTCCGCACCTGCTGGGTGTATGCCGCCCGCGGCAACAACTTTGCCAAGACCATGCTGCGCCTGGCCGCCGAACGCGACAGCCTGGGCGTGATCGACGACCAGCACGGCGCCCCGACCGGTGCCGAACTGATCGCCGACATCACCGCCCACGCCATCACCGCCACCCGCCGCAACCCGGCCCTGGCCGGCCTGTACCACCTGGCGGCCGGCGGTGAAACCACCTGGTGCGGCTACGCCCGCTTCGTGCTCGAGCAGGCGGCGGCACAAGGGGTAGCGTTGAAAGCCCACGCCGAACAGGTCAACCCGTTGACCACCGACGCCTACCCGACGCCTGCCAAGCGGCCATTCAACTCACGTCTTGATACCCAAAAACTGCAGAAGGCTTTTGCCCTGACCCTGCCAGACTGGCGCCAGGGAGTGGCCCGCATGCTCACGGAAATACACGAGAAATGACCACTATGAACCGTAAAGGCATCATTCTGGCGGGCGGGTCGGGTACCCGCCTGCACCCGGCGACCCTGGCAATTTCCAAGCAGCTGCTGCCGGTGTACGACAAACCGATGATCTACTACCCGCTGACCACGCTGATGCTGGCGGGCATCCAGGACATCCTGATCATCTCCACCCCACAAGACACCCCACGCTTCGAGCAACTGCTTGGCGACGGCCACCAGTGGGGCATCAACATCACCTATGCCGTACAAGCCTCCCCGGACGGCCTGGCACAGGCGTTCCTGATCGGTGAAGACTTCATCGGCAACGACCTGTCGGCGCTGGTGCTGGGCGACAACATCTACTACGGCCATGACTTCCAGCAGTTGCTGCGCAACGCCATGGACCGAGACGACGGCGCCAGCGTGTTCGCCTACCACGTGCACGACCCGGAGCGTTATGGCGTGGTCGAGTTCGATGACACGGGCAAGGCCATCAGCCTGGAAGAAAAGCCCGCCAAGCCGAAGTCCAGCTATGCCGTGACCGGGTTGTATTTCTACGACAAGGACGTGGTCGAGATTGCCAAGGGCATCAAGCCGTCTCCCCGTGGCGAGCTGGAGATTACCGATTTGAACCGGGTGTACCTGGAGCAGAACCGGCTTTCGGTGGAGATCATGGGGCGCGGGTATGCCTGGCTGGATACCGGGACGCATGACTCGTTGCTAGAGGCTAGCGGGTATATCGCTACGATTGAGCGCCGGCAGGGGCTGAAGGTGGCTTGCCCGGAAGAGGTAGCGTACAGGCAGGGGTGGATTGGGGCGGAGCAGCTGTTGAAGCTGGCTGAACCATTGGCCAAGAATGGGTATGGGCAGTATTTGAAGCGGTTGGTGGGGGATAGGGTTTATTGACTCTCTAAGCTTACTTTTTGAGTGGTGTAGGTACTTTATCAGCACTCTGTAGCACAGCTTCGGTCATGCAGAAAGCCCCCCTCTTGTGAGGGGGGCTTTTAGTTTACGATTGGTGTTTACCAGCAATAGCACTCAAGATATTTGGCATCTTTTCGTACAGCTTAAGCGAGCCGGTCGTGCTCAAATGTCCTGGATCTCGATAGATCGGCACGCCATCAATGATCGTTTTGCACGAATTGGCATCGCAAAGCGCATCTGACAGGTAGATGACTTTGGCGCCGAGAGAGTTCTCCGCGTACTTCATGAGATCAAGCACGTTCTTGTGAGAGCGTTCGAACAGCTTTCTGTCGAGCATGCACTTGCTGGATTGATTAGTGAGAGAGGGGTTAGCCATCTCCCCCTGTATGCACCCAACCAGAGTGGTGTTGAGAGGTGGTGGTGGGGCAATAATCACAACTTGCTTGCCTAGTGCCTTGAGTTTCTCGACAACCTCTCGCATATCCTTCATGGCACGTTCCGGTGTCGACTTCGCAATCTGCATTACTCCACTGTCGTCGAAGGAAATCGACTCGTAGGTATCTTGCATGTACTGCCCGTATGAACCCGCCAGGATCACAGTGTCAATCGAAGGTGTTTGACTTATGAACTTAAAGGCACTTTCGTTAAAGCCAACACACTGTCGTGCCTGCTCCTCGAAGTTGCTCCGTTTGGTGTTCGGAGCAGTGTTCAGGAAGGGTGCGCATGCACTGCGGGTTGCCTGGCGTATGTCGATTTTTTGCGATAGCGCAATGCCCGGGATGTTATGCATCGCGTATGAGTCGCCCCAAACGATGATCTTCGGATCGGGCGAAGTACGGCATTTCTCGGTGTCTTTATAGATATTGGTGCCACAAGAGCGGTCAAGCCCATAATTCGGAGCGAACAGCTTCTCGATTGCTTCCGCGGATTGAACCTTCAGGAACGAGTACGAAAGACCGAACAGAGCCAGAGTCAAGGCAGGGAATACGACCAAGGAGGGTTTGATGCCATATTGCATCTTCCGGAATGGCTCTTCCACGAAACGATAGAGCGCAAACGCCGAAATGAAAGATGCCGCCAGTAACATCGCTTTAATCGTCACGCTCTCTGTTTCAAACGAGGCGTTTGCGATCGCGATAATTGGCCAGTGGACCAGGTACAGTGAATATGATACATCGCCGATCTTGTTGACGAAAAACATCCGTTTCTGGCCGTTGAGCATCTTATGGTTCGCGAGCAGGACAATGGCCGTTGCAAAGCAAACGATCACAGCGTCGAGTCCCGGGTGCGATAGGCCAGTGTTTACAAATGGCGAGGCCAGTAATACAGCGAACGCAGGGATAGCAAGTTTAGACGTCATAGATTTGATGACGTTGCTATGCACAAGCATCGACGCGATGCTGCCTATCAGTAGTTCCCAAGCGCGAGTCGGAAGTAGATAGAACGCTGCCGACTGGTTACTTGCGGACAGGTACAGGCAGCCGACGAAGCTGGCAATGGCTAGCAAAATAAGAATTTTTCGCCAGTGTTTGGCTGGAGTAAAGGCCAAAAGCGCCGGAACAAAGAAGTAGAACTGCTCTTCAACAGCCAGCGACCACATATGCAGCAACGGTTTGGTCGCGGATTCAAGATCAAAATAACCCGCCTGGCTCAGCAGTACAAGGTTTGTTGAAAAGGTGAGTGCGCCGACGATCTGCTGTTTTAGCGACTCAATCTGCATCGGCGGCAAGAAAAATTTTGCAGCGATGATTGTGGCAAGAATGGTAACGAATGAAGCGGGGAGCAGACGTTTTGCGCGCCGAAGGTAGAACTGCTTGAAAGAAAAACTGTCTCGGTCAAGTCCCTTTGACACAATCGATGTAATCAAGAAACCAGAAATTACAAAGAATATGTCTACACCTAGGTATCCGTACTGGAACCCAGGGATAGCCAGATGCTCAAGAACGACGAATAAGACCGCAAGTCCGCGTAAGACTTGAATATCAACCCTGATTGTAGACATCTCATTCCCGATTTGGATTTTTGCGAAAGGCGCAAATTATATCCACAACCCTTACCATTACCAAGCAGGATGAGCGTCATTTTTGAGATGACAGTGTAGATTTGCTAAGGGTCAAGCCTGCTGGATGGGCCGCCATTTTGGCGTCCTCGATCTAGCGGTTCCAACCCGCGTCATCCTCGGATGACAAAGCTACTCTGAAGACGTAATCCTTGGCCACCTGCAAGGTCTAAGGCCGCTGCGAAAGCTTTCACCAGCGATCCCGTGAAGCTTTACGCAGGTCATGTGGGGCGCTCAAAGGCAAGAGGTGTCATGGATCGGCATGCGTAGCAACCTAAGCCGATCAAAACATGCTGGTATGGTCGGCTTAAATGTGGCTATGTTTGAAGGTGTTTGAAGTCTTTCACGCTGCACTGGCAGGATATCGTCTTTCCGCTTGGGTCTTGGTAGAAGGCCACTACGGTAATTTCGCCTGATATGTCAGAAATAGGAAAGCGCGCAGCCGGGGAATCTTCATACCACCGTGAGGCATGACGAGTGCCGTTAATAAGTAGATAAAACGCGAAATTTCCGTTCTCGTAAATTTTCCCATCCACCGTTAGCGAGCAATGTGCAAAGATATCGCTTTCGGTCTCGTAAGCGGCAGCGATTATCTTGGCGCCATCGGCAACGAGTGGTAAGGCGACAGCCGATGATTCTATAGAAGACGGCCCAGCGCTATTGTTTGAGGTTGTTATAGTGGTCAGTAACGCTAACGCTTGACTATAGTACTGTTTGCAGTAGTGGAAGGGGGATGCGCCCCATTGGTGAAATTCGTCCGCTGTTAAAAGATCCGGAGCAAACTCCAGAAATTGATGCTCTTCGAGTTTCTTTGCTAGCTCCCTATACATCCAGTCTAATTCTTGGTTAGCTTTCGCGGTGGCGGCTGGAGCTACAGGGAAATCAGATTCGCTTGGATGTTCAAAGCGGGTGGCCCAATAAACTTTGTTAATAATTACGGACTGCAGCTTGTCATGCGAATCCAGCAGGTCTAGGAACTTGTTCATTCCTTGAAGCCATAGCTCGCGGCGCTCGTCTGAGCCGTGCTTGATTAATTGGTAGTCATTTATGTCACTTAGCAAACCACTTTCGGTCAGTTCGCTTGAGTTGGTGATGATGTGCCCAGTTGGTAGGGTGACCAGATCGAATCTCTCATCGATCAGATCGATCAGTATTACGTCGGCGCTTTTGAGTTTTTTCGTCTCTGTAAGTATTTGCTTGGAGAAATCGTAAGCGACCATACGTCGGCGAAATTCGGACGGTATGCGCTTCAGTGCGTTGGCATTCTCGTATGGTGCACTATGCAATGAAGCCATTGAACATCTGGCGAAGTAATCCGTTAACTTAAAGGTCCGGCTCTCTTCTAGGTTAAATATATCTCTAGATACACAGCTGCCGTAAATTATTAAGTTCTTGATCACTGTCGTCTTATGCCTTCAATATGTGTACTTTAAATAAATAACTATGGCAACCGGTTTGATCAGTGTCTCAACTGGATCCGCTTCGCCAATCTATCGTCTAGCTAGGTAATGAGCGGCAGGTGCCTGATCGTATCTGACAATTCATTATCCATAGACGGCTATAGGAATGCAACGAGGCCCTGCACGTGCTTTGCTATTCATTCCGCGGAAGGGGGGTGAGGGAGTGAGTATTAAATGGATCCAATATCATTAGAAGATGATTGGAACCTTCGGCGTCGTAAGGTGTCTGTCAGGCCTTTCGTACGCACTCAGGGCGATGCATGGAGTGAATTTTTTTGTGATATCTGTCACAAAATAGGAAGGGCATGAGCAAGCTTCTGCGATGCATAGCTTGCTTGAAGGGATAGGGGAATTAAACCGGGGCTCAGATAACTACGACGATTAGGGCTAGGCGTGTACGTCGTTCTTAGGTTGTTCAAGTTTTGGTGGATTAGCCTTTAGCGGTGTATAAAGTTCTCGAGCAGCTAGTCTTCCGGCTGAATATATTTCTTTCTCGTGCTCTTTTATTGACACGTTATAGAAAGCTTCAAAGTTATTGGCGGTTGCCTTCAGCGTTTCGCTGTCGGTTGCCACAGCAATTTGCTTTGCCAAGTGCACAGCTCTCGCTTGTCCATAATCGGGAAGGGTTGCGGCTTCGATGGAATAGGAGAAATATTTGTTCTCAAATATTTGGTTGTTTAGATTTTTGGACATCGTGAGGAGTGACTGTTCAATTGCTTCATCGGCAAAGCCCATACCCGTAAGCTTCCGGTATTTCATGAGGGCAATAGTTGCGCCTATATGGCCATTGTAAACACGAAAGCGCATGCGGCCGTCTTCTTGTTTTTCTGTTCCAAGTGTTTTGAGGTACTCAATTTCAGTATTTTTCGGGGTGAATACATACTCGTAAAGCCAGAAGTCACCTTTAGAATCTTTTTCAGATAGTTTTATTACTGTGTCTTTTGAAATGATAGTGCGAAGCAATCTGAATGCTTTGTTCAAATATTTTTTGTCGGCTGTCGCCTCGTAGAGCCGCATGTATCCATATGCTGTATAGGCATTCATGAACGCGCCGTAGAAAGGTTTTTCCATTGTCGCCCAGTACATGGGGAACGCGAAATCATTTCTGATGTAGTCATAATCATCTATTACTTCGGTATAGATGCTCGCTGCTAAGTCCAGATAATCAATTTGGTCGAGTATGGTTTTTGATATGCCATGCTTGTTGGAGGTTGCGTATAATGCGCATGCATTGATGGCAAAAGCGAATGGATTGAACGGCTGGTGATAGTCGACTATGTACTTTTCCGGCCATGGCCTGAATAGGTCCATGTGATGTTTAGGCTGCCAGTCACCTTTGCCAGGTCCTGTGCTCATTGCTCTGTCAAACCAATCGCTTGTCAAAGCCTCGTAATGTATCTTCATTGGTCTCTGCCCTGTGCTCCAATGTGTAAAAACTAGCCGATACGTTTATGTTGTTGTTATATTTTGACGGCGTGCTTTAATGCTGGGTCTTTACCGGATTTTCTAAGTGGTGATGGTTGTTAAGAAGAATATTCCCACTGCGATCGAGTACGTAGTGGGAATATTGTAGTGTGCGGCGTCGGTCAGGTCTCTGGGAGAGTACTGCTTATTGTTGCTTCTCTTGCCAGTAGATGCTGACAACTGCTGGGTTTTTGTCATTAACCAATACGCCAATGGTAGGCGAATTTTTCTTGACGTAGTGAACTTTCAAAGTAGTCGATGCGGCATTGGGTTGTTCAGAAACCGCGTAGCCCAGGGCGCGGAAACGCTCGTCAACTTTTGCTTTAGCAGCTTCCTGTGCGAGCGTGTACTGAACTTCGTAGCTCTTCAGGGTTCCGTTTTCAATCGGCTTGCTGGTGTTTTTGGTAATGTTGCCTTCAAGGGTCAGCTTTTCGCCCGAAGGAAGCTGAATATCAACGCCTTTTTCTTCGTTGCAGCCGCCCAGGGCGAGCAGGCAGGACAGTACGGCAACGCTGGTGATCTTTTTCATTTGGAGGTTAAACCTAGAGTTGTTAATGTGTATATGTAATGTCTGATTCTAGCAAAGTTGGCAGCTGCTTACTATTCTGTCTGCTCAAACTCCGCATGCTTGGGTGAGGTTTTGAGCAAGTCGAAGGCCATCCTCCTTTTGATAGCTGTTCGCGAATATTTTTGTATGAATTCATTTCGAGCCGTTGGGCGGAAGTCCAGACTTCTGAAGGATTCTAGTGCACCTTCGATGTCACACGGATTGAAAACAGCGGCATTCTGAATCCGTCTGCTGGCAAAGCGGCCTGAATAGCCTGATAGGCCAGCCAATATCGGTTTCTGTGTAGCTGCGTATTCAAACAGCTTGGACGGCAGCACGCGACGAAACGCTTTCATGTCGTTCAGATGTAGAAACAGAACATCAGCTTCACGATAAAGCTTAAGCAAAGCGTCACGTTTCATTGGCGCAGCCAGGTAAACATTACTTGCGCCTTCACGCTCAATTGCCTTTTTAAGCCGGTCAATGGCACCGCCAGAGCCGATGATATGAAAGTCAGCTTCGTTTTCCAGGCGTTTTGCCAATTGCGGCACTATCAGGTGTAATCCTTGGCCTACACCAATATTCCCTGCATACACAATTTTCATCCTGCGCGGTTGCGCGGGGAGGTTTTGCGTTGCAATGGGGGCTGGAAGCGGCGTCAGGAAAAGCTCGTCGATACCATTCGTGTAGAAGGTGAAGGTTTTTTCCGGGTAGCGTTTATTGAAGTAAGGCGTGAACCCGGGTGAAATAAGATTCACTTTAGTGGCTTGCCGGATAGTGCTAGCCTCCACCGATGAAAAAACAGCTGAGGCTATTTTTCCAATTGTTGGGGGGAGCACCCCTTGCAATGTATCAACGAAAATATCCCTGATATCCAGGTATAACTTGGTCCCGGTTCTTTTGGAGATATACGCACCTAGCGAGGCAGTCATCAGCCGTGAGGATGTGGCAAAGATCAGGTCGTACTTCTTGTTTTTTGCAGCCTTGCACACTTGCATGGCAAAGCTGCCAAAAGCAAAGGCCTGATCAACGAAGCCGCTTTTGTGCGAGGGCACGGTGAGGCGCCGCACCGTCAGGTTGGGCAACTGTTCGTAGCTGGATGCGGTGGCTTTGAATGTGTGGTATCGATTGGGCTGTGTGGTGATGACGTCGATTTCCACGTGGTCGCTGACATTATCCAGAAGCGCGTTTACCAATGCTTCCGCACGGAAAGACCCTGCGGACAGATCCGGCGGGTAGTAAAAGCTCAAAAAGAGAATGCGAGTTTTCACGTTCGGTCACCTGACTTTGGCAGGTGTAAACAGCACCCGCTCATAAAGGTCGACCAGGCACTTTTCTTGCGTTTCCCAATTCAAATTGCGTGCGGTGTTTTTCGCATTGTTGGCGAAATGGTCGCGAAGCTCACGATTATCCAGCAACTTTTCAATCGCGTCGCTAAGCGCGTGCTCGTCATTCTCTGGGACGAGTAAGCCGATATCATTGTTCCTGACGATCTTGCGGATCTCTGGGAAGTCGGTAGCCACCACCGGCAGCCCTGCTATCACATACTCGAAGAGTTTGTTCGAGTCCGTCGTGTAGTGGTTGAGGCAGGTGTTTTCGATTGGCTGTACACCAATGTCGGCAGATGCTGTGTAGCTTGGCAGATCAGCCAGGGCAACCGTCGGGATGAAATGGACTTTATGCTGAATGTTCAGGGCTTGCGCCAGCGCCATCAGCGGTTGTGCCAGCCTGCCACCGCCAATCAGCACGAAGTAGCAATCAGGCACGTGCTGTGCACAGCGGATCAGTTTTTCCAGGCCGCGCCCTTGCTGCAAGCCGCCTTGGTACACCACGATTGGCCAAGGCTCAAGCAGCCCCAGTTCATTTCTGATCTTGTTCGACCGCGGGCTCTCGACAAGTCGTGGGCGGTTTTGCAATACCAGCGGGCGCTCCACACCATAGGCTCTGGCAAAGTATTTGGCACGAGCTTCGGTGGTTGTGATGGTGCCATTGGCAGACGGCATCAGTCGTTTTTCAACAAACCCAACCACTTTTCTCAAACTCTTGTAACCTTCGCGGCTGGTGCTGATTTCATGTGCGTCATATACCAGCTTGGATCGCGACAGTTTTGCAGCCAGCCAGGCAGTCGGCAGTGTATTTACATCATGTGAATGAACCACTGGAGCGCGGTACTCAAGCATTTTTATCAGCAGGGCAAAGTGCGTCCAGCCGCGTGCGATGGCCCTGAATACCAGCATCTTAAGGCTGGGTTTGATCGGTGTGGGGGTGGCTACCCCGGTAGTCACCTTGGCGCTGGCCGGTATATTTTTCTTGCGCAGTTTCCACAGTGGGGACCGGGCAACCCGCACGACTTCAATGCCGTCTTGCAAGACCGTATGCTCTTGGGTAACGCCAGGGGTATGAAGTGCAAAAACCCTTACTTGGTAGCCTGCACGTTGCAGCGTTTGTGCTTCTTTCATTACACGTGCGTCGTTGAGGAACTCATTCCAGACGATCATCGAGACTTTTGTCATTGTGCCGTCCCCTCTATCGCTGCAGGTATATCTAAAATTTCAATGCAGTTGACGATGTCGGGTGTCAACGCAAGGGCTGCCGAATAGTCTTTTCGCACAATATGTCTTTCCAGCATGTACATGAGTGCAGCCAACCACACTTTGTTAGGGTCGGCTGAGGTCAGCGCCGGGTGTTGATCGGCGTTGCGCAAGGTTTCGAAAAGTGCGTCTTTCTGGGCAACAGGCCAGCTGCAACCAGTCGCTTCGATTCGCCAATTACTCCAGTGGCTGAGCACAAAGCCCGAAGCAGGTGAAGACAGAATCGTGTTGTTGGTTATATCCAGCGGTACGATCTGTCGCGGCAGCGCGGCGAGATGGCGATTGATGTCAGGCAAGTTGTCGATGATACGTTCGACATTCCCTGTGTCATCCTTGTTGATGCAGGCCAGGCGCAACGCGTTGATAGTGGTTTCATCGAGGCGCTGTTCAAGGTACAAGCGTGTGCGTGTAAACTGGGCGATGAGGGCCGCGGAAGGCTCTAGCAGTAGCAATTTTTCCGCGATAGCAAGTATGCCTTCGCCAATCTTCCGGCCGCCGATAAGTTTTTCGGCACCTTCAAACTCGTAGACATGGCAGTCAATTTCGCTCACCCGGTAGTGCCCAACAAATGGCAGGCCGGGGAGGCCGGGTTGCGTGGTCAAAAGTGTCCGCTCCTGCAAAGCGGAAGACGAGATGTTGCTGCCAAACACCTTGACTAGCAGCGTGGTGGTGTCGTTCTGCTGTTCCATTTGCAGGGTGAACGCGTAAATATCGGCGAAACCGACCTGGTGCCAGTGCATATGGTAGTTGTCGGCTGCTTCCAAACCCAGCTTTTCAAGCAGTGCCTTGACCCATTTTCCCCTGTTTTCGGTATCCAGAATGTAGTCCAGGCCATTGCTCTGAGGCCGCAACTCGATAAGGGGTTGGGATTGGTAAAACAATGCGTTTACTTGTCGATGCTGAATGCGCAGGCCGATGACATCGAGGATCATGCTGGAAAGCCTCTGCAGCCCTTGTCGCATGATCAGCACGGATATCACAGCATTGAAAATTTTGCTGTGTTGGTAATACAGAAAATCAGTGACCAGGAAGAAAAAACTCAATAGAAAACCGGTCGCGGCCAAGGCGTTGAGGATCGGGCCGTGGTGGTGATGAAAGCCCTCTCGGACTTTTTTGACGTGGTTGTAGGCCAGGATGCAAATGCCACCGGCGATGATCAGGTACGCAAGAATTGCCAGCAGTAAGCTCGGGTACACATACAGTAGCGCCAGCGCGCTCAGGCTGAAGAAGGCCGCGCCTGCCATGGCGCGATTGAAGCGCGAGTAAGCATTGGTAGCAATTTTGTCCTGATTCTCGAAGAGGTTGAGCTTCGAAGTGCGTGCCAGAAGCTTTCGTGTGCCTTTGCGACACAGCAGTGTCGTGGCCAGTTCAGACAACAGGTAGGCAATGTAGCAAAGCGCTGCGGCAGCGGTCAGCGCGTAGATCAGATGATCTTTTTCAAGCGTGTGCAAAATGGACGGAAAATAGGCAGGTGTTTTTTCCGAGCCCAGCAGAATGATGACTTTGAGTGGCAGGAAAAACGCCAGCAGAAGAAATATCTGGCTGGCCAAAGTACTAATCTGCACCAGAAACGTAATGATGGGTACGACCCGGATGAATTTCACACCCAGGGATATGCACCAGCCAGCTGTTGCCTTGATTTGATGTTGGAGTTTCATATCAAACCGCAAGCGTATGCGAAAACTTCGTGCGTGTGTCCATCATTTTTCCTGCCAATAAATGCTGGCGAGTGTTTCGTAACCGGCATCCTTGCTTTTAGTGGTGAAAATTGCGCCAATCGGGGGCACGGATTTTTTGTAATATTGCACTTTGAATTGAGTGGCATCATTGACGATGATCTTGCGGGTGTAGCCGTTCGCTTTTAGAACTGCATATACGTCATTTTCGGCGATTTTATCGACGCCGGAGTACACGAATTCATGCATGCGCAGGAAACCCGCGTTGTTGGGCTTCTTGTGCGACTTTTGATGCGTCCCTCTTAGCAGCACAAAAGTGGAATCACTCAGTTGCAACCCAATGGCCGCATTTTCAGCTGCGCCCGCATCCGCTGTGGATTGTGGTTCGCACCCGGCCAGCATTGTCAGGAACGCAAAAATGAAAACGTATGATTTCATGGTGTGGTCACTTCAATTGATGATCCGTGCCAGCAATTGCCTGGCAACGGTGCTGTAGTAGGTGCCGTGGTAGTAGTAGGGGCAAAATGCCCATTTGTGCTCGTTTTTCGAGACGAACTGCACTATTTTCGCAAAGGCTTGTTTGGCAATGGTTCTGTAATAAGAGCTGTCGTAGTGATAGGGACAGTAGGCCCAGAGTGGAGCACCACCGGCTATCAGCCCCGCATCCTTGCCCCCAATCCGTTCAACCGGCACCGTCGAATGTTCCAGACTGTCCAGCATGGGGTCGATAATGGCGTTGTTCATATCGATCAGTCCCTGGAACGTGCTGCCGGCGAAGCTGGCAACTGC
This sequence comes from Pseudomonas sp. SIMBA_067, assembly GCF_046534675.1. Classification (NCBI taxonomy): domain Bacteria; kingdom Pseudomonadati; phylum Pseudomonadota; class Gammaproteobacteria; order Pseudomonadales; family Pseudomonadaceae; genus Pseudomonas; species Pseudomonas sp. SIMBA_067. Next base: position 71,258 of record NZ_JAWRYH010000009.1, on the reverse strand, counting down.
ATCCTTGCTCTTGTACTGGCTGGCCCAGTTGGCCTGATGCACAAAGATGTTCGGGCACAGGCTGGCCAACCGATCGAGGAACATGGGCAAAGCCCAGGTGCGCAGCTGCTTTGCTTGTTCGCTCCAAGGAGCTTGCACGGTGTATTCGATCCCGCATTTATCCAGTGTCTTGAGCATCAATGGGCTGGCAGTCACGATCGAAGTGCCAAAGGTGGCGATGCCAATGCTTTCGTCAAAGAAGTCCACAATGACGATGTCGGGGCGAGATTGCTCGAGCTTGTGCCAATGTTCTTTCGAAGCATCCCACCCCACGCGCTTGGCCTCTGCGCCTTCTGCTTCCACGCTGAACCGTGCATCGAGGCAGGGCGGTGCCATGTACGAAACTACCGAGGATTGAGACATGTAGAAACACACCTCAAAGCGCTCCAACGCCTCTTTCTGGAACTTGAAAAGATTATGTGAAGCGCTTGAACCAAGAATGGCGACGCGTACCTTGCCTGAGCCCGCTTTGACGGGATTCGGTCGCGATGCCTTTATTTCAAGCCTGGCTTTCTGTGACAACAGGCTGTTCACCACCTCTGTGTCAGGGCCTTCAATATTGTTCTGCTCAGCCTTGAGCTGTTGGCGTACGTTGTTAAGTTTCTCAAGGTACTTATGGGGCATGCCTAATGGCGCTTGCCTGAGTAGGTGGCTCAGGTAAGCAAGCCGTGGTTGTTCCAGGCCAAACCGTGCAAACAAAGCCGGGTCGAAGCCCTTGACGCTCTCGGAGGCCCCGAGTATGCGCGCCCTCGCGCCAAAGAAGTATGAGTCGCTAAGTGGATGCTTGGTGTAGATGTACAGCGGTTCTCCGCGCGTGAGGTGAATGTGTTCGACGGAGATCTGCTGTTGATCCAGCGTAGAGACGACAAGATGATGCGCATACTGGGTAATCGCATGTGCCTTCGGGCCGCTGGTTTTGTCTACCAGCGTCAGCGCCAGTGCCAGTGTGTCGTAATCCACTGGGCGGTAGCATTGATCCGAAGGCAGAAACTCCAGGCCGTTCTTGAGCGAAATCAGCAATACATCTGAGAAATTGTGCTCGGAAGTAGCCTCGGCCTGAATCAGATCGATGACGCTCTCGTGGATACAGTCATCGTCGTCAATACGTGAAGTAACCAATGTCGACGCATCGACAGCCTTGATCAGAATCATGATTTCCCGGCTGACCATGCTGTAATCGCTGACCTGAAGCGTGCGAGCATTCAGGTCGGTGGCATGCAGCAGTTGCTCAAGGCGTGAGCGGTGCAGGATCGGTAATGCTTCATCAACGAAGATGATCCACTCGAAGCCTTTATTACTTTGGTTGGCCAAGGACGGGAGAACGGTGTTGGCAAAGATCTCCAGCCTGTAGGACAGCCACAGTTCGTCCTTGATACCGATACCAAAATTGGTGAACACAAAGTGCTTCAAAGCGGGTTTCATCATGTCTTCAATAGTTCTGAATCACGGCGATTTCCCGCTCTGCCATCTTGTCGCCGGCACTTTGTCCGCGAACCCGATTGGCCGCAGCCCTGGATTTTTCCACAAAGGTGTTGCTATTGAGGTACATATCCTCGATGGCCTTCGCCAGTTGTTCGTGGCTTTCGGGTTCGACCACGTAGCCGGAAGTGTTGTCGACGAACTCGGGTACGGCGGCCACAGCGGTAGTGACCGGCACCAGGCCTGACGACATGGCTTCGTCGCGGGATACCCCTTGCGTGTCCATGCGGCTTGGGCAGAGGAAGATGCCGTAGTCCTTGTGCGTATCGGCGATTTCCGTGTGGTTAAGGAAGCCCTGCTGAATCTTGACGTTGCTGAATTTGCGCAGCGGCTCCAAGGTCTCCTCAAACAATGGGCCATCACCGATCAGGCAGAACTCCATGTCGTTGAACCAGGATTTACCCGACAGGCTCTGAATCGCTTTCACGGTCAGGTCGTTAGCATAGGTCTTCGAGGTATAAGGTCGGATAGACAGCACTTTTTTGCGCTGCTCGGCGGACTTCTCGCGGTGGTCGAACAATTCGGTGTTGATCGGGTTGTGAATGATCTCGAACTGGCTTTCCGGCAGGCGGAAGCCAAGGTCTTCCATCACTTCTTCGGCGAAGTATCGCGATACGAACACCAACTTCAGGTTCGGGTGCATCGGCTGCAGCAGTTCACGCCAGAACGCCATGCGTTTTTCGCTTGCGAGCTTGCCCAAGCGCAGTTGATCTTCAGTGGTGAAGTTGAACTCACGGCGCCACCAAGGCTGGATATCTGCACCGTGCACCCACACAGTGATACGCGTGCTATTCAGGAACGGACGCAGCGCTTTCCACATCTGCTCGTCGAGGAAATGCACGAGGATCGACTTGTAGCGGTTTTTCTCGAGCATCTTGGTCAATGTCGAAGCGCAGCCGGTCACTACGTCAATGTTCTGGAACTCGTGGTAGCTCACTGTTTCGTTTGGGCGCAGCCGGAACACGTCTACGTCGATGCCATGTTCCTGATAGGCCGTAACTCGGGTGTGCACGAACTTGTTGCGGTACAGGTCGGAGTAGGCCGGGTAATGATTGGTCAGCAGCAAGTGCTCGCCGCGGCCCATCATTTCTGATGGCTGCAGGTTGCGATGGCCCAGTACCAGCGCTTTCAGGTCAGCACTGCCGGCAGCGTATGCGCGCAGCCCGAAGCGGATGTAGACAGTCTCAGGTGGAATATCGGTCGTCTGGTTACGGTTGGCATGCTGCATCACGTGGCTTATGCGTTGCTTGTCGGCATCCAGGAACAGCACCACCAACTGCAGGTTCAGGCCAGGGGTGCAGTCAATGAACAGCTTGAGGTGGCCATCTTCGCAGCCCAGCTCGTCCACACGGACTTCCTGTTGGGCATAGATGTACTCATGTTTGCCATCGGCCAGCTTGGAGTGCACGCGCCAGTTATCGCCGTCGACAATCAGGTCAACGAACTTGTTGCGAATGACGCCAAACATTTCGGCCAGGCTGCGACCGGTAATTTCCGGTGCGTCGTGGCTGGCCTGCAGCGGGGCAATGGATTGCGCGCGTGCCTGCAGTTGATCGATGGTCATGCCGAGGTTCAGCTCAAGGTCGTTGACTCTGGCACTGATACTTTCATGCTGCGCTGCTCCGTTCTCGCAGTAGTTGAACGGATCGATAGCCACACCTTGGGCATGGGTGTACTGCAGCGATTGCAGGTTCTTCAGCCAGTTACGCAATGGCTGGTCAGCAACGATCTCTGTCGCAACCAGCGAGCGGCGGGCGTTCAGGGTCTGGGTCGGACGGTAGGCCTGTTCATTGCGCAGCAGTTCGGCATGCTGATCTTTGCAGGTGAAGTGCGCTGCCTTACCAATTACCTTGGCGTTGCTGTAGCGGGTTGCTAGCGCGAGGTCGAGCAGATAGTTCGGACCGTAGTAGTCGCCTGGGACAAAAGCGGCGACCCAAGGACTATTGCCAACCAGCTCGCCAAGCGAGCTTTTCTTCAGTTGCGCTGGCTTCATCACAAGGATGCGAGGGTCGTCGCTGACGATGCTGCTCTGGTAGGCATCGCTGACGATGACCATGCGCACTTGAGTGTAGGTCTGGCGGTTCAGATGGGCACGCAGCATGTCGAACTGTTGGCGATCCTGCGCTTCGGCGATAACCACAATTTCCGGCAGGCGCTGGGCCTTGGAGGTACCGGTCACCTTGCTCAGCACGTATTCCAAGCGCTGAGTGTAGGTGTGCTCCTGCATCACTTTACGCAGGGCAGCCAAACGCAGCTTATCGCTATTCAGTGGATCTTCTGCCAGTAATTGCAGGCGGCGCAGCATCTCTTGGCCGTTGTCGGTGGTCACCACCAGATCACCGAACAGCAGGCGAACACCGCGGGAGAAGTTGCTCACAGTCAGGGTGTTGCAGCCCAGCAATTCGAACACGCGACGAGCAAACATCGATTGCGATTGTTTGATCGAGTTCAGGTTGATCGCGTAGCGGTAGCCTTTGTACGCGGTATCGATTTTCTCGAAGGGCAGGGTGCCGACGATGTACGGCTGGTATTCCTCAGGGAACTGGTAGTTGACGTCGTTCTTGCCGAAGTTGCGGTCGAAGATTTCCAGCGGGCGGAACTTCGGCAGTTCGCACACAAAGTTGCCCAGGTCGCGGGTGCGCTCCGGGTAACGGGCGTAGTAGGCGCCGGCGAAGCAGAACGCGTCTTTGCGCTCGTACAGCTCGATCGGGTTATGCAGCGCAGGCTGGCAGGCGAATGGCAGCAGGTAGACACGGTCGTGACCGAGTGCGCCTTTGTAGCGGTGAATGCAGTCGATATCGGTGGTGAAGACGTGGTCGAACTGCTTGGCGGTGGTCAGGAAAGTCTCGAAGTGAACCGGGTCTTCCTTGTTCCAGAACACGGTCGGTACCTTGTTCTGGCGGCACCAGGCCAAGATGTCTTGCAGCTCTTGGCCGTTGTGACCAACCTTGCTGCCCCACAGGTCATCCTTACCGCGCCATGCGGATTCGATGAACAGCAGTTCCGGGCCGAAGCCTTCGATCTCGGCTTTCCAGTTGGCGGGCGTCAGCGGCATCAGGTCGCATTCATAGCGATATGAACCGAAGGTGAACTCGTCCATCACGCACGCCATTTTCAGGCGGCTTACAGGCTGGTCTGCTTGACGCAGTAGAGTAGTGCGGGCCTGTTCGCTGGTCGCCAAGGCAGCTGGCAGCTTGAGGTAGTTTTCATCCTGCACAGGTGCTGGCGGCAGCAGCGCCTTGAGTGGTTCGTTGGCCAGCAGCTTCTGCTCGTTTTGCTGGCGTTGCTGGCTTGCTTTCCGATACAGGCGCAACAGGCGAACTGGCAGTTTGACCAGTCCACCCAATGAGGTGGCGCTGTTCTTGATTTGGTAGCCGAGCTGATAGGTCATGCTTGCGCGGGTTTTCACCAAGCGCTGCTCTGCCAGGTGACGCTGGGTGTTAGCGCGCCCCAGATTTTCATTGAGTTCGTCGATCTTGCGTTGCTGAGCGGCACTGCGTTCCAATAATTGATTGAGGCTGGCCTTGAGCTGCGGAATCTGTTCGCCAGTCAGGGCGCGATACTTCATGTTCGCTGCACCGAGACCTGCCTTGGAGGAATTGAGCTCGGTCTCAAGTTGTTGGCGCAGGCCATGCCATTGCTCGTTGGTGGCCGCGAGGCTGGCTTCGGCTGCTTGGCGGCTGTTGCTTTCAAGCATCAACTGCTCTTCCAGCATGTCCTTGGCTTGGCTCAACGATGAAATGGTCTCGGCCTGTGCTACTCGAGCTTCTTCCGACTGCGTATTGGCAAGCACCAGTGCCTGCAACTGGTCTTCCAGTTTGGCGCGTTGCTCAACCAGTGCATTGATGGAGTTCGCTTGAGCAGCATGCTCACGCTGGCTCTGCGCCTGAATATCGTTCATGACCTGCAGTTGAACCTCCAGTTCAGCCTGCCGGCCGTTGAATGTGTTGACCATGTCAGCTTGAGCGGCCTTCGCCAGTTGGCTTTGTAGCTGCAGCTCGCTCATGGCCTGCCGCTGATTTGACAGCTCTGTTTCCAGTTCTGCTTGACGTGCTTTCAAAAGGGCAATGGTTTCTGCCTGAGCGGCGTCGGCCCGCTGTGTTTGGGCCTGCAATTCCTTCATATACTCCAACTCGCTTTCAAGTTCGGCTTCCAGTTCCGCTTGGCGCATGCGCAGCGTGGTGATCGTGTTGTCTTTCTCGGCGATATCCTGATTGCTTTGCGATTGCAGACGGGTCATTGCGTCAATTTGGTTTTGCCGTTCGGCGTTAATTGCCGCCAATTGCTCGCGCAATACCGCTATTTCTTCGATCTGGGTCGTGATGGTCTGGTCGGCCAGATCCCTCAGTTCCGCCGCTTCCAGCAGTTGACGCTCAAGCACAGCACGGGCTGACTGAAGAGAGCTAATGGTATCGATATGGCCGGCCGTAGTGCTTTCGGCTTGGGCCCGAAGCTCGGTCAGGGCGTGTATCTGGCTTTCGAGGTCGGCTTGCAATGCGGCTTTGTGAGCTTGCAGATCAGCAATGGCACCAGCCTGTTGCGCATTTGCCTGCTGAGTCTCGGCTTGCAACTCGGCTGCCTTTTGCAGTTGAAGCTCCAGCTCGGCTCGTTGCGATTTCAGCGCAGTAATGCTTTCCAGATGTTCCGCTTCTGCGCGCTGGGCCTGAGCTTGAGAGTCGCTCATTGCCTGAGTGCGGTTTTCCAGTTCGGCTGATATGGCCGCCTGTTGGGCACGCAATGCAGTGATTGCATTGATATGCTCTGCGTTTTTTTGCTGCTCATCACTCAGGAGTTCGGCAGCCTTTTGCCGTTGGATTTGCTGCTCGGCTTCCAGGGCCGCCTGAAGTGCGCGTAAGTCGGTGATGGTGGCGACATGGCTTTCTGTTGTTTCTTGCGCGGCAGACAACTGTTCCCCTACCGCTTTGAGCTGCTCTGCCAGCGAATCATGCTCCGTTTGTAATGTCACAAGCTTCGCAGCTTTGAGCGTTGCACGCTCCTCAGCAGCCGTTCGTTGCTTGGTAGTTGCCTGCAATTGCTCTTCAAGCGACCGGAACAGATGCTGCAGGGACTCCAGGGCTTCTTCGCGCTGACTCACGGTTGTGCAAAGCTGGCTAATCTGTGCAGCTTGGGTGTCCGCATGCTGCAGCGTTTGCTGCAACTGGGCTTGAGTCGCTTGCAGCTCGTTAAATTGCTGCTGAGTATCTGCAAGATTTTGTTCGCGAGCTTCTTCAAGTGCTGCAAATTGCTGCTCTAGAAGGCCGTATTGCTCAGCAGCAATCAGACACTTCTGATCGGCATCGCTCAATTGGGTCTTGAGCGCTTCAATTTCCTCGCTTAGCGCCTGCACATTACGGACGCTGGCTTCCAAGGCTTCCCGGCTCGATGTCTCAAGTGCCGCGATATCGGATTCACGTTCCTTCAGCTGGCGCGAGAGGACATTGGCCTTTTCGGCTTCAGGTTTCAGCAACGCGAGCTGCTCAGTTGCCACGCGGTACTTCTTGTTGGCTTCCTCCAGCCGCTGCTTGATCTCTTCAAGCTCCTTGACACGCTGTGCCTTGGCCTCGAGGATTTCACGGTTGGATCTTTGCAAAGTTGCAATGTCCGCATCGCGTGTCTGCAGCTGTCTGGACAGCGCTTCAGCCTTTTGGGCCTCTGGCCTCAGCTGGGCAATCTGCTCGGTAGCAGTGCGATACTTCTTGTTCGCCTCTTCCAACCGTTTGCCGATGGCGCCGAGGTTCCCACGCAGCGTGCGTTCAATCGACTCAAACGCCTTTTCCAGCTCACGTACGCGCTCGACGGTCAGCGAGTCGATGGTGCCAGGCTTATGCGACTCGCTCTTCACAGCAACAATGCCCAGCCACTTGCCAAGCATCTTGACTTCAATGATCTGCAAGTGCTCCGCCAGCAGGCGGAACGGTTCCATCAGGTAGAACGTGTGCTTGTGGTCAATGAAGTCATTGACCCCGAACGGTACGGTGATCACCAGCCGACCACCCTGCTTGAGCAGGTCGTAGGCCTTCTCGACGAACAGCTCCGGGCGTACCAGGTGTTCGAGCACTTCGCTGATTACAACGGTGTCCGGCTCAACCTCGAGCGTATCCAGCGCGAGGAAGTCTGAATTGATGTACGTGACGTTCTGCTGGATGTGGGCAGGTTCGGCAGACAGGTAACCCTTGGCCTCTTCAATGGCCTGCGGGCTGGTGTCCACACCGGTAACCTGGCAACCCTCACGCGCCAGCAGCAGGGGCACGATACCCTGCGAGCAGCCCACATCCAGGATCCGGCGCCCTTTGACCTGGGCGCAGATCCAGTGGATGCGGGACTGCGTTTCGCGCATGAACTGATCCCCCAGCTTGCCGTAATAGGCTTCCATCACGCGGTCATGAATATCGGCCAAAGGTGACGGTAGCTCTGTGTTCACGGTAGGTTTCTCAAGCGTGGGGTTGTTCATGCTGTTTGGTCCATCAGGCCTGGGTAACGCCAGCGGCGTCGATCACGAACGCTGCATCGCGTACGTTGAAGGTGCCGCGGAATTCGCGGTGCTTCACCAGCAGTACGTGAATGTCGGCGCTGTCCAGGGCGTAGATGAAATCCACGTGCTCGTGATGCGCCAAGCGCTGTGGCAGCGCTTCGATGTTCGGCTCGACCAGTTGCAGGGTGGCTTCCAGTTCGTTGCCCAGGCGCTCGGCAATGCTCAGTGCCGGGCTTTCGCGCAGGTCGTCGATGTCGGCCTTGAAGGCCAGGCCGTAGCAGGCGATCTTCACTTGCTGGGCCGACTTGCCCGGGTTCTTGATCAGGAAGTTGGCCAGGGCCATCTTGACCTTGTCGATCACCCACTCAGGCTTGCTGTCGTTGACCACACGGGCGGTCCGGATCAGGCGGGCCTGCTCTGGGGTCTGGCTAACGATGAACCATGGGTCCACGGCGATGCAGTGGCCGCCCACGCCTGGGCCAGGCTGCAGGATGTTGACGCGCGGGTGGTGGTTGGCCAGGCGAATCAGCTCCCACACGTCGATGTCCAGCTTGTCGCAGATGATCGACAGTTCGTTGGCGAAGGCAATGTTCACGTCACGGAAGCTGTTTTCGGTCAGCTTGCACATTTCGGCGGTGCGGGCGTTGGTGATGATGCACTCGCCTTCGACGAAGGTGCGATACAGGCGTACGGCTGCTTCGGAGCACTTCCTGGTCATGCCACCGATGATGCGGTCGTTTTCCACCAGCTCGCGCAGCACGTGGCCCGGCAGTACGCGCTCAGGGCAGTGGGCGATGCGCACGTCGGAGTCTTCACCGTGGGTCTGCGGGAAGCTCAGGTCTGGGCGGGCCTGGGCCAGCCAGAACGCCATCTGCTCGGTAGCGCCGACCGGGGAGGTGGACTCCAGGATGACCAGGTCACCCTTTTTCAGCACAGGCGCGATGGCCTTGCTGGCGGACTCGATGTAGCTCAGGTCCGGCTGGTGGTCATCCATGAACGGCGTCGGCACGGCGATCAGGAAGGCATCGGCTGCTTCCGGCACGGTGGAGGCGCGCAGGTAGCCTTCGGTTACGGCGGCGTGTACCACCATGTCCAGCTCAGGCTCGACGATGTGGATTTCGCCACGGTTGATGGTGTCGACCGCGTGCTGGTTAACATCGATACCGATCACGTGCTTCTTGCGAGCGGCGAAAACGGCGGCGGTTGGCAGGCCGATATAGCCCAGGCCTACGACGGAAATCTTGTTGAAGCTCATGCTGCGTCCTTGGAGTTAGAGAATGCGGAGAGTGCGTCGAGGATTCGCGCGCACGCTTTTCCATCGCCGTAGGGGTTGTGGGCGAAGCTCATCTCGCGGTAGGTCGCCTCGTCGGTGAGCAGTTTCGCCAGGTTTTCGGTGATCGATGCCACATCGGTGCCCACCAGCTTGACGGTACCTGCTGCCACGGCTTCAGGGCGCTCGGTGGTGTCACGCATGACCAGTACCGGCTTGCCCAGTGCCGGGGCTTCTTCCTGGATGCCGCCGGAGTCGGTGAGGATCAGGTACGAGCGGGTCATCAGGTAGACGAACGGCAAGTAGTCCAGCGGTTCGATCAGGTGGATGTTGTTGACGTCGGCCAACAAGCGGTTAACCGGTTCGCGTACGTTCGGGTTCAGGTGGACCGGGTAGACGATATCCACGTCAGGGAATTGACGCGCGGTCTGCACCAGCGCCTGGCAGATACGCTCAAAGCCGTCACCGAAGTTCTCGCGGCGGTGGCCGGTCACCAGCACCATGCGGCGCTCGGGGTTCAGGAAGCTGAACTGGGCTTCGAACTGGTTTTTCAGGGCTGGGCTTTCCAGCTTGCGGACCACTTCCAGCAGCGCATCGATCACCGTGTTGCCGGTGGTGTAGATGGTCGCGGCGTCAGTGCCTTCACGCAGCAGGTTGTCCTGCGAGGTGGAGGTTGGCGCGAAGTGCAGGGCGGCCAGGGCGCCGGTCAGGCGGCGGTTGCCTTCTTCTGGCCAAGGCGAATACAGGTTGCCGGTGCGCAGGCCTGCTTCCACGTGGGCGATCGGAATCTGCTGGTAGTAGGCGGCCAGGCTGGTGGCCAGGGTTGTTGCGGTGTCGCCGTGCACCAGCACCACGTCGGGCTTGAACTCGGCCAGCACTGGTTTCAGGCCCTGCAGGATGGCAGTGGTCACATCGGTCAGGTCCTGGCCGGGCTTCATGATGTTCAAGTCGTAGTCGGGCGTGATCTCGAACAGCTCCAGTACCTGGTCAAGCATCTGCCGGTGCTGGCCGGTAACGCAGACGCGCGACTCGAAACGGTCGTCCTGGGCAAGGTTGAGGGCCAGAGGTGCCATTTTGATAGCCTCTGGGCGGGTGCCAAATACGATGAGGGTCTTGAGGGACACGGCGACGGTCTTCTGTATGAGAGTTAAGGCGGTTGGAACTGGCGCTAACGGTAAGGATCTCGGGTGTTACTCAGATCGGCCTGGGGTGGCCTGGTGGCGCAGCTCGACGGAAATCGGGCACGGCCAAGGGGGGAGGTGAAAAAAAATTCATTCTGCTCGGATCCTTCAAGCGAAGCGGTTGTCCTAAGTCCGCAAATTTATCATTTCGTCATCACTATGACATCCCATCTGGCACGTTTTTTTCCCCTGATTGTAGGAAAATGCCAATAAATATCGATGGATTGGATCCTATTTCTGATTAAATGATCAATAAAAACGATTGTTTGATGTTATTCAGGCATCATGCCAATGAAGTCGATATCACTAAGGTATACGACGAACGGGCGGGGGCCTTATCCGGCAAGGCTTGTAGGAAAAACAACAGCGTTTGGTCTGAATGAAACCCAGGTTAAACGGGAATTTACCTGGCGGCGATTTGCTATCGCTTTTTTTTCATGAAGTTAACTTGAAATATGGCGTAACGCCATCATTTTCGTGTGGCCCAAGTTGCTTTTTTTACTGTTGGATTCGGTAACGATTAAATGGGCCGAGTCGCTGTTTGCAAAATCGCAGAACCGCTAGGGTTTGTTGCGCAGCCGAAGGAAAACGGCTGCTGGAAAATGACCAACCCAAGGAGTGTTCATCAATGCGTAACAACGTTCTGTCGTACCTGCTGCTGCCGCTGTTCGCCAGCCTGTCTTTTTCCCTTAGCGCGGCCCCGGCCAGCGCCACGGCGGTGCCCGAGCCGGTGCCGGTAGTGGCTCAAGCCCAGGCCCAGCAAGGGCTGCGGCTGGATCTGAACAAGGCCGATGCGCTGACTTTGCAGAAGGAGCTGAACGGGATAGGGAAGGCCAAGGCCGAGGCCATCGTGGCTTACCGCGAGGCCAATGGGCCGTTTGCTTCGGTGGATGAACTGCTGGAGATCAAGGGGATCGGGAACGCGTTGCTGGAGCGTAACCGGGACAAGGTGATGGTGGAGTAAGGGGCAGCAAGGCAGCCTGCGGGTGGGGTTGCCTTTTAGAAAACGGGGCTGCTTTGCAGTCCGTCGCGACTCAAGGCCGCTCCTGCCTGGACCACCTTCCTTGTTGAAGAGTGATTGGCGCAGGGGCGGTTTTTTGTTTGGAAGGGATAAAGCTTAATGAGGTAAAAATCCCATAAAACAATGGGTTAAAAGTACTATTCGGTTTTCGTCAAAAAGCCGCCTGAAAAAATGGCTGTAAACTCGATGCTTAAACCTTTTAGCGGTCTTGCGCATCCTTGGCATCCGCTTCGGCATTGCGCTCATGCACCTTGCGCAGTTGCTCGTCAGTCAGAGGCAGTTTTTTTGCCGTATCGCGCAGCATCATCAGCCCACCGACGATAGAGCCGAGGGCTATGATGAGGATCAGCCAGGCATACCAGGGCATTGTCGTTCTCCTTAAACGGGTGGTGGGGCAGTGCTTGTACGAAATTTGAGCAGTAACCCGTTCCGTTGGTTCAATTATAGGAGCCAGCTGCCGCCGGGCCAATTCCGTGACCCGCGGGCCCCAAAGCCTGCGTCACTTCGTTTACAATGCGCGCCGTTTTCGACTTGCCAAGAGACCCTGCCCATGTCCGCCTGCCAGACGCCCCTGATCGTCGCCCTGGATTTCCCTACCCGTGAGGCCGCCCTGAAGCTGGCTGACCAGCTAGACCCCGCGCTGTGCCGGGTGAAGGTTGGCAAGGAGCTGTTCACCAGCAGCGCTTCGGGCATCGTCGAAACCCTTTGTGCCAAGGGCTTCGAAGTGTTCCTGGACCTCAAGTTCCACGACATCCCCAACACCACGGCCATGGCGGTAAAGGCTGCCGCCGAGATGGGTGTGTGGATGGTGAACGTGCATTGCTCCGGTGGCCTGCGCATGATGGCCGCCTGCCGTGAAGTGCTGGACAAGCGCAGCGGCCCGCAGCCATTGCTGATTGGCGTGACCGTGCTGACCAGCATGGAGCGTGAAGACCTGGCCGGTATCGGCCTGGATGTCGACCCGCAAGAGCAGGTGCTGCGCCTGGCGGCACTGGCACAGAAAGCGGGCATGGACGGTTTGGTGTGCTCGGCGCTGGAGGCCCCGGCGCTGAAGGCGGCGCACCCGTCGCTGCAGCTGGTAACCCCGGGCATTCGCCCGGCGGGCAGCGCGCATGACGACCAGCGCCGTATCCTCACCCCGCGCCAGGCGCTGGATGCGGGTTCGGATTACCTGGTGATCGGCCGGCCGATCAGCCAGGCCGCAGACCCGGCGCAGGCGCTGGCTGCGGTGGTGGCGGAGATTCGTGGGTAATTAACCCGCGTTATTTAGAAAGGCCAGCCCGAGTGTGCTGGCCTTTTTTTATATCCGTCCGCTCCCTCATTGGTGCTACCGCAGTCAGATCACGGTGCGCATCGGTTTCAACAGCCTGATCAGGTAGATCGGGAGTAAAGTCAGCACGAACACAGCCACCGCCAGTACGGGTATCAACCACGCCAGCGAATGCCCCTCGATCAGCGGGCCGTAGAAGATACTGGCCCTGTTCATGACGAAAACGTGCAAGCAGTACAGGCCCAACGTGCAACCAGACAGCTCGGCCAGCAGCTTGCTGTGCTGTACCAGTCGCCCGCCGAGCGCAAGCAGCAGGCGGAAGGCGAAGATGGCGGCCAGTACCACCAACGGGGATACGTAGGAATAGAAAATCTGGCTGGGCTCGCCTTGCTGCAGGGACAGGGTGTGCGTGGCGGCGGCGGTCAGGGCGCCGGTGATGGCGAAGCCGCCAAGGTTTACCCAAGGGTTGCCAGGGCCGTGCTGCCGAATCTGTTCGTAGACGTAAGCCCCCAGGAATGCATAACCCGCAAACCCCATGAACGAAAACAACTCATAGGTATGGACCATGCTGGCCAGTGCAGGGCTGAACTGGGCGGCGGTGGGCAGCAGGCAGCTGATTACCAGCCAAAGGCCCAGGAACACCCGCTTCTCTTGCGGCCCGCAGTGTTGGTAGACCTTGGCCATGAACGGCATGAACAGGTAGATGCCGATGATCGCGTAGAGGTACCAGAGGTGGTAGTACACGGGGCCGTGAAGCATCGCCACGGTCGCTTGCCACAGGCTGCCATACCCGGCGCCCATGGTGTCCCGCCACAGTGCATAGAACACTGACCAGAACAGCAGCGGCGGCAGTATGCGCAAGAAGCGCTTCTGGTAGAACGTGACTGCACCGTCTGTTCGGTTCAACAACAGGGCACCGGACAACATCAGGAACAGCGGGACGCAAGACCTGACCAAGGAGTTGTAGATGTTGGAGGACATCCAGTTGTCATCAAGTTGGATCGCCCCGGCTGACGCGATGTGAAGGAGTACCACCATGAAGCAGGCGGCGATCCTGCAAAAGTCGAGTCCGGCATTCAAGCGCTGCTGCATCGGTTGCCCACCTTGTCGCTACCTTGCGTAATGGGTGTTTGTCGATGCCTGAATGTACGGTGGGAGGGGAAAACTACAAGCTGCGAAAGTGCCACAACAAGGGCTGGCGCCCGATTTCACGGGCTGCGCCGCCCCTTCATGGTGCGGCGCAGGCCTGCAGGGGTTAGACCTTCAGCACCAACTTGCCAAAATTCTCCCCATTGAACAGCTTCAGCAGCGTCTCGGGGAACGTCTCCAGCCCCTCCACCACATCTTCCTTGCTCTTCACCTGCCCGCTGGCCAGCCACCCGGCCATCTCCAGCGCGGCCTTGCCGTAGTCCTTGGCGTGGTCCATCACCACAAACCCTTCCATACGCGCACGGTTCACCAGCAGCGACAGGTAGTTGGCCGGGCCTTTCACCGCTTCCTTGTTGTTGTACTGGCTGATCGCGCCGCAAATCACGATGCGGGCCTTGAAGTTGATACGCGTCAGCACGGCGTCGAGGATGTCGCCGCCCACGTTGTCGAAGTACACGTCCACGCCTTTGGGGCATTCGCGCTTCAGGCCAGCCAGCACGTCTTCGGCCTTGTAGTCGATCACCCCGTCAAAGCCCAGTTCGTCCTTCAGGTACTGGCACTTCTCGGCGCCCCCGGCAATGCCGACCACGCGGCAGCCTTTGACCTTGGCAATTTGCCCGACAATGCTGCCCACCGCACCGGCCGCACCGGAGATGACCACGGTTTCGCCGGCTTTGGGCTGGCCAACTTCCAGCAGGGCGAAGTAGGCAGTCATGCCGGTCATGCCCAGTGCCGACAGGTAGCGGGGCAGGGGCGCCAGGTTGGGGTCGATCTTGTGCAGGCCCTGTGGCTCGCCGGTGAAGTAGTCCTGCACGCCAAGGGCGCCGCTAACGTGGTCGCCCGGCTTGAATGCCGGGTGGTTGGAAGCAACCACTTCGCCCACGCCGAGGGCACGCATTACCTGGCCCAGGGCCACAGGAGGGATGTAGGACTTGCCTTCGTTCATCCAGCCGCGCATGGCCGGGTCCAACGACAGGTACAGGTTGCGCACCAGCACCTGGCCTTCGCCGGGTTGTTCGGCAGGCACGCTTTCAAAGGTGAAGTCGTCACGGCGCACGGCGCCGACCGGGCGTTTGGCGAGCAGGAAGCGGCGGTTGGTCTGGGTCATGGCGGGGTCCTTGTGGGCAGTGGAAGATGCTAGGTGTTCAATCTACCTTGTTGATGTAGGCAGGTGGTTAACATCACTGACAAGCATGGTAGCCCAACCGTTGGTGTGATGATGCTGCCCGGCCAGGCAGTGGCTGACTATGCTCTGAACCCCAGCATCCCCTTCAGGAGCACGCAATGAGCATGACCTTTTCCGGCCAGGTAGCGCTGGTCACCGGCGGCGCTGCCGGTATAGGCCGGGCAGCGGCCCTGGCGTTCGCCCGCGAGGGCCTGAAGGTGGTAGTGGGCGACCTCGACCCGCTGGGTGGCGAGGCCACCGTCGCGCAGATTAACGCCGCAGGCGGCGTGGCGTTGTTCATTGCCTGTGACGTCACCCGCGACGCCGAGGTGCGCCAGTTGCACGAGCGGCTGATCGCCGCCTATGGCCGGCTGGACTATGCCTTCAACAACGCCGGCATCGAGATTGAGCAGCACCGCCTGGCTGAAGGCAGCGAGGCGGAGTTCGATGCCATCATGGGCGTGAACGTGAAGGGCGTATGGCTGTGCATGAAGTACCAGTTGCCCTTGCTGCAGGCCCAAGGCGGTGGGGTGATCGTCAATACAGCCTCGGTGGCGGGGCTGGGAGCGGCGCCGAAGATGAGTATCTACAGCGCCAGCAAGCACGCGGTGATCGGCCTGACCAAGTCGGCAGCCATCGAATACGCGAAGAAGGGTATCCGCGTGAATGCCGTGTGCCCGGCGGTAATCGATACCGACATGTTCCGCCGCGCCTACGAGGCCGACCCACGCAAGGCCGAGTTCGCCGCCGCCATGCACCCGGTGGGGCGCATTGGCAAGGTCGAGGAAATCGCCAGCGCCGTGCTGTACCTGTGCAGCGATGGCGCGGCGTTTACCACCGGGCATTGCCTGACGGTTGATGGCGGGGCCACGGCGATCTGAGCCAACTCAGATAGCCTGCTCTGGCCCTATCGCCGGCAAGCCAGCTCCCACAGGGCCCGCGGGTACCCGAAGTTAACGCGAGCCCTGTGGGAGCTGGCTTGCAGGCGATAGGGCCCGGCCAGACCACCACAATGCCAGCCCAACCGCTGCACAGCCCACCACCAACACCCCACCGAATACCAGCAACGCCATCCGTGACCCCAACCGGTCACTCAGCAACCCGGTAAAGATTACCGGCAAGCTGAACCCCAGGTACGCCAGCAAGAAGAACCCGGCACTGGC
This sequence comes from Pseudomonas sp. SIMBA_067, assembly GCF_046534675.1. Classification (NCBI taxonomy): domain Bacteria; kingdom Pseudomonadati; phylum Pseudomonadota; class Gammaproteobacteria; order Pseudomonadales; family Pseudomonadaceae; genus Pseudomonas; species Pseudomonas sp. SIMBA_067. The sequence goes on along the minus strand of NZ_JAWRYH010000009.1, from coordinate 55,049 downwards.
CCGTGTTTTCTCACTGCCAGCCAACTGGTTCACCGCCGCCAGCCCACCCAGGTAGATAAACCCGTAGCACGCACTGCTGGCCGCCACAGCACCCAGCAATACCGCACTCAGCTGCCCGCCGTCCGCGCCCCAAGCCAGCACGGCATAGCTGCAGGGCAGTATCAGTAGCCCCAGTAGTGTGGCCGTGCGGCTGCTCAGGCGCCGGGCCATCGGCTGGAACAACAACCCGCAGCTGATCACGCAGAAAGTCGAAAACCCTGACCAGTCACTAAGGCCATGCTGGCGCAGGATGCTTGGCAGCAAGGCGATCACCAGGCCCACGCAGGCCCATGCCAGCAAAATGGCCAGGCCATAGGCCACGCTGCCACGCGGGTAGCAGGGTAGGCGCAGCATGGGGTTGTGTTGTGCCGGGCGGGGGTCGGGCAGGCGCCATACCAGCAGGATGGCCAAGGCTGCCAACAGCAGTTGCAGGTGGAAGCTGCCGGGGGTGAGGCTTGGGCCGCTTAGCAGGAACACACTGGTCAGCGCCGCACCCAGGCCAAAGCCCAGCGAGGTGCTGGCGGTGACCCAGTTGGCCGCGCGGGTGGTGTGCTCACCGCCCATCAGCTCGCCCATGTAAGCGGTGGCCGTGGCCGAAGCCAGCCCGGTGCCCAGGCCCAGGAACAGGCGGGCAAGGCCCAGGGTTTGCAGGCTGGGGGCCAGCAGCATCAGCACGGTGGCGATCATCGACAGGGCAAGTGCCGCCACAATCAATGGCCGGCGCCCGACCCGGTCGGCCAGGCCGCCCAGGGCCAGCAGCACGGGCAGTACGCCCAGCACATAGCCGGAGAACGCCACCGCAGTGGCAGCGGCGCCCTGGCCGGAAAGGTCGGCGTAGGTGATGTACAGCGGGGCCTGCAGGTTGACGGCCAGGGTGATCAGGCAGAGGGCGAAGGCCAAGCGGGCCGGGGCGGAGGGCATGGGTAGGGGTCCTGGTTTCTCTAGTGGCTGTACCGGCCCTTTCGCGGTTTCACCCGCGAAAGGGCCGGGCCTGCTCACTCTGATGCCAGCCTATTCCACCTGCCAGACACACCGTCACTCCATTTATGCTTAACTGTTCGCTCAAAATCTGCGAACACTCACCCATGCACTTCCCCCTCGACCGCACCGGCCCCACCCCGTTGGTGCAGCAACTCACCGACCACCTCCAAGGCTGGATCGTCCAGCAACGCCTGCGCCCCGGCGCACGTCTGCCATCGATCCGCGCGCTGGCCCGCAGCCAGGCGGTCAGCGCGTCCTGTGTGATCGAGGCCTACGACCGCCTGGTCGCCAGCGGCTGGCTGGAGGCCCGCCACGGCACCGGTTTTTTTGTCGCCGAGCGCAAGCCCGGGCCCCCGATTGACGATACGCAACCCTGGGGTGAGTCTGGCGACGGCAACTGGCGGCAGTTTCGCGAGGGCCATGACGAGTTGCTGAAACTGGGCTGCGGCTGGCTGCCCAGCAATTGGCGCGCTGCAACCGAGCTGGCCCAGGCGGTGCGGCAGGTAAGCCGCGGCGCCCCGCAGGACCTGTTCGACTACTGCCCACCCCTGGGCCTGGCCAGCCTGCGTCAGCAATTGCACAAGCGCCTGGCGCAGCTGGGCATCGCTGCCGGCCCCGAGCACATCCTCACCACCCACGGCGCCAGTCACGGTCTAGACCTGCTGGTGCGTACCCTGCTGCGTCCAGGCGACACGGTATTGGTGGAAAACCCTGGTTACTACAACCTGTACAACCTGCTGCGTCAGCACCAGGTGCATATGCTGCCGGTACCGCGTACCGCAGAGGGCCCGGACCTGGCGGCCGTCGAAACCCTGCTGGCCACGCACAAGCCGCGCTGCCTGTTCATCAACAGCCTTTACCAGAACCCTACCGGCACCAGCCTGACACCCAAAGTCGCCTACCGCTTGCTCGAACTGGCCCGTGAACATGATCTGCGCATTGTCGAGGATGATATCTACGCCGACTTCCAGGAGGGCCCGGCTACACGCCTGGCCACCCTCGACAGCGAGCAACGGGTGATCTACATGGCCAGCTTTTCGAAAACCCTCAGCAGTTCGGTGCGGGTCGGCTACCTGGTCGCCGACCCTGCGTTGCTGGCGCGTCTGGCCGAGCTGAAGATGGTCAGCGGTATCGGCACGTCACGCTTTGCCGAGCAGGTGGTGGGCCAGATGCTCGCCAATGGCAGCTACCGCAAGAGTGTTCAACGCCTGCGCGTACGCCTTGGCCAGCACATGGCCAAGCTGCTGGGCCAGTTGGAGCAGGCGGGTTGGCAGGTATTTTGTGAGCCTTGTGGCGGCATGTTCGTCTGGGCGCGCGTGCCCGGCCGGGACTTCGCCAGCCTTGAGCAGATGGCGCGGGAGCATGCGGTGCTGCTTACCCCGGGCAGCGCGTTCGATTACCAAGGCACGCCCAGCAGCTGGCTGCGCATCAATGTCGCCTATGGGCAGGATTCCCGTGCCCAGGCCTTCCTCCAGCATGCAGGGCGACCTCTGCCAAGCTAAAAACGACACGCTCATAGCTATTTGACACTATCCTGACGCCAAGCCCTTGTTCATCGGCAGGCAACGTTGCCACCCTTGGCCTTCGGGATAACCTCGCACGCAGAAGGGGAATCGGCGATGGGCGCGAGCAAGCACAGTGTGCTGGCCAACCTGGGCATGGCCCGCAAACTCGGCCTGGGCTTTGCCTTGGTGCTGGTGCTGACCCTGGCGGTGGCGGCCATCGGCATCGCCGCGCTGCACAGCGTGGGCCAGCGCTTCGACAGTTTGCGCCAGCTGGCACAGTTCAATACCGACCTGCTGCGTTTGCGTCAGCATGAGCAGGCGTTTGCCCTGCGCTCCGACATCCAGCAGGCCGAGGCCTTGCGCAGCGGCTTGCAGGGCTTGGCCGAGCGCGCCCGAGGCCTGCCGGCGCTGGTGGCGGCCGAAACCGATCTGGCTGCCTACGGCCAGGCGTTCGAAGCTTATGTGGCGGCGGTGCAGGCCAAGGAGCTGGCGCTGGACATGGCCAGCTGGTCGGTGTCCAGCGTCGCCAATAACCTTGATGTGCTGCAGGCCGGCCTGGCCGACGACGGCGTATACACACTCAAGCAGTCCCAAGGTCAGCAGGGGGGCGAGTTTCTTGAGCAGGCTGCGCAAGTGGCGCAGGTGTCGCGGCTGATGTTGCAGGCCATGGACGAAGCGCGGGTGCGCCTGGAAAAAAGCCGCAAGGGCGAAGAGGGCGTAAGCCAGGAGCGTATCGCCCAGACCGTGGAAGCCGCCAGCCTGGTTGGCCAGTTGCAGGGTGCGGTCAGTGATGCCGGCTACCAGAGCGTGCTGGGCGAGGTGGCCGGGCACATCGGCAGCTTCTCGGAAAAACTCAACGAATACACCGACCAGCTGGCCCGCGAGCAAGGGCTGAAAGCCCAGTTGCAGGCCAGTGCCGAGCAAGTCACCGGGAGGGTCGACCAGGCTTACCTGTGGCAGGAGCAGGCGCTGCAGGGTGAGCTGCAACGCAATGCCGTGGCCATTGCCCTGGCCACCGGCCTGGCACTGCTGGTGGGTGTGCTGGCCGCCTGGCTGATCACCCGCGCGGTGGTCGGCCCGCTCAAGCATGTGATCGCCCGCGCCCAGCGCATTGCCGCTGGCGAGCTGGGTTTTGACGCCCAGGCACCGCGTCGTGACGAGGTGGGGCAGCTGATGCAGGCCATGCAGCAGATGGCCGCGGGCCTTTCAGGCATTGTCAGCGGCTTGCAGCAAGGCATCGAACAGCTGGCGGGTAGCGCTCAGGCGTTGTCGGCAGTGACGGAGCAGACCAATCGCGAGGTGGGCAGCCAGAAGGAGGAAACCGAGCAGGTGGCCACTGCCATGCAGCAGATGACTGCCACCGTGCACGATGTGGCGCGCAATGCCGAGGAAGCGGCGCAGGCGGCCCAGGCGGCGGACGACAAGGTTGAGTCGGGGCAACAGGTGGTGCGCCAGAGCATGCAGCGCATCGAGCAGTTGGCGGCGGCGGCAGAAACCGCCAGCGCCGGCATTGACAGCCTCAGTGCCGAAATCCACACCATCGGCGACGTGCTGGAGGTGATCAAGAGCGTGGCCGAGCAGACCAACCTGCTGGCGCTGAACGCCGCCATCGAGGCTGCCCGCGCTGGCGAGCAAGGGCGTGGTTTTGCCGTGGTGGCCGACGAGGTGCGTGCGTTGGCGCGGCGTACCCGGCAGTCTACCGAGCAGATCGAGGTACTGGTTGCCAGCCTGCGCGGTAACGCCCAGCAGTCGGTGGCGCAGATTCGTGGCAGCACTGAACTGGTTCGCCTGGCAGTGGCTGATGCGCTGCAGACAGAAAGCGCGCTGGGCAGCATTGCGGCTGCGGTTTCATTGATTCAGCAGATGAACCAGCAGATTGCCGCGGCAGCCGAGCAGCAGAGCTCGGTGGCTGAAGAGATCAGCCGCAGTGTCACGCAGATTCGTGGCAGTGCGGACCAGGCGGCGCTGGCGATGCAGGACAATGCCCGGTCGAGTGTGCAACTGGCGCAGTTGGGCACCGATTTGAAGGGGATGGTGGGGCATTTCAGGTTGTGAGCCTGACCCGGAATATCTGTTGCCTGTGCGGGCCTCTTCGCAGCACAAGGCTGCTCCTACAGGAATATCATTGGGCCTGAGGGCTGTGGTGCCCTTGTAGGAGCAGCCTTGTGCTGCGAAGAGGCCCGCACAGGCACCAATAAACCTCAGGCCTTGCGCGGGTTGAGGATCATCAAGGCCAGCACCCCCGCCACAATCCCCCAGAACGCCGAGCCAATCGAGAACAACGTAAGCCCCGAGGCGGTGACCATGAAGGTAATCACTGCCGCCTCCCGCTCGCGCGCTTCGCTCATGGCCACGGTCAGCCCGTTCATGATCGAGCCGAACAGTGCCAGTGCGGCAATCGACAGCACCAGCTCTTTCGGCAACGCTGCAAACAGCGCCGCCAGCGTCGCGCCGAATACCCCGGCAATGCCGTAGAAAATCCCGCACCACACCGCGGCGGTATAGCGTTTGCTCGGGTCTTCATGGGCGTGCGGCCCGGTGCAGATCGCCGCGCTGATCGCCGCCAGGTTGACCCCGTGCGAGCCGAATGGCGCCAGCAGCAGGGAGGCAAAGCCGGTGGCCGAAATCAGCGGCGAGGCTGGCACCTGGTAGCCGTCGGCGCGCAGCACGGCCACGCCGGGCATGTTCTGCGAGGTCATGGCCACCACGAACAGCGGAATGCCAATGCTGATGGTGGCCGCCAGCGAGAAGCTCGGAGTGGTCCACACCGGCTTGGCCACTTCCAGGTGGAAGCCGCTGAAGTCCAGCAGGCCCAGGGCGCCGGACAGTGCCGTGCCCACCAGCAGCGCCGCCAGCACGCAGTAACGCGGCGACAACCGCTTGACCAACAGGTAGCTGAAGAACATGCCCAGCACCAGCAATGTGCGATGCTGCGCCGCAACGAAGATTTCGCTGCCGATCTTGAACAGGATGCCCGCCAGCAACGCCGAGGCCAGCGAGGCCGGGATACGCTTGACCAGGCGCTCGAAGCTGCCAGTGAGGCCGCAGATGAGCACCAGCACGGCACAGGTGATGTAGGCACCAATGGCCTCGCCGTAGCTCACTCCGCCCAGACTTGTGATCAGCAACGCGGCGCCGGGGGTAGACCAGGCGATGGTGATGGGGGTGCGGTAGCGCAGCGACAGGCCGATGCTGCACACCGCCATGCCGATCGACAGCGCCCAGATCCATGACGAAATCTGCGCGGTGGTCAGCCCGGCCGCCTGGCCAGCCTGGAACATCAGCACCAGCGAACTGGTATAGCCGGTGAGCATGGCGATGAAGCCGGCGACCACCGCCGACGGGGAGGTATCTGCCAGGGGCCGCAGGCGTGCGGAAGTGGCATCGGTCATGAACAAAGTCCTTGTAAAGGTGTAAGCAGTTTTTTCAGACTACAGCGAGCAAGATTGATCCTTGCCATACAGCGGCCATTGCTTTTAGCCGTACAGTCGCCAACTATTGGGCGCAATTAAAAAACTGCACGGTTTGGCACCTGCCTTTTGTAGGAGCAGCCTTGTGCTGCGAAGAGGCCCTTACAGGCGCAGCAAATGCATGGGCTGAAACGGCCTCTTCGCAGCGCAAGGCTGCTCCTACAAGGGCGATACAGATACGGCGACAGGGGAGAGGGGCGATGTACAAGGTCTATGGCGACTACCAGTCGGGCAACTGCTACAAGGTCAAGCTGATGTTGAGCCTGCTGGGCCGGCCGTATGAATGGCACCCGGTGGACATCCTCAAGGGCGAGACCGAAACGCCCGAGTTTCTGGCGATGAACCCCAACGGCAAGGTGCCCGTGCTGGAGCTGGAGGACGGCAGCTACCTGTGGGAGTCCAATGCCATTCTCAACTTCCTGGCCGATGGCAGCGAGTTCCTGCCCAGCGAACCGCGCCTGCGCACGCAGGTGTTGCAGTGGCAGTTCTTCGAGCAGTACAGCCATGAGCCGTACATTGCCGTGGCGCGCTTTATCCAGTTTTACCTGGGGCTGCCGGATGAGCGGTTAGATGAGTACCGCAAGCTGCACAAGGGCGGCTACAAGGCACTGAGGGTGATGGAGCGACAGCTGCAGATGACGCCTTACCTGGTGGGTGAGCAGTATTCGATTGCCGATGTGGCCTTGTATGCCTACACCCATGTGGCGCAGCAGGGCGGGTTCGACCTGGCCGATTACCCGGCGGTCCGGGGCTGGCTGGAGCGTGTCAGCAGCCACCCGCGGCATGTGCCGATGGTGGGCTGATCTTCATCCTGTTCCGGCCCTATCGCCGGCACAGGATGACTAGAATCTGTCAGGCCGACGCGAACCGCTCATCCAGGTAGGCAATGATGGCTTTGGACTCATACATCCAGGTCACCTTGCCGGCTTCTTCAATGCGCAGGCACGGCACTTTCACCCGGCCGCCACCTTCCTGCAGGGCCTGGCGGTGTACCGGGTCGTTCTTGGCATCGCGCAGCGCCACCGGCACGTTCAGCCGGTGCAGGGTACGGCGGGTCTTGACGCAGAACGGGCAGGCATGGAACTGGTACAGCTCCAGGCCCTTGGCCGCCTGCTCGACGCGGGCCTGGGCAGCGGCGTCGCGCTTGCGCTTGGCCGGGCGGCTGATCCAGTCAGCGAACACGATGAGCTGGCCGAGGCCAACCCGCAGGGCTTTGACGATCATGGGCAACTCCTGAAATGCAAAAGCCGACCCGGCGGGGTCGGCTTGGGGTCAGCAGCCAATCACTTGATCAGGCTGAGGAACTCGCTGCGGGTGGCGGCGTTATCGCGGAACTCACCCAGCATCACCGAGGTGATCATGGTCGAGTTCTGCTTCTCGACACCGCGCATCATCATGCACATGTGCTTGGCCTCGACGACCACGGCTACACCGGCGGCATCGGTGACCTGCTGCACGGCTTCGGCGATCTGGCGGCTGAGGTTTTCCTGGATCTGCAGGCGACGGGCATACATGTCGACGATGCGCGCTACCTTCGACAGGCCCAGTACCTTGCCCTTGGGCAGGTAGGCCACGTGTGCCTTGCCGATGAACGGCAGCATGTGGTGTTCGCACATCGAATACAGCTCGATGTCCCGGACCAGCACCATTTCGCTGTTGTCAGAGCTGAACAAAGCGTTGTTGGTGACTTCTTCCAGTGTTTGCTCATAACCGCGGCAAAGGTACTTCATCGCCTTTGCAGCCCGCTTGGGCGTGTCGAGCAGGCCCTCACGGGAGACGTCCTCGCCAATCTGGCTGAGGATCTCGGTGTAGTTCTGTTCCAGGGACATGGATCTACCTGTGGGAAAAAATCGCAAAAACGAAGGTTACGGCGGTGAGGGCGGCGCTGCAAGCGCGGCGTTACTCGTCGCGGCCTTCGAGCATGGTTCGCTTGAGCATCACATACACCGCGCCAGTGCCGCCGTGGCGGGCGCTGCACGAGGCAAAACCGAGCACTTGCGGGTGCTGGCGCAGCCAGGTGTTGACGTGGCTCTTGATCATCGGGCGCTTGCCGTCCAGGCGTGCCGCCTTGCCGTGGGTAACCCGTACGCAGCGCACTTCCAGCTTGGTGGCTTCGGCTATGAAGTCCCACAGGGTTTCGCGGGCCTTTTCCACGGTCATGCCGTGCAGGTCGAGGCTGCCCTCGAACGGGATCTGGCCCAGCTTAAGCTTGCGCAGCTGGCCTTCCTGCACGCCGTCGCGGCGCCACATAAGCTCGTCTTCGGCGCCAACGTCGATGACGAACTGGTCGGACATGCCGTCGATGACCAGGGCCTTGTCACTGCGCACGGTTGCAGCGTGGCGCAGCCCGGCCAGCTTCTGGCGGTCGGCCTTGGGCTTGCCGACTTCGGCGCGGTCGTGGCGAATTTGCTTTACGCCACGCACTTCGGCCTTGAACAGGGAAAAATCGTCGTCTTGCATGATGCCTCCACGTGGGCGGCGTAGTTTACGCGACTGTGGGGCCAAGTGCAGCCTGTGCGGGCCTCTTCGCGGGTTCACCCGCGAAGAGGCCCGCACAGGCGACATAAAATCATCAGTCGTGCTTTTTCATCAGATGCGGCGACAGGTTCAATTCCCGCCCGCGACGCAAGCGAATGCGGCTGCGCCGCCAGAAGCGCACGCCCAGCCACAGCAGCAACAAGCCAGCCCCGGTGAGGATGCTGGACAATGGCTTGTTGGCATTGAGTTCTTGCAGGGCAGGGTAGTTGCCCAGCAGGCCTGCGACGCCGGCCATGGCCAGCAGCACGCCCAGGGTCGCCAGCAGCGCCGACAGGCCGGCCGCCAGGCGGGCGCCCCAGTTACGCGGCTGGCGCGTGCGCAGGCGCTTGGCGTCGAAACTGCCTTTAAGCTTCATTCCGCTCTCCTCTGTGGATATCCGGAATTCGACCTGCCGCCGCCCATCGGGTTCCGCCCGGCTGCCGGGCGGTCAAGCCCTGCCGCTCAGATCAGGCTGGCGGTGGGGGCCACGCAAGCGAAGTTGTCGGCCATGACGGCCATTTCGCACTGGTGAATCTGCGCCGCCGGGATGACACCATCCTTGAAGGCCAGGTCGCGGGTTGCCGAGGCGTCTTCCACCAGGGTGCACCGGTAACCATAGTCCTTGGCGCGGCGAACGGTGGTGCTGACGCTGGAATGGCTCATGAAGCCGCAAACAATCAGGTCGAGATGGCCAAGCGCCTGCAGCGTTTCGTGCAGTTGGGTGTTCTTGAATGCGTTGGGCATGCGCTTTTCAATGACGATTTCACCTTCCAGCGGCTCCAGCCCCGGAATGAACTGGCCGGCAGGCCCCTGTGGATCGAAGCGGCCACCGACTGTGCCCAGGTGGCGAACATGGATGATCGGACGGCCGCTCTTACGGGCGGCGTCGAGCAACCTGGCGATGTTGGCCACGGCCTCGTCCATGCCCGACAGCTGCAGGGGCCCACTGAGGTACTCCTTTTGCGCATCGATGATGATCAGGCTGGCGTGGCTCAGCTTGGCCGGCGGGTAGTCGCGGCCAGTGAGGCGGAACATCGTGGTTGGAACGGACATCAAGGGCTCCTTGGAAGGGCTTTTGTATACCTATTGTCCCCTGCCTTGACGCCAATGGGAATGGTTGACAACGCAAGCGGCATGGTTACTGGCCTGTGGCTAGCCTTTGGGCGCTGCAAACGAACAAATGTGCGGGTGGGGCTGTTAGACTTTTGTCCTGTCTGAAATAGGAGTACCCCGTGATCACATCCCGTCTGCGCACGCTGCGCGACTACATCCGCTGGGCGGTCAGCCGCTTCCACGAGCACGACCTGTTCTTCGGCCACGGTGCCGACAACGCCTGGGACGAGGCCCGCCTGCTGGTGCTGGGCGCAGTGCACCTGCCATGGGAGGTGGCCGACAGCTACCTGGACTGCATGCTCGAGGACGACGAGCGGGTACGCCTGCAGCATTTGCTCAAGCGCCGTATCGAAGAGCGGGTGCCAGCCGCCTATCTGTTGGGCGAAGCCTGGTTCTGCGGCATGTCGTTCATCGTCGACGAACGTGTGCTGGTGCCGCGCTCGCCCATTGGCCAACTGATCGAAAAACGCTTCGAGCCGTGGCTGGCGAGCGAGCCCGCGCGCATTCTCGACCTGTGCACGGGTTCGGGCTGCATCGGTATCGTCGCGGCCGACGTGTTCCCCGAGGCCGAGGTGGTGCTGGCCGACCTGTCGTTCGAGGCCCTTGAAGTGGCCAACCAGAATATCGAGCGCCATGGCCTGGACGGCCGTGTGTACACCGTGCAGGGCGATGGCTTTGGCGGTTTGCCGGGGCAGCGTTTCGACCTGATCCTGTCCAACCCGCCGTATGTCGATGCCGAAGACTTCGACGACATGCCGGCCGAGTACCACCACGAGCCAGAACTGGGCCTGGCCTGCGGCAACGACGGCCTGGACCTGGTGCGGCGCATGCTGGCGGAAGCTGCAGACCACCTGACCGACAAGGGCTTGCTGATTGTTGAAGTGGGCAACAGCCAGATCCATGTCGAGGCGTTGTACCCCGAGGTGGACTTTGCCTGGCTGGAGTTCGAGCGTGGCGGGCATGGGGTGTTCATGCTCACCGCGGAGCAGTGCCGCCAGCATCAGGAGTTGTTCAAGGCCCGCGTTTAGGCTATTTGGGGCCGCAAAGCGGCCCCAATATCCACCCGCTCACGCGATATCAGCGGGTGGCTATCCAGATCAACAACCCCGCCTGAAACACCGCAAACGCCACCAGGCAGGTAATGGTAAAGCGCAGGCCGCTGTCTTCGCGGTGGTACTTGGCCACCCGTTCATCGCGCTCGCGCAGTTGCCCTTCCTTTTCCTGCAACTGCTGGTCCGCCTGCTGCAGCAGGTTGGCAGCATCCAGAATGTCCACCCGCTGCAGGCGCTCGTTGCTCCAGGCGGCCTTCAGCTGGCCGACGGTCATGTCCACGGTACGGCCCTTCAGGTGCTGACCGTCCTCGTACTCCACCTCGATACCCACCCCGCGCAAGCAGTGGTCACGGCGCAGGCGCGAGTCCTCGTTGAGGGAATCCTTGTTCGGCAGCGCCATGCCTTCCACCCGGTAGTGCGGCCATTTGCGCTGCAGCCACTGTGCGGCCTGGGCCAGCATGAAGCGGCCGATGCCACGGTTCACCGGCTCCAGTTGCAGGCCATGTTCACTGCCAATGCGCACCAGTCGCTCGGCATGGTCGACGCGGATATCCAGGCGGTTTTGCTCTTTGTGCACCTTTTGCCCAGGCAACTGGATTTCCATGCGCAGCAGGCTGTGGGCCTTGTCGTGGCGCTCGGCATAACCGAACTGCACAAAGCGCAGCGGCCGTGCGCCGGTGCTGCGGTCGGTGGGCAGAGCGGCCAGGCGCAGCAGCTGGAAGTGTTCGGCGGCCAGCTCGGCCCAAGGCAGGGCAGGGCTTTCCTGGGGTTCATCGGCCGGCTCTACGGCGGCGGGGGCGGTGGTCATCAGGCTTGTCCTCGGCTATGCCTGCTGTATCGGCAGGCTTGCCACGGACCTGAGCCCTTACCTCACGCCGAAGGCAAATGCTGGATGAACGTCACAATTCGCTCCCCCAGCTCGCGCGCCAGCGGCAGCTCGGGGTTGAGGTAGCTGTCGCGCTGCTGGCTCATGCCCCTGGGGCTGATGCGCAGCATGTGGTTCATGCCGTCGATCAGCACAAGCTGCGCATCCGGCTTGGCCGCCTTCAGCCGTTCGGCGTCGGTGACGTCCACCTGCACGTCGTTGCGCCCCTGCACGATCAATGCGGGCATGGGCAGGCGGGCGAAGGCTGCCGCCGGGTTCTGCTGGAACAGCGAGATCAGGTACGGCTGCACGCTGGGGCGGAACACCTGGCGCAGTGGCGCGGGCACTTCCAGGCTGGTTTGCCCGGCCTGCAGGCGGTCGAGCAGGGCGCTGCCACCGGCCAGTTGCGCCGGGGGCAGGCGCTGGGCCAGTTGCTCGCGCAGTACGTCGGCCAGCGGCCTGCCGCTGCCGGCCAAGGTGATCACTGCGCTGGCGCCGGCCTGCTCGGCGGCCAGGCTGGCGATCAGCGCGCCTTCGCTATGGCCGACCAGGATCAGCGGGCCGAAGCGCGGGTCGGCCTTGAGTTTGTGGCTCCAGGCGATCACATCGGCCACGTAGCGCTCCACGCTGAGGTCGCGCTCATCGGGCGTGGCCGGCTGGCTGGCAGCCACCCCACGTTTGTCGTAGCGCACGCTGGCGATATGCTCGTTGGCCAGCAGCAGCGCCAGCCGCTTGAGGTTGTCGATGCGGCCCGACGCCGGGTTGTTGCCGTCGCGGTCTGTGGGGCCGGAGCCAGCGATGATCAGCACCACCGGCGGCGGGGTGGCCTGTTGCGGCAGCAGCAGGCTGCCGTGCAGCACGCCTTGGCCAGTGTCCAGGTCGATCGGGCGTTGCAGCACAGTAGGGGCGGCGGCCTGGGCCAGGCCGGTGCACAGCAGGAAGAGCAAGGCGACGAGGCGCGACATCATGCGGTACTACATGGAAAGATGAAGGTTTGACACAGTGTTTGCGGGAAGGTTCTAGGGTGGTGTGTTGCAGGATCGGCCCCATCGCCGGCAAGCCAGCTCCTACAGGTCTACCACAGGCCCAGGCCTTGTAGATTACCTCTGGGAGCTGGCCTGCCGGCGATAGGGCCAGTACAGACAACCAATCCATCTGTATACTGCCGCTTTCGTCCATTTCAGGCAGAACTCGCGGAGCGTCCATGTCCGGTAATACCTACGGCAAGCTGTTCACTGTCACCACCGCTGGCGAAAGCCATGGCCCGGCGTTGGTCGCCATTGTCGATGGATGCCCACCGGGCCTGGAAATTTCCCTGGCCGACCTGCAGCACGACCTCGACCGGCGCAAGCCCGGCACCAGCCGGCACACCACCCAGCGCCAGGAAGCCGATGAGGTGGAAATCCTTTCCGGCGTGTTCGAAGGCCGCACCACCGGCTGCTCGATTGGCCTGCTGATCCGCAACACCGACCAGAAGTCCAAGGACTACTCGGCCATCAAGGACCTGTTCCGTCCGGCCCACGCCGACTACACCTACCACCACAAGTACGGCATCCGCGACTACCGCGGCGGTGGCCGCAGCTCGGCCCGCGAAACCGCCATGCGCGTGGCCGCCGGTGCCATCGCCAAGAAGTACCTGGCCACCCAGGGCATCACCGTTCGTGGCTACATGAGCCAGTTGGGCCCTATCGAAATCCCGTTCAAGACCTGGGAATCGGTGGAGCAGAACGCCTTCTTCAGCCCCGACCCGGACAAGGTGCCGGAGCTGGAGGCGTACATGGACCAACTGCGCCGTGACCAGGACTCGGTGGGTGCCAAGATCACCGTGGTGGCCGAGGGCGTGATGCCGGGCCTGGGCGAACCGATCTTCGACCGCCTGGACGCAGAACTGGCCCACGCGCTGATGAGCATCAACGCGGTCAAGGGCGTGGAAATCGGCGCCGGCTTCGCCAGCGTGGCCCAACGCGGCACCGAGCACCGTGACGAGCTCACCCCGGAAGGCTTCCTCAGCAACAACGCCGGCGGCATCCTGGGCGGCATTTCTTCGGGCCAGCCAATCGTTGCCCACCTGGCGCTGAAACCGACCTCCAGCATCACCACCCCGGGCCGCTCGATCGACGTCGACGGCAACCCGGTGGACGTCATCACCAAAGGCCGCCACGACCCGTGCGTGGGCATCCGCGCCACGCCGATCGCCGAGGCGATGATGGCCATCGCGCTGATGGACCACCTGCTGCGCCACCGCGCGCAGAATGCCGATGTGAAGGTAACCACCCCGGTGCTGGGCCAGCTCTGACCGTGTTGCTTGCGCCGGCCCGCTCTTTGCAGGAGCAGCCTTGTGCTGCGAAAGGGCCGGTGCAGCAAGCACACATCTCTATGGCGACACCGGCCCTTTCGCAGCACAAGGCTGCTTCTACAGGTGGGTGCCGGTTCAGACGGTAAATCCATGCAACCCATCCCCTACTGGCGCCTGTCCAGCTTCTACCTCTTTTACTTCGCCCTGCTAGGTTCCACCGCCCCCTTCCTGGCGCTGTACTTCGACCACCTGGGCTTCTCCCCGGCGCGCATCGGCGAGCTGGTGGCCATCCCCATGCTGATGCGCTGCATCGCCCCCAACCTGTGGGGCTGGCTGGGCGACCGTACCGGCCAGCGCTTGCTGATCGTGCGCCTGGGCGCGTTGTCTACCCTGGCCACCTTCGCCCTGATCTTCTTCGGCAAAAGCTACGCCTGGCTGGCGCTGGTGATGGCCCTGCACGCGTTCTTCTGGCATGCCGTGCTGCCGCAGTTCGAGGTCATTACCCTGGCCCACCTGCACGGGCAAACAGCGCGCTACAGCCAGGTGCGCCTGTGGGGCTCGATCGGCTTCATCCTGACGGTGGTTGGCCTGGGCCGCCTGTTCGAATGGCTGAGCCTGGACATCTACCCGGTGGCCCTGGTCACGATCATGGCCGGCATTGTCGCCGCCAGCCTGTGGGTGCCCAATGCCCAGCCGGTGGAGCAGGGCGAGCGCAGCGGGGCGGGTGGTTTTGTGCAGCAGCTGCGTGCCCCGGGTGTGATCGCGTTCTACGCCTGTGTGGCGCTGATGCAACTCAGCCACGGGCCGTACTACACCTTCCTTACCCTGCACCTGGAGCACCTGGGCTACAGCCGCAGTGCCATCGGCCTGCTGTGGGCGCTGGGGGTGGTGGCCGAGGTGCTGATGTTCATGGTCATGAGCCGGCTGTTCGCGCGCTTCAGTGTGCAACGCGTATTGCTGGTCAGCTTCCTGCTGGCGGCGCTGCGCTGGTTGTTGCTGGGCAATCTGGCCCATGAACCGGCCGTGCTGATCTTCGCCCAGCTGCTGCACGCGGCCACCTTCGGCTGCTTCCACGCTGCCAGCATCGCGTTCGTGCAAGCCAGTTTCGGCGCCCGCCAGCAGGGCCAAGGCCAGGCATTGTACGCGGCGCTGTCGGGCACCGGCGGCGCGCTGGGGGCATTGTATTCGGGCTACAGCTGGAAACTGCTGGGCCCCACCTTCACCTTTGGTATGGCCAGTGCCGCAGCCTTGGCTGCAGCCGTTATCATTGCCCTTTGTTCGCAACCGACCAGGACCCGCCCCTGATGAGCATTCTCAGCGTTTTCCACCCCGCCAGCCCGGAACTGCCGAACAAGGTGCTGACCCACCACGAGGACATCGCCGCCACCCTGGCTGAACAGGGCGTGCGTTTTACCCACCGCGAGCATGGCCTGCGGGTGCGGCCCGGCACAGCACAAGACGAGGTGCTGGACGTATGCCGTGAGCATCTGGACCAGTTGATGACGGCACACGGCAGCAAGGCCTACGTGTTATTGAACCGTGACGGTGAAGCCCCGGTGCAGGCCGATGTACGCGATGAGCATGTGCATGGCGCCGAAGAGGTGTTTGCCGTGGTCAGTGGACGTGCTCAGGTTGGCCTGCGGTTGGGGGGCTGGGTCTATTCGGTGCTGTGCGAGAAGGGTGACCAGCTAGTGGTGCCAGCGGGCACGCCTCGCTGGGTAGAGCTGGGCGATACGCCGTTTTGCCTGGCGCTGCGTCTGTATGGCAGCGAGCAAGGCGTGCAGGCGCAGTTTACCGGGGATGCGACTGCGCGAGCGTTTCTGGGGATTGACCAATTCTGACGGCCTTGCCGCCCTCTTCGCAGCACAAGGCTGCTGCTACAGGGGATCGCGTCCGGTCGGCGGTCGCGTTCACTTGTAGGAGCAGCCTTGTGCTGCGAAGAAGGCAGATCAGGCAACACAAAACTCAGCGGTAGGTCGGCAGGGCAAACCGTTGCTGGCTTTGCAGCATGCCAATCACTGGCAATTCACTGGCCTGTTCAGCCAAGTCACGGCGGATGGCGCTGATTGCCCAGGACAGCTGTTCGGCGCTGTGCAGTTGCCCATAGGTCAACACCCGGCGGGTCACCTTGCCATCCGTCGCGCGCAGGGTAAGCAACACCCCGCCATCAGGACGCGCCTGGGTGTTCACTTGATAGGCCGAAAATACCGAGACGAACTTTTGCTGGATGAGGTCCATATCAACTCCTGGCTGTTATGTGGCAGACATGAGTTGATGGTTGCAGCGACCGTGCCAGAACTTGATTGTAAAAAAAACCAGTAAATACAGGAACTTATGTGTTGTTTTCAGAGGCGGCACCGTGCAGGTTGCATGGTCGTGCATTTTGCACAGTGCATTTTGCACGGATCCGGCTTTACCTATCGGCCCTATAGAATCTGAACCTTTGACCGCAATGGCGTGCCTGACAAAGACTTGGGCAATCATTTATGCCAGGAGGTTCCCGATGTCCAGCCAAACCGCGCCCGCCACCATGACCGATGACGAAACCGCTGCATTCGCAGAGCAGGTATTCGAACGTGCCCGCCAGGGCGATGCCGAAATGCTTGGGCGCTTGCTTGCCAGTGGCCTGCCGGCCAACTTGCGCAACCACAAGGGCGACACCCTGCTGATGCTGGCCAGCTACCACGGCCACCACGACGCAGTGCGGGTGCTGCTGGCGCAGGGCGCCGACCCGCTGATTGCCAACGACAACGGCCAGTTGCCCATTGCCGGTGCTGCATTCAAGGGGGACCTGGCGATGATCCGCCTGCTGCTGGAGCACGGCGTGCCGGTGGACGCCGCTGCGCAGGACGGGCGCACCGCGTTGATGCTGGCGGCCATGTTCAACCGCAGCGAAATCCTTGAATACCTGTTGGCCCAAGGCGCCGACCCGGCGCGCCAGGATGCCCGCGGCGCCACCGCGCTGATGGCGGCGCAAACCATGGGTGCGGTGGACGCTGCTGCACGCTTGCAAACGCTGGCCGGCTAACCGCAAGGGGGCATTTGCGGCTATCCTTGGCGACTTTTCACCCGTCGCAGGCCCCCTTTCATGAAAACTCAGTTGCTCGAATTCATCAGCCTCATTGGCGCCGGCTGCATGCGTGAGGCCGACATCGAGCGCATCGCCGACGAGGCCGCCCAGGCCTACGCCGACCCGGCCGCTTTCTTGGCAGCCAACCCGGACATCAACTACGACGACAGCTTCCCCATCCCCCTGGGCGAATGGGTGGTGCTGGGCAGCCTGCCGGACACGGTGGTGTTCCAGGCCGACAGCTACCAGGACCTGTTCCAGCAGATCAGAGACTCGTTCGACAACAGCGTGCCGTTTACCCTCAAGCCCAAGCAGCTGGCCCGCACCGAGCCACTCACCGCGCTCAACCGCATCCAGGTACAGATGGGCGCGTTGAACAAAGAAGCCGGTGGTTATGTGCTGTTGAACTTCAGCCAGCTGCTGGATGACGAGCTGCAGGTGGTGATGGTGGGCCAGAACGACCTGGCGCGGGTGCTAGAGCTGGGTGCCGAGCTGGGCATCAAGGTCGAGCCGGCCCTGGAAGCCCTGAAAGTCGCTGTACACGTCTGATTTCATCGTTTGTTTCTTCGCGGGCAAGCCCGCGAAGAGGCCGGCACTGGCAACCTCAAAACCTCAGCCCAGCGCGGTATCCAGAAACATCATCACCGCAAACCCACCCATCAAGCCCAGGGTCGCCGCCGTCTGGTGCCCGTTACGGTGGGTTTCGGGGATCACCTCGTGGCTTACCACAAAGATCATCGCCCCCGCCGCCAGCCCCATGCTGATCGGGTAGGCGAGGGCAAAGCCGGTCGAAATCCCCAGCCCGATCACCGCCCCCAGCGGCTCCATCAGCCCGGACGCTATCGCAACCAGTGCGGCTTTCATGTTCGACAGCCCGGTGGCGCGCAGGGCCAGCGCGACGGCCAGCCCCTCAGGGATGTCCTGAATGGCGATGGCGCTGGTCAGTGGCAGCCCGATGTTCATGTCGCCATTGGCGAAGCTCACGCCAATCGCCATGCCTTCGGGGAGGTTGTGCAGGGTGATCGCCAGCACGAACAACCACACCCGGCTGATGCGCTCGGCCTCAGGGCCGCACGGGCCGGTACTTTCGTGCTCATGCGGGGTGAAACGGTCCAGGCCCAGCATCAGCAGCACGCCCAGGCCCATGCCCAGCACCACGGTAAAGGCCGCAGCGGGGCCGTTGCCGGTGATCTCGCGGGCGGCGTCCAGGCCCGGCAGAATCAGCGAAAACGAACTGGCGGCCAGCATCATGCCGGCGGCAAAACCAAGCATCACATCCTGGTTGCGGGCGCTGACGTCGCGCAGCACCACTGCCAGCACCGCACCCAGCGCGGTGGCGCCAAAGCCGGACAACCCACCCAGCACGGCCAGGTGCAGGTTATCGGCATGGTCGCCGTTCACCGCGTTCCAGAAGCTGGCCGCCAGCAGTGCGACCACAGCCAGCAGGCTCAGGCCCAGGCCGGCACTGAGCCAGGGGGTGTTGGCTACCTGCTGGCGCCAGGCGTGCAGCAGTGACGATGGGGCGGCGCTTTGGCTGTGTGCGGGGGGCATGCGAACCTCGAATCAATTATTGCAGTCAGTCTACTCAGGGACCTGCGCCAACGGCCAAGGATTCCCTTCTATTGGTGCGATAGCTGGCTATGCTGTGCAGCAAAGCCTCTGGGCAAGGAGTTTAAGCATGGGGTCTACATTCAACAGCCTGGTCGGGCTGATCATTCTGGCGCTGGATATCTGGGCCATCCTCAATGTGATCAAGAGTGGCCGCGAGGTGGGTATCAAGGTGTTGTGGATCTTGTTGATCGCACTGCTGCCGGTGGTGGGGCTGGTGATCTGGGCGATTGCCGGGCCGCGGGGGAATGTGCGCATCTGAACCCTGCGAGGTGCTCATTGTGGAAGCGGCCGGTGTAACAGGTATAAGCGGTAATGGGGCCGTGACAAAATTTTCACATTGGTTTAAACAGAATCCGCACCCGCACAATGCTGCGTTGGTCTAGCGCCAGCGCCTCTTCGCAAACCGCAATCCTAGGACCTTCCCATTCATGGCTAACACGGACGCCTTGAAGCAACAGGGCGCGCGAACGTCGTTTTCGCCGACCCTGAAATCCCATTTGGCCTACACGCTGCTCAGCGGCCTGGTGATCATGCTGATGCTCAGCCTGGTGCGCCTGGCGCTGCTGGTCTACAACAGCGACATGATCGGCGATACCCCTTATTCGACTGTCGCCGAAGGCTTCCTCAACGGCTTGCGCTTCGACCTGCGGGTGGTGGTGTACCTCAGCATCCCGCTGCTGCTGGCC
This sequence comes from Pseudomonas sp. SIMBA_067, assembly GCF_046534675.1. Classification (NCBI taxonomy): domain Bacteria; kingdom Pseudomonadati; phylum Pseudomonadota; class Gammaproteobacteria; order Pseudomonadales; family Pseudomonadaceae; genus Pseudomonas; species Pseudomonas sp. SIMBA_067. Next base: position 35,844 of record NZ_JAWRYH010000009.1, on the reverse strand, counting down.
ATCCTCAGCCCCTGGGCCATGGCCCGGCGGGGCGTGTTTCGCTTCTGGCTGACCCTCACCTCGAGCGTGGTGATGTTCCTTGGCCTGATGGAAATGGACTTCTACCGCGAGTTCCACCAGCGCCTCAACGGCCTGGTGTTCCAGTACATCAAGGAAGACCCTAAAACCGTCATGAGCATGCTCTGGTACGGTTTCCCGGTGGTGCGCTACCTGCTGGCCTGGGCATTCGGCACCTGGCTGCTGAGCCTGCTGTTCAAAGGGATCGACCGCGCCACCCGTGGCGATGGCCTGCACCGCGTTGCGCCGTGGTACAAACGCGTGGCGGTGTTCATGGTGATTCTGCTGGTGGCCGTGGTCGCTGCCCGTGGCACCCTGCGTCAAGGCCCGCCAATGCGCTGGGGTGATGCCTTCACCACCGACTCCAACTTCGTCAACCAGCTGGGCCTGAACGGCACCCTGACCCTGATCGACGCTGCCAAGAGCCGCTTTGGCGAAGACCGCGCCAATATCTGGAAGCCGGTGCTGGAGCAAAACGTGGCCACGCAAAGCGTGCGCGAACAGCTGCTGACCCCCCACGACACCCTGGTCGATGCCGACGAGGCTGCCATCCGCCGCGACTTCGTGCCGCCGGCCGAGCGCACCCTGCCGATCAAGAACGTGGTGGTGATCCTGATGGAAAGCTTCGCCGGCCACTCGGTGGGCGCGCTGGGCAGCCCCAACAACATCACCCCGTACTTCGACAAGCTGGCCAAAGAAGGCCTGCTGTTCGACCGCTTCTTCTCCAACGGCACCCATACCCACCAGGGCATGTTCGCCACCATGGCCTGCTTCCCCAACCTGCCAGGCTTCGAATACCTGATGCAGACCCCGGAAGGTGGCCACAAGCTGTCTGGCTTGCCGGCACTGCTCAGCGCCCGTGATTACGACGACGTGTACGTCTACAACGGCGATTTTGCCTGGGATAACCAGTCCGGGTTCTTCGGCAACCAGGGCATGACCACCTTCATCGGCCGTAACGACTTCGTCAACCCGGTGTTCTCCGACCCGACCTGGGGCGTGTCCGACCAGGACATGTTCGACCGCGGCAACGAGGAACTGGCCAAGCACGACGGCAAGAAGCCGATCTATGCGCTGCTGCAGACCCTGTCCAACCACACCCCGTACGCGCTGCCCAAAGACCTGCCGGTCGAGAAGGTCACCGGGCAAGGCCGCCTGGACGAGCACCTCACTGCCATGCGTTATTCGGACTGGGCGCTGGGCCAGTTCTTCGAGAAGGCGCGTAAAGAGCCTTACTTCAAGGAAACCCTGTTCGTCATCGTCGGCGACCATGGCTTTGGCAACCACCAGCAAGTCACCGAACTGGACCTGGGCCGTTTCAACGTGCCGCTGCTGCTGATTGCCCCGGGCATTCAGGAGAAGTTTGGTGCGGTGAACCACACCGTGGGTACCCAGGTCGACATTGTGCCGACCATCATGGGCCGCCTGGGTGGCGAGGCCCGCCACCAGTGCTGGGGCCGTGACCTGCTCAACCTGCCTGAGGGCGACCAGGGCGTGGGCATGATCAAGCCGTCGGGCAGCGAGCAGATCGTCGGCCTGGTGCAAGGCGACCGCATCCTGATCGAGTCCAAGGACATGACACCGCGCATGTACCGCTATCAGTTGGGCAGCGAGTTCAAGGCCGAACTGATCGAAAGCCCGGACCAGCCGGAAATGCTGAAAAAGCTGGAAGCGTATATCCAGACGGCGACCAAGAGCCTGCTGGATAACACGGCCGGTGTGGTACACGGCACACCGAAGTAAGGCTGCAAAAGGGGCCCATTCGCGGGCTCGCCCGCTCCCACAGGTGCTGCACCGTGCTTTAGGCCAGTGGATTACCTTGTGGAAGCGGGCTTGCCGCGTGATGAGGCACCAACAGACTGAACATTCTCCCAGCCCCAAGGTCAGTTGATCAGGCATCACACCTTGGTGTCTCTGGATTGGGAGGACTTGTTCAATGAAAGAGTGGGAAGTCACTTTTGCCGATCAAAAAGGCGAACCGTCCACCATGATGCTGCGGGCTGAGCATCGTCCCAGCGAAGAGGAAGCTGCAAGGGCCATCCGTTCGCAGCTGTTCCCGGTGATGGACGAGCTGGACCTCAACGACTTCCAGGACCGCACCATTTCCCCGACCGCCCGCTGGCTCAAGGAGCATAGTGGGGTGACCATCACCAGCATCCACGAAGCGCCTTGACCCACACGTTTGCGTGGCGCCTGTTCAGGCGCTACGATGATGAAAGGTGCCCGCCTATTCTGCGGGTTGGCGCCGTTTCAATTCGCGTCTTGCATCAGCTCGGACTGTTCGGCCATTGATTGCCGGCAGGTGCGTAGTGCACGGAAAGTCTATCCATTGCTTTATTCAGGAGGACGATTCATGAGCAGCCAGAACGACGATATCAGCACCAACGTCCTGCGCCAGATGAAAGCAGGCGGTTTCGACTTCACCCAGATCCACCCCATCGAGTTCTATGCCGTATTCCCCGACGAAGCAGGGGCACGCCGTGCCGCCGGGCAGTTTCGTGGCGAATCGCTCAATGCCCAGGTGAAAGAGCTGGGCGACGGTGCCTGGCACCTGGAACTGAGCAAGGTCATGTACGCCACCTATGGCGGTATTGGCGACTTTGAAGAGACCTTTGAGCAACTGGTGACACCTTATGGGGGGGAGGTGGAAGGGTGGGGCGTCAAGCACGAACGGCAGACTGCCTGAAGGTATCCGTTGCCTTTTTCGCGGGGCTCCCAGAGATATCTCACAATGTTTAGCCCTGTGGTGATCCTGTGGGAGCGGGCAAGCCCGCGAAAAAGCACACGCTGCGCTTACGGTTTGCGCCCGGCCATATGCCCCAGATAGGCCAGCAACGCATCCAGTTCCTGTTCACTCAGTACACTTTCAGTAAACCCCGGCATCTTTGCCTGTGGCCACTGCCGCAGGCTTTGCGGGTCGCGAATCAACTTGCGCAAATAACCTGGTTGAAAATACTCGGTCGGGTTGTGCGGCATATTCAAATCCGGCCCCATCTGCGCATCCCCGGCGCCGTTCAGGCGGTGGCACGCCATGCAGTTCTGCTGGAACAAGGCAAAGCCCTGGCGCACGGAGCTGTCAGCTGGCAACTTCGGGTCGGGGAGCAATGCCGGGAACCGCGTCTCGACAGCCGCCAGTTTACGCAGGGTAGAAATCTGGAATGGCCACTGCTCCGGGCGGATGCCGCTGGCCCGGGGCTCAGTCCACACGAGATAGAACGGCCCCGCGCTGGGCTTGCCCTTGCCCAGTGCGGGCCACGGCTTGTCGGGGTCTTCCACGGCCAGCCAGGCCCGTGCCGGCCCTTGCTGCAGCAGCGGTGCGGCGGGCATCTCGGCGGCAAAGCCATCCAGTGCCACGGCTTGCAGGTGATCGCTTGGGCTCACGCCTACAAGCAGCGTGGCCAACGGCACCGCCCGATAGTGCATGGGGCGTTTGTAGGAAACATCCTGATCGACGCTGATATCCTGGGCCTGTGGGTGGCCGAGCAACTCGGCGCTGCTCCACTCGCGCGCGCTGGTGCCCAGTTCAAGGTGCAGTTGCGCCGCCGACAGCGGCAGGCTCAGGAACAACGCAAACAGGGCAAGGCAGTGGCGCATGGGCAATCTCCGACCATCAAGGCCGGCAGGTTACCTGTGCGCTGCCTGTTGGCGCCACCGCCGCTGTCAGCCGAACAAACGTGTCAGGTTCGGCAAGATCAACAGCAAAGTCGTGGCAAACAGAATGAGCCCAGCTTGGCGAATTTTTGATTGTCTGAACATGGCGGACCGCCTTCTTGTTGTTATTCCTGAATACCCGTTGGCTTCCTTGTCGCGCTTCGGGTCGATCACAGTGGCACCGCGTGGTGCCAGAACTGCCTGCCTCTTGAAAGTGGATATACAACCAACAGTAGGGGGTGTGTGATCCATGTTTGAGAACCCTTTGTTCTAATTGTCTGGTCCGGTGATTTCCATTCGCTATGAGGCCATGTGCCATCTGGCTGGCATGCTCTGGCTAGACAGTGGCGCAACTGCCAGGCACGTACCGACGAAATGTGACCGTTCGTCAGTGCAGCCTACTTGCTTGTACGTGCCTTTCGCGTCAGTCTCTACAGCAGATTCCCACCCATGTCGTTCAGGACTACCCCTATGTCGTTACGCATCTGCATCCTTGAAACCGATGTCCTGCGACCGGAGTTGACGGCGCAGTACCAGGGCTACGGCAGGATGTTCGAGCAGCTCTTCTCGCGTCAGCCGATCGCCGCCGAATTTCGTGTCTACAACGTGATGCACGGCGACTACCCCGCCGACAATGAAGTGTTTGATGCCTACCTTGTGACGGGCAGCAAGGCCGATTCGTTCGGTACCGATGCCTGGATCCAGACACTCAAGGCCTACTTGCTGAAACTGTACGAGCGTGGCGAGAAGCTGTTGGGTGTGTGTTTTGGCCATCAGTTGCTGGCGTTGACCCTGGGTGGCAAGGCCGAGCGGGCAGAGAAGGGCTGGGGCGTGGGCATCCATCGCTACTCGCTGGCGGCCCATGCGCCGTGGATGGACCCGGAGGTGTCGGAGCTGACCTTGCTGATCAGCCACCAGGACCAGGTCACCGAATTGCCGGAAGGCGCCACGGTCATTGCTTCAAGCGATTTCTGCCCGAATGCGGCGTACCACATTCGTGACCAGGTGCTGTGCTTCCAGGGCCACCCGGAGTTCGTGCACGACTACTCCCGCGCGCTGCTGGATGCCCGCCAGGAGTATTTGGGGGATGAGGTGTACCACAAGGCCGTGGCCAGCCTGGCCAGCGAGCACCAGGGCGACCTGGTTGGGGAGTGGATGATGCGCTTTATCCAGCAGCCGGCGAGTAAAGATAACGCAGCGTGATGACCGGGGGCTGCGGCGCAGCCCATCGCGGCACAAGGCCGCTCCTACAGATTGATCGTGATACCTTGTGGGAGCGGCCTTGTGTCGCGATGGGGCGCAAAGCGGCCCTGGCAATCTCAGAGCCAGCCAGACTTCTTGAAGCTGGCAAACAACCCCGTACACCCCAGCACGATCACCCCCAGTACCCCGAAATACCCATAGTGCCACCCCAGCTCCGGCATGTTCTGAAAGTTCATCCCGTAAATCCCGGCAATCGCCGTAGGGAACGCCAGGATCGCCGCCCAGGCCGCGAACTTGCGCTGCACGATGCTCTGCCGTGACGACTCCAGCAGCATGCCGATCTCGATGGTCTGGCTGGCGATGTCACGGATGCCGGCCAGGTCTTCCATCTGCCGCGTCACGTGGATCTGCACATCACGAAAGTACGGGCGCATGTTCTTGTCGATAAACGGGAAGCTCAGGCGCTGCAACTCCTCGCTCACTTCCACCATCGGCGCCACATAGCGGCGCAGGCGCAGGATGTCGCGACGCAGGCTGTGCAGGCGGCGGATGTCGTCTTCCTGCAAGGAACCGCCGAGCACGCTTTGTTCCAGCTCTTCGATCTCGCCATGAATCGCCTCGCTGACCGGCTGGTAGTTCTCGGTGACGAAGTCGAGCAGGGCGTACAGCACAAAGTCTTCACCGTGCTCCAGCAGCAGCGGCCGGGCCTCGCAGCGCTGGCGCACCAGGGCGTAGGACTTGGAGTGGCCATTTCGGCAGGTGATTATGTAGCCGTTGCCGGCAAAGATATGGGTTTCGATGAACTCCAGCTTGCCTTCGTGGCGCACTGGCGAATAGGTGACGATGAACAGCGCGTCGCCGAAAGTTTCCAGTTTGGGCCGGCTGTGCTTTTCCAGGGCGTCTTCGATGGCCAGTTCGTGCAGGTTGAACTGGCATTGCAGGTTGGCCAGCTCCTCGGCATTGGGCTCTTCCAGGCCGATCCACACAAAGTGCCCCGGCTTGCGCGCCCACTCGCTGCCTTCGTCGATGCTGATGTTGGTGACCTTTCTGCCGGCGCTGTACACCGCCGATGCCACGACTCGACCCATGGTTGCCCGCTTATTCCGGTTGAACACGGGGTACAGCTTGGGCCGTAGCCGGCCCAAGAGCAACCCGCTTCAGGCCAGCTCGTGTTCCATGCGGTCGATGCATTGCTGCATCTGCACCCGGCACTGCTCGATCAGCGCCGGAATGTCCTTTTGAGTCATGCCGGCGGTGGCAATGGGCGGCAGCGAGCGCACCACCACCGTGCGCTGGCGCCAGCTGTTCAGGTTCATGCGCGTGGCGTAGCGGCTGACGCACACCGGCACAATCGGCACACCTGCCTCGATGGCCATGTGGAACGCGCCTTTCTTGAAGGGCAGCAAGTGTTCGCCAGGGTTACGCGTGCCTTCGGGGAATACCCAGATCGAGGTGTCATCCTGCAGCACGCGGGTGGTTTCCTGCAGCGCCTTGCGGGCCTGGTAGCTGTTCTTGCGGTCGATCAGCACGTTGCCGCCCAGCCAGAACAGCTGGCCGAACAGCGGCACCCAGCCCAGGCTCTTCTTGCCGATGGCCACGGTGCGTCGTGGCACCGCCTGGCCCACCACGAACAGGTCGTAGTTGGATTGGTGGTTGGCGATGATTACGCAACCGGGTGGCTGGTCCCACAGCGGGCCGACTTCGGCCTTGACCTTGATGCGCATCAGCCAGGTGGCCGGCCGGCTGTAGAGGTGGGCGAATACCCGGCTGTTGTCGGGGTTGAAAGGGCGGCACAGGCCAATGACCAGGCCCACGACGCCAACCACAAGGAAATGCAGCGCCAGCAGAAGCATGCGCAAGGAATAAAGCATGGTACGACTCACACCAGACGGTCGCCGGAGTGTACGGGTGTGCACTGGTTCGGGCAAATTCAGGTGCTGCGCCCACTTTCCCTGTAGGAGCGTGAGCGCAGGGGTGAGTCGATTATCAGCCCATATGGTGCTGGTCCAGCTCGATCGCCTTGTCCAGCGCCTCTAGCAGGCCTTTGCGCACTTTCAGCTTGGTGTTCTTGTGCGCCAGCATGTTCAGCTTCTTCAATTCACGCGCCGCCGTCAGTGCCGCTTCTTGCAGTTGCTCAGCCGGCACCACCTTGTCGAGGAAGCCGGCATCAACCGCCGCGTGCGGGTCGAACACCTCGGCGTTGATCACCGACCGGTGGAAAGCTGAGCGGCGCAGGCGGTCGCGGGCCAGTTCGATACCGGCATGGTGCATGGTCATGCCGATCTGCACTTCGTTCAGGCACACCTTGTACGGGCCTTCGACGCCAATGCGGTAATCGGCCGACAGCAGCAGGAAGGCGCCTTTGGCCACGGCATTGCCCGGGCAGGCAACCACCACCGGGAACGGGTGCGACAGCAGGCGGCGGGCGAGGGTGGAGCCGGCAGTGACCAGGCTGATGGCCTCTTTCGGGCCGCTGGTCATCACCTTGAGGTCGTAACCACCCGACAGGATGCCTGGCTGCCCGGTGATGATCACCACTGCACGGTCTTCGATCGCGCGGTCGAGCGCGGCGTTGAAGGCGGTGATGACGTCTGGCGAGATGGCATTGACCTTGCCGTTGTTCAGGGTCAGGGTGGCGATGCCGTCTTCGGCGTGGTAGGTAATCAGCTCGCTCATGGCAGAGTCCTTTTGTTGGCGTGGCGACGACGTTACCCAGCGCCAGAGGCCAGGTAAAGCAGCAAGGCTGACTGGTCGGTCAGTGTTCACCGCGGTCCAAATGCAAATACATGAAAAATTTGAAAAAAGTGCTTGCCAAAGGGAATGTCTTTCACTAAATTAGCGCACCTCGACGGGCCGCAAGGCTTGAAGAGAAACGGTGAAGTGTCCGAGTGGTCGAAGGAGCACGCCTGGAAAGTGTGTATACGAGAAATCGTATCAAGGGTTCAAATCCCTTCTTCACCGCCACATTCTACGAAGAGCCCCCGCGCTGAAAAGCACGGGGGCTTTTTGTTTTCAGGGCCATTGGGGCCGCTTTGCGGCCCATTCGCAGCGCAAGGCTGCTCCTACAGGAGGGCGCGAGCCCTGCAACTGGCGCAGTCCCTTGTAGGAGCAGCCTCGTGCTGCGAATGGGCTGCAAAGCAGCCCCAACAAACCTAGAAGCTGACGGAGGCCGACAGCCGAGCCGTGCGTGGCGCGCCCTGGAACAGATAGTTATCTCCCAGGTAGTCCCCCACATCGCGCCAGTAACGCTTGTCGAACACGTTATCCACGGTCAGGCGCAGCACCGTGTCATACCCGCCAATGCGCGTACGGTACCGGCTCCCTACATCGAACACGGTATACCCGCCAACCTCCACATTGCCCGCCTGGCTCGCATACTTGCTGGCGCTGTAACGCGCCCCGCCCAACAGTGCCAGCCCCGGTACCGGCAGCGAGTATTGCGCGTGCAGTGCTGCCCGGAACCTGGGCACGTTGATCGCCTGGTGCCCTTCATAGGCATCGGTACCGCTGTCCTTCACCCGCGCACGAATGGCTGCGGCGCTGGCCTGCACTTGCAGGTTCTGGCTCACCCAGCCGCTGGCGCCCAGCTCCAGGCCGGTGTTTTTCTGCTGGCCCTGCTGTACGTAGGTGAAGTTGCCAGCACCGTCTGGGCGTGCGTACTGGTAGGCCTGGCGGATCTGGAACAGCGCGGCGCTGAAGCTCACGCCTTGCCAGTCGTGCTTGAGGCCAAGTTCCAGTTGGTGCGAAGTCGTGGGCGCGAGGATTTCGGCGGCGTTGCTGGCAAACCAGGGTGCCGTGCCGCCGGCAGACAGGCCCTTGGCGTAGCTGGCGTATAGCGTGGTGTCTGGCTGCGGCTTGTAGATAAGTGCAGCATTGGGCAGTAACTCGTATTGGCGGGTATGGCGCCCGGCAACACCGTTCTCGTCCCAGGTCTTTTCATCCAGGCGCACTTCACGGGCGCCCAGCACGGTCTGCCACTGGTCGTTGAAGCTGATGCGGTCGCTGACGAACAAGCCGTACTGACGGCTGTCCAGTCGGCGTTCGCTGGCGCCGACGGGTTTGTCGGACGGCTCGAAGGCTGGGGCCCCGGTGTAGATGTTGCCGGTGCCAAGCCACTCGTTGTAGTACGGGCGCTGATCCAGCGTGCGTCGCTGCGCACTGGTGCCCATGGTCAGTTCATGCCCCACGCCCAGCGCATCGAAGTGCCCGTTGAGCATGGCCTGTGCTTCATCGGTGCGGCGGGTGTCGTCGGGGCTGCGGAAGTCGTAGATGTCGTAGTCGCCATTGCTGCCAAAGAACGCGCCCTCGCTCGAACCCCAGGCAAAGGCGCTGTAATCGTCGATCACCACCTTGCTGCGCGAGGCACTCAAGGTGCCGGTCCAGGCCTCGTTGAAGCGGTACTCGAAGCGCCCGCCCAGGTTCAGCGAGTCGTTTTGCACGGGCTTTGCCCAATCCTGGTAAGCCAGGCGGTCGTCCGGGTCGATGCCGTGGGGCACTTCGGTGCCACCCAGCAGTTGATAACCCGGCACCGAGCGCTGCTCGCGGTGCTGGTATTCGGCATCCAGCTGCAGGGTGGCATCCGGGCTGATCTGCCAGTCGAATGCCAGCGAAGCGAAGTCGCGTTTGCCATCTGCGTGGTCGACGTAGGAGCGGATGTCTTCATGGGCGAGGTTGGCCCGCAGGCCGAACTGTTTTTCGCTGCCAAACCAGCCACCCAGGTCGGTGGCCAGGTAGCGTTCGCCTTGTTCGTTGGTCGACACCGTCACGCTGCGCACATCCTCGGCGCGCTTGGTTACGTAGTTGATCAGGCCGCCCGGCTCCGACACACCGCTTTGCAGCCCCGACAAGCCCTTTAGCAGCTCCACCTGCTGCTTGTTCTCCAAGGCCACGTTCTGCTCGCCGGCGATGGTCTGGCCGTTGATGCGGTAGCTGCTGGCGGCATTCAGCTCGAAGCCTCGGACGTTGAAGTTTTCGTAGTAGCCGATGGGGGCGTAGCTTTCGCCAACCGAGGCATCGCTTTGCAGCACTTCGCTGAGCTTGCGCACCTGGCGGTCTTCCAGCAGTTGCTGGCTGAACACGCTGATGGCGGCCGGGGTATCAAGCAAGGGCGCGGGCTGGAAGCTGCCCACCGCTGCCTGGCGAGCCTGGTAGCCGTCATTGGCATAGGTGTCGGACACCTGCAGTGGGGCCAGCACCACGCTGTCTTCGGCGAGCACATGGGGGCAATGCAGGGCCAGGCCCAGGCTGAGCAGGCTCAGGGGCAGGCGGGGGTGACACGGGGGCATGCGGGGCTCCTGGATGGGCACAGGCCATGAAAAAGGCGGCATCTTAGCAGCCGCCTTCAGCATAAAACGATCCAGGCCCCGCGATATTCAGCCCTGGTTGGCGGGGCGCTTGTGCTGGCGCCAGCTGTCATCGATCTTCGACCAGGTCTTGCCGTCGGTAATGGCCATGAGCTTGCGCCCATCCTTGAAGGTGGCCAGGAAGGTGGCTTCTTGCTCCTTGCCGCCTAGCCACAGCCCGGCAAGCAGCCCCACCGGCCCGGCCACCAGGGCCCCGGCGACGCCCCAGCCCAGGGCGCTGCCCAGGCTGCGGTTGGTTTCGAGGCTGGCCAGCCTGAGGTCGCTGATGCGGGACAGGGAAATCCGCTCACCCGGGGAAGGGCTACGCGGGGTCTTGAGTGTGAGCGATCCATTGCGATACTCGCCTTCACCTTGCAAGAAATCGCCGGATTGCACCGTGAGTCTTGTCATAACGTCGTCCTGTCGGGAAAGGGCATTGACCAGCGCCTAATGAGCGCTGCCCGGCCAGGCAAGTCAACGACCATGCGACGGAGGGTAGTGCGGTGCATTGTCGCCCACTGGGGTTACACGGTGGTTTTGCGGGCAGATACAAGCCACACCAGCAACGCCAGCCCGCCAATCACCAAGCCCGCCACCACAATGCCCATCCAGCCCTGGTGCTGGAACAATTGCGTGCCCAGCAACGACCCCAGCGCCCCGCCAATGAAGTAGCAGGTGATGTACCCGGCGTTCAGCCGCGTGCGTGCCTCGGGGCGCAGGGCGATCACCGCGTTCTGGTTGCTCACGTGCACCAGTTGCACCGCCAGGTCGAGCAACAGCACACCCAGCAGCAGGGCCAGCAACGAGTGCTCGGCAAAGCCCAGCGGCACCCACGACAGCAGCAACACCACCAGGCCCACGGTAGTACCCAGCGCGCCCTTGCCGCGGTCGGCCAGGCGCCCGGCCCAGTTGGCCGACAGCGCACCGGCCGCACCGGCCAGGCCGAACAGGCCGATCGCCGCATCCGAATAATGGTACGGGCCCTTGGTCAGCAGAAACGCCAGGGGCGTCCAGAACAGGGCGAACAGGCTGAACGCCAGCAGGCCGAGCAGCGAGCGCAGGCGCAGCACCGGTTCTTCAATAAACAGCCGGAACACCGAGCCTATCAGCGCCGGGTACTTCAGCCCGGCATGGCTGTGGTGCTGCGGCAGGTTGCGGTACAGCGCCACGGCGGTGATCGCCATCAGCACAGCGGCGAGCACGTAGATGCTGCGCCAGCCGCCCAGCTCGGCCATGAAGCCGGCAGCGGTACGTGCCAGCAGGATGCCCAGCAGCAGGCCGCTCATCAGCGTGCCGACTGCGCGCCCACGCTGATGCGGCTCGCTGAGGGCCGCAGCCATGGGCACGAGGATCTGCGCCACCACGGAGAACAACCCGGTCAGCGCCGTGCCGAGGAGCAGCCAAGGCAGGCTCGGCGCACAGGCACTGATCACCAGGCCCAGGGTAGCAATGGCGGTCATCACGGTGATCAACCGGCGCTGCTCGAACAGGTCACCCAGTGGCGCCAGCAGCAACAGGCCGGCGCCATAGCTGAGCTGCGCGGCGATGACGATACTGCCGGCGCTGGCAGTGCTCAGGCCGAACTGCTGGGCGATGCTGTGCAGCAGCGGTTGGGCGTAGTAGTTGCTGGCCACGGCCAGGCCGGTGGCAGTGGCCATCAGCAGGATCATGGCGCGGCTGAGAGTGGGGGCGTTCATGGAGATCTCGTGGCGGGCAGTAGTCAAGCGGGGGAATTATCAAGAAGTATCAGGCATGACACCAATGTTTAGTTCTCAATCAACCATCCTGTTCTGGCCCCATCAAATCAAGCTGCAAACCCACCATCAATCGTCAGACTTGCCCCGGTGATATACCCCGCCTCTGGCCCCGCCAGGTACGCCACAAAGCTGGCAATCTCTTCCGGCTCGCCATACCGCCCAATCGCCATCAACGGGATCAGGCTCTCGGCAAACTCGCCGCTGGCGGGGTTCATGTCGGTGTCCACCGGCCCCGGCTGTACGTTGTTCACGGTAATGCCCTGTGGCCCCAGGTCACGCGCCATGCCACGGGTCAGGCCAACCAGCGCCGACTTGCTCATGGCGTAAGGCGCTCCACCGGCAAAGGGCATGCGCTCGGCGTTGGTACTGCCGATATTGATGATGCGCCCGCCCGGGCCCATGTAGCGCGCTGCGGCCTGGCTGGCGACAAACACGCTGCGCACGTTCACCGCCAGCATGTGGTCGAAGTCGGCCAGGTCGAATTCGGTCACCGGTGCCACCGTCAGCACACCGGCGTTGTTGACCAGGATATCCAGCCTGCCGAAGGCCTTCACGGCGTCATCCACTGCCAGTTGCACGGCGGCTGCGTCGGCGCTGTCGGCCCGCAGGGCCAGGGCTTTGCCACCGTGTTCGGTAATTTCGCGGGCCAGTTCTTCTGCCGGGCCTGCGGAGCTGGCATAGGTGAAGGCCACCTGCGCACCTTCGCGGGCCAGGCGCCGCACGATGGCTGCGCCTATGCCGCGGGAACCGCCCTGAACCAGGGCCACTTTGCCTTCGAGTGAAAGTTGCTTGGACATGCTGATCTCCTGCTGGAAGCCAGGCCGAAATGCCTTGGATGGGCAAAGTATCGGCGCTTGATTACCTGCTGATAAGATGGCAATCACTATCGGCAGAGTAAACCTTTGGTTGCTAATCATGGCCATGGAATCGTTCAACGCGTTGGAATGCTTCATCCGCAGTGCCGAAGTTGGCAGTTTTGCCGAGGCTGCCAGGCGCCTGAGCATTACGCCCGCCGCCGTGGGCAAGCATGTGGCCCAGCTGGAGGCGCGCCTGGGCGTGCGGTTGTTCCAGCGTAGTACCCGCAAGCTGACCCTGACGGAGGCGGGGCAGCGTTTTCTTGGCGAGGTCGGCGACAGCTTCCGCACTATCCAGTACGCCGTGGCCAACCTGGCCAGCGCCGAAGGCCAGCCAGCCGGGCTGTTGCGGGTGAGCATGGGCACGGTGTTCGGGCGTTTGTATGTGTTGCCTTTGCTGGGCGAGTTCTTGCGCCGCTACCCGGCCATCACCCCGGATTGGCATTTCGACAACCGCCAGGTCGACCTGATCGGCCAAGGCTTCGATGCAGCGATTGGCGGTGGTTTCGATCTGCCGCCGGGGGTGGTGGCGCGCAAGCTGACCCCGGCCCACCGGGTGCTGGTGGCAGCACCGGCCTACCTGGAGCGGCACGCACCGATCGACGACCCGCAGGTGCTGCAGCGGCACGATGGCATCCTGATCCGCTCACCGCAGACCGGGCGGGTGCGCTCGTGGCCGTTGACCAGCCGCTGGCAGGTGCAACAGCCGATGCAACTGCGCCAGGCGATGACCATGAGCGATTCGGACGCGGCTTGCGCGGTGGCCGAGCAGGGGCTGGGGATTGCCTTGGTGAGCCTGCCGTTTGCCGTCCCTTACTTGCAGGGTGGTCGGCTGCGGCGAGTGTTGCCGGACTGGTACGTGGATGACGGGCATATCAGCCTGTATTTTGCCGAGCACAAGCTGATGCCGGGCAAAACCCGGGCGTTTATCGATTTTGTGGTGGAGCAGTTTGCCGAACAGGGGTTGGCGGGGCGGTTCGATGCCTTGCAAACCCGTTAGCTGTGTATTGCCTGTAGCGGCCCTATCGCCGGCAAGCCAGCTCCCACAGGGACCCCAAAGTATTCAGGCCTGTGGTAATCCTGTGGGAGCTGGCTTGCCGGCGATAGGGCCCGATCAGGCAATACCGGTAATGAACAATGCCTGCGCCCCCAGGCTCACCTCATCATCCACCCGCTTGCCCATCAATTGCTGCCCCAGCGGTGAGCGCGGGGTGATCACGGTCACCAATTCATCCCCCTCGCCAATCTTCAACCCCGCCGCCTCAGGGCCGAGGAACAACCGGCGCTGCCCGCCAGCGTCATCTTCCAGGGTCACCAGGTTGCTGATCTGCACCCCGCGCGCAGGGTCATGGTCGCGCAGCAGCAATTGCTGGTAGATCAGCAGCGCCTGGCGGATTTCGGCGCTGCGGCGGGCCTGGCCGGTGGCCAAGTACGAAGCTTCCAGGCCCAGGGTGTCGTACTTGTTCTCGGCAATGTTCTCTTCGGCGGTGGCAGTTTCGTAGGCGCTTTGCGCCGCACGGGTCAGCACGTCGAGGTCATGCTCGAGGGTGGCGACGATCTGCACCAGCAGGCGGGTCTTGTCCATGGTCAGTAGCAGAACTCCAGCACATTGGCCTGGCTTTTGTCGGTGGGGGCGGTACGGTTCTGCTGCATCCAGAACTGGCATTTGGGGCTGTTGAGGTTGCGCGGGTTGCCCTGGGCGGCCTCGGCGGCCTGTTGCAGTTCCTGTTTGCGCAGCATGTCCTTGTAGTGCTCGAACATTTCGGCCTGGGCGTCTTGTGCCGGGGCTGGCGCCGAGGGGGCGGCAGGCCGGTAAACGCTGGGCGCCACGGCCTGGGCCAGCGGCTGCACCTGTTGGGGCCACAGTTGCAGCGCCAGCCACAGGCTCGCGGCAATGGCCACGGCGCCCAGCCACAGGCCAAAGGCAACGCATACAATCAACGGCAGCGGCTTGAGGGTGATTTTCAGTTCACGGTGGCGGGCCATGGCAGCCTCCTGGCAGGGTAGGTCGGGTGCATTGTCGCATGCGCTTGGGCATTTTTCCGTGCGGGTGCTTTTGTCGGCGACAATTTATCCGCAGAATTCGCGGTTTTTGCACCAGAACGGGAGGGGCGCATGAAAGCCACCTGGGACATTTTCTGCAGTGTCGTCGACAACTACGGCGATATCGGTGTGACCTGGCGCCTGGCCCGGCAACTGGTGGCTGAGCATGGCTTGGCGGTACGCCTGTGGGTAGACGACCTGCAAGCATTCACGCCCATGTGCCCAGGGGCGGATGCCAACGCTGCGCAGCAGTGGCAGCACGGTGTGGATGTGCGTCAGTGGCCGGCGGCCTGGCTGCCGGTGGCACCGGCGGATGTGGTGATCGGTGCCTTCGCCTGCCAGTTGCCGGCGGCTTACGTAGAGGCAATGCGTGCCCGCGCCACGCCGCCGCTGTGGCTGAACCTTGAATACCTCAGCGCCGAGGACTGGGTGGAGGGCTGCCATGGCTTGCCTTCGCCGCAGCCCAACGGCCTGCGCAAGGTGTTTTTCTTCCCCGGCTTTACCGAGAAAACCGGCGGGCTGCTGCGCGAGGGCTCGCTGCTGGCGCGGCGCGACGCGTTCCAGCAATCGGCCGAGGCACGCCAGTCGTTTCTGCAGGGGCTTGGTGTAGAGCCCGAGCAGGGGGCATTGCTGCTCTCGCTGTTTGCCTACGAAAACCCGCAATTGGCCAGTTGGCTCGATGCCCTGGCCACAGGCGCGCAACCGTGCCACCTGCTGGTGCCCCAAGGGCGCATCGTCGCGGGGCTGAGCCAGTGGCTTGGCGAGGCGCCGCTGCCAGTGGGCAGCGTGCGCCAGCGCGGGGCGCTGACCGTGCAGGTGCTGCCTTTCGTCAGCCAGGACGACTTCGACCGGCTGTTGTGGAGTTGCGACTTCAACGCGGTGCGCGGCGAGGACTCGTTCTTGCGTGCGCAGTGGGCCGGGCAGCCGATGCTGTGGCACATCTATGTGCAGGACGAGAACGCCCACTGGGAAAAGCTCGAAGCGTTTCTGGCGCATTATCGACGCGGCCTGTCAGATGAAGCCGATGCCGCCCTGCTGGGCCTGTGGCGTGCCTGGAACATGGACCGTAACATGGGCCAGGCGTGGCAGGCAGCCCGCCAGCACTGGCCAGAACTGCAACAGCATGCCCGGCTGTGGGCGGTTCGACAGGCCGCTCAGCTGGACCTTGCCACAGCGCTAGTACACTTTTACCGAAATTCGCTATGATACGCGGCCTCGATTTTTATAAATCCATCCAGATTCGGATACTTCGTAATGAAAACTGGTAAAGAGCTGAAACCCGGTACCGTCCTGCGGATCGACAACGACCCGTGGCTGGTTCAAAAAGCTGAGTTCACCAAGTCGGGCCGTAACAGCGCGATCATGAAGACCAAGCTGAAAAACCTGCTGACCGGCTACAAGACCGAAACCGTATACGGTGCGGACGACAAGCTGGACGACGTGATCCTGGATCGCAAAGAAGCGACCCTGTCGTTCATCAGCGGTGACTCGTACACCTTCATGGACACCACCGACTACACCATGTACGAGCTGAACGCCGAGGACATCGAAGCCGTTCTGCCGTTCATCGAAGAAGGCATGGAAGACATCTGCGAAGCCGTGTTCTTCGAAGGCCGTCTGGTATCGGTTGAACTGCCGACCACCATCAGCCGTCAGGTTGTCTACACCGAGAACGCTGCTCGCGGCGACACCTCGGGCAAGGTCATGAAGCCTGCCAAACTGAAGAACGGTACCGAACTCCAGGTTGCCGACTTCATCAACATCGACGAGTGGATCGACATCGACACTCGCGAAGGTGGCGTGTACAAGGGCCGTTCCAAGAAGTAATCCTTCTTGCAATGAGCACAAAAAACCCGGCCTCGGCCGGGTTTTTTGTGCCTGTGTTTTCGCCAGTTCTCGATGCTTGCTCTGACGGGAGCAACTGTCTTGCACCATGACCCATGGCTAACTCAGCACCCTGTAGGAGCAGCCTTGTGCTGCGAAGAGGCCATTGCAGCCGAGATGATCTTTAGCCCTACCGGCCCCTTCGCAGCACAAGGCTGCTCCTACAGGGAATCGCGCAAACCGTCAGATTTACCGCCTTAGACGGTTACGTGCAGGCGCACATCCACGTTCCCGCGTGTGGCATTGGAGTAAGGGCACACCTGATGCGCCTTCTCCACCAGCCCTTCGGCATCGGCCTGGGCCAGGCCCGGCAGGCTGATGTGCAGGTCGATGTCCAGGCCGAAACCGCCCGGGATCTGGCCAATGCCCACCTTGGCGATGATCGAGGCATCGGCCGGCAGGGCTTTTTTCTCTTGCCCGGCTACAAATTTGAGGGCGCCGATGAAGCACGCCGAGTAACCGGCGGCGAACAGTTGCTCGGGATTGGTGCCGTCACCGCCAGCGCCGCCCAGTTCCTTGGGGGTGCTCAGGCTGACGACCAGCTTGCCGTCGCTGGACTTGGATTTGCCGTCGCGCCCACCGGTGGAGGTAGCTTCTGCGATGTACAGCGGAGTGACCTTTTGCATCTTGAGCCTCGCTAATGTGCTGTGCGCTCCCGGTTGAAGGAGGGCGCGGGTTGGTGTGGGACTTAAATTAGCGCGCAATTAATTAGCGCGCAAGATAAATCATTACCGCTCGTCCGAACGGCCATTGCACAGCATAGCTGTCAGAGGTTTTTCTGCAGGTTCTCGCGCAGGTTCAGCAGGTCGGCTTGCAGTTGCTGCAACTGCTCCAGGCTGCGCCCGCTGGCCTTGAGGATGCACGGCGGCACTGCTTTGGCTTGCTGTTGCAGGGCGCGGCCCTTGTCGGTCAGTTGCACCATCACCACCCGTTCGTCTTCCCGGCTGCGGTTACGCTGCAGCAGGCCTTCGCTTTCCAGGCGCTTGAGCAGCGGGGTGAGCGAGCCCGGGTCGGTCAGCAGGTGCTGGCTGATTTCGCCCACGGTCAGGTCGTCGCGCTCCCACAGCACCAGCATGGCCAGGTACTGCGGGTAGGTCAGGCCCAGGGCCTGCAGCAGCGGTTTGTAGACTTTGGTCATCAGCAACGAGGTGGAGTGCAGGGCGAAGCAGACCTGGTTGTCCAGCAGCAGCTCGTCACAGGAGGCTTGGGTGTCGGCGTTCATGCAGGTCCTTGAAATTGATCAATGGGGAATTCTGGCACGCTTGTTTTTAGTGCGCGCATTACTCGCGCAGTTCACTGCGCAAGGCCAGGTCCCAGGGTGGAATCGGGCTGAAGCGGCTCTTGAGGAATTCGAGCAGCAAACGGCTGCGAGAGTTCGTTTCATGTTCCAGGCGTAGCGCATAAATGCCGCTGGTCTCGGCTTCGGGCAGGCCGCCGTCGCAAAACAGCGGCACCAGCTCGCCCCGCAGCAGGTATTCGCTGATCAGCCAGGTGGGCAGGTGGGCAACACCTAAGCCGGCGAGGGCGCCGAACAGCAGGGTTTCGGCATTGTTGGCGGCCATGCGCATGCGCGCGGGGCGGTACAGGCGGTTTTGCCCGGCCACGTTGAAGCGCCAGGCGAACGGCGGTGCCAGGCCGTCCCAGTCCAGGCCGTCGTGCCCGGGCAGTTCGCTGGGGCATGTGGGCACACCGCGGCTGGCCAGGTAGGCCGGGCTGGCACAGGCGATGCGCACCATGTAGGCCAGTGGCGTGGCGACCAGCCGGGTGTCGGCCAAGGGGCCGGCGCGCAGCACCAGGTCGACCTCGCCCAAGTGGCTGCCATGCAGGTCGACGAAGCTGTCGATCAGGCGCAGTTGCACGTCCAGGCCTGGGTAGGCCACCAGGAAGTCGGCGATGGCCGGGGCCAGGTGGCGACGGCCGAACGCGGCGGGGGCGTCGATGCGGATCAGGCCTTCAGGGGCGTTGCTCAGCGATACCGCCTCGGCCCGGGCCAGGCGCAGCTCCTCGATGATGCGCCTGGCCCGTTCGGCAAAGGCATTGCCGGCGGGTGTGGCGCGCACCGCGTGGGTGCTACGGGTGAACAGGCGGCTGCCGACGGCATTTTCCAGGTTATCGATGCGTCGGGCCACCGCGGACGGGGTCAGCGGATGGCGCCGGGCGGCGGCGGAAAAACTGCCGGTCTCCAGCACATCGAGGAACAGGCTCAACTGGTCGGTGAGGGTATCGGGGCTCATGGCTGCCTTGTTTTGCGAAAAACGCACAGCCATTGTGCGCTGCTGTGCGTTTCCCCGCCAGCACCCAGCCGTTAGCATGCTCGCATTATCTGTACAGGCGAACGAGGCCCTGATGATCGAGTGGTTGTTGTATATCGTGCTGGGCGCTGCCCTGGGCACCATGGGGGGCTTGTTCGGCATTGGTGGCGGGCTGATCGCGATTCCCGCGCTGGGTGTGCTGTTTGGCCTGGACCAGCAGTTGGCGCAGGGTACGGCGTTGGTGATGGTGGTGCCGAATGTGCTGCTGGCGTTATGGCGCTATCACCAGCGCAACCGCATCGAATTGCGCCATGCCTTGCCGTTGTCAGCGTGCAGTTTCCTGTTCGCCTGGCTGGGGTCGATCTGGGCCGTGGGGCTGGATGCGCACTCCATGCGCCTGGGCTTTGTCGGCTTTCTGGTGGCCTTGGCGGTGTGGAATGTGGCGCGGATGTTCATGAAAGTGTCGCCGCCCAGTGCCGAGCTGCGTCATGCCTGGCCATGGCTGGGCGTGCTGGGCAGCTTTGCCGGCACCATGGGCGGCTTGTTCGGTGTGGGCGGGGCGGTGGTGGCCACGCCGATCCTGACCAGTGTGTTCGGTACCACCCAGGTGGTGGCGCAGGGGCTTTCGCTGGCGCTGGCTGCGCCGAGTACCTTGGTGACGTTGGTGACCTATGGGGTGCACCACAGTGTTGACTGGGGCGTGGGGATTCCGCTGGCGGTGGGGGGCTTGCTCAGCATCAGCTGGGGGGTGAAGCTGGCCCATGCGTTGCCGGAAAAGGTGTTGCGGGCGATGTTCTGTGTGTTTTTGGTGGTGTGTGCGGTGATGCTGGGATTCAAGTTGTGAGATTTGGGGCCGCTTTGCGGCCCATCGCGACACAAGGCCGCTCCCACACGGTAATTACTTGAACCCTTCGATGATGTAACCGGCCATGCAGTCGGTAATTGGCGAAGGGTTCTGCGTACTGCGTACCAGCATCACATTGGCCACCGGCAGCTGCGGCAGGCCGTCCTGTTCACCCAGTATGCGGATGTTCCCGGTAATCAGGCTTTGCAGCTGCGCCGTCACGGCCAACCCTGCCGTGACAATGGCAAAGATCGCCGCCAGGCTGGGGCTGGTATAGGCAATGCGGTAGTCGATACCTTGTGCTTCCAGGGCATTGCAGGTCCAGGCCCGGCAGAAGCAGTCGGTGTTGAACAGCGCCACCGGCATCGGTCGCTGTTCCTGTGGGCAAAAACCTTCGGCGGCGGCCCATACCAGGCGCTCCTGGCGCAGCAGTTGGCCAACCTCGTTACCTGGCTCGCGGGTGACGATGGTCAGGTCCAGGTCCTGGCGCAGCATCAGTTGCTTGGACGAATCGCAATGCACCTCTACCTGCACCAACGGGTAGGCCTGTGCAAAGCTCGACAAGATGGTCGGCAGAAAACGCATGGCATAGTCGTCGGGCGTGCCAATGCGCACCAGCCCGACCATGTGCGGCATACGCAGGGTGTTGAACACCTCGCCATGCAACTTGAGGATGCGCCGTGCATAGCCCAGCAGCACCTGGCCCTCGGCGGTCAGGCGTACCTGGCGGCCGTCGCGCTCGAACAGCTGGCGCTGCAGGATGTCTTCTTCGAGGCGTTTCATTTGCATGCTCACCGCCGACTGGGTGCGGTTGACCACTTCGCCGGCGCGGGTGAAACCGCCTTGCTCGGCAATGGCGACGAAGGTGCGCAAAACGTCCGCATCGAGGCTCTGGTACTGGGACATTGCATCAATCTCCGAGATGCATGGCATCAGAAACATTCGTTGGATTGATCTTAAGCCCGGCGCGAGACTGAGGCCATCCAACACGGAGGGCTTCACGATGAAAGGTCATGTCAGCAGCATCCAGCAACCTGCCTTTTCCCTGACCCACCTGTGGCATGCGGCCCTGCAACGCCCGGCGCGCTGGCTGCAGCTGTACCGCCAGCGCCAGGAGCTTGCCAGCCTCAGCGATGCAACCTTGCACGACCTGGGGTTGAGTCGGGCGGATATCCAGCAAGAGGCCGAGCGGCATTTCTGGGATGATCCGCTGAGGAAGTGAGTGTGGGCCGGGGCGCCTGGCCTCTCAAGGCATGCGCCCCAGCCTCACCGCCGTACCTGCTTCAACGTCTCGGCAATCAAAAACGCCAGCTCCAGCGACTGATCGGCATTCATCCGCGGGTCACAATGGGTGTGATACCGGTCAGACAACGCATCTTCGGTGATCGGCCGGGCGCCGCCGATGCATTCGGTGACGTTCTGCCCGGTCATCTCGATATGAATGCCGCCGGCATGGCTGCCCTCGGCCTGATGCACCTGGAAGAACTGCTTCACCTCATCGAGGATTTGCGCAAAGTCGCGGGTCTTGTAGCCGCTGCTGGCCTTGATGGTGTTGCCGTGCATCGGGTCGGAGCTCCACAGCACCTTGCGCCCCTCGCGCTCGACGGTGCGGATCAGCCCCGGCAGGTGGTCGCCAACCTTGCTCGCGCCCATGCGCACGATCAGGTTCAGGCGCCCGGCGTCGTTGGCCGGGTTTAGCGTGTCGATCAGGCGGATCAGCTCTTCGGGGTTCATGCTGGGGCCAACCTTGACCCCGATCGGGTTGTGCACCCCACGCAAAAACTCCACGTGGGCGCCGTCGAGCTGGCGGGTGCGGTCGCCGATCCACAGCATGTGCGCCGAGCAGTCGTAGTAGTCGCCGGTCAGGCTGTCCTGGCGCACGAAGGCTTCTTCATAGTTGAGCAGCAGCGCTTCGTGGGCAGTGAAAAAGCTGGTTTCGCGCAGTTGCGGCGCGCTGTCCAGGCCGCAGGCACGCATGAATGCCAGGGTTTCGTCGATGCGGTTGGCCAGTTGGTGGTACTTGTCGGCCAGCGCCGAGTTGGCGATGAAGTCCAGGTTCCACTTGTGCACCTGGTGCAGGTCGGCAAACCCGCCCTGGGCGAAGGCGCGCAGCAGGTTGAGGCTGGCAGTGGACTGGTGGTAGGCCTGCAGCAGGCGCTCCGGGTCGGGGATGCGGCTTTTCGGGTCGAAGCCGATGCCGTTGACGATGTCGCCGCGGTAGGCGGGCAGGGTGATGTCGCCAATGGTTTCATCGCCCGAGGAGCGTGGTTTGGCAAACTGCCCGGCCATGCGGCCGACCTTGACCACCGGGCAGCCGGCAGCAAAGGTCATGACGATGGCCATCTGCAATAGCACCTTGAAGGTGTCGCGGATTTTTGCCGCAGAGAACTCGGCGAAGCTCTCGGCGCAGTCGCCCCCTTGCAACAGGAAGGCGCGGCCTTCGGTAACCTCGGCAAACTGCCTGCGCAGTTCGCGCGCCTCGCCCGCGAACACCAGCGGCGGGTAGCTGGCCAGGGTCTGTTCGACCTTCAGCAGGTGCGCGGCATCGGGGTAGGTCGGTTGCTGCTGGATCGGCAGTGCGCGCCAGCTGTCAGGGCTCCACGGTTGGTTCATCTCGGGCTCGGTCTTGTAGGTTATAGGCTATAGGCCATGGTAACAGTTGGCGCTGCGCTTGTTGCATCAAGGGCGTTGACGGACAATGCGCGTTTTTGCGCGGGTAGGTGGTCAGCATGACGGCGGAACGGGAAGAGCGGCTACTGGCACGGGTAGAGGACGCTTTTGGCGTCATCAGCGTGTATGAAGTGGACGACTACCGCTTTCTGGAATTCGGCGATGCCATCGAGCAGAGCTGCGTGTTCACGGCCGACCCCAGCTGGCTGGAGTACGACTACACCCGCGCCATGTTGGTGGGGGCGCTGTGCCATGAACAGCCGGAGAGCGCGTTGTTTCTCGGCCTGGGTGCCGGCACGCTGACCCAGGCGTGCATGAAGTTTCTGCCCCTTGAAGACATCGAGGCTATCGAACTGCGCCCGGACGTACCGCGCCTGGCCATGGAACACCTGGGCCTGGATGACGACCCTCGGTTGTACGTGCGCATCGGTGACGCCATCGAGTTGTTGCCCACGGCAGAAAAGGCTGACTTGTTGTTTGTCGACCTGTACACCGACCACGGGCCGGGCGTGGGGCACCTGGCGTGGAACTTCCTGGAGAACTGCCAGCAACAGCTGAACCCGGGCGGCTGGCTGGTGATCAACCAGTGGGCCACCGACGACGGCAGGCCACTGGGCGCAGCGTTGTTGCGCGGGCTGTACCACCGGCATTACTGGGAGCTGCCGGTGAAGGAGGGCAATGTGATCTTGCTGGTGCCGGCTGACCTGGAGCAGGCGCTGGACCTGGAGGGGCTGCGGGCCCGGGCCGAGGCGCTGGCGCCGCAGCTGGGTTATAGCCTGGATGGGTTGATCAAAGAGATTCGGCCAGCTACCTGAGAGGCTGGCGCGGTCCCTGTAGGAGCGGCCTTGTGCCGCGAATGGGGTGCGAAGCGCCCCCAAGAATTTCAGCTTCGCCGCATACGTTGCCGGGGCCGCTCTGCGGCCCTTTCGCGACACAAGGTCGCTCCTACAGGGAATTATCGATTCAGCGTGGATTGATTGATGGCCCGGTAATGGCCTTGCACCCTGAAAAAATTCCTCACGGCTTCCACTATTTCGGGTATAGTACGCGCCGGTCTTTTAGCGGGCCGCAAAATCAGGTGGTGCAAATCCTCCGAGTCCAGCTTCGGCTGCACGTCCGCTAGGCGGACCTTCCCACGTTTTCTTTTTCAATCGTTTTCGCAAATCCCCGCCGCCAAAGCTGCCTGGGTGACCTGACGGTCTTTCAAGGCATGTGCAGCTTTGGAGCATGGGTCTTTGCGGATGCACCTAGAGGCAGACCCATGACCCAGGAAACCGGCGGCTTCGCCGCTCTCGATCTTAATCCGAACATTGTTGCTGCTGTTGTGGCTACCGGCTACGAAGAGCCGTCCGCCATTCAGCAACAATCGATCCCGATCATCCTCGCCGGTCACGACATGATCGGCCAGGCGCAGACTGGCACCGGCAAGACCGCTGCCTTTGCCCTGCCGATCCTCAACAAGATCGATGTGAGCAAGCGCGAACCGCAAGCCCTGATCCTGGCGCCAACCCGTGAGTTGGCGCTGCAAGTTGCTACCGCTTTCGAAACCTACGCCAAGCAGATGCCGGGCGTGAACGTGGTTGCCGTATACGGTGGTGCCCCGATGGGCCCACAGCTGCGTGCAATCCGCAACGGCGCGCAAATCGTCGTGGCCACCCCAGGCCGTCTGTGCGACCACCTGCGTCGTGACGAAAAAGTCCTGTCCACCGTGCAGTACCTGGTACTGGACGAAGCCGACGAGATGCTGAAGCTGGGCTTCATGGATGACCTCGAAGTGATCTTCGACGCAATCCCGGCTACCCGGCAGACCGTACTGTTCTCCGCTACCCTGCCGTCGTCGATCCGCTCGATCGCCGAACGTCACCTGCGCGAGCCCAAGCACGTCAAGATCCAGACCAAGACCCAGACCGTTACCGCAATCGACCAGGCCCACCTGATGGTCCACGCCGACCAGAAGATCCCGGCTGTGCTGCGTCTGCTGGAAGTGGAAGAGTTCGACGCGCTGATCGCCTTCGTGCGTACCAAGCAAGCCACCCTGGACCTGGCCGCCGCGCTGGAAGCCAAAGGCTACAAGGCTGCTGCGCTGAACGGTGACATTGCCCAGAACCAGCGTGAGCGCGTGATCGACTCGCTCAAGGATGGCCGCCTGGACATCGTCGTCGCCACCGACGTCGCTGCCCGTGGTCTGGACGTACCGCGCATCACTCACGTGTTCAACGTTGACATGCCGTACGACCCGGAATCCTACGTGCACCGTATCGGCCGTACTGGCCGTGCCGGTCGCGAAGGCCGTGCGCTGCTGCTGGTCACCCCGCGTGAGCGCCGCATGCTGCAGGTGATCGAGCGTGTGACCGGGCAGAAAGTTGCCGAAGCCCGCCTGCCGAATGCCCAGGCCGTGCTGGATGCTCGCATCAAGAAGCTGACCTCGAGCCTGGCGCCGCTGGTAGCCGAAGCAGAAGCCACCCACGGCGAGCTGTTCGACCGCCTCACCACCGACCTGGGTTGCAGCGCGCGTGCCCTGGCTTCGGCCCTGCTGCGCAAAGCCACCAATGGCCAGGCGCTGGACCTGGCTGCGGTAGAGCGTGAGCAGCCGCTGGTGCCGGGCGTTGGTGCCCCGCGTGGTGAGCGCAGTGAGCGCCCTGACCGTGGCGAGCGTCCTGACCGTGGTGACCGCGAGCGCCGTGCGCCGCTGCCACTGGCCGAAGGCCGTGTACGCTGCCGTACCGCCCTGGGCGCTCGTGACGGTATCGCTGCCAAGAACCTGCTGGGCGCGATCCTCAACGAGGGTGGCCTGGCGCGTGACGCCATCGGCCGCATCCAGGTACGCGACAGCTTCAGCCTGGTCGAGCTGCCGGAAGATGGCCTCGAGAAGCTGCTGTCCAAGCTCAAGGACACCCGCGTGGCCGGCAAGCAGCTGAAGCTGCGCCGCTACCGCGAGGATTGATCCTGGCGCACTAAAAAAATCCCCGGCCTAGGTCGGGGATTTTTTTTGCCTGTGCAGGACCTGTGGGAGCGGGCAAGCCCGCGAAAAGGCCCTTCAGTCGAACTGATATATATCCATCCCCAGCGCCCCCAGGGTAAACCCCTGATGAACCACCCCAAACCTGCCCCCAGCCCCCAGGGCAAAGAACAGCGGCAGCAAATGCTCATCACTGGGGTGGTTACGCACGGCATGTGGCGCCTGCTTCCGGTAATCCAGCAATGCCGCCTGGTCATCTTCCTGCAGCCGCTCCACCACCCAATCCCTGAACGCCAGCGCCCACGGCTCGATCACATCCGGCCCTGCATGCCAGTCCAGTTCCCCAAGGTTATGGGTGATGCTGCCCGAACCTACCAGCAAGATGCCCTCGGCACGCAAGCTCGCCAGCGCCTGGCCCACCTTCACCTGCAGCGCCGGCCCCATGTGGCTGGGCAGGGAAACCTGCACAACGGGAATGCTTGCGTCCGGGTACATCAGCGACAGCGGTACCCAGGCGCCGTGGTCGAACGGTCGCTGAGCGTCCAGCCGGGCTGGCAGCCCCGCTGCCTTCAGCAACTCGCTGATCTGGCCTGCCAGGGCGGGCTCACCCGCCGCTGGGTACTGCACCGCGTACAAGGCCGGGGGAAAACCGTAGAAGTCGTGCCAGGTTTCTGGCTGTGCGCTGCTGGTCACCAGCAGCTCACGGCTCTCCCAGTGCGCCGACACCACCACGATGGCCTTGGGGCGTGGCAGGCTGTTGGCCAGCCCGGCCAAGGCCGGCCCGCTGGCACCGGGTTGCAGGGCGAGCATGGGGGAACCATGGGAGATGAACAGGCTGGGCAGCATGGCAAGGTCCTGAAGGTTAAGATGCACTCATCTTCGATCAGAAACTGATCGATAACCATCGCAAGTTTTACGCGATTTCTATCGGTTTACTCGATAAACAAGGAGCAACCATGGAGCCAGCGTTCTGGCACAAGCGGTGGGCCGACAACCAGATCGGCTTTCACCAGGGGCAGGTCAATTCGTACCTGCAGGCGCACTGGCCGGCACTGGGCCTGGCGCCTGGCAGCCGCGTGCTGGTGCCGCTGTGCGGCAAGAGCCTGGACTTGGCCTGGCTGGCCGGGCAGGGGTACCGCGTGTTGGGTGTGGAGCTGTCGCGGCGGGCGGTAGAGGATTTCTTCCGCGAGCACGGGCTTGAAGCCGAGGTGCAGCAGCGCGGGGACTTCGAAGTTTGGCGCAGTGGTGACGTGGAGCTGTGGTGTGGTGATTTCTTTGCGTTGCGTGCGCAGGATATCGGCGACTGCGTGGGGCTGTATGACCGGGCGGCGCTGATTGCGCTGCCGGCGCAAATGCGCGCGATGTACATGCAGGTGCTGACGGCTTTGCTGCCGGCGAATTGCCGGGGTTTGGTTGTGACCCTGGATTATGACCAGTCACTGCTGCCTGGGCCGCCGTTTTCAGTCGGGGACCCAGAGCTGCGGCAGGGGTTTGCAGGGTGGCAGCTGCATGAGCTGGAGGCGGTAGAGGTGATTCAGGAGAGCCCCAAGTTTGTGCAGGCCGGGGTTTCCAGCCTGTTGGAGCGGGTTTACCGGCTTGGCCGGTAATACGAAAAAGGGCGACCGAAGTCGCCCTTTCTGTATTACCCGATGGATCAACCGCGACGGCGCAGGGCCTCGATACGGTCTTCCAGTGGCGGGTGGCTCATCAGCAGCCCGGCCAGGCCGTGCTTGAGGCCACCGTTGATGCCAAAGGCCTTCATGGTGTCGGGC
Organism: Pseudomonas sp. SIMBA_067; assembly: GCF_046534675.1. Lineage (NCBI taxonomy): Bacteria > Pseudomonadati > Pseudomonadota > Gammaproteobacteria > Pseudomonadales > Pseudomonadaceae > Pseudomonas > Pseudomonas sp. SIMBA_067. Next base: position 8,556 of record NZ_JAWRYH010000009.1, on the reverse strand, counting down.
ATGTGCACCGGCAGGCCTTGCTCCACACGCAGGCGCTGCAGCGCGCCGATCATGGCCGAGGTGCCGGCCAGCTGTGCACCGGCTTCGTCGGCGCGGTACTCGCGGCGGCGCGAGAACCACATCACGATCATGCTGGCCAGGATGCCCAGGATCAGCTCGGCAACGATGGTCGCCACGTAGTAGGCAATGCCCTGGCCCTCTTCGTTCTTGAAGATGACCTTGTCGACGAAGTTGCCGATGATGCGTGCGAAGAACATCACGAAGGTGTTCACCACGCCTTGCACCAGCGCCAGGGTGACCATGTCGCCGTTGGCTACGTGGCCGATCTCGTGGGCCAGCACTGCCCGCACTTCATCGGGCGAGAAGCGCTCCAGCAGGCCCTGGGACACGGCTACCAGCGCGTCGTTGCGGTTCCAGCCGGTGGCGAAGGCGTTGGCCTCGTACGCCGGGAAGATACCCACCTCGGGCATTTTGATGCCCGCTTCACGGGACAGCTCTTCGACCGTTTGCAGCAGCCACTGCTCGTGGCGGGTGCGCGGCTGGCTGATGATCTGGGTGCCGGTGGTCATCTTCGCCATCCACTTGGAGATGAACAGCGAGACGAGGGAGCCGGCAAAGCCGAACACGGCGCAGAACACCAGCAGGCTGCTGAGGTTCAGGTCGACCCCGTTGGCGGCCATGAACCCGTTGAAACCGAACAGGCTCAAGGTAATGCTTGCAACCAGCACCACCGCAAGGTTGGTGGCCACAAACAACAGAATGCGCATCATGGTTGTTACGTTCTCCTGACGGATGAATTGTCGCTTACTGCGGGGTATATAAGGGGCCTGTCGCGTGGATTCAATCGTGCGACTATTTCAAACTGTGTACGGCGGAGTATGGCAGAGGATGGCGCGGGGGCAGTGGGATAGAGCATTGCAGGATGTAAGAAACACCCTGTGGGATTGCAAGGGGCTGCTGTGCAGCCCATTCGCAGCGCAAGGCTGCTCCTACAGGAGAACGCGTACACCTGTAGGAGCAGCCTTGTGCTGCGAAGAGGCCATCATTTACTGCGAATAAGTCCGCAGGAAATTGCCGATCCGGCCAATCGCCGCTTCCAGGTCATCCACCCGCGGCAAGGTCACCACGCGGAAGTGGTCCGGCCACGGCCAGTTGAACGCCGTACCTTGTACGATCAGCAGCTTTTCCGACAGCAGCAGGTCAAGGGCGAACTTTTCGTCGTTGAGAATCGGGCACACCTTCGGGTCGATCCGGGGGAACGCATACAGCGCACCCATCGGCTTCACACAGCTTACGCCCGGGATGTCGTTGAGCAGCTCGTAGGTACGGTTGCGTTGCTCAAGCAGGCGGCCTGGCGGCAGCACCAGGTCGTTGATGCTCTGGTAGCCGCCCAGTGCGGTCTGGATGGCATGCTGGGCCGGCACGTTGGCGCACAGGCGCATGTTGGCCAGCATGTCGATGCCTTCGATGTAGCTTAGCGCGTGGTGCTTGGGCCCGGAGATGATCAGCCAGCCGGAACGGAAGCCCGCCACCCGATACGACTTGGACAGGCCGTTGAAGGTCAGGCACAGCAGGTCGGGGGCCAGCGAGGCGGTGCTGATGTGCACGGCTTCGTCGTACAGGATCTTGTCGTAGATCTCGTCGGAGAACACCACCAGGTTGTGCTGGCGGGCCAGCTCCAGCATGCCCAGCAGCAGCTCCCTGGAGTACACCGCGCCGGTCGGGTTGTTCGGGTTGATGATCACCAGGGCCTTGGTGTTCGGGGTGATCTTGGCCTTGATGTCTTCAAGGTCGGGGAACCAGTCGGCCTGTTCATCGCACAGGTAGTGCACCGGCTTGCCGCCAGCCAGGCTCACTGCGGCAGTCCACAGCGGGTAGTCGGGGGCCGGGATCAGCACTTCGTCGCCGTTGTTCAGCAGCGCCTGCATCGACATGACGATCAGCTCGGACACACCGTTACCGAGGTAGATGTCCTCGATGGTGACGCCTTCGATTTCCTTTTGCTGGCAGTACTGCATCACCGCCTTGCGTGCGCTGAACAGGCCTTTGGAGTCGCTGTAGCCCTGGGCGGTAGGCAGGTTGCGGATCACATCCTGGAGGATTTCATCAGGCGCCTCGAAGCCAAACGGCGCCGGGTTGCCGATGTTCAGCTTGAGGATGCGGTGGCCTTCCTCTTCCAGGCGCTTGGCGTGCTTGAGCACTGGGCCGCGAATGTCGTAGCAGACATTGGCGAGCTTGTTCGATTTGCTGAACTGCATGATGGGATCCCGATATGAGAAAACGCGCTACGCCCCGCCGAAAGGTTTGAAACGGCAGGAAGCGGGTGCCAGACTGAACGCCTGGCACACGAAGCCAACTAATATACGTGCCACCCGCGCCCCGGAAAAGACGGTGCGGGGTGAAATTCAGCCTGCCGAGGTTTCCACATGCAAAAGATCGAGAAAACCCTGGAACAATGGCGGTCGATGCTCGACCCCGAGCAGTACCAGGTATGCCGCCTCAAAGGCACTGAGCGGCCGTTCAGCGGCAAGTACAACAGCGAGCGCCGCGACGGTATCTACCACTGCATCTGTTGCAGCGCGAAACTGTTCGATGCGCAGACCAAGTTCGATTCCGGCTGCGGCTGGCCGAGCTTCTACGCGCCAATCGAAGACAGCGCGATGATCGAGATCCGTGACACCTCCCACGGCATGATCCGCACCGAAGTCACCTGCGCCCGCTGCGACGCGCACCTGGGCCACGTGTTCCCCGATGGCCCGCCACCAACTGGCCTGCGCTACTGTATCAACTCGGTGTGCATCGACTTGCGCCCGCGTGACTGACCGGAGCCCGAACATGGCTGGATCGATGCTGGACATCCCCTGCGTGACCCTGGGCGGCGAGCACAAGAAGCTCGGCGACTTCCCGGGCAAGGCGTTGCTGGTGGTCAATACCGCCAGCCAGTGCGGCTTTACCCCGCAGTACAAGGGCCTGGAACAACTGTGGCAGGCCTACCACGAACGTGGCCTGGTGGTGCTGGGCTTCCCGTGCAACCAGTTCGGCAAGCAGGAACCGGGCGATGCGCGAGACATTGCGCAGTTCTGCGAGCGCAACTTCGGCGTGAGCTTCCCGCTGTTTCGCAAGGTCGAGGTCAACGGCCCGGGCGCCCACCCGCTGTTCGTCGAGCTCAAGCAGCGCGCACCGGGCATTCTGGGCAGCCAGAAGATCAAGTGGAATTTCACCAAGTTTCTGGTCGACCCGGCCAGCGGCCAGGTGACGCGTTATGCCCCCACTACCAAGCCACAGGCCCTGGAAGCAGACATCGAGCGCCTGCTCAGCCGTTGAGCGGCACCCAGTGCTCGACCAGCGCCAGTAGCTCTTCGCGGCGGAACGGCTTGGCCAGGTAGTCGTTCATGCCCGCAGCCCGGCAGCGTTCGCGCTCCTCGGGCATGGCATTGGCGGTGAGCGCGACAATCGGCAGGTCGGGCCAGCGGCCGCTCTGGCGGATGCGCCGGCTGGCCTCGTAACCGTCCATCACCGGCATGTTGCAGTCCATCAGCACCAGGTCGAAGTCGTCCAGTTCCAGCAGCTCCAGGGCCTCGGCGCCCTGGGTGGCCAGTTGCACCTGGCAGCCGAGCTTGGCCAGCATGCCCTTGGCCACCAGCTGGTTCACCGGGTTGTCTTCCACCAGCAGAATCCGCGCACGGCCTGCCTCCAGGGTGATGGCCGGACTGGCCAGCGGGTGTTCGGGGTCGAAGCCTTGCAGGGTGCGGCGCAGGGTCTGGTACAGGGCGTTGCGCGCCAGCGGCCGGGCCAGTTGATGGAGCGGGGCGAGGGCGGCCGATTGCTCGCTGGGCAGGAAGTTACCGTAAGCGGTCACCAGCAGGATGGGGGTTTTCAGCGTTAGGCGCAGGTCGAACAGGCGGTCGACATCGTCGGTAATCAGCAGGTCCATCGCCGTGGCGTCCAGCGTCGCGCTGCTGTCATGCCGCTGGTAGGCCAGGCCCCAGGTGGGCAGCAGGCCCTGCAACAGTTCGTTAAGCCCGCTGCCTGCAGCGCTCAGGGCGGCTACGCGCCCGTGCAGCGGTACCGGGGCGATGGCTTCGGTGTGCTCGGCCAGCGGTAGTTCGGCGCTGAAACAGCTGCCAAACCCCGCTTCGGAGCGAATGTGCAAATGGCCTTGCATGGCCTTGCACAGGTTGCGCGTCAGGGCCAGGCCCAGGCCCGTGCCGCCGTACTGGCGGGTGATGCCGGCGCCGGCCTGGGTGAATGGCTGGAAGATCCGCGCCTGGGCCTCTTCGGGTATGCCGATGCCGGTGTCGCGCACCTCCAGGCGCACGCCGCCGACGATGCTCACCAGGCGCACATCGACACGGCCAAAGCGGGTGAACTTCAACGCGTTGGACAGCAGGTTGCTGACGATCTGCCGCACCCGCGTGGGGTCACCAAGCACACTGCTGGGGAAGTCACGGGCAATCAGGCAGGTCAGTTCCACGCTCTGTGCGGTGTTCTGCGACAGCAGGTTGGCGGTGTCTTCCACCATCGAACCCATGTCGAACGGGATGCGTTCCAGCTCCAGCTGGCCCGCATCGAACTTGGACAGGTCGAGGATATCGTTCAGCAGCTCCACCAGCACCTTGCCCGAGTCGTGGGCAATCGCCAGTTGCTGGCGCTGCTCGCTGGGCAGCGGGCTGTCCAGGGCCAGTGCGATCATGCCGAGCATGCCGTTGAGCGGGGTGCGGATTTCGTGACTCATGTTGGCCAAAAAGGCAGCACGCGCCTGGGCCATGTCCAGTGCGCGGCGGCGCGCTTGTTCCAGCTCCTGGTTGGACAGGCTCAGGCTGCTGTTGCTGGCCTTCAGTTCGTTGGTGCGTGCCGAGACGATGTCTTCCAGTTCGTTAAGGTACTGGGTAAGGCGGTTTTCGGCGGTACGCCGCTGCTCGATTTCGGTGGCCATGCTGACGAACTGCTGGTTGGCGACTTTCACCAGCACGCCGATTTCGTCGTTTTCGTGGCCGTGTGGGCAGTCCAGGCGGGTTTGCCGGGGTTTGCGCGGGTCGCTGCCGCTGAGCGCGCCGATCACCGTGACCAGCGGTTTGGTCAGCATCATGTAGAACAGCGCCAGCAGGATGCCGGTCAGCACCAGGCTGCGGGCAAAACCGTTCAGCAGGGTGATGCCGGCGCGGTCGAGAAAGCGGCTGCCGAAGGCAAAGGTGTCGACGTCCAGGTACAGCGTGCCCAGGTATTCCTCCGGCATGTGCGTCAGGTACAGGCGTGCCTTGAACTGACGCTGCTCACCAAACAGGAAGTCGCTCAGCGGCCGGTAGCGGTCCTGCAGCCTGGGCCGCTCGACATCGGCCAGCACTGTTTCGTTGTTGTCGATCAGCCGTGCACGGATGACGGCCGGCGACTGCAACAGGCCGCGGGTCAGCTCCAGCGCCAGCTCCGAGTCGATGTTGTAGGCGATGCGCGAGGCCGGGTTGTGGCTGATTTGCAGCAACGCGTTCACTTCACGGTTGATGGACGCGTCTTCGCTGGCATAATCGATGCCGATCTGGATGAGACTGAGCAATGTTCCCAGGATGAAGCCGACCAGGACTGTCAGCCGGGCTTGCTTGTATGACAGGCGATTGGTGAACTTTATATCCATGAGTCCCGAGCCGGTTTTCACGTTCCTTGCGCTGCGCAAGCATAGCCGAATAGCCCCGGCTGCTGGCGGGTCTGTCTGTTCATTTCAGTTGATCGCCAAGCGGGGACCGCTCTGCGCCCCAAAAACTGAAATTGTTAGGAGTCGTCATGGACGCTCGCTTGATTGCTTTTCTGGACCGCGCCGAATCGGTACTGGCGCGCCTTGAGCCCTTGTTGCCCGCACAACGCCCGAACATCGACTGGGGCACCACCTTGGCCGCCCGCTGGCAGCGCGATGGCCGCAGCGGCTACCTGCTGCCGCTGGAAGTCAGCCTGGACATCCGCCTGAGCGACCTGATAGGCGTCGACAAACAGCGCGACCAGCTGGGCCGCAACACCCACCAGTTCATCAACGGCCTGCCAGCCAACCACGCGCTGCTGTGGGGCTCGCGCGGTACCGGCAAGTCGTCGCTGGTGCGCGCCTTGCTCGCCGAACATGCCAGCGCCGGCCTGCGCCTGATCGAAATCGAACGTGACCACCTGGCCGACCTGCCGCGGGTGGTCGAGCAGCTGCAGAAGCTGCCGCAACGCTTCATCCTGTTCTGCGACGACCTGTCGTTCGAAGCCGGGGAGGGCGATTACCGGGTGCTCAAGAGTGTGCTTGACGGCTCGCTGGAGCAGGCCCCGGACAACGTGCTGCTGTACGCCACCTCCAACCGCCGCCACCTGGTGCCCGAGAAGGAAAGCGACAACGAGAACTGGAAGCGTGTGGACGGCGAACTGCACCCCAGCGAAGCGGTGGAGGACAAGATTGCCCTGTCGGACCGTTTTGGCCTGTGGCTGTCGTTCTACCCGTTTACCCAGGATCACTTCCTGAATGTGGTTGAGCACTGGATCGGCCAGTTGGCAAAACCTGCCGGCCTTGCCTGGCAGCGCTCCGAAGAACTCGACATCCTCGCCGTGCGCTGGGCCACCGGCCGCGGTAACCGTAATGGCCGTTGTGCCTATCAGTTCGCCCGCTACTGGGTCGGGCTGCAATTGCTGGAGCAAAAGTAAATGATCGACCTCAATGCCAGTGGCGCAGGCCTGGACGGCTACAACCTGCTGGCGGCGCAAGTGCAGGCGCTGTTTGCCGACGAGCGTGATTTTATCGCCAACGCCGCGCAGTTTTCGGCGTTTCTGTACAACCAGGTGGACGACCTGAACTGGGCGGGGTTCTACCTCAACCGCAACGAAGAGCTGGTGCTGGGCCCGTTCCAGGGCCAGGTGGCGTGTGTTCGCATTCCGTTCAGTAAAGGTGTGTGCGGGGCCGCGGCGGCAACGCGGCAGACCCAGCGGGTAGAAGATGTACATGCATTCCCGGGCCACATTGCCTGTGACAGTGCCTCCAACAGCGAGCTGGTGATCCCGTTGGTGAAGGAGGGCAGGCTGATTGGTGTGCTGGACCTGGATAGCCCCAAGGTTGGGCGGTTCAGCGAGGCGGACCAGGTGGGGCTGGAGCGCTTGGCGGCGGTCTTCCTTGAGCTGACCGACTGCTGACTACTGTTCGAAGGCTTGCGCTATCCCTGTAGGAGCGGCCTTGTGCCGCGATGGGCCGCAAAGCGGCCCCGGCGATATCGGCGTTGGTGCATAAATGTGGGGCCGCTTTGCGGCCCATCGCGGCACAAGGCCGCTCCTACAAGGGCGCGGCGCAGGGCTTAGTCGTAGATCACCTTCTTCTTCCAGGTCTCTTCCTCATCGGTCTTGAGCCCGTCGGTCAATTCGTTGTGCTCGTCCTCCGCCGGTGCCATGCGGTCCAGCACCTGGGCATTGGCCCGGGCCAGCAACTTCTCCAGGTACGTCAGCTGCTCTTCATACACCTTGGGCTCGGGCTGCTTGCGCAGGTATTGCACGCCGCGCTCGAATGCCAGGCGCGCCTGGCCCGGCTGGTTCTTCTGCAGGGCCTGCTGGCCGAGGTTGTTGAAGAACTCGATATGCAGCAACACCAGTATGTGGCGGATTTCCTTGACCCAGTGCTTGGCCTCGGGCGTGGGCAGGAAGCCTTCCTGGGCCGCACGGGTTACCTGGTTGTGCATGGCTTCCAGCAAGAACCGTATGTCCTTGGCCTTGACCTCGGTGTGGATCGGGTTGGGCGGGTTGTTCACCGGGATCTTGTCGCCCAGGGCTATCAGCCCCTCCAGCTCGGCAATGCGCGCCTTGAGTTCGGCATTGTGCTTGTCCACCGCCAGCTGGCGCTGATTGAGGTTCAGTTCCAGGCGGGTCAGCAGCAGTTTAAGGGCCGGGGTCATGAACTGGCCGGGGAAGGTCTCGGTGATTTCGCCACAGCGGCGCAGGCGGTCGGCCAGTTCGACCCTCGTCCGGACGCGTTCGATCTTGCCGTTCTCGACCACATTGTTTAGGTAGCCGATCACGATCAGCAACGCGATGCCTGCCACGATGAGCAGTGTGATCAGAAGTGGTGTCACCGTTAATGCCTCATGAATAGGTTTGCATTATTGAGTGTAGGAGCGAGCTTGCTCGCGAGAGGCCCCGACAGCCATTCTCTTTTTCTATCGGCAAACTGTGCCATAACTGGATGCTGGCACATTAATGCTGACTTGACGCCAGAAAATCAACGGCAACCCCCCGGAGGCTTGCCGAAACAGCGCTGGGTGTACCCGGAAGTCATTGATTTAAATAAATTTCTACAAAGGGGTTGACGCCTTCCCGAACCATCCATAGAATGCGCGCCACTTGCAGCGTAAAGCACACAGCGAAACGCAGCAGGGAGTGAAAGCAGGCAGTAATGCCAGCAGCGTGTCCCCTTCGTCTAGTGGCCTAGGACACCGCCCTTTCACGGCGGTAACAGGGGTTCGAGTCCCCTAGGGGACGCCAATGCGGGAATAGCTCAGTTGGTAGAGCACGACCTTGCCAAGGTCGGGGTCGCGAGTTCGAGTCTCGTTTCCCGCT
>NZ_JAWRYH010000077.1:0-402 GCF_046534675.1 Pseudomonas sp. SIMBA_067 | reverse complement strand
CATGGTGGGCAAGGTACCGGCGTTGCTGTCGTTGGGGGTGACGTTTGGGTTGTTGTTGGGTGGGGTGGTGGTGTCACTGGTCAAGACGCGGGGGGACAAAGCGACGGTGGAGGCAAAGTTGCAGCATCTTCCGCCTGAGAAAAGTGACGATGAGCAGAAGGAGAAAGACCCGCAATTGCGGGTCTGACTGACGCGCATCTCATACGTTCTAATGGACCATTGTCGCAGCAGGCATAAGTCAATTATCAAGAAACAAAAATTACTTCATTTTGGAAATTTCTATAACACAAGCTGCGAGCATCAGCCACCCAAAACCAATGATGATAAGCCATGCAGACACAGCCAGCCATCGCTTCAATTTTGGTGGGAAAACTTTTAGCTCGTCAGCATCGAGCTGGCCTC
>NZ_JAWRYH010000603.1:0-265 GCF_046534675.1 Pseudomonas sp. SIMBA_067 | reverse complement strand
GGTTGATGGCCGTCAGCACGCCAGGGCGGTTCTCATGGATATGCAGCAGACGACTGGCGCTGATACCGTGAATCGGCAGTGACACTTCGGGGAAGTTAACAGCCGAAAGAGTCGAGCCGTTATCGGAGTATTTCGCCAGCTTGCCCGCCACTTCAATGCCGATGTTCTCCTGCGCTTCTTCCGTCGAGCCGCCAATGTGCGGCGTCAGGATCACGTTGTCGAACTCACTCAGTGGAGAGATAAACGGCTCGCTGTTGGTAGCTGG
>NZ_JAWRYH010000602.1:0-265 GCF_046534675.1 Pseudomonas sp. SIMBA_067 | reverse complement strand
CCGTTTTAATGAGTCTGAGAAATTATTGACCTGGGGTTTCCGCTTCTTTGAAACCGTGACGCCAATTAAACCTGATGCCACCTTTGTGACTCAGCGCGTCTGGTTTGGTGATAAGAGCGCAGTGAATCTCGGGGCAGGTGAAGCGGGCTCAGTGACCTTACCGCGTGGGCAGCTGAAAAACCTGAAAGCGAGTTATACGTTAACGGAACCGCAGCTTACCGCACCGCTGAAAAAAGGTCAGGTTGTCGGGACCATTGATTTCCAG
>NZ_JAWRYH010000601.1:0-265 GCF_046534675.1 Pseudomonas sp. SIMBA_067 | reverse complement strand
GAACAGGATGAAATTTCACGATAGGTATTCTGCGCCGGTAGCCAGACTTCCAGATCGTAAGTTTTAGTCGATCCAAAGCCCATATCGCCGGTGCAGAGTAAAACCTTACGATATGGCAGGTTCAGCAGCTGCAGCACTTTCTCAGCGTGACCGGTCAGCTCTTCCAGGGCATCCATTGACTGCTCCGGCGTGACGATCTGCACCATCTCAACTTTGTCGAACTGGTGCATACGGATCAGGCCACGCGTGTCACGACCGTAAGAAC
>NZ_JAWRYH010000600.1:0-265 GCF_046534675.1 Pseudomonas sp. SIMBA_067 | reverse complement strand
CGTTGAAGTCGAAACCTACGCGCCTGGGTTCCTGGCTTTCGCCGGAAATGGTTGCGGAGAGCTGTTGGCATTTGACCCTACCGGGGCTGTATTTATGCTGCCCATGATCGGCATGGCGCCAGAGTGCGCCATCCGCATTGCTGACAGCTTTCTGGACCTGGCTATGCGCTTCGAGATTTAGTGAACGACCGTGAAGGGTCGACTTCTTCCTGCCGCGATCGGTTCGCCGGATTACCGACTGGAATAGTCGCAGCCAACATCGGAC
>NZ_JAWRYH010000076.1:0-402 GCF_046534675.1 Pseudomonas sp. SIMBA_067 | reverse complement strand
GTAGCGCTCGTAGCATTCGAGGATGCGGTCGACGTTCCACTCGGTCTCGCATTCCTGCCAGGTGAGTTTGACGCCGTTGATGCCGCCTTCGACCTCGTTGATGTAGCGGAAATAGTCGATTTCGCCGGCCCACCACGGGATCCCGCTGGAGGCATAGGCGCCGACCCGGTAGGTGGCCATGGGCACGAATTGCTGGTTGTCGGCAGCTGCGGCAACAGCCGGCAGCAAGGTAGGCGCGCCCAGCAGGAACAGGCTGGCGAGCAGGTGGCGACGCAAGGTTTTACGCATATTCGGTTCTTTTGAGTGAAGGGTTTGAAACCTCCTTTCCCGTGGCCGGGTCAAGGCGCCTGAAGGTGTTGGTTTGGAGTCAGAAGCGCAGCGGCCAGACGCGAATGCGTTCAC
>NZ_JAWRYH010000599.1:0-265 GCF_046534675.1 Pseudomonas sp. SIMBA_067 | reverse complement strand
AGGTTGACCGTCTGCGGCGCGGGCGTGGCGCTGAGATGGCTGACCGCCTGCTGCGCCTGCGCTGTGGCTTCGAGCTTGTTCAGCATGGTGACAATCCGCGACTCCTGATAGGGCTTGAGAATGTAGTCAAACGCCTCCAGCTCAAACGCTTCCACCGCATGCTCTTTCCACGCGGTAATAAAGACAATCAGTGGCTTATGGGCAAACTGATGGATATTCTGTGCCAGCAGCATGCCATCCAGTGAGGGGATGTTGATATCGAGAA
>NZ_JAWRYH010000598.1:0-265 GCF_046534675.1 Pseudomonas sp. SIMBA_067 | reverse complement strand
AATATCGCGCAGCAGCGCTGGAAGAAATTTCTCGCGCTGGAAATGGCTGCATCGCTCGGCCTGACGCGCGGGCCCACGCCCGGATGCCCGCGCTACGAGGATTTCGGATCCTGCTGTCCCCTGCAACGATAGTCACGACGACGCCCTGCGTGGGTTGCCGATACGCAGCGTTTGATCAATCATGCGCGACATCCATCCGTGCGCTGTCCCGCGCGCTCGGTCGATCCCAACGCCCACCGGAGGACCAACCTTGACCGACTTGGCG
>NZ_JAWRYH010000597.1:0-265 GCF_046534675.1 Pseudomonas sp. SIMBA_067 | reverse complement strand
ATTCAAAAGACGATACCTATCGCTTTGAACATGGTGAAATTCCTAAATCGTTACACGCTAAGGCAAAAGACATTAGCGAGGCTACGCTTGATGCTTTACGGTGTTTGAATAAAATGCACGATACCCTCACCCAAGATGTAAGCGACGGTGATATTAAACCTTATGTTGCCGACCCCATTCTGGCTGAAAGTGGGCAATACATAAACCGGTTAGAACAACTTAATAAATTATGGTTTAGTTACGCTACTAAAGGCGAAGGCACGCC
>NZ_JAWRYH010000596.1:0-265 GCF_046534675.1 Pseudomonas sp. SIMBA_067 | reverse complement strand
GCCCTCACTGCTTTTAAGCCTGCTGGCATTTTTAGTGGGCAACCTGTTTGGACGCGCGCCGCAAACGGTCGACGCGCCGCAACATTGACGGAAAGAGAGACGTTATGCCGTGGATTCAAATCAAAATTAATAGCTCAGGTGAACACGCGGAAACGCTGAGCGATGCGCTGATGGACATCGGTGCGGTTTCAGTGACCTTTCAGGATACCAACGACATGCCGGTGTATGAGCCGCTGCCAGGTGAAACCCGCCTGTGGGGCGATAC
>NZ_JAWRYH010000595.1:0-265 GCF_046534675.1 Pseudomonas sp. SIMBA_067 | reverse complement strand
CACACATTGGCTTCCCGCCACTGACCATGGCGTTATTCGTCGGCCTGGCGCTGGCCGCCCTGCTGCTCGACATGGTTACCCACCGCGACGACAAGCCGATCAGCCTCGCCCGGGCGTCGATCTGGTCGATATTCTGGGTGGCCATCTCCCTTGCATTCGCCGGCTTCCTGTATGTGCAGCATGGCCCGGAAGTGGCCAGCCTGTTCGTCACCGGCTATGCACTGGAGAAGGTTCTCTCCGTCGACAACCTGTTCGTGTTCATGGC
>NZ_JAWRYH010000075.1:0-405 GCF_046534675.1 Pseudomonas sp. SIMBA_067 | reverse complement strand
GCGCGCTGTTCTGCTGGTTGTGATCCAGGTAGCCACGGGTGTCGACGCCGGTGCTGCCGGGGCGGTTGCCGACCTTGGCCCAGGCATTACCGTCAAGCTGCTTTGAGGCCTGGCTGTTACGGTCAGTGGCCTGCGGTAACGACAGCGTGCCGCCGCTACGCATCACCACATCGCCGTCGCCACCGCCCTCGAGCGGCGTATTCCGGTGGTGCCGCGTGCCGAGATGCTTGCCGAGCTGATGCGCTACCGCCACGGCGTGGCGGTAGCCGGTACCCACGGCAAGACCACCACCACCAGCCTGCTGGCCTCGGTGTTCGCGGCCGGCGGCCTGGACCCGACCTTCGTCATCGGTGGCCGCCTGACCGCTGCCGGTACCAATGCCCAGTTGGGCACCAGCCGCTACCT
>NZ_JAWRYH010000594.1:0-265 GCF_046534675.1 Pseudomonas sp. SIMBA_067 | reverse complement strand
CCGCCAGTACGTTGAAGAACGGGCAGGGTGAAATCCATTGATGTGGCACCGCATAAGCCCAGTGCAGTAGAGCGGCTGCGGCGAATCAGCCCAGGGATCAACATAATAGCAATCAGTTCACGGGCCAGATCATTAAAAAACGCCGCGCTCCCGATTACCGGACCAAAAGATTCGGTCAATAAAATACCGGAAAGAGAATACCAGCCGAAACCGCAGGCCATTGCCAGCGCGGTATTGATGGGGAGATCAAGAATAAAGGCGTTAA
>NZ_JAWRYH010000593.1:0-265 GCF_046534675.1 Pseudomonas sp. SIMBA_067 | reverse complement strand
CACCACTGCCGGAATGCCCAGCTCACGCGCGATGATCGCAGCATGACAGGTCCGTCCGCCACGGTTAGTCACAATCGCTGATGCTTTTTTCATGATCGGTTCCCAGTCCGGGTCGGTCATGTCGGTCACCAGCACATCGCCTTTTTCAATGCGATTCATTTCGCTGATATCGTGGATGACCTTCACCACGCCTGCGCCAATACGATGACCGATAGCACGACCTTCCACGACGACGCTGCCCTGCCCCTGCAGCGTGTAACGCTCC
>NZ_JAWRYH010000592.1:0-265 GCF_046534675.1 Pseudomonas sp. SIMBA_067 | reverse complement strand
AACGCCCTGAACGAACTGCCGAAGGTAGATCGCATTCTGGCGCTGGCGGAAACTAACGCCCAACTGGAAAAACTGGACGCTGAAGGCCGCGTAGCCTGGGCGCTGGATAATCTGCCCGGTGAATATGTGCTTTCTTCCAGCTTCGGCATTCAGGCGGCGGTGAGCCTGCATCTGGTGAATCAGATTCGGCCGGATATTCCAGTGATCCTCACCGATACCGGTTATCTGTTTCCGGAAACCTACCGCTTTATTGACGAGTTAACGG
>NZ_JAWRYH010000591.1:0-265 GCF_046534675.1 Pseudomonas sp. SIMBA_067 | reverse complement strand
AGGCCAAATCGCCAGGTGTGTTGTCCGGTGGCGGGGAGTTCCAGCTCGCGAACGTTGTCGTCATCTATCCCCCAACGAATGCCGGATTCGTTGACCCACTGGCGTAAATAACGCAGCCCTTCTTCGGTGATGTCAAACCGCGCCGCCAGCACCGGCACATCCAGCAGCGCCAGCACATCCTCTGACACAAAGCGACTGTCAGGCAGTGATAACAGGCTGATAAACGCTTCCAGTACCGGATGTGACTGCCGCGCACGACGGTCGG
>NZ_JAWRYH010000590.1:0-265 GCF_046534675.1 Pseudomonas sp. SIMBA_067 | reverse complement strand
CCTGCACCACCGCCCTGAACCGCACCACTGCCCCCGGCATGCACTGCGCCAGTTGCGCCAACGCCAGCGGCGTCAACGCCCCCAGCCTCGGATAACCACCAATGGTCTGCCGGTCATTGAGCAGCACGATCGGCTGCCCATCTGGCGGCACCTGCACGGCCCCCAGCGGTATGCCTTCGGAAATCATCGGCGCGCCCTGATAGACCAGCTGCGGCCCCAGCAGGCGGATGCCCATGCGGTCGGCCCGGCTGTCCAGCGCCCAGTC
>NZ_JAWRYH010000589.1:0-265 GCF_046534675.1 Pseudomonas sp. SIMBA_067 | reverse complement strand
ATCAGCGCCTTGCGCGATGACCTGAGAAATAATATCCAGGTCGTCGACCATCGACACCACAATGATCGAAGTCCGTTTGAACTCGTTGCGCAGCTGGCCGATGACTTGCATGGACGTGATACCGGGGAAGCGCAGATCCAGGATCAACGAATCGACTTCCGCGCCCGATCGCGCCAATGCCAGCACTTCATCCAGATTGCCTGCCTGCTCAATCATCGCCGCCGGCATAAGCCTTTCGAGGGTTCTCAGCATACCTTCGCGAAAC
>NZ_JAWRYH010000074.1:0-405 GCF_046534675.1 Pseudomonas sp. SIMBA_067 | reverse complement strand
CCTTTAATAGCATGCTGATTATCTGCATTAGATAGCGCGTTGAGCGTGTTCTTTAAATTATAAGTTGCCAAAAAAAAGTTTCCTCGAGCCAAGTGGCTTAATCATAAGGTTATGGGGTCTAATTACCTTTACTCAAGATTAAATGAAGAAAAAACTATATGAATTTATTAGATATAGTTTTTAATGAATTTTAAACACGCTTTGTTTCACGCCATAAAAGATAATCTTGCCATTGCCACCAGCAATATACAATTTCTTTTGCATATTATTTGCCACAATACATCGTAACCTCAAAGCACTATTTCTCCCCGTACGAAAGGGTGAATCACTTGCTAAAAGTTTGGCATAACTAAAAAAATCAATTACTCTTAAAGTTGATAAAGATCATAAAAACATTAAAAAAAA
>NZ_JAWRYH010000588.1:0-265 GCF_046534675.1 Pseudomonas sp. SIMBA_067 | reverse complement strand
CAGGCTGACTTGACGTAATCCAGCACCATGTCGTGGTGATTCGAGGTCTTGAAGTTATCAAACACTTTTTCGATCCTGCCCTCGGCATCTATCAGGAAGCTGATGCGATGAATGCCGTCATAGGTTTTCCCCATAAACGTTTTTTCACCCCAGACGCCAAACGCCTGGCAGACTTCATGGTTTTCATCGGAGAGCAGGGTAAAGTTCAGCAGCTCTTTTTCGACAAACTTTGACAGTTTTTCCGGTTTGTCGGTGCTGATGCCCA
>NZ_JAWRYH010000587.1:0-265 GCF_046534675.1 Pseudomonas sp. SIMBA_067 | reverse complement strand
GGGGTGGCGCCGCCTGGGCTAGCCATTTCAATGGTCAGGGGAGGCTGGGCGTAACTGGTGTGCAGCCGTGCGATGTCTTGGATGTCCATGGCGTCTCGGGGGATAGTCTGTCAGGAATCGGCGTCCGGTTGCTTGCCGTCGCGCGCAAACCGGTCGTTGTCAGGGATACAGAGGCGATGGATAGCGCTGATATGACGGGCGGCACCGATCAATGCGTCATCCTTCTGCACGTCATCGATGGTGTGGGCCATATATGCGCCGAGGA
>NZ_JAWRYH010000586.1:0-265 GCF_046534675.1 Pseudomonas sp. SIMBA_067 | reverse complement strand
GTGCCGGTGACCACGACGCCAGCGCCGCTAACCGCGAAAGCGCGGTCGACGGCCAGACGAAAACCACCGCGCACAGCGCGTGCCCGTACATTGGCCTCAGCCTCCAGCAGGGCTTGACGCAGCGCGTCCACGCCTTCCCCGCTGATGCTCGACAATGGGAACTGCCGCGCACCGGCATACGGCCCTGGCGCCAGCAGTTCACTGACTTGCGCCTGCACATCGGCCAGCCGGGCCGGCTCGACCCGGTCGCATTTGCTGATCGCCA
>NZ_JAWRYH010000585.1:0-265 GCF_046534675.1 Pseudomonas sp. SIMBA_067 | reverse complement strand
GCCAGCATGAACACCAGTGCCTTGGGGTTGCTGACGTTGACCAGGAAACCGCGGAACATCAGGCTCAGCGGTTTGCCGATCGGGCGCACGCCGGACTCATCGGCCATGTCCATCGGCAAGGCACACCATTGCTTGTAGGCCAGATAGACGAGGTAGGCGACGCCAAACCATTTGATGATCTGGAAGGCCGTGGCCGAGGCGGCAAGGATGGCACCGACGCCGGCAGCGATGATGGCGATCTGTACGATCAGGCCCAGTTGCAGGC
>NZ_JAWRYH010000584.1:0-265 GCF_046534675.1 Pseudomonas sp. SIMBA_067 | reverse complement strand
GCACGGCGCACAACCCCCATAACCGCTTTGCCCCGAGCCATTCGGTGGCAGTGGATGATGGCTGGTACCAGGAAGTGCCACAGACGCAAGGCACTGAAGTGCGGGTCGAGACCGCCAAGTCGGTGATCAGTCGTAACACCTCGCCCGATCTGCCCTTCGACCGCTCCATCAACCCTTACCGTGGCTGCGAGCATGGTTGCATCTACTGCTATGCCCGCCCCTCGCACGCCTATTGGGACCTTTCCCCCGGCCTCGATTTCGAGAC
>NZ_JAWRYH010000583.1:0-265 GCF_046534675.1 Pseudomonas sp. SIMBA_067 | reverse complement strand
CCAGCGATCCCGACTACCTCGCGGTGGCGCGCCAGATCAACCGCATCGACATCTACAAACAGGCCGCCAGCGCAGTCGCACAGGTTGCACTGCCCGCCAGTGAAATGCGCAGCAGTACCTTCATCGACGGCAAGGTCTGGGATGGCAGCGATCCTGCCGCCTATGCCGCCAGTTTCGCTATCAAACGTTAAGAGAGGTTGCTATGAAAACTGACGCGCGCGCCCTGGCGCAGCCGGTGCAGAATCACAACAGTGCCACCGTTATT
>NZ_JAWRYH010000582.1:0-265 GCF_046534675.1 Pseudomonas sp. SIMBA_067 | reverse complement strand
CGCCCGCGCATCGAAAAGCGTCTCGCCAAGCAATGGCAAAAGCTCGGTGACGCCTTGAAGGACCCCGATCATGACCGTCATC
The DNA here is from genome assembly GCF_046534675.1 of Pseudomonas sp. SIMBA_067. NCBI lineage: Bacteria > Pseudomonadati > Pseudomonadota > Gammaproteobacteria > Pseudomonadales > Pseudomonadaceae > Pseudomonas > Pseudomonas sp. SIMBA_067. The sequence continues at coordinate 183 of NZ_JAWRYH010000582.1, read as the reverse complement.
GTCTGCGGTTGCTGATCAAGCGCGTGCGCTATGCTGCCGAGGCGTATCCCAACCTGGACAAACTCCCCGCCAAAGCGATGTCCCGTCTCAAGCGTGCCCAAAGCGCGTTGGGCGATTGGCACGACTGCTGGCAGTGGCTGGCCCAGGCCGAACACCAATCGGATTTGCAACCCTGCGTTGCGG
>NZ_JAWRYH010000581.1:0-265 GCF_046534675.1 Pseudomonas sp. SIMBA_067 | reverse complement strand
CAGGAAAGGGTTGATATCAATCTCTCTGAATAAAAGAGTTTCATTTTTCTGTATTTATCATTTTGATCGTCGAAACGAGCCGGTAGGGAAATTTTGCACTAAATTCAGGCGACGTAAGAAACCGCAAAACTGCACGCAGGCGGTTTTGCGGTGCAACGCGATAACGCGTCATAAAAGATTATGCAGGTGACGCTAGACATCCTTTTCTAATGGTTCATCTTCTTCATCTTCTTCCTCATCTTCAGGATAAATCTCAGCGTCATCG
>NZ_JAWRYH010000580.1:0-265 GCF_046534675.1 Pseudomonas sp. SIMBA_067 | reverse complement strand
CAAGGAGGGTTTGTCCATTGGGGCTGCGATCCAGCCCCAAGCACTGAGATTAGAACCCCGCCTCCAGGCCCAGCAGGTCCTGCACGGTCTGCCGCCGGCGAATCATGCGCAGCGCCCCTTCCTCGATCAGGAACTCCGGTAGCAACGGCCGGCTGTTGTAGTTCGACGACATCGACGCCCCATAGGCCCCGGCATCGTGAATCACCAGCAAATCGCCCACCTGCGCCTGGGGCAGATCTTGTGGGGTCAGTTCCTGGTCATCCTG
>NZ_JAWRYH010000073.1:0-408 GCF_046534675.1 Pseudomonas sp. SIMBA_067 | reverse complement strand
CCTGAGCCTGGAATTTGAAGCATCCAATTCGAGGAGATGCCTATGAGCGGTGTACCGAAAATCGTCGTTGCTTAGCATTGGACTGATGTCCTGAAGGGCTGGCTCGAGGATACGTGCCGATGTCCCTGTGCATCATTATGACATCAAAGCAAATGGGTAGTTCTGATCTCATCGCACATCTTACGCTCCCTGCCGTGAAAGCAGCCGGCGAAGGCTATCTCAGGACGGATACCGAGCTATCCAGGAGACTTTTACCCAGAAGCGGCTGGTCGAGTAACCACTCAGGCTCCTTGATTAGCTGTTCGGTGGGCCATCGCAACACACGATGACAGAGCCTGTGTCATAGATTCCCCTAGCCCCGAGTCGAACGCCTCCTCAGTAGGCCACACCGGTAGTGACCATCCCGAG
>NZ_JAWRYH010000579.1:0-266 GCF_046534675.1 Pseudomonas sp. SIMBA_067 | reverse complement strand
CCCGAGGTAGTCGAGGGTGCCGTCCGCACGGTAACGCGCCAGGTCGCCCGTGCGGTACATGCGTCCTTGAGCGGTGAACGGGTCGTCGAGGAAACGTTCGGCCGTCAGGTCCTCGCGCTTGAGGTAACCGCGTGCCACGCCCGCGCCGCCGATGTACAACTCGCCGACGCTGCCGGTAGGGACCTGTTGCCCGTAGGCGTCCAGCACGTAGAGCATCAGGTTGCGCAACGGCTGGCCGAGCGGAATATCCCCCACTCCATAGCGGG
>NZ_JAWRYH010000578.1:0-266 GCF_046534675.1 Pseudomonas sp. SIMBA_067 | reverse complement strand
CGGCCTCAACCCGCGTCAGCACGCGGCCTGGCAACAGTGGCTGGCGGCCCACAGCGAACATCAGCGCGCCTGGGCGCATATGCAACGCGTCAACCAACGCCTGCGCGGCATGCCTTCGCCCCTGGCCCACGCGGCGTTGAACGCGCCGAAGTCCAACAGCCGGCGCCAGGCGCTGAAGTTGCTGCTGATCCTCGGCGCGGGTTCGGCGGCGGCCTGGGGCCTGCGCCAGCAACACATTCTGCCGCCGCTGAGTGCCGACTATCGCA
>NZ_JAWRYH010000577.1:0-266 GCF_046534675.1 Pseudomonas sp. SIMBA_067 | reverse complement strand
CTTAAATCCCGGATGCACTCGCGTCCGGGTCTCCAGTCACTTCATCATCAACGGGAGTCTTACCATGACTGCTCACTCCAGCCCTGTCTGGTTAATATCGGGATGTTCGACCGGATTTGGTCGTGAACTGGCGCAGCAGACCATCGCGCGTGGTTTTAAGGTCGTCGTGACGGCACGTGATACCTCTTCCATTGCCGATCTGGTGGAGGGACACGACAACGCGCTGGCAGTAGCGCTGGATGTGACCCACCAGGCGAGCATCGACC
>NZ_JAWRYH010000576.1:0-266 GCF_046534675.1 Pseudomonas sp. SIMBA_067 | reverse complement strand
ATGCCCTGGCTGATGCTCTGTTATCTCTGCGCCTATCTTGATCGCGTCAATGTGGGCTTCGCTAAATTACAGATGATGGATGATTTGTCTCTCAGCGAAACCGTGTATGGACTGGGTGCTGGATCTTTTTTATCGGCTACTTCTTCTTTGAGGTGCCGAGTAACCTGATCCTGCACCGTGTCGGCGCACGCCGCTGGATTGCCCGCATTATGATCACATGGGGAATCATCTCAGCCCTGTTCGCCTTTGTAGAAACCGCATGGCAG
>NZ_JAWRYH010000575.1:0-266 GCF_046534675.1 Pseudomonas sp. SIMBA_067 | reverse complement strand
CAATGAGGACTCCCATGCGTCTTATCCGCATGCTGTTGTTGCCGGCACTGGCCCTGACCGCTGTTTCGGCTCACGCTGACCCGGCCTCCGTCGCCAGCCTGAAGAACCTGTTGGACAAATCCCAGACCCTGACCGCGCGCTTCTCCCAGTTGACCCTGGATGCCGGTGGTACCCAGTTGCAGGAAACCGCAGGCGAAATGGCCGTGCAGCGTCCTGGCCTGTTCTACTGGCATACGGAAGGCAAGTCTGAGCAGACCATCGTCTCC
>NZ_JAWRYH010000574.1:0-266 GCF_046534675.1 Pseudomonas sp. SIMBA_067 | reverse complement strand
AAGGAAGCTATTGGCATTTAGATACCCGGCCTGACGAATTTAATAACTTACCTAAAAAGTCCGATATTAAACAGGCAGCTACTAAATTAAATAACGCGTTAAAACAATGTGACTACCAAACGTTAATTCATGGTGATGCCAAGCTTGCTAATTTTGCCGCTAATAGCCAAGGGCATATACTCGGTTATGACTTTCAATATGTGGGTGCGGGTGTTGGGGTGGTCGATGTAATGTATTTTATGACCAGTTGTATGGATGAATCTGAG
>NZ_JAWRYH010000573.1:0-266 GCF_046534675.1 Pseudomonas sp. SIMBA_067 | reverse complement strand
CACACCACCGGGACTCGGTTGAGGATCACGATAATCGCCAGTACCACGCCCGACAGCAGCAGGTTATCGCCATTGGCGAAGGTGTCGTTGGCCATGGCGCCAAAACCGCCACCCATGCTGATCAGGCCGACCTTGATTAGCGTCAGGCCGATCATCAAAACTACGATGCCGGTCACCAACGGGGTGATAAGACGCTTTACGAAGGGCAGGATGCGCGAAACGCCCATCTCCACGAACGAGCCTGCGATCACCACGCCGAAGATAGC
>NZ_JAWRYH010000572.1:0-266 GCF_046534675.1 Pseudomonas sp. SIMBA_067 | reverse complement strand
CGCGCATGCATGACGCGGCATAATCGAGGAGTCGGCATAATGCCTGTGAGAACGCAATCAGGCCATTTACGGTCGGCATAAAAAACTGGCTCTTCTATGACACGGTCGCTGGAGCGAATGCCGCGGCCAACCCGTATTCGCCGATCGACACGTGTAAGGTGAACAGCGTCGACCCGCACGCTTATCTGGTCGCGTTGTTCAAGGTACTCCCGCTCGCGCACAGCGCAGACAATTACGAGGCCTTGTTGCCGTGGCGGGTCGCGGCC
>NZ_JAWRYH010000571.1:0-266 GCF_046534675.1 Pseudomonas sp. SIMBA_067 | reverse complement strand
CAGTTCGATTTTCTCGACGCTATGCCAGACCAAAGATGTCGATGCCGCCTACGCCTGGAGTGAAGAAAACGCACCGTTGCAGCGAAAAGCTCAGATTATTCAGCAACATTATCGCGGTGATGATCCGCTGAAAAAGAAAATCGCCAGTGTGTTTCTTGAATCTTTTTTGTTCTATTCTGGTTTCTGGCTGCCGATGTATTTTTCCAGCCGCGGAAAGCTGACCAATACCGCGGACCTGATCCGTCTGATTATCCGCGATGAAGCAG
>NZ_JAWRYH010000570.1:0-266 GCF_046534675.1 Pseudomonas sp. SIMBA_067 | reverse complement strand
AAAGCACTTTTTTTGGACCGCTTAAGTACTCTATTTTACCGCAGCATGTGGCCCCGAATGAACTAACTAAAGCGAATGGACTGGTGGAGTCGGGTACTTTTGTAGCAATTTTATTGGGCACGGTATTTGGCACCTATTATATAACCCAAGCAACGGGCCCTATTTATATCAGTATCGCAATAGTAAGCCTTGCAGTTATTGGCTTTTTAAGCAGTCGATTTATTCCTAAAAGTGCAGCCAATGATGCTAACTTAAAAGTATCGATT
>NZ_JAWRYH010000569.1:0-266 GCF_046534675.1 Pseudomonas sp. SIMBA_067 | reverse complement strand
CAGCGTGTCGCGCGGCGTGGTGATGGCCGGTGGCTTGCCAGCCTTGAGCACCAGCAGCTTGAAGTTGCGTATGCCGCTGGCCAGCAGGCTGTCGAACGTGGCCTGAAGCGCTTGATCGTCGTTTTCCAGGTCGAGAACCACAAAGGCGATCTGCTCGGCCGGGTGCTTGCCCAGGTAGCGGAGAACGCGCTGGCGTCCAGCCTCATCCGGTGTAGCAGCCGAGATGGCCTCGATCACCTGACCCGACGGGGTGCCCTGCAAACGGC
>NZ_JAWRYH010000568.1:0-266 GCF_046534675.1 Pseudomonas sp. SIMBA_067 | reverse complement strand
AGGAGCAGGGCGTCGACCTGTCGAAGGACGTGCTCGCGCTGCAGCGCCTGAAGGAAGCGGCCGAAAAGGCGAAGATCGAGCTGTCGTCGAGCCAGCAGACCGAAATCAACCTGCCGTACATCACGGCCGACGCATCGGGTCCGAAGCACTTGAACCTGAAGATCACCCGCGCGAAGCTGGAAGCGCTGGTCGAGGACCTCGTCGAGCGCACGATCGAACCGTGCCGCATCGCGATCAAGGACGCCGGCGTCAAGGTGTCGGACATC
>NZ_JAWRYH010000567.1:0-266 GCF_046534675.1 Pseudomonas sp. SIMBA_067 | reverse complement strand
GTCCTAACGCATCGAGCACCAGAAACACTTTGCGCAGATGCGTCATCAGGGGTGCCAGGAAAGTGGTCACTACCGCCGCCGCTGCAACAATCATGATGTATTCGGGATGTTTCACCCAGCCCAGCGGATAGTGACCCAGCAGGATGTCGCGCACCGAACCGCCACCAATGGCGGTCACGGACGCGATAATGATGACACCGAACAGATCCATTTTGCGACGCCCCGCCGCCAGCGCACCCGTCATGGCTTCAGCAGTAATACCAATA
>NZ_JAWRYH010000566.1:0-266 GCF_046534675.1 Pseudomonas sp. SIMBA_067 | reverse complement strand
CAGAGCAGTATCAACACGTCAATAATAAAGCGGAATCTTCACACTGCCATCGAACGCCCGATCGGTCAGGATGCGCGGATCAGCATTAAGCACTCTTGTGCACCTGTGGAATTATCATGCTCATCCCCGGCGTGTATCTCTCTCAATACCTGACTGTTACAGCCCGTACTTCACGGGCTTCAAAATGCCTACAATCCCACCAGCGTGATATGTTTCTTTGTTGTCAGCGCTTTATACAATGCTTTTGCCAGCGTGCCTGGCTCCAC
>NZ_JAWRYH010000565.1:0-266 GCF_046534675.1 Pseudomonas sp. SIMBA_067 | reverse complement strand
CGCAGGCTACGACCACGGCTACTACTTCATCTCGACGTTCATCGCGGAGCACATTGAGCATCACGCGCGAGTGCTCGGGCGCTGAGCTGTCGGACGCCATGTCGTACCGCCCCGGCGGGGGCGACGTGGCGTGTCATTCGTCGCCAGATACGAAAGGCCAGCCATACCGCCGGGATGGGATGGCATAAGCAAGCAGCAAACGCGCGACGACGAGCAGAAATCGTCTGCGGGCCTTGCTCTTACGGAAACCATTTACAAGCATGAAC
>NZ_JAWRYH010000564.1:0-266 GCF_046534675.1 Pseudomonas sp. SIMBA_067 | reverse complement strand
CGAGGAGATCTTGCCGAAGGCACGTGCATCACCGCCCACGTGTTTGCAGACCTCGGCGCGCGCGAGGGACAGCGAGGCATGTTCAATCAGGCCGAAGGGGGTGATTTCGATAGAGCCCACCGAATCCATCAGCAGCATCTCGCCGGGGGCCAGTTGCAGGGTCTGGCCGTTCTGGACGATTTGCGAGTAACCGCTGCGCTGGCTGACCAGGAAACACTCCTGGTCGTTATCGTGGTCGGCGTGGTGCGCCGGGCGCGTGATCAGCC
>NZ_JAWRYH010000563.1:0-266 GCF_046534675.1 Pseudomonas sp. SIMBA_067 | reverse complement strand
CTGCGTGAACCACCGCGCGGTTATCACTGGGCAAACATCGACGGCAACTATGTGTTGATTGCTGCTGCAACCGGGGTAATTACTGCGCTGGTGCTGAACAGCGCCCTGAACTGATCCCCAGGGGATGGCTGCGGCCATCCCACTTTCTTTCCGTTTTGCCGCGCCAGCGGCTATCCTGACACTCCACGCTGAAAATTCCCTGTGTAAGGAGTCATGATGACGACGGTTAAGATGGTTGCGGTAGATATGGATGGCACCTTTCTGGA
>NZ_JAWRYH010000562.1:0-266 GCF_046534675.1 Pseudomonas sp. SIMBA_067 | reverse complement strand
ACGAAGTGCGCCACCAGGCCAAAAATCAGGCCCCAGAACGCTGCGGCCAGACCTAGGAAACTCATGCCCGACGCCGTCACCAGGAAGGTAATCAATGCCGCCTCCCGTTGTTTCTCGTCCGCCATGGCACCGGTGAGCCCGGCACTGATTGCACCGAACAGCGCCAGGCCGGCCAGGGACGCAATCAACTCTTTGGGCAGTGCGGAAAACACGGAGGCCAGGGTCGCGCCAAAGGTCCCCATCAGGATGTAGAACACCCCGCATGC
>NZ_JAWRYH010000561.1:0-266 GCF_046534675.1 Pseudomonas sp. SIMBA_067 | reverse complement strand
CCCGCGCTTCGTCGATATAGCGCTGCACCAGCTTGCGCAGGCCCTCGACCCGGGCAAACGCCTGCTGCCAGCTTTCGCGGGCCTTCTCAAGGTTGTTCTGGTGCCAGGCCAGGCTTTGGCGCTGTTGGGCGACTGCCGTCTCCAGCTGGTTGAGAAAGCCCTGATAGCCCATCAACCACTGGCCGGACACCCCCTGGCTGCCGCGCTCGATCCACTGTTGCTGGTATTCGCCGCGAAAGCGCTCCAGGTCGCCCAGCTTGCTTTCC
>NZ_JAWRYH010000560.1:0-266 GCF_046534675.1 Pseudomonas sp. SIMBA_067 | reverse complement strand
CCCGCAGTGCCTGGGCCCGACAGGCTGTTTCCGTAATTGTTTCCTGCTGTTCAGATGCATCTGGCTTGACCCATTTATACTGCACACATCCGGTCAGACAGAGAGTAAATAACATCAGCATAAGAGGTTTCATAATCTGTTTCTCAGTGCTCCCCGCCTGAGTTGAGACGAGTGATTGAGTAAGGAAACCGATCGGCAGGGTTTCCTCACCACAAAAAAAGGGAAGAGTCATCCGACGTTAAAATGTCAGGCCACCACCGATATAG
>NZ_JAWRYH010000559.1:0-266 GCF_046534675.1 Pseudomonas sp. SIMBA_067 | reverse complement strand
AACTTCATCCGGATCACTCTGGAGCACACTAATCGCAAATCCATCATTGAAAGTTGTACCAAAGGTACACCATGAATAGAGGCTAATACTCATGTCTGCCGCAGTCAGTAACACAAATGGTGCGGCAACAAGCAGGCGAAGCGGAAGGGATGATATACGTTTTACAACCAGGATGGTCAGAACGAAGAACAGCAAGCGCTGAACCATATGCGCGCCGGAAGAGGCGACTAAGTTCGTAATACCAAAAACAATAACACAAAGATACA
>NZ_JAWRYH010000072.1:0-410 GCF_046534675.1 Pseudomonas sp. SIMBA_067 | reverse complement strand
GTCATGAATAAGTTTGAAGATATTCGCGGCGTCGCTTTTGATCTTGATGGTACGCTGGTCGACAGTGCTCCCGGTCTTGCTGCTGCGGTAGATATGGCGCTGTATGCGCTGGAGTTGCCCGTCGCAGGTGAAGAACGCGTTATTACCTGGATTGGTAACGGCGCAGATGTTCTGATGGAGCGCGCATTGACCTGGGCGCGTCAGGAACGTGCGACTCAGCGTAAAACAATGGGTAAACCGCCCGTTGATGACGACATTCCGGCAGAAGAACAGGTACGTATTCTGCGTAAACTGTTCGATCGCTACTATGGCGAGGTTGCCGAAGAGGGGACGTTTTTGTTCCCGCACGTTGCCGATACGTTGGGCGCGTTGCAGGCTAAAGGCCTGCCGCTAGGCCTGGTCACCAACAA
>NZ_JAWRYH010000558.1:0-266 GCF_046534675.1 Pseudomonas sp. SIMBA_067 | reverse complement strand
GTATGCTGGAACTGGCAGATTGTAAAAGCTGCAACGGCAGCTTTATTAATCATGCGCATCAGCCGGTTGGCAGCTTTACCTGCAGCCTGTGCCAGCCACCATCACGGGCAGTAAAAAGACGTAAACTTTCTGCAGAACCTGCCGATATGTTTCCACAACTGCTGGATGAACAGGTTCAACACGCCGTTTAAGTTTGTTCGCACTGTGGAAGCCATCCAGCAGCGGTTAATACCGCTGCTTTTTTTTTGCTTGCGGTTCAGGAATAA
>NZ_JAWRYH010000557.1:0-266 GCF_046534675.1 Pseudomonas sp. SIMBA_067 | reverse complement strand
GAGTAGTAATTGAATATCGCCAGTACGTGCGCCAACAATTAAATCGGTACCCGAAATGGTATTACTAAAACTACTTTTAGCATCTACGCGAACGCGCTCAATACTGAGTAATAACATGACGCTAATCGCAATAGTGAGCAATGTCAGTAATACACTGGCACGTCTATTTAGCAAACTTTTATAGGCAAGTTTAAATAAAATCATACATCACCTTGTAAATTTACTAAGTCGATTGTGCGGCTAAAGAGTGGCTTTAATGTTTCATC
>NZ_JAWRYH010000556.1:0-266 GCF_046534675.1 Pseudomonas sp. SIMBA_067 | reverse complement strand
ACCTGGCTATCCAACAGCGACACGCGCTTGACCATTTGCATGCGCGTCAACAACTGCCCGGGGTCCAGTGGCTGTTCATCCCGTACCGGCAGACCTTGCAAGGCCCAGTGACCGTCCTTGTCTTCCTTGACGCTCAATTGCAGCCCACTGACTTGCAGATGGGCGATGCGCACTTCAAGGGCCATCAGGCTGGCCCAGATATCCGGCACCACTTCGACCTGATCCAGGCGCAGGGCGCTGCTGCCCTCACCGACCATCACGTCGTG
>NZ_JAWRYH010000555.1:0-266 GCF_046534675.1 Pseudomonas sp. SIMBA_067 | reverse complement strand
ATGCCTGGTCAATCCCGGCGATGGCGCTCATCAGGATCGGACCGCCGCGATAGAATCCGGCGCGATACATCACTTGCCATAAGTCATTGATGCGCGATGGATCCTGACCAATCAAATAGTCACCCAGCTCGTGAACTGCCGCTTCCACCGTACGGGCGCGGCCTTCGATCACGGGCTCGCCCCAACCGACCACGCCTTCATCGGTTTCAATTTTCAGGAACATCCAGCGGGGAGGTAAACGATACGTGGTAATTTTGGTGATTTTC
>NZ_JAWRYH010000554.1:0-266 GCF_046534675.1 Pseudomonas sp. SIMBA_067 | reverse complement strand
GGCGATAATCGCGGTTCTGGTAGAAGTTGCGCAGCTCCAGGCTGCCCTGGCTGTCGCCGATGAAGTCGGCGCGGGCGGGCAGTGGCAAGGCCAGCGCTGCCACCAGCGCCAGGCGCAGGCAGGTGATAGCCGGTTCAGGCTTGAACATGTGATGTCCCTTTTATTGTTGTTATGGACGGCGGCCAGCGCTGCCTTCAGCCGACCTTGCGGCTGTCGTGCTGGCGCTCGGCATCGGCGCGTTTCTTCAGGTAGAGGCGGGTGGCGAC
>NZ_JAWRYH010000553.1:0-266 GCF_046534675.1 Pseudomonas sp. SIMBA_067 | reverse complement strand
GTGGGTCACAATGTCGCTCATCGCATCGCGCGTCTGCTCAGATAACTGATGGCCCTCCGCCACGTTGCTGATGGAAGTCGCAATCAGTCCATCAATCTCTTTAGCGGCCTGCGCAGAACGCTGTGCCAGCGCACGCACTTCTGCGGCCACCACGGCAAAGCCACGGCCCTGTTCCCCGGCACGTGCCGCTTCAACGGCGGCATTCAGCGCCAGGATATTGGTCTGGAAGGCGATCGACTCAATCACGTGGGTGATATCAGCAATAC
>NZ_JAWRYH010000552.1:0-266 GCF_046534675.1 Pseudomonas sp. SIMBA_067 | reverse complement strand
GTGGTCGAAGTGGACCACCCCCTCGGGCTGATGGAAGCAGTGGCCAACGGCGCCGCCGACGTGGCCTTGAGCAACCACATCAACGCCACCTACTACATCAACCACGTGTTCAAGAACCAGCTGCGCATCGCCAGTGTGCTGGACGACAGCCCGGCCATCGCGGCATTTGCAGTGGCCTCGGACCAACCGCAACTGCAGGCCATTCTCGACAAGGCACTGCTGAGCATTCCGCCAGAGGAGCTGGACCAGCTGATCAACCGCTGGCG
>NZ_JAWRYH010000551.1:0-266 GCF_046534675.1 Pseudomonas sp. SIMBA_067 | reverse complement strand
AGGCCCGTCACCACAAGCGCCGCATCGTGCAGCTGGAGTTTGCCGAGCTGGTACGTCGCAAGCTCAAGCCCGGTGGCGTGTTCCACATGGCGACCGACTGGGAGCCGTATGCCGAGTATATGCTGGAAGTGATGAGTGCTGCGCCTGGCTATCGCAACCGTGCGGCCGACGGCACCTACGTGCCACGCCCGGAAGAGCGCCCGATCACCAAGTTCGAACGCCGCGGCGAGCGGCTGGGACATGGGGTGTGGGACTTGAAGTTCGAG
>NZ_JAWRYH010000071.1:0-412 GCF_046534675.1 Pseudomonas sp. SIMBA_067 | reverse complement strand
GTCCCAATCCCTGGCCGTGGTTGTCGCACTGATTTGCCTGGTCGGGGTACTGCCCTATATCGCCCTGCAGCTCAAAGGCATTGTGCTGGGCGTGAACCTGTTGATCGGTTCCGGCCCTGACACCACGGGCACTCGCGCCCAGGACACGGCCTTGGTCGTATCGCTCGTGCTGGCGCTGTTCACCATTGTGTTCGGTACGCGCAACCTCGATGCCACCGAGCACCACCGTGGCATGGTGCTGGCGATTGCCTTTGAATCCCTGGTCAAGCTCTTCGCTTTTCTCGCGGTTGGCGCGTTTGTAACCTACGGCCTGTACGACGGTCTCGGCGACCTGTTCACCCAGGCGGTACTCGCCCCCCGCCTGGAGGAGTACTGGAAAGAGACGATCAACTGGCCGTCGATGGTGGTGCAG
>NZ_JAWRYH010000550.1:0-267 GCF_046534675.1 Pseudomonas sp. SIMBA_067 | reverse complement strand
CTGACAGGGCGCATATAGCGCCGGGCCGGGCCGGATCGCGAGGACCGCCCGGCCGAACACGCAGCCGGTCCGGACCGCCGCGCGGCGGTGGTTCGGGCGGGCTGCCGCGCCGCGTGCCGGCGCTTCAGGCCTGCTCTTGCGCCGCGCGAGCGCGCGCCTGCGCGGCCTGCCGGCCACGGTGCCGCAATCGGCGGCGGCTGACCCAGATGACCAGCCCGGTGACAAAGAACAGCAGCGGCAGCAGGCCGAGGACGGCCGTCAGGATGC
>NZ_JAWRYH010000549.1:0-267 GCF_046534675.1 Pseudomonas sp. SIMBA_067 | reverse complement strand
CAAGCCCTAAGCGAGCGAGCTTTTCTAAAGGCGTCGGGATCAAAGTTTTGCTGTGCTATATCTTCATCTTTATAGCTTTGAAAACCGCTAATATAACCAGCAGTTTGTTGATCTAAATTGGTATACGTAAGCCCAGAAACTAAGCTTAGGTTGTTATTATTATAGCGATGGCGCACATTTATTTTTTGTTGCTTTACGCTTTCGTCATCTCGATAACCGCTATCATCCGTAAAACTAGCATTAATACCTAGGCCTGAATTATCCATG
>NZ_JAWRYH010000548.1:0-267 GCF_046534675.1 Pseudomonas sp. SIMBA_067 | reverse complement strand
CCGCCTTCGCAGATTCCGGTATGGGAAAGACTACGATGCTGCGCAAGATAGCGCAGGCCATGCAGGAAACAGGTGGTCGCCGTCTTCGCATCCATGTGTTCGACGCGCATGGCGACGTCGAGATTCCTGGCGAATCCGCGGTAAGGTTTCACGAGTCGGCGGACTTCGGTTTCAATCCCCTCGAGCTGAATCCGGACCCCGAATTCGGCGGGGTGCGCAAGCGCATCCAATCTCTCATTGCGGCGATCAATCGCACGTCAGACCACG
>NZ_JAWRYH010000547.1:0-267 GCF_046534675.1 Pseudomonas sp. SIMBA_067 | reverse complement strand
CTTGCAGGCATCTGCATCGTTGTCGATCAGCTCCAGGTGCTGCAGGCACTCCTGGGACTGAGTCAGCAAGACATGCGCATCCAGCAGAAACTCCTGCAGGGCAGCTTCAAACGATAAGGCACTGTCCATCAGGACGCTCCAGCGCTTGGAGCAGCAGCAAGGGGCGGACACGGCGATACGATAGCGAGCAAAAGCCTGGCTCCATTCATGCAATGAGAATGGTGTCACATTAATGGCTAATGGATATCGCGAACATCAGGTTGCACC
>NZ_JAWRYH010000008.1:0-342780 GCF_046534675.1 Pseudomonas sp. SIMBA_067 | reverse complement strand
TCGGCGGCCGTACCTTCGAGAACCTGCAGCTGGGCGACGCGGCGAAGGTCAACGTCACCGACACCACCGACGAAGTCATCGCGAAACTTACTGCGACCCCGTCGGTCACCGAAGGTGGCGTGATCACCTACACCGTGACGCTGACCAACAAAGATGGCCTGCCGATCAACAACCACTCGGCGCTGACATTCACCCTGAACGATGGCAAGACCACCATCACCGTGCCGGCCAACGGCACCGTGGGTACTGCCACCGTGGCTGCCCCGGACAACGTCTACGTCGGTGCAAACGACCCTGTGATCAAGTCGATCGCTTCGGTCAGCGGCACTGATGTCGGCAAGTTCGAGCAACTGACTCTGGACAAGACCTCGGTCAGCACCACCGTGACCGACGAGCCAGGCTCGGGTACCCCAGGCACCGGCAACCAAGGTGACGTCACCACGGTCGGCATCACCGGCACCAGTTCGCTGACCGAGGGCGAAACCGGCCAGTACACGCTAACCCTGAGCAACGCCTCCAAGGCCGAAGTCACGATCACCCTCAGCTACAGCGGCACCGCCAAAAACGGTGAGGACTTCACCGGTGTCACCACCGTGAAGATCCCGGCCAACAGCACAGGCACCACGTTCAACATCGCTACCATCGACGACAAGCTGGTCGAAGGTACCGAGAACTTCGTGGTGAAAATCGAAACTGCCACCGGTGGCAACTTCGAGAACCTGCAGGTGGATAGCAGCAAATCGAGCGTGACTACCACCATCCTCGACAACGACCACCTGCCAGTTTCGCCTGGTGGCGCGGTGTTTGGCGTGGAAGACACCGACTACGTGTTCGCCTGGAGTGATTTCAAAGTCACCGATGCCGATGGCAACACCGGTCTGTCGGTGACCATTACCTCTATCCCCGGCGCAGGCAGCCTGCAGTTCTTCAACGGTACTGCCTGGGTGAATGTGACCGTTGGCCAGGTGGTGAGCCAAGCTGACATCATCGCCAAGAACCTGAAGTTCGTTCCGCTTCTCAACCAGTCGGGCTCGGATAACTACGGTGGCAATGGCGTGGGTAACCAGAAGGCCGACTACGCACAGTTCAGGTACAAGCCGAACGATGGCACCAACCTGGGCACAGAAGTGACCATGAAGGTCGACATCAGTCCGGTAGCCGACAAACCGACGCTGAGCTTCGGCAGCGCCGATATCGACTCCAAAGGCCTGACCAAGGAAGTCTGGACCAGCCTCAAAGGCCTGGGTACTGGTGGCAATGGCATTACCGGCGAGGACCTGAAGACGGTATTTGCCAACTCTGGCAACGCCAACTCCAGCAGCACTACTACCAACGTGCAGTCCGATGGCAGCGTCACTGCTGGCACCGGCTCGAAAACGTCGGGCCTGATCTACCTGGAAGCCGGCAAGACCTACACCTTCAGCGGTACCGCCGACGACAGCTTCGTGGTCACCATTGGTGGCAAGACTGTGGTCACGGCTACCTGGGGTGCCGGTGGCCAGGTTTCGGGTACCTTCACCCCGAACACCAGTGGCTACTACCCGATCGAGGTCTACCATGCCAACCAGTCTGGTCCAGGCAGCTATGACCTGAACATCCAGGTAGGCTCGGGTGCGGCCACTGACCTGAGCAGCTCGAACATCAAGATGTATCAGAACGTGACCGAGATGGCCAACGCTGGCCTGGGCGTGTCCGACCTGCACACCGTGAATGGTCAGAGCTACTACGACGGCTACAAACTAAACGAAGGGCCGGAAGGTGGCTCGGTGAAACTGGTTGGTATCAATACTGCCCTGACCGACACCGATGGCTCCGAAACCCTGAACGTTAGCCTCAGCGGCATCCCGAAAGGCACTGTACTCAGCGATGGTGCAGGCCACACGGTCACGGTAGGCAGCGCACCGGTGGATGTAACCGGTTGGAAACTCAGCGGCCTGACCCTGACGCCGCCGGCCTACTACAAAGGCTCGTTCGACATCACGGTCACCTCGACTGCCACCGAAAGCCTGGGCGGTTCGGCCATCACCACCGGCAACATCCCGGTGACGGTGTACGGCGCAACCTACAAGGCCAGCGTGGGTACTTCGGGCAACGACACCATGACCGGCAGCGAAGGCAACGACATCATCGTCGCCGACGTGTCGGGCCTGAACGTGGTCCAGGGCAAGAACTACAACATTGCCTTCATGGTCGACAGCTCGGGCAGTATGAGTGACCAGTCTGTTGCCACGGCCAAGGCCCAGCTGGCGTCCGTGTTCCAGACGCTGAAAGCGAGCCTGGGCTCCGACTCCTCCGGTACCGTGAACATCTTCTTGGTCGACTTCGACACCCAGGTCAACAAGAACGTGACGGTGAACCTGAACGATACCGATGCCCTGAGCAAGTTGCAGACGGTACTGGACTCGATGGTGGGCGGTTCTCGCTACGGCGGTGGTACCAACTACGAAGACGCGTTCAAGACCACGTCCAACTTCTTCAAGAGCACTGTGGCCTTGAGCAATTCTGGTGCGGAGAACCTCACCTACTTCATCACTGATGGCAAGCCGACTTACTACCAGAACGGGGAAAGCACCAACCCTCGCCTATGGACCAATGGCAAGTATCTGGATGACGTGGTCAACGTCAACAATTACAAGATTGGCGACACCTTCAGTGCCTGGGCCGACAGTACGCACAAGGTTGAGATCAGCAGTAACGGGCTCATCACCGTCTCTACCTACAGGAGTAATGGCAGGCTCGACTCGACCAAGGAGATCGGGACGATCCATGCCCAAGGTGATGGTACCTACGAGACCTCCGACCTGGCGGGTACTGGCTACGCTGACGCCTGGAACTATTACTACTCAGCGGCAGGTTCCACTGCGAGCTTTGCCGTACTTGGTGGCAAAGATACCGGTCTGAGCAAGGTGCAGGCGATTGGCCTGAACAGCGATGTCTCGCTCAGCGACCTGACAGCCTATGACACTGCTGGCAAGCCACAGGCCAACATCGACCCGGCCGACCTGGCCAAGGCGATTCTGGGCCACTCCGAGGCGATCTTGCCAGGTGCAGACACCATCGATGGCGGCAACGGCAACGACATCATCTTCGGTGACCTGATCACCCTCAATGGTGTCGTCAGCGAGGGGTATCAGGCCCTGCAGACCTACGTTGCGCAGAAAAGCGGTGTCGAAGCCAGTGCTGTTACCACCAGCAACGTGCACCAGTACATCACCGAGCATTACACCGAGTTCGATATCTCCGGTGCCAACGACGGCAAGGACTTCTTGTCCGGCGGCAACGGCAACGACATCCTCTTCGGCCAAGGTGGTAACGACACGCTCGATGGTGGCAGGGGTAACGACATCCTGCTGGGCGGTACTGGCAATGACACCCTGATCGGTGGCCACGGCGACGATATCCTGATCGGTGGCAGCGGTGCCGACACCTTCGTGTGGAAGGCGGGCGATTACGGCAACGACGTGATCAAGGACTTCAAGGTAGGCGAGAAAGACAAGATCGACTTGAGCGATCTGCTGCAAGGTGAGAAGGGCAGCACGATCGACAACTACCTGAAACTCACCACTGTGGAAGGCACGACCACGTTGCAGGTCAGCAGCGAAGGCAAGCTCAACGATGCTGGCGGTCTGGCAAATGCCGATGTGACCATCAAGCTTGAAGGGGTGAACTGGTCCAACACCACGGTCAACTCGTTGATCAGCGGTGCTGACCCGACCATCATCATCCACAACAAAGACAGCTGATGCGCTACAGGGCCGCTTCGCGGCCCTTTCGCGACACAAAGGCCGCTCCCACACGGGTCTTTCCTGCCATCTGCTGACAGCGCATACTCTTGCGCCGGGCCTGCGCGCCCGGCGATCTTTGCCTATGCTGCTGTCTACCAACAAGGAACCAACGTGACGAGGGACACCGCCATGTTCTACGTGCAACGCGACGCCGCTGGCCAGTTGCTGCGGGTAGAAGCAGCTGCTTTTGACCAGTTCACCGAAATGCTCCCCGCCGACCATGCCGATATCCAGGAATGGTTTGCCGATGACGCCGTGGAAAACAGCCTCAACCAGCTCAAGCAAAGTGACCTGGACATGATCCGCGTGCTCGAGGACCTCATCGACGTGCTGACCGCCAAGGGGGTGTTCAAGATCACCGACCTGCCCGCCGGCGCACAGGCCAAGCTGCTCAACCGCTCCACCGCGCGCAAGGCGCTCAGCAGCCTCAACAACCTGATCGACGAAGAAGAGCAGGGTGGGCTGATCTGACAGCAGGGCAGCCCCGGCGACAGTGATATGGTTATTCTTTAAAGGTATTTAAAATATCGCGCTTATGACTTTATAGTCACATCCACTGCGTACCCGTCGACCAATCGATGCGCCGCACGACTTGAACCCACACGGGAAATCCCCGTGCGTTTCTGATCGTTGCGCGCCATTGAAGTCGCGCACTGCGTGGGAGTGATAAATGTCAGCCGCCTCGAACGCCTTGTCGACCATCGACAGCGCCCAGCCGCAAGTTTTCGAAATCCGCCCGTTCTCCGGTGCCGTAGGCGCCGAGATCATCGGCCTGGACCTGGCCAAACCGGTCAACGCCGAGGATTTCGCCCGTATCCATCGCGCCCACCTCGACCACCATGTGCTGGTGTTCCGCGACCAGCGCATCAGCCCGGAAACGCAGATTGCCTTCAGCCGCCGCTTTGGTGAGTTGCAGATCCATGTGCTCAAGCAGTTCCTGCTGGCAGGCCATCCCGAGATCCTGATCGTTTCCAACATCATCGAAAACGGTCAGAACATCGGCCTGGGTGATGCTGGCAAGTTCTGGCACTCCGACCTTTCATACAAAGCGCTGCCCAGCCTCGGTTCCATGCTGCATGCCCAGGAACTGCCAAGCGAAGGCGGCGATACGCTGTTCGCCGACATGCACAAAGCCTGGGACGCCGTACCCGACGCCCTGCGCAAAGTGGTCGAGGGCCGCAGTGCTGCCCACTCCTATACCGCCCGTTACGCCGAAACCAAATTTGAAGGTAACTGGCGCCCGAACCTGACCGCCGAGCAATTGGCGCAGGTACAGGAAGTTATCCACCCGGTGGTCCGCACCCACCCGGAGAACGGCCGCAAGGCGCTGTTTGTCAGTGAAGGCTTCACCACCCGCATCGTCGGCCTGCCAGACGATGAAAGCCGCGACGTGCTGCAACAGCTGTACGCACTGAGCGTGCTGGAGCAGAACATCTACCGCCACCAATGGCAGCCCCATGACCTGGTGTTCTGGGACAACCGCTCGTTGATCCACCTGGCCGCCGGCTGCCCCGCACACCTGCGCCGCAAGCTGTACCGCACCACCATCCAGGGCGACGCCCCGTTCTGACGACTGAGGACATCATCATGCGCAAATCCATCAGCCGCCTGGCGGCAAGCATCGGCCTGGGCGCAAGCCTGGTCGTTGGCAGCCTGGCTGCCCCTGCAGTGGCCCAGGCCGAAGGCAAGATCCGCATTGCCGAACAGTTCGGCATCGTCTACCTGCTGCTGAACGTGGTGCGTGACCAGCACCTGATCGAAAAGCACGGCAAGGAGCAGGGCATCGAAATCGACGTCGACTGGGCCCAGCTGTCGGGTGGCTCGGCCATCAACGACGCACTGCTGTCCGGTTCGGTAGACATCGCCGGCGCGGGTGTCGGCCCGTTGCTTACGGTGTGGGACCGCACCAAGGGTCGGCAGAATGTGAAGGCCGTGGCCTCGCTGGGCAACTTCCCGTACTACCTGGTCAGCAGCAACCCCAACGTGAAGACCATCGCCGACATCTCCAACAAAGATCGCATCGCCGTGCCAGCGGTCGGTGTTTCGGTGCAGTCGCGCTTCCTGCAGTATGCCGCCGCCCAGCAGTGGGGCGACAAGGAATACAACCGCCTCGACAAATACACCCTCGCCGTACCTCACCCCGATGCCACTGCCGCGCTGCTGGCCGGCGGTACCGAGCTGAACGGGCACTTCTCCAACCCGCCGTTCCAGGATCAGGTACTGGCCAACAAGGACGTGCATGTGGTGCTCAACAGCTATGACCTGCTCGGCCCCAACTCGCCGACCTTGTTGTTCGCCACCGAGAAATTTCGCAAGGACAACCCTAAAACCTACAAGGCCTTCGTTGACGCCCTGGCCGAAGCCGCAGACTTCGCCCAGAAAGACAAGGCAGCTGCCGCCGACACCTACATCCGTGTGACCAAGGCCAAGATCGACCGCGACGCGTTGATCAAGCTGATCGACAACCCGCAGTACGAATTCACCGTCACGCCAAAGAACACCTACAAGCTGGCCGATTTCCTCTATCGGGTAGGCGCCATCAAGCATAAGCCGGAATCGTGGAAGGACTACTTCTTCCAGGATGAACGCCCGCTGCAAGGGAGCTGATCGATCATGACCGCCCCATTGCCAGGCCACACGGCCAGCAACCTGAGCCGTGTCGCAACGCCGCCTTTGCTCAAGGTGGATAACCTCAGCCTCGAATACCGCACCGCGCAACGCGTGGTGCGGGCCACCCACGAGGTCAGCTTTGAAGTCGACCGTGCCGACCGCTTTGTGCTACTTGGCCCCTCAGGCTGCGGCAAGTCCACCTTGCTCAAGGCCGTCGCCGGTTTCATCCAGCCGCAGGAAGGGCAGATTCTGTTGCAGGGCCAGGCTGTCCGTGGTCCGGGCCCCGACCGCATAGTGGTGTTCCAGGAGTTTGACCAGCTGCCGCCGTGGAAAACGGTAAAGCAGAACGTCATGTTCCCGCTGCTGGTGTCGCGCCAGCTCAAGCGCGCCGAAGCCGAAGAGCGGGCACTGCATTACCTGGAGAAGGTCGGCCTGGCCGCCTTCGCTGATGCCTATCCACACACCTTGTCGGGTGGCATGAAGGCACGCGTGGCGATTGCCCGGGCCTTGGCCACACAGCCGAAGATTTTGTTGATGGATGAGCCGTTCGCCGCCCTTGATGCGCTGACCCGGCGCAAGATGCAGGAAGAGCTGTTGCTGCTGTGGGAGGAAGTACGGTTCACCCTGCTGTTCGTGACCCACTCCATCGAGGAGGCGCTGGTGGTCGGCAACCGCATCCTGCTGCTGTCGCCGCACCCGGGGCGGGTACGGGCCGAAGTGCACAGCCATCAGTACGACCTGGGCAGCCTGGGTGGCAGCGACTTCCAGGCCAGTGCCCGGCGTATCCACCGTCTGCTGTTTGACGAGGCGGACACCCCGCAACAGCCTGACGAGCTTGGTTTTAACGATATTCGCATCGCCTACTGACAGGAGCTTCAGCCATGACCACTACACCTGTACGCCAGGAATACGAGGTGCAGCTGGAGCCCCTGCTCAGTGTGCCTCTGGAACGACAACTGCCGTTGGCCCGGCGCCTGTGGCAGCAAGGCTGGCTGCGCAAGGCGGTTATCCTGCTGGTGATCGCTGTGCTGTGGGAGGCCGTCGCCCGCTATCAGGACAACGACCTGCTGTTGCCAGGCTTTTTGCAAACCGCCGCCGCCCTGTGGGACGGGATGATCAGTGGCGAACTGCCGGCCAAGGTTGGCGTGTCGCTGGTGATTCTGCTCAAGGGTTATGTACTGGGCATCGTCCTGGCATTCGGCCTGACCAGCCTGGCGGTTTCGACCCAGCTGGGCCGCGACCTGCTGGGCACATTGACCTCGATGTTCAACCCGCTTCCGGCCATTGCCCTGCTGCCGCTGGCCTTGCTGTGGTTCGGGCTGGGCGACAATAGCCTGATCTTCGTGCTGGTGCATTCGGTGCTGTGGGCTTTGGCGCTGAATACCTACGCGGGCTTTCTTGGGGTCTCGGAAACACTGCGCATGGCGGGCCGTAACTATGGCCTGAAAGGGCTGCGGCTGGTGCTGCACATCCTGGTGCCGGCGGCTTTGCCGTCGATCCTGTCGGGGCTGAAGATCGGCTGGGCCTTTGCCTGGCGCACCCTGATTGCCGCCGAACTGGTGTTTGGCGCCAGCAGCGGTAAAGGCGGGCTGGGCTGGTACATCTTCCAGAACCGCAACGAGCTGTATACCGACAAGGTATTTGCCGGGTTGGCGGTGGTGATCCTGATTGGTTTGCTGGTGGAAGGGTTAGTGTTCAACACCCTGGAGCGGCTGACCGTGCGGCGTTGGGGGATGCAGCGCTGACCTGTACTGGCCCTATCGCCGGCAAGCTGGCTCCCACAGGTACTCCACAGGTCGTGAGGCTTGTGGCTTTCCAGTGGGAGCTGGCTTGCCGGCGATAGGGCCAGTACAGGCTATCAACTCAGGTACTGAGCCGCCGCATTGCTCAGGATCTTGCCAATCTCTTCCCTCAATACCACAGGCTGCTCCACCACCAACCCATCCCCATGGCTCAACAGCCACCAGCGCAATGGCCAGCCGTCACTCACCGTGGCCCGCAACCGATGCCCATGCTCCAGCGCCGTCAGCTGCATGTCGCTGCTCAACGGTGCAACACGCAGTTGCCGCGCCAGTGCATCGCTGATCCGTGCCACCAGCTCCACCCCCTCACCCTTCGCCGGTTGCAACGCATCCCCCCGTAGGTGCGTCAGCAAGTCGAAGTTACCGCGCAACTCGCCCACCGCACTCGCCGACCAGTGCCAGCCGAACGGGATGCTCTTGTCATTGCGCTCCAGCGGGAATATCAGCGACAGCTCATTGAGGTCGCGCTCGACAGTGCGTTTGCTGACCGTGAAGCCGACATCGCGCAGGCCCCAGACAAGCTCGGCGCTGGTAATGCCGGGGGAGCGGTTGGGCAGCTGGCGCAGCAGCGCCCACTGACGGCTGAGGGTGGCGCGAGTGGTGGCGAACGGCAAAATGTAACGTCCTTGTCTAGGCTTGCCGCAACAGGATGGCGGCACGCGTGCTGTATGGCAATTGGCCACAGCCTGCTCAGATCAAGGAACTCGCATTTGGTTGCCGTGTGCCGATTCGTTCGCGACAGGTTTTGACGTGACGTCACGCAGAATCACGCCTCATCACAGCCGAAGGTTGGGGTTGTGCGTCGTTCAATGAGGATGAACATGTCTGCTGCCAGCAATATCCATTCGCTGCTTGCCCGCCTTCTTCCCGAGCGGGTCATTGCGCCACCGGCCCCGGTCGGGAGGCGACAGTGGCTGTTTGCCGGTGTGGGTCTGCCCAGCCAGCGCTCGTTGCTGGTCAACCGCCTGGATGAGGCCAGCGACCTGCAGGCGGTGTATGCCGACCTGCGCCGCCAGGCGTTGCTGGGCAGCGTAGCGGCACTCAACGACCTCGGCTGGATCTGGCTCAACGGCAAGTACTGGCGTGCCGATACCGTGCTGGCCGGCCACCTGCTGCGCATGGCGGCCCTGCAAGGCAATGCCGCCGCTTGGTTCAACCTGGGGCAGCAGCATTACTTTGGCAAAGGCATCGACCCTTCCTACGTGCAGGCAGCGGAGTGCTATCGGCAGGCCTTTGAGCGGGGCATGCTCCACGCGGCCGCGGCATTGGGCGACCTGTATGAGGAGGAGGTGTGCGACGGCGACCTGGACTGGCAGGTCGACCTGGTTCAGGCCTACCACTGGTTCATGCGCGGGGCAGAGCGGGGTGAAGCACGCTGTCGCTTTGAGGTGGGTTACCGGCTGATGCACGGGCTGTATGTAGAGGCCGACCTGAAGGCCGCGCTGTACTGGCTGGAGCTGGCGGCAGCGGCGGGGGTGGTGCAGGCGGCAGAGGAGCTGGCGGTGCATTTCAGCAGCCGTGATGCAGCGCGCTATCAGGAATGGCGGGACCGGGCGGTGCAGATGGGCAGCACATTGGCACTGACCATGAAGCTGGAAGACCAGATCCAGCCCTGATTTTCTGTTGCCTGTTCCGGCCTCTTCGCGGGAAACCACGAGCCTCAAAATGTGGGGTACCTGTAGGAGCGGGTTTACCCGCGAAGAGGCCGGCACAGGCTAAAAAATGAACAACATTTAACCCGGTTGTCCGTCGCCCACTGTTGACGACAGGGGGAGGGCAAGGCGTATATTGATAGTTAGCAAACTATGAATATCCTTGGTTCCCTTCATGTCCCTTGATCTCCTGCGCCTGCAAGTCAGCAGTGGCATGGTGGTCGCCGCCCGTCATTGGCGGCGCATCTGCCATACCGCCCTGACCGGTTACGGCATTTCCGAAGCCTGCGCTGCGCCGCTGCTGATGATCGTGCGCCTGGGCGACGGTGTGCACCAGGTGGCCGTAGCCCAGGCTGCCGGCCTGGAAAGCCCATCACTGGTGCGCCTGCTCGACCAACTGTGCAAGGCTGGCCTGGTGTGCCGCAGCGAGGACCCACTGGACCGTCGCGCCAAGGCCCTGAGCCTGACCGCCGAAGGCCGTGCCCTGGCCGAGGCCATCGAAGCCGAGCTGGTGCGCCTGCGCCGCGATGTGCTCAACGGTATCGACCAGGCCGACCTGGAAGCCACCTTGCGCGTGCTGCGCGCCTTTGAAGCAGCCGGCCTGGGCGGTACGGGCGGGGTGGCATGAACGGCTTCTTCAGCTCTGTACCACCGGCCCGCGACTGGTTCTACGGTGCGCGTACCTTCGCCGCCTCCATGATCGCCTTGTACATCGCGTTGCTCATGCAGCTGCCGCGCCCCTACTGGGCCATGGCCACGGTGTATATCGTTTCCAGCCCCTTCGTCGGCCCCACCAGTTCCAAGGCGCTGTACCGCGCCGTGGGCACGCTGCTGGGTGCCGGCGGGGCGATTTTCCTGGTGCCGCCGCTGGTGCAGTCGCCGTTGCTGCTGAGCATCGCCATCGCCCTGTGGACCGGCACCTTGCTGTTCCTGTCGCTGAACCTGCGCACGGCCAACAACTACGTGTTGATGCTGGCTGGCTATACCCTGCCGATGATCGCCCTGGCGGTGGTCGACAACCCGCTGGCGGTGTTCGACGTGGCGTCCTCCCGTGCCCAGGAAATTTGCCTGGGGATTGTCTGTGCGGCAGTGGTCGGCGCCATTTTCTGGCCGCGCCGGCTGGCCCCCGTGGTGGTCGGCGCCACCGGTAACTGGTTCACCGAGGCGATCCGCTACAGCGACACCTACCTGGCCCGCGAAGCCAGCGCCGACAAGGTCGGCGGCATGCGCGGGGCGATGGTCGCCACCTTCAACTCGCTGGAGCTGATGATCGGCCAGCTAGGCCACGAAGGTGCCGGCCCACATACCCTGAAGAACGCTCGTGAGCTGCGTGGGCGGATGATTCACCTGCTGCCGGTCATTGATGCGCTCGACGACGCACTTGTGGCCCTGGAGGGCCGTGCCCCGGCCCAGTTCGCCCAGCTTCAACCCGTGCTTGAAGCCGCGCGCGAATGGCTGAAAGGCACTGCTCACAGCGCTTCGGTAACGCGCTGGACCGCGCTGCACGAGCAGATCGACCGCCTGCAGCCCGGTGCCGCCGCCCTCGACCAGCGCGCCGAACTGCTGCTGTCCAACGCCCTGTACCGCCTGACCGAATGGGCTGACTTGTGGCAGGACTGCTGCACCCTGCAGCACGCCTTGCGTACCGACGATGCCAAGCCTTGGCGCGCGGTGTATCGCCACTGGCGCCTGGGCCGCCTGACGGCATTCTTCGACCGTGGCCTGATGCTGTACTCGGTGGCCTCTACCGTACTGGCGATTGTGGTGGCGTGCGGCCTGTGGATTGGCCTGGGCTGGAACGATGGCGCCAGCGCCGTGATCCTTGCTGCCGTGTCGTGCAGCTTCTTTGCTGCCATGGACGACCCGGCGCCGCAGATCTACCGGTTCTTCTTCTGGACGCTGATGTCGGTCATCTTCTCCAGCCTGTACCTGTTCCTGGTGCTGCCCAACCTGCACGATTTCCCGATGCTGGTGCTGGCGTTTGCCGTGCCGTTCATCTGTATCGGCACCCTGACCGTGCAGCCGCGCTTCTACCTGGGCACCTTGCTGACCATCGTCAACACCTCGACCTTCATCAGCATCCAGGGTGCTTACGACGCCGACTTCTTCACCTTCCTCAACGCCAACCTGGCCGGCCCCGTTGGCCTGTTGTTCGCGTTCATCTGGACCTTGGTGATGCGCCCGTTCGGCGTGGAGCTGGCGGCCAAGCGCATGACCCGCTTCGCCTGGCGCGACATTGTCGAAATGACCGAGCCGGCGACCCTGGCCGAGCAACGCCAGGTGGGCGTACAGATGCTCGACCGCCTGATGCAGCACCTCCCGCGCCTGTCGCAAACCGGCCAGGACAGCGGCGTGGCACTGCGTGACCTGCGCGTGGGGCTGAACTTGCTCGACCTGCTGGCCTATATGCCGCGCGCCGGCCAGCAGGCCCGCGAGCGCTTGCGCACGGTGGTCGAAGAAGTCGGCGCGCACTACGCCGCCTGCCTGCGGGCCGGTGAGCGCCTGCATGCCCCGGCCGCGCTGCTGCGCAACATGGAACGCGCACGCCTGGCGCTGAACCTGGATGAATTGTACGAGCGTGGCGATGCCCGCACCCACCTGTTGCATGCCCTGAGTGGCCTGCGGCTGGCGCTGTTGCCGGGCGTGGAAGTGATGCTCGAACCCGCCGAACAACCGCAACTGCCCCCCGGCCTCGACGGAGCGCCCCTGTGATTGGTGAACTGGATATCAGCGGGGTGTTTCTACCCACGCTGCTGGTGATGATGTTTAGCACCTACCTGGTGTTCCTGGGGGTGCACGCGGTGCTGGTGCGCCTGCATTTCTACCGCCTGGTCTGGCACCGGGCGTTGTTCAACGTTGCTCTGTATGCCGTGCTGCTTGGCGCGGTGGACCACTTTTGCCGAAACCTGATGCTGCCATGAAAAAACCTTTGTTGACCTTGGGCCGTGTGGTCCTGACGTTGCTGGTAGTGACCTTCGCCGCCGTGCTCGTGTGGCAGATGGTGGTGTACTACATGTTTGCCCCCTGGACCCGCGACGGCCACATCCGCGCCGACGTGATCCAGATCGCCCCCGATGTGTCGGGGTTGATCCAGAAGGTCGAGGTGCGCGACAACCAGACCGTCAAACGCGGTGACGTGCTGTTCACCATCGACCAGGACCGCTTCAGCCTGGCCCTGCGCCAGGCCAAGGCTACCCTGGGCGAACGCCAGGAAACCCTGGCCCAGGCCTCACGCGAGGCGCAGCGCAACCGCAAGCTGGGCAACCTGGTGGCCGCCGAGCAGCTGGAAGAAAGCCAGTCCCGCGAGGCCCGCGCCCGCTCGGCTGTCAGCGAGGCCCAGGTGGCAGTCGATACCGCCCAGCTCAACCTCGACCGTTCGGTGGTGCGCAGCCCGGTGGACGGCTACCTGAACGACCGCGCCCCGCGTAACCACGAATTCGTCACCGCCGGCCGCCCGGTGCTGTCGGTGGTCGACAGCACCTCGTACCACGTCGATGGCTACTTTGAAGAAACCAAGCTGGGTGGCATCCACATCGGTGATGCCGTGGACATTCGCGTAATGGGCGACAACACCCGCCTGCGCGGCCATGTGCAGAGCTTTGCCGCGGGCATCGAAGACCGCGACCGCAGCAGCGGCGCCAACCTGCTGCCCAACGTCAACCCGGCGTTCAGCTGGGTGCGCCTGGCCCAGCGTATTCCGGTGCGCATCGCCTTCGATGAAGTGCCGCAGGACTTCCGCATGATTGCCGGGCGCACCGCCACGGTGTCGATCATCGAGGGCCAGCGCCCATGAAGCAGCTGATCCTGGCCGGCCTGTGCCTGTCGCTGGGGGCCTGCATGATGGTCGGGCCCGACTATGAGGTGCCCAAGGACGCTGCGGTGCAACGCAGCGATCTGAGCGGCCCGCTGCGCCAGGATGCCGATAGCGTGGTCTCGGCGCCGGTGCCCGAGGACTGGTGGCAGCTGTATCAGGACCAGCGGCTGAACGCGCTGGTGCGTCAGGCCCTGAGTGCAAACACCGAGTTGCGCGTGGCGGCGGCCAACATCGCCAAGGCCCGCGCCCAGGTCGAAGTGGCCGAATCGCAAGGTGGCTTCAATGGTGGCGTCAAACTCGGCGCCCAGCGGTTGCAGGAGTCGGGCGAAGCCTTCCTGCAGCCCGAGAAGGTACCAGTGGCCAACATTGGCGAGGCTATTATCAGTGCCTCGTACCAATTCGACCTGTGGGGTACCTTCAAGCGCGGCACCGAGGCCGCCAAGGCCAATGCCGACGCGGTGCAGGCCGCTGCCGATACCGCGCGTATCACCCTGGTGGCGGATGTGGTCAAGGCTTACACCCAGGTGTGTTCGGCCAACGAGGAACTCCACATCGCCCGCGAGTCGCTGGACCTGCAGGAGCAGAGCGTCACGCTCAACCAGCGCCTGCGCGATGCCGGCCGCGGTGATGAAACCCAGGTCACCCGTTCGCAGACCCAGTTCAAATCCTTGCGCGCCGAACTGCCACGCTTCAAGGCCGAGCGAGAAACTGGCATGTACACACTGGCCGCGCTGCTGGCCAAACCGGTCGACCAGTTGCCTGCCGGTACCGCCGATTGTGCCGAGCTGCCACACCTGAACCAGCTGGTCCCGGTGGGTGATGGCGCCGCGCTGCTCAAACGTCGCCCAGACGTGCGCCAGGCGGAGCGCCAGTTGGCTGCTGCCACCGCCTATATTGGCGTGGCCACTGGCGCCTTGTACCCGGACATCAGCATTGGCGCCCAGGTTGGCACTATCGGTATCCTGGAGAACCTCGGTGAGCCCGCAACCAACCGCTGGGGCTTTGGCCCGCAGATCAGCTGGAGCATCCCTACCAACGGCACCCGTGCGCGTATTCGCATGGCCGAAGCTTCAACCCAGGCGGCGTTGGCGAACTTCGATGGGGTTGTGCTGAACGCCATCCGCGAAACACAGACCCGCCTGGCGCAGTACAGCGCCCTGCTGGACCGGCGTGATGCCTTGGCCGAGGCAGAAAAATCGGCCAAGGAAGCGGCGGACCAGACCCACCGGTATTACCAGGCAGGGCGTGAATCGTTCCTGGCGGATTTGCAGGCCACACGCACCTATACCGACATGCGTGCGCAGTTGGCAGCGGCCAATAGTCAGGTAGCCATGGGGCAGATTGGGGTGTTCCTGGCGCTGGGTGGAGGCTGGAAGGACACCGCCAAGCCTTGAGGCCCAATCGCCGGCAAGCCAGCCCCCACTGATCAGCGCAGCTTCTGAGGGCGGCGGAATACTTGGCATCTGATTTGTAGCAAGATTTTTCATGAAATCTGCCCGGCACCCTTGAGGGAAGCAAAGTGGGAGTGAACAATGTTCTCTTTCGCATTCCCTTCGAGACTGGCCATGAAAACCCGTTCACGTCTGCTTGCCTGGTTGCCGGCTTTATTACTCGGCCCAGTGCTGGCGCTGTGCAGCTCCCTGGCGCTGGCCGAGTCCCCCGCCGAGGCCGGCAAAGCCCTGCACCTGCTGGACTACATTGGCGCCGACTACCCGCCGACCGTACAAGATGGCAAGGTGATCGACGAGGGCGAATACCGCGAGCAACAGGAATTCAGCGCGGTATTGGCCGAGCTGGTCAAAGCCCTGCCCGCAAATACCGAGCAAGCCGCGCTGGAGCAGGGCGTCCAGGCGTTGCGCCAGGCCATCGATCAGCGCCAGGAGGGCACGGCTGTCGCCAGGCAGGCCCGCCAGCTGGGCGCGCGCCTGGCAGTGGCCTACGAGGTCAGCCAGGCCCCGGTGATTACCCCGGACCCGGCCCGCGGCGCTGCGCTGTACGCGCAAAACTGCTCGATCTGCCACGGCGACACCGGCGCGGGCGACGGCCCGGCTGGCGTGGGCCTGGAGCCTGCGCCCGCCAACCTGCGCGATGTTTCACGCCTGGACCAGTTGAGTCTGTTCGACCTCTACAACACCCTCGCCCTGGGTATCGACGGCACCGAGATGCCGTCCTTTGCCGACCAGCTGGATGACCGTCAGCGTTGGGATATAGCCGCCTATATCGCCAGCTTCACCGCCAAGCCGGAAGCCGGTAAAGGCGACAAGACCTGGAACATCGCCGACCTGGCTCGCCAGACCCCGGCCGAAGTCGCCGCCAACGAAGGCAGCGCGGTCGTGGAAGCGTTCCGTGCCCAGCGAGCCCAGCCGCCGCAAGTCAAGCGCGGCCCGGCGCAACTGCTCGAATACACCGCCAGCACGCTGGACAAAAGCTTGGCCGCCTACCGCGCAGGTGACCACGACCAGGCCTATGACCTGTCGGTAGCGGCCTATCTGGAAGGCTTCGAGCTGGTGGAAAGCTCGCTGGACAACATCGACACCCAGGCGCGCAAGGACACCGAAAGATCCCTGATGGCCTACCGTCAGTCCCTGCAGGATGGCCTGCCCGTGGCCCAGGCCGAGCAGCGTCTGGCTGAGGCAAAAGGCAAGCTCGACCAGGCCGCCAAGCTGTTGGGCAGCGACGGCCTGAGCTGGTCGCTGAGTTATATCTCCGGTTTGCTGATCCTGCTGCGCGAAGGCCTGGAGGCGATTCTGGTGCTGGCCGCGATCCTGGCCTTCCTGCGTAACACCGGGCAGCAGTCGGCGGTACGCAGCGTCAACATCGGGTGGGGGCTGGCGCTGGTCGCCGGGTTCGCCACCTGGGCGGTGGCGGCCTATGTGATCGATGTGGGCGGCGCCCAGCGCGAACTGCTGGAAGGCTGCACGGCGCTGTTCGCCGCGGTGATGGTGCTTTGGCTCGGTGTATGGATGCATGACCGCCGCCACGCTGCCGCCTGGAAGGACTACATCAAAAGCAGCCTGGTCAGCGGCGGCGGGCGCTTTGGCTTTGCCATGCTGGCGTTTTTCTCGGTGTACCGCGAACTGTTCGAAGTGATCCTGTTCTACGAAACCCTGTGGTTGCAGGCAGGCCCTGCCGGGCACCACGCGGTGCTGGCGGGTGGCGCCACGGCGCTGGTGCTGCTGGTGGGCCTGGCCTGGGTGATTTTGCGCGGTTCTGCCAAGCTGCCGCTGACGCTGTTCTTCAGCATCAACGCCGCACTGCTGTGCGCGCTGTCGGTGGTGTTTGCCGGGCATGGTGTGAAGGCGCTGCAAGAAGCCGGGGTGCTGGGCACACGGCCGGTGGCGTTCTTCGAGTTCGATTGGCTGGGCATTCACGCTGATGCCTACTCGCTGTCGGCACAGGCGGTGGCCTTGCTGGCCATTGTGTTCCTGTATGGGCGCTCGTGGCTGGTGGAAAAGCGCAGGGCAACGGCCAACTGACCGGGGGCCGCGCTGCGGCACATCGCCGGCAAGCCAGCTCCCACCCCGACCGCATCAGTTTCAAGCCATGTGCAATACCTGTGGGAGCTGGCTTGCCGGCGATGGGCTGCATGGCAGCCCCTTGTAATCTCGGTTCAGGCCGGCTGTGGCGCCTTGAGGATGTTCTGCAGCAGCTGGACACTGTCAACGGCGTCATGACCCAGGCTGGTCAGGTAGCCGCCATCGGGTTGATCGGTCAGCCCCTTCTCATGCAGGCGTTTCGCAGCGGCGACCAGGGCAGGGGCGGCGTTGCTGTTTATCTTGATGCCTTCCTGGCTGCTGTCGTGTTTGAACAGCGCGAGTACTTCCAGTTCAGCGATCAGATCGGGGGTAAAAGACATGGCGACTCCTGACTTCCAGACAAGGATGGCGGCACCGCTTACGGTGCCTGACCTTCGAGTGTAGTCGGGTTATTCGTCCTCGCCTTGATCCATCTCAGGCGGCAGCTCCGGCAGCGCCCGCAAGGCGTTCTCGTACCACTCGCCGTCGAACGCGCGGTCTTCCACCAGCATGTTGTCGATTTCGAAGGCCAGCACATGGGCCATCAGGTTGAGGATGTCCTCGCGCTCGTAACCGACCAGGGTCAGCTTGTTGAAGGTGGCCTTGGCCGCAGGCGGTTCGCCGCTTTCAATCTGGTTTTCGATGGCCTGGGTCAGTGTCGCCTCGGCGAAGGCTTCGTCGTCATTGTCGATGTCGGTGGGCTCGCTCATGGCGGTACTCCTGTGATGGGATGCACAGTGTGCCACGCCCGTGGCGGCAATGCCCGGGCATTGACGGGGTGCATGACGCTGGTCAGGGGCGGGCTTAGAGTCTATAAAAGCCGGGCCAACCCCTTACGGCCTGGAGGCTGTTACCTCATGCTCAAGCTTCATGGATTCTCGGTCAGCAACTACTACAACATGGTCAAGCTAGCCCTGCTGGAAAAAGGCCTGCCCTTCGAAGAAGTCACCTTCTATGGCGGCCAGGCGCCACAGGCGCTGGAAGTGAGCCCGCGGGGCAAGGTGCCGGTGCTGCAGACCGAGCACGGCTTCCTCAGCGAAACCAGTGTAATCCTCGACTACATCGAGCAGACCCAAGGCGGCAAGGCACTGCTGCCGGCCGACCCGTTCGGGCAGGCCAAGGTGCGTGAGCTGCTCAAGGAAATCGAGCTGTACATCGAGCTGCCGGCGCGTACTTGCTATGCCGAGTCGTTCTTCGGCATGTCGGTTGAGCCATTGGTCAAAGAGAAAGCGCGTGCCGATTTGCTGGCCGGCTTTGCCACCCTCAAGCGCAACGGTCGCTTTGCGCCCTATGTGGCGGGCGAGCAGCTGACGCTGGCAGACCTGATGTTCTGCTTCTCGGTCGACCTGGCTTATGCCGTGGGCAAGAAAGTGCTGAACATCGACTTTTTGGCCGACTTCCCGCAGGCCAAGGCGTTGCTGCAGCTGATGGGCGAGAACCCGCACATGGCGCGGATCTTGGCGGACAAGGAAGCGTCGATGCCGGCCTTCATGGAGATGATTCGCAGCGGGAAACGCTAACCGGAGCTAGCGCTGAACCTGTAGGAGCAGCCTTGTGCTGCGAAGAGGCCGGTGCAGACACCCTCTATCCATGGTGTTTGCACCGGCCTCTTCGCAGCACAAGGCTGCTCCTACAAAAAGCAGGGCAGCGAGGCTGGCTTAACGCGAAGCCAGCAGCGCCTTGCCACGAACAACGGCAGCGCGTACCTGCGCCGGTGCCGTACCACCAATGTGGTCACGGGCATTCACCGAGCCTTCCAGGGTCAGCACGGCAAACACGTCCTGCTCGATCTGGTCGCTGAACTGGCGCAGTTCGTCCAGGCTCATCTCGGCCAGGTCCTTGCCGGTGTCCACGCCGTACTTCACCGCGTGGCCAACGATTTCGTGGCAGTCACGGAACGGCAGGCCACGGCGTACCAGGTAGTCGGCCAGGTCGGTGGCGGTGGAGAAACCGCGCAGGGCCGCTTCACGCATGATGGCGTGCTTTGGCTTGATCGCCGGGATCATGTCGGCAAAGGCACGCAGCGAGTCGCGTAGGGTGTCGGCAGCGTCGAACAGCGGCTCCTTGTCTTCCTGGTTGTCCTTGTTGTAGGCCAGCGGTTGGCCTTTCATCAGGGTCAGCAGGCCGGTGAGGGCGCCGAACACGCGGCCGCTCTTGCCACGTACCAGCTCTGGCACGTCCGGGTTCTTTTTCTGCGGCATGATCGAGCTGCCGGTGCAGAAGCGGTCCGGCAGGTCGATGAACTGGAACTGCGCGCTGGTCCACAGCACCAGCTCTTCCGAGAAGCGCGACAGGTGCATCATCGCCACGCTGGCAGCGGCGCAGAATTCGATGGCGAAGTCACGGTCCGACACGCCGTCCAGCGAGTTGCCGGCCACAGCTTCGAAGCCCAGCAGCTTGCAGGTCAGCTCGCGGTCGATCGGGTAGGTGGTGCCCGCCAGCGCGGCGCTGCCCAGGGGCATGCGGTTGGTGCGCTTGCGGCAGTCGACCAGGCGCTCGTAGTCGCGGCTGAGCATTTCGAACCAGGCCAGCAGGTGGTGGCCGAAGGTGACCGGCTGGGCCGTCTGCAGGTGGGTGAAACCGGGCATGATGGTTTCGGCTTCACGCTCGGCCTGCTCCAGCAGGCCCTGCTGCAGGCGGGTGATTTCGGCCAGGATCAGGTCGATTTCGTCGCGCAGCCACAGGCGGATATCGGTGGCCACCTGGTCGTTGCGGCTGCGACCGGTGTGCAGCTTCTTGCCGGTGATGCCGATGCGGTCGGTCAGGCGTGCTTCGATGTTCATGTGCACGTCTTCGAGGTCGACGCGCCAGTCGAAGTTGCCGGCTTCGATTTCGTCCTGGATGGTCTTCAGGCCATCGATGATGGTGTCGCGCTCGGCATCGCTGAGCACGCCGACCTGCGCCAGCATGGTGGCATGGGCGATCGAACCCATGATGTCGTGGCGGTACAGGCGCTTGTCGAAATCGACCGAGGCGGTGAAACGGGCGACGAAGGCGTCGACGGGCTCACTGAAGCGGCCGCCCCAGGACTGATTGGTCTTGTCGGTGCTCATGGATTCACTCATTGCAGGCGTGAACGAAAAAGTGGCGCCGATAATAGCAGGGTTGGGCTGGCTGCCGCAGGGCGCCGGTCGAGAGAAATGCCCGGAAAATGGCAGAGAAGGATTTTAAGGAATGAACGGCAGTGTTCCACGGACCGTCTACAGTTGGACAAAGGACTGGCGGTGAATCTGCCGTCCGAGTGAATCTTTGGCCATCGCACCGGTCTAGAGCGTGACCGCAGTGTCGCTCGAACTACACCTGTCTACGCTATACCTGTGCGAGACTCATTCAGGAATCCAGCGCAATTATGAATGTCCTGATCGTTGATGACGAACCCCAAGGCCGTGAACGCCTCAGCCGGCTACTCGGCGAACTGGAGGGTTATACCGTGCTGGAGCCTAGCGCCACCAACGGCGAGGAGGCCCTTGCGCTGATCGAAAGCCTCAAGCCCGATGTGGTCCTGCTGGACATCGGCATGCCAGGCCTGGATGGCCTGCAGGTAGCCGCTCGCCTGTGCGAACGCGAGGCGCCGCCGGCGGTGGTGTTTTGCACCGGGGATGACGAATACGGTGCCGAGGCATTCAAGGACAGTACCCTCAGCCATGTGACCAAGCCGTTCCAGGCCCAGGCGTTGCGCGATGCCTTGCGCAAGGCCGAAAAACCCAACCGCGCCCAGTTGGCGGCGCTTACCCGGCCGGCCAATGAAGGTGGCGGCCCACGTAGCCACATCAGTGCCCGCACGCGTAAAGGCATCGAGCTGATTCCTTTGCCCCAGGTGATCTATTTCATTGCCGACCACAAATACGTCACCTTGCGTCACGAGGCCGGGGAAGTGCTGCTCGACGAGCCGCTCAAAGCCCTGGAGGATGAATTTGGCGAACGCTTCGTGCGTATTCACCGCAATGCGCTGGTTGCCCGCGAGCGCATCGAACGCTTGCAGCGTACCCCGCTGGGGCACTTTCAGCTGTACCTGAAAGGCCTGGACGGTGATGCCCTGACAGTCAGCCGCCGGCATGTTGCCGGCGTGCGCAAGATGATGCAGACCCTCTGATACGGCGCCCGCATGGCAAGGGCTGCGCCCTTGTTCGCGGCTAAAGCCGCTCCCACAGGTGGATCATTGGCCTGTAGAGCGGCAGCTCACCCTGTGGGAGCGGCTTTAGCCGCGAAGAGGCCCTCAGGTGATCCACATCTGCAAGCGATAAAGGAGATGCTGTTATCATCGGCGGCATTTCTCTGGATCGGGGCGTTCCATGTCCACTCGCGAAATCCGCATTGCCACCCGTAAAAGTGCCTTGGCCTTGTGGCAGGCCGAATACGTCAAAGCCCGCCTCGAGCAGGCCCACCCCGGTCTGCTGGTGACCCTGGTGCCCATGGTCAGCCGGGGTGACAAGCTGCTCGACGCGCCGCTGGCAAAAATCGGCGGCAAGGGCCTGTTCGTCAAAGAGCTGGAAACCGCCCTGCTGGACAACGAAGCCGACATCGCCGTGCATTCGATGAAAGACGTGCCCATGGACTTCCCCGAAGGCCTGGGCCTGTACTGCATCTGCGAGCGTGAAGACCCGCGTGATGCCTTCGTTTCCAATACCTTTGACAGCCTTGAAGCGCTGCCTGCCGGCAGCATCGTCGGCACTTCCAGCCTGCGCCGTCAGGCCCAGTTGCTGGCGCGCCGCCCGGACCTGCAAATCCGCTTCCTGCGGGGCAACGTCAATACGCGCCTGGCCAAGCTGGATGCCGGCGAGTACGACGCCATCATCCTCGCCGCCGCCGGCCTGATCCGCCTCGGCTTTGAAGACCGCATCACCGCCACCATCAGCGTCGATGACAGCCTGCCTGCTGGCGGCCAGGGTGCGGTGGGCATCGAGTGCCGCAGTGCCGACCTCGAGATCCACGCACTCCTGGCGCCGCTGCACCATGCCGACACCGCCGACCGGGTAGTGGCCGAACGCGCCCTGAACAAACACCTGAATGGCGGCTGCCAGGTGCCGATCGCCTGCTACGCGGTGCTCGAAGGTGACCAGCTTTGGCTGCGTGGCCTGGTTGGCCAGCCGAGCGGGGGTACCCTGCTGGTGGCCGAAGCCCGTGCCCCGCGCGCTGCTGCCGAGACCTTGGGCGTACAGGTGGCCGAAGACCTGCTGGGCCAAGGTGCCGAGGCCATCCTCAAGGAAGTCTACGGCGAGGCCGGCCACCCGTGAGCCAATGGCGCCTGCTGCTGACCCGGCCTGCCGAGGACTGTGCGGCGCTGGCGCAAAGCCTGGCGGCAGCGGGGGTGGGCAGCAGCTGCCTGCCGCTGCTGGCGATAGAGCCCGTCACCGTGGAGCCCCGGCAACGTCTGCTGCTGGAAGGCCTGCATGGCTTCCAGGCGATCATCGTGGTCAGCAAGCCGGCTGCCAGGCTGTTGCTTGAGCAGCTGGCCGAAGCCGGCATGCAGCCGCCACGGCAAGGCTGGTTCACCGTGGGTGAGGCAACCGCTGCAGTGCTGCAGGGCGCCGGGCTGGAGGTAAACACTCCGCCGCGTGGCGATGACAGCGAAGCCTTGCTGGCGTTACCGGCCCTGCTTCAGGCCGTTGCCGTGCCTGCAGCGCGTGTCCTGGTCGTGCGCGGCGTCGGAGGTCGCGAACTGCTGGCAGAGCGTCTTGCAGAGCAAGGTGCTAGTGTCGAATATCTGGAACTGTATCGTCGCTGCCTGCCGGGTTACCCGGCGGGCACCCTGAAGCGCCGCATCGAAGCGGAACGCCTCAATGGCCTGGTGGTCAGCAGTGGGCAGGGTTTTGAACATCTGCAGCAGCTGGCCGGTGCGGATTGGCCGCAGCTGGCACGCCTGCCGCTGTTCGTGCCCAGCCCACGGGTTGCCGAACAGGCCCGGGCCGCCGGGGCCCAACAGGTTGTGGATTGCCGTGGCGCCAGTGCCACGGCCTTGCTGGTAGCCGTGCAGCGCAGCGCTGCACCTGCCTCTTAAGGCGCTAAGCTGAACGCGATGCGCCCCCATGCAAAGGATGGATACGTGAGCGAGACTGTCTTGTCCAATAATGATCAGCCGTCGGCACAGGCGCCGGCGGAACCCGTCACCGCCCCACCTGCCAAGCGCTCCGGCAGTGGCCTGGCAGCGCTGGCCTTGCTGCTGGGTGCGGCCGGGGTGGCAGTAGGTGGCTGGGGTGTCTGGCAGGTACGTCAACTGCAAGGCAGCGAGTTCAACCAGGGCCAGCACATCGAGGCGCTCACCCAGCGCGCCGAAGCCCTGCAGCAGCGCGAACAGCAGATCAGCGCGCAACTGGCCAGCCTGCCGGCGGCCAGCGAGCTGGAAGACCGCCGGCGCCTGGTGGCGCAATTGCAGGGCGACCAGCAGCGTCTCAGCCAGCGCCTGGAAACCGTGCTAGGCGAAAGCCGCAAAGAGTGGCGCCTGGCTGAAGCCGAGCACCTGCTACGCCTGGCTACCCTGCGCCTGTCGGCCTTGCAGGACATCACCAGCGCCAAGGCCCTGGTCGAGGGCGCCGACGAGATCCTGCGCGAGCAGAGCGACCCAGGCGCATTCGCCGCCCGCGAGCAGCTGGCGCGCAGCCTGGCCACCCTCGGCAGCACCCAGCAACCGGACCGTACCGGCCTGTTCCTGAAACTGGCCGCACAGCGTGAGCTGGTACAGCAACTGAGCGCGCAGTCGCCCGAGTTCGACAGCAATGCCGATGCGCTGGGTGCCCTGACCGCCGACGGCGATGGTGCCAGCCGGCTGTCGCAGTGGTGGGCAGAAATCTCCAAGTACTTCCAGATCGACTTCAACGCGGATGAAAACGTGCGGCCGCTGCTGGCCGGGCAGCAACTGAACCAGCTGCGCCTGGCCCTGAGCCTGACCATCGAGCAGGCCCAGTGGGCGGCGCTCAATGGTGACGCCAAGGTCTACACCCAGGCGCTGGACGACGCCCGCAGCGTGTTGTTGGCCAACTTCAACGCCGACAACCCGCAAAGCAAGGCAATGCTTGAGAGCCTCAATGCCCTGGCCGATCAGCCGGTGTCGGTGGTTACCCCCGACCTAAGCGAAAGCCTGGCGGCCGTGCAGGCCTACATTCAGCGCCGTCACCTGCCGGCTGAGGCTGAAGGGGGCAAACCATGAAGCGTGTCTACCTGCTGGCCGTGCTGGCAATCGTGATTGCCGCGGCACTGGGTATTGCGGTCGCCAAGCACAGCGGTTACGTACTGCTTTCCTATGGAAGCTTCCGCTATCAATCGGGGCTGTGGGCGGCCCTGGCCGGGCTGCTGGCCGTGGTCGCTGTGTTGTGGCTGTTGCGTTACCTGGTCGGCCTGGTGCTGACCTCCAGCGGTGTGGTCAACCCGTGGTCGCGGCGTAATCGCAGCCGGCGCATCCGTCTGGCCATCGAACAGGGCCAGCTGGACCTTGCCGAGGGCCGCTGGGCCAGTGCTCAACGCCACCTGCACCGTGCCGCCGAGGCCGAGCGCCAGCCGCTGCTGTACTACCTCGGTGCCGCCCGTGCTGCCAACGAGCAGGGCCGCACCGAAGACAGCGACAACCTGCTGGAGCGCGCGCTGGAGCGTCAGCCGCAAGCAGAACTGGCCATCGCCCTGACCCATGCGCAGTTGCAGATGGACCGTGGTGAAAGTGACGGCGCCCTGGAAACCCTGCTGGCCATGCAGGAACGCCACCCGCACAACAGCCAGGTGCTGCGCCTGCTGCAGCGTCTGTACCTGGAGCGCGGTGACTGGTCGGCACTGATCCGTCTGTTGCCCGACCTGCGCAAGGGCAAGGTGCTTCCTGCCGCCGAGCTGGCCGCCCTGGAGCAACGCGCCTGGGGCCAGAACCTGAGCCTGGCCACCACCCGTGGCGAAGACGCGCAAAGTGCACGTCAGGCCCTGGAACGCGCCTGGCAGCAGCTGACCGCGGCCCAGCGCCAGGAGCCGCAACTGGTGCTGGCCTACGCTGAACAATTGCGCCAGGTAGGTGCCCAGAACGAAGCCGAGCAGGTGTTGCGCACCGCCCTCAAGCGTGGATACGAAAGCCACCTGGCCCGTCTGTACGGCCTGGTGCGCGGTGATGACCCGGCGCGCCAGCTGCAAACCGCCGAAGGCTGGCTCAAGGATCACCCGCAAGACGCCAGCCTGTTACTGACCCTGGGCCGCCTGAGCCTGCAGAACCGGCTGTGGGGCAAAGCGCGGGACTACCTGGAAAGCAGCCTGCGCATGGAACGCAACCCCGAGGCCTGTGCCGAACTGGCTCGCCTGCTCGCTGGCCTGGGCGAGACCGAGCGCAGCAACCAGTTGTTCCAGGAGGGCCTTGGCCTGCTGGACGAGCGCCTGCTGGCGCTGCCCTTGCCAGAAGGCGTACGCGCCTGACCCACCCCAAAGCCCGCGCCAAGGTGCGGGCTTTGGGGTTGGGTAACTTTTCTACCGCTGCCAGTTAGATCTGCAGTGCAGTTCCTCAGCCGCCTCCTACCGTATCGCTTGAAATTTCCTACACCATTCAGCGACTTGTCGCTACTGTCGCGCCTTGATACAAAGCGCATCTTTCCTCTACCGTCTCACATCCCAACATCTTCCCCGGGACTTTCACCGCCCATGCTTCCGGCCCGTTTGCGCACCTTTTTCCTTCCTGCCTGCCTGGCCGCATTTGCGGTGCTGGTCGCGTCATACCACCTGGAAAACATACGGGGGTTGATGCCGTGCCCGTTGTGCTTCAGCCAGCGGCTGCTGCTAGCGGTGTACGCACTGCTGAGCCTGGCGGCGGTGCTGCAGGCACCAGGCACGCAGGGCACCCTCCATTACGCGCGGGCGACTCTGGGCTGCACGCTGGCTGGCGCGTTGCTGGCAGCACGGCATGTCTGGTTGCAGGGGGCCAGCGGTGCTATCCCTGTATGCCCGGTACCGATCGGGCGTGTGTTCGAGCAATCCTGGAGCGAGGCGGCGCGGCAATTGCTGCTCGGCGGCCCCGAATGCAGCTCGCTGACCTGGAGCTTTCTCGACCTGACGCTGCCTGAGTGGAGCCTGCTGGCCTTCCTGTTGCTGGCCGTGCCGCCCTTGAGTTGCCTGCTGGCGTATCGTTTCCGCACCCTGGCAAGAAGTTGACCTGGAACAAGGCTGGGCCACTAGCGCGACCAATGGCGTATTAACAGGGTATTAAACACTTGTATGAACTTTGTCCGCTGCGTACCTTGATGGGCAGCACGCGCGGGAATAATCTCCCAGCACGCATACCGAAAATACAACTGCTCGATGCCGTCCTGCTGATGTCACCTTTGTGCTGCGCGGTCGTGGTGCGAGGTGCAGCGGCATCTACCCAGAAGGGAAGAGATTGCCATGCTCGATAGTTGTCAGAATGCCCAGGAACGCTGGGGTGGGGTTCACGACCTGATCGACCGTTGGCTGAAGGCGCGCCAGGACCTGGTGCAGTCTTTCGGCGCACTGCGCGATTTGAAGCCAGCCTTCGCCGACAAGGACACCAACGGGGACTTTTGCGCGCTCCTGGTCGACTACGTTTCGGCGTGGCACTTCGAAGTTTGCGAGCAACTGGTCAGCGAGGCCAAAGCTTTCGGAGACGAGAAGGCGCTGAGGCTGGCCGAAGAAATCAACCCACGGATCAACGACAGTACCCAGATTGCACTGGCCTTCAATGACCAATGCACCAAGGGTGAGTGCAAGGACACCGAACGCTTTGCCGAAAAGCTAGGCAAGTTGGGCGGGCTGTTGCACGAGCGCTTCGAACTTGAAGACTGCCTGATCGAGGTGCTGCACAACGCACACAAGGAAGAGGGTGCGGTCCAGGCATGAGGGTTGGCGTCAGTCGCCAACCGCCAGCAATTCGATCTCGAACACCAAGGGTGTATAGGGTGCGATAAGGTCACCCGCGCCTTCGGCGCCATAAGCTTGCGCCGACGGAATTACCAGGCGCCATTTGGCCCCTGCGTGCATCCTTGGCAAGGCCACTTGCCACCCTTCGATCACCGAATCCAGGCTGAACCACTGGGGCGTCTGGTTCTGGTCGAACACCGAACCATCCGGCAGCCTGCCCACATAGCGTACCTGCACTTTGCCGCCAGCCTTGGGCTGCGCGCCTGTGCCTGGCTGCAGTTCACTGTAGAGCACACCTTCCGGTAGTTCGCGTACTCCATAACGGCCACGCTCGTTGGCCATGAAGCGTGTTTCGGCTGCCTGCAACTTCTGCGTGGCGGCGTCACCTTCCTGCGCTTCGTGTTGCTGGAGCACGGCCTGCATACGAGCCTTGTCGAGCTTCAAGGGTTGCCCCTGATAGGACTGCTTCAAGCCTTCGACCAGTGCGTCCAGTTGCAGGCCAGGCATATCCTGGCGCAGACGCTCACCCAGGCTGGCGCCCAGGCTGTAGGCGAGGTCATGGTCGTTGCTGTCGGCCATTGCAACTGGCACCAGCAGGCATAAACCTAATACAAGATATCGAGGCAATGCCCTGACTCCCAAATATCAGCAATGATTAATTCAGCAACTACACTTTCACGCAGCTGCAAGATAACAACTTTGCCCAGGCATGCAACGCGGCGTAAATATTACTGTCAACATGCCCTAGCGGCGGTAGCAGCAGAAGCATAGTATGAGCCGCAATCTCGTCAGCCAGGAGGTAAACCATGTCGGCCAAAAAGAAGCCAGTAAGTACGCCGTTACACCTGCTCCAGCAACTTTCGGGCAGCCTGCTCGAACACTTGGAAGATGCCTGCTCGCAAGCGCTGGCTGATGCGGAAAAACTGCTGGCAAAACTGGAAAAGCAGCGTGGCAAGGCCCAGGAAAAACTGCACAACGGGCGCCTCAAATTGCAGGATGCCGCCAAGGCAGGCAAAGCCAAGGCGCAGTCCAAAGCGCAAAAAGCCGTTGGTGAACTTGAAGGGCTGCTCGATGCCCTCAAGGAACGTCAAACCCAGACCCGCTCTTATATCCAGCAACTCAAGCGCGATGCTCAGGACAGCCTCAAGCTGGCCCAAGGTGTAGGCAAGGTTCGCGAAGCAGCAGCCAAAGCCCTTGACCAGCGCGCCGTCAAAACCACCAAGGCTGCCGCTGCCAAGCCAGCTGCCAGAACCACTGCAGCCAAACCTGCCGCGAAGCCAGCTGCCAAGGCTACTGCTGCAGCCAAACCTGCTGCGAAGCCAGCTGCCAAGGCTACTGCTGCAGCCAAACCTGCCTCCAAGCCAGCCGCTAAACCGGCTGCCAAGGCTACTGCTGCTGCCAAGCCAGCCGCCAAGCCAGCTGCCAAACCAGCTGCCAAGGCCACTGCTGCAGCCAAACCTGCCGCGAGGCCAGCTGCCAAGGCTACTGCTGCAGCCAAACCTGCCGCGAAGCCAGCTGCCAAGACTACTGCTGCAGCCAAACCTGCCGCGAAGCCAGCTGCCAAAGCGACTGCTGCCGCCAAACCTGCGGCCAAGCCTGCTGCCGCTGCCAAACCTGCAGCCAAGCCAGCGCCAGCCAAAGCCGCTGCCGCGAAACCAGCTGCGAAACCTGCGGCCAAGCCTGCTGCCGCCAAGGCTCCTGCACGTCCGGCCGCCAAGCCAGCTGCCGCCAAGCCTGTTGCCAGCAAGCCAGCCGAAGCCAAACCTGCTACGCCAGCCGTCAGCACCCCGGCCGCAGCAACCAACTCGGCCACCCCGGCCACTCCGGCCGCTTCGGCAGCACCTGCCAGCACCCCGGCTCAGGCACCGTCTTCGGCGTCTTGAAGCGCAGCCGCCGCGACGCGCAACAGATCCAGCGCGTCGTGGTGTCGGGCAGGGTCCGGCGCCAGCCGGGCCAGCCAGTCGTCCGTGGGCTCATGGGAGTCCGCGGGCCACCGTCGCGAGCATTCCTGCATACGCGCCAGCAGCGCTTTTTCTGCCTGTAATTCCAGCCCCTTCACCTGCTCACGCAACGCCGCCAGTTGCGTATCACCCGACGCTGATGCCCGCCATTGCTGGCGCAGGCTGCGTAACGGGCCCACCACTTCCCGCTGCCAGGGCGCGGCAATGTCGTGCAGGGCTTGTGCGCGCGCGTCCAGCAGGGCCACGCCACGTGCCTGCAGCCAGGTGGCGCACAGCAGCAGGCAGACATCGCCACCCTGCGCCTGTAGTTCAAGGCAGGCCGCTTCCACGCCGGGCCTCGCATACAGGGCCAAGGCGTAATTCCACAGGTCGGTGTGCATGGTTCCACTCGCGCTATGGGCCGAGGAAGCTGGTAGACTCCGCGACCATCATGATCAGACTAACCAATCTCACTTTACAGCGTGGTCCGCAGCGCTTGCTAGACGGCGCCGACATGACCCTGCACGCCGGTCACAAAGCCGGCCTGATCGGCGCCAACGGCGCCGGAAAATCCAGCCTGTTCGCCTTGCTGCGCGGTGAGCTGTCGCCCGATGGTGGCGATTGCCAGCTGCCCGGCGACTGGCGCATCGCCCACATGCGCCAAGAGGTCGACACCCTCGACCGCCTGGCCGTGGACTACGTGCTCGATGGCGATCTTCGCCTGCGCAAGGTCCAGGCCGAACTGGCTGCGGCCGAGCAGGCCCACGATGGCACCGCCCTGGCGCGCCTGCACAGTGAGCTGGAAGGCGCGGACGGTTATACCGCTGACGCCCGTGCGCGCAAATTGCTGGCGGGCCTGGGCTTCACCAACGAGCAGATGGACCGCCGCGTCGGCGACTTCTCCGGTGGCTGGCGGATGCGCCTGAACCTGGCTCAGGCGCTGATGTGCCCGTCCGACCTGCTGCTGCTCGACGAGCCCACCAACCACCTGGACCTCGACGCCATCCTGTGGCTGGAAGACTGGCTCAAGGGCTACCCCGGCACATTGTTGCTGATCTCCCACGACCGTGACTTCCTCGACGCCGTGGTCGACCATGTGCTGCACGTCGAGCAGCGCAAGCTGAACCTGTACAAGGGCGGCTACTCCGCCTTCGAGCGCACCCGTGCCGAACGCCTGGCGCAGCAGCAGCAAGCCTACGAGAAGCAGCAGGCACAGCGCGCGCACATGGAAAAGTACATCGCCCGCTTCAAGGCCCAGGCCACCAAGGCCCGTCAGGCACAAAGCCGGATCAAGGCCCTGGAGCGCATGGAGGAGCTGTCGGCGGCGCATGTCGACTCGCCGTTCGACTTCGTCTTCCGCGAGTCGCAGAAAATCTCCAGCCCGTTGCTGAGCCTGTCCGAAGGCCGCCTGGGTTATGGCGACAAGGCCATCCTCGACAAGGTCAAGCTGCAGCTCACCCCGGGTGCGCGAATTGGCCTGCTCGGGCCCAACGGCGCCGGCAAGTCGACCCTGATCAAGAACCTTGCGGGTGAGCTGGAGCCGTTGTCGGGCCGCCTGGTCCGTGGCGAGAACCTGGCGGTTGGCTACTTTGCCCAGCACCAGCTGGACTCGCTGGACGACAAGGCCAGCCCGCTGCTGCACCTGCAGCGTATTGCCCCCACCGAGCGCGAGCAGACCCTGCGCGACTTCCTCGGTGGCTTCGACTTCCATGGTGCCCGCACTGACGAGCCGGTGGTGAATTTCTCCGGTGGCGAAAAGGCCCGCCTGGCGCTGGCGCTGATTGCCTGGGAACGGCCGAACCTGCTGCTGCTCGACGAACCGACCAACCACCTGGACCTGGAAATGCGCCTGGCGCTGACCATGGCGTTGCAGGAGTTTGCCGGTGCTGTGGTGGTGGTGTCGCACGACCGTCACCTGCTCAAGAGCACGACCGATGACTTCCTGCTGGTGGCCGACGGCAAGGTCGAAACCTTCGACGGAGACCTGGACGACTACAGCCGCTGGCTGGTCGAGTACCGCCAGCGCAGCGCGCCGGCCAGTACGGCCCCGGTCAACCCGGACAAGACCGACAAGAAAGCCCAGCGCCAGGCTGCCGCAGCCTTGCGCCAGCAACTGGCACCGCACAAGAAGGCGGCCGACAAGCTGGAAACCGAGCTCAACCAGGTGCACGTGCAACTGGCCGAGATCGAGACCGCGCTGGGTGACGGTGGCCTCTACGAAGCGGCGCGCAAGGACGAGTTGCGTGACCTGCTGGCGCGCCAGACCAAGCTCAAGCAACGCGAAGGCGAGCTGGAAGAAGCCTGGATGGAAGCGCTGGAAACCCTCGAAAGCATGCAGGCCGAGCTCGAGGCGCTGTCCTGATGGAGGAACTGCGTTCGCTGCTGCCAGGGCAATGGATGGACACCTTCTGGCTGGGCTTGCAGATTCTGTTGATCCTGGTGGCGGCCTTCGTCCTGCAGCGCATCGTTGCTCGCGGGTTGAGCCGCCTGGGCCAGCGTTATCCGCTGCCGCCCGAGCTGCTGGTCCCGGTGCGTGGCGGCCTGCGCTGGCTGATCATGGGCAGCGCGCTGCTGTTTGTGCTGGAGCGCCTGGGGGTTTCGGCGACCGTGTTGTGGACGGCACTGTCCGGCTTTGTCGCGGTGGCGGCGGTGGCGTTCTTCGCCATGTGGAGCGTGCTGTCCAACCTGCTGTGCGCGGTGCTGATCTTCACGGTCGGGCCGTTTCGCATCGGTGATGTGGTCGAGCTGGTCGACACGCTGGACAAGCCGGGGGTGAAAGGGCGGGTGATCGCTATAAACCTGCTGTTTACCACCTTGCTGGAAATGCCCGAAGCGGGCGGGGCGCTGGTGCAGGTGCCCAATAGCCAGTTCTTCCAGAAGTCGGTCCGGCGCTGGCGCGGGGCCGAGGTACAGGCCCTGCACAAAGAAACAGCTGCCGAAGCCGACTAAACCTTTAATGGCCTCTTCGCGGATACAGGCGATAGAAATCCATCAGAAATCGCTGGTTATTTTTTCACCAAAACCTTAGCTTAACCTTTTGCAACAAGTGTTCGAGCGAGGTGTGTGATGTCGATGGAAGTATGGTTGGGCTTCTTTGCCGCCTGTTGGGTGATCAGCCTGTCACCCGGTGCCGGGGCAATTGCCTCGATGTCCAGCGGCCTGCAATACGGCTTCTGGCGTGGTTACTGGAACGCTCTGGGCCTGCAACTGGGCCTGATTGTGCAAATCGCCATTATTGCCGCCGGCGTCGGCGCCATCCTGGCCGCCTCGGCCACCGCCTTCCAGGTCATCAAATGGTTCGGCGTTGCCTACCTCGTCTACCTGGCCTACAAGCAATGGCGCGCCTTGCCGATGGACATGTCCGATGAGTCCGGCGTGCGGCCTATCGGCAAACCGCTGAGCCTGATGTTCCGCGGGTTCCTGGTCAACGTCAGCAACCCCAAGGCGCTGGTGTTCATGCTGGCGGTGCTGCCGCAGTTCATCAACCCGCATGCACCGCTGTTGCCGCAGTATGTGGCAATCACCGTGACCATGATCACCGTGGACATGCTGGTGATGGCGGGGTACACCGGCTTGGCTTCGCGGGTGTTGCGCTTGCTGCGTACGCCCAAGCAGCAGAAGCGCTTGAACCGGACTTTTGCCGGGTTGTTCATTGGGGCGGCGACCTTCCTCGCTACCCTGCGTCGCGCGCCGATCTGATCGGGCCACGGGCGCAAACACAGACTCTGTAGGAGCAGCCTTGTGCTGCGAAGAGGGCATTGCAGCCGAAGATGATCTTTAGCCTCACCGGCCTCTTCGCAGCACAAGGCTGCTCCTACAGGGATTGCGGAGCGGCCTTTATTTTTTCTGCTTGTCTACCAAGCCCGTCAGCAAGTCCACCGGCATCGGGAAGACAATGGTCGAGGTCCTGTCGCCCGCAATCGCCCCCAGCGTCTGCATATAGCGCAACTGCATCGCCCCAGGCTCCTTGCCCAGCATCTGCGCCGCCTGCATCAGCTTCTCTGACGCCTGCAATTCCCCCTCGGCATGGATCACCTTGGCCCGCCGTTCGCGTTCGGCCTCGGCCTGCCGGGCGATGGCGCGTACCATCGATTCGTTGAGGTCGACATGCTTGATCTCGACGTTGGCCACCTTGATGCCCCAGGCATCGGTTTGCGCGTCCAGCACCTGGCGAATATCCGCATTCAGTTGCTCACGTTCGGCGAGCAGCTCATCCAGTTCGTGCTTGCCCAGCACCGCACGTAGCGTGGTCTGCGCCAATTGGCTGGTCGCCACCAGAAAGTCCTCGACCTGGATGATCGCCTTTTGCGGGTCGAGCACGCGGAAGTAGAGCACCGCGTTGACCTTGACCGAAACGTTGTCGCGGGTGATTACATCCTGTGGTGGCACATCCAGCACCACGGTGCGCAGGTCTACCCGCACCATTTGCTGGATCACCGGGATCAACAGGATCAGCCCCGGCCCCTTCACCTGCCAGAAGCGCCCCAGCTGGAACACAACGCCGCGTTCGTATTCGCGCAGGATGCGAAACGCCGACAACAGCAGCATCGCCAGCACGATCAGCACGGCAGTGAAACCCACTTGCATGAACATGGTTATTCTCCTTGCGCCGCAGGCGCGGCGGCGCTCACGTCCAGCATCACGCCATGGCGCGCGGTCACCCGCACGTCCTGGCCAGCTTGCAGCGGCGTTGCGCACTGCACTTGCCATTCCTCGCCCTGGGCCAGTACCACGCCACGGAACGGGTTGCCTGCCATCACTTGGGTGACGGTGACCAGGCTGCCGACCAGGCTGGAGTCACCGCTGACCAGCGCCCGTTGACGTGCCTTGAGGGCCATGCCCAGCACGCCGCCGATCAACAGCGCCGAGAGCACTGCCAGGGTACCGATCAAGGCCAGCGGGATACCGTAGCCGGGTGCGTCGGTGTCGATCAGGATCAGCGCGCCGACCACAAAGGCAACGATGCCGCCAAACCCGACCACGCCGAAACTGGGCAGGAAGGCTTCGGCGATCATGAAAGCGATGCCCAGCAAGATCAGCGCCACCCCGGCGAAGCTCACCGGTAACAGCTGCAGGGCGTACAGTGCCAATAGCAGGCAGATGCCGCCGACCACGCCTCCCAAGGTAGAGCCGGGGCTCATGAATTCGAACAACAGGCCGTACACCCCGACCATGATCAGGATCAGCGCCACGCTCGGGTTGGTAATGACCGCCAGTACCCGGGTGCGCCAATCCGGCAGGTGCTCCACCAGGCTGGCGCCGGCTGTCTGCAACTGGTGTGGCTGGCCGGCGGCCTCCAGCGTTTTGCCG
The DNA here is from genome assembly GCF_046534675.1 of Pseudomonas sp. SIMBA_067. Classification (NCBI taxonomy): domain Bacteria; kingdom Pseudomonadati; phylum Pseudomonadota; class Gammaproteobacteria; order Pseudomonadales; family Pseudomonadaceae; genus Pseudomonas; species Pseudomonas sp. SIMBA_067. The sequence continues at coordinate 308,521 of NZ_JAWRYH010000008.1, read as the reverse complement.
TCGAGTTTGCGCAGCAGGGCGGGCAGGTCGTCGGCTACCTGGTCGATCACATTCAGCCGCAAGGCTTCGCTGGCAGGAAGGCTGACAGCCTCGCGCACGGCCTTCTCCGCCCAATCGGCATTGCGCCCGCGCAGCTGCGCCAGGCCGCGGATGTACGCAGCGGCATCGTTGACCTGCTTGTGTGCCAGGGTTTCATCATCGCTGCCTTTGGTCTTGTCGTCCTTGGGCGCACCTGGGGGGGCGCCAATCTGTACGGGTGTGGCGGCCCCCAGGTTGGTCCCGGGGGCCATCGCGGCAACATGGCTGGCGTAGAGAATATAGGTGCCGGCGCTGGCAGCGCGGGCACCGCTTGGGGCCACGTAGGTGGCAACCGGCACGGGGCTGGCGAGAATCGCCTTGATCATCTGGCGCATGGCGCTGTCCAGGCCACCTGGGGTGTCCATGCGGATCACCACCAGTTGCGCGCCCTGGGCCTGGGCCTGGTCGAGGCTGCGTACCAGGTAGTCGGCGCTGGCCGGGCCGATGGCATCATCGATGCCCAGCACCCACACTGCACCGGGCGCTGCCTGGCCACCTGGCGTGATGCCAAGCAGCAACAGCAGCAACAGCCAGCGCCAGCAGCGGGCGATCACCTGTCGTCACCTCGTTTGGCCCTATTACACAAGTTTAGCCCTGGCTGGCGCCAGCCGGCCTAAAATTGGAGATTGGGGGGCGAAACCGGAGGTGCATCATGCGTATGGCAAAGACCCTGCAGGCCCGCCTGGACAAGGCCAACTGCGACTACGACATCATTCCCCATCCACACTCGGCCACCAGCCTGGAGTCGGCCCGTACGGCCGGCGTGCCCGCCGAGCGGGTCGCCAAGTCGGTGATGCTCGATGACCGGCATGGCAACTACATCATGGCCGTGCTACCGGCCAACCGGCATCTGGACATGACCAAGGTGCGCATGTCCGGGGCCTGGCAATTGACCCGAGAAAGCGGCCTGCCGAGCTTGTTCGGCGACTGCGAGCGCGGCGCCGTGCCGGCCCTTGGCGACGCCTACCAGATAAAAATGCTGCTTGATCCGAGTCTTACTCGCCAAGGCGATGTCTATCTGGAGGCGGGTGACCACGATCACCTGATCCACATGAGCATGGAGCAGTACATGAAATTGGTGCCGCACGCCGAAGTGCGCGAGCTGTGCTGATGTTTTCACACCCATGCCAGACGGGCGTCGTGGACGGCCTGCCTGGCGCTCAGGAGGAACCATGGAAGCGCCGATCCATCCCTTTGCCGACTTGTTTAAACAGTTGGGCTTGCCCGACGATCCCGAGAGTATTGATCAGTTCATCACCAGCCATTCTCCGCTGAAGAACGAGATAAAGCTGGTGGATGCGCCGTTCTGGACCGACTCCCAGCGTGCTTTTCTCAAGGAAAGCATCATTGAAGATTCCGATTGGGCCGTGCCCTTCGATCAACTCAACGAAGCGTTGCGCCGCCCCCGAAAATAAAGCGCCGAGCGGCACCTGACGAGTGATTGGCCGTTGCTATGCTCAGGAAAACAATAAGGGGATAGCGCGATGAAAGATCCCTATGCACCAGGTTTCTGGTGCTCCGTGACGATCCTGGGCACCCTGACGGCCAGTTACTTCTATGGCATCAGGCAAACGCAACAGATGAACCAGGCTGTGCACTTCCTGTATGCGGCTGCCGCTGTCACGGTGGCGGTGGTATTGGTGGCGCTGACCTGGATCGCCTGGCAACAGTTGCACCTGAACAAGCGCGAAGTGATTCAGGGACGAACGTTGCTCACCATCTGGAACACCAAGGTGGCGCTACGCCGCGTCGAGACAGTATTCGACCGCTATTTCTGGGGCAGCTACTGGCATTCGGGGCGCACGTTCGAAGAAGTCATGGGCGAGCTCAAGGGCACGCCGCTGGAGCAGAGCCTGGATGCGCTGAAGCGACAGTGCCGGGTACTCGACCGTGAAATCCATGACCACCATCACCATTGGCTGGCCAATGCCCGCGACCTGTCCAGCGTGGCCCAGGCCATGGCTCGTGAACGCTACCAGCTGGACCTGGGCGAGCCAACCTGCAGTGGCAATGGCAATACTGCCGTGCTCAACCGTGACCTGGAGGTGCTGGTGTACACCTGGTCGGCGCGCCTGCGCAGCTTTGACCATCAACTGGACGAGCTGGAGCGCGCCTACCATTGAGGGGCGTCATTCGCCGCGGATGTACTGCTCCAGCTGCTGAATCAGGCTGGCCTGTTCGGTGATGGTTTCCTTGACCAGGTCGCCGATCGACAGCAGGCCGAGCAGCTTGCCGTTGTCGACCACCGGCAGGTGACGCAGGTGACGGTCGGTCATCAGGTTCATGCAGAAATCGAGCTTCCGCTTCGGTTCCACGGTGACCACGGGTGCGCTCATGATTTCGCGCACCGGGGTGGCGGCGGAAGAGCGGCCCTTGAGGACCAGTTTGCGCGCATAGTCCCGTTCACTGACGATACCCACCACCTGGTCGCCCTCGACCACGGGCAACGCACCGACGTTTTTCTCCGCCAGCACTTTCAGGGCGTCGAGCACCGAGTCATCCGGGCCGATGGTGTAAACGGTCTGGTGCTGGGACTTGGTCTTGAGGAGTTGTTCGACGGTCTTCATACGGGCCTCTGCGGGTGAAAAAAGCGCTGTCTCGGAGTAACTAAAGCATCCGGCACGGCGCTCTGCACGGCAATGCAGGAAACGGCATGGAGTCGATTGAAAAACGTCATCAGCCGTCATTGCGCCTACGGGCAACCGGTCGCGGCCACCTCCTGGCTCGCTTCCTTGAGTGCCGCGGCCACAGCGGCGGCATCGTTGGCGGTATACACCCGCCCGCCGGTGTTGCTGGCTGCGCAGTTGGAGCCGGTGCTGGCGCTGATGTTGACTACGTTGATGCGCAGGCGCGGCTGGTTTTTGGCGATCTGTTCCGACACGCTGCACACACTGGTACCGCAACTGTCCCGGCCATCCACGAACATCACGATCACGCCATCCCGATCACGGCCGTTCATCTTGCTGGCGGCTGCTTGCAGGCTGATACCCAGCCCCGTCCCGCCACGTGCGTTCAGGTCGGCCACCCGCTTGGCCAGGTCTGCGCGCTGGCCTTGGCCAAAGACGCCGTGGTCCACCGGGCTGCGGCAGCCATCGAAGGTTACCAGGCGCATGTCCACGGCCTTGTCCAGGTCGCCGATCACTGCGGTCAGCGAGCTTTTTGCCACGTCCATGCGGGTGAGCCGTTGCGGCTGGTTGTTGGCCAGCAGCTCGTCAACGTAAGGAATGCGGGCCAGCAGGCCGATGTACCAAGGGTCATCTTCCTTTTTCACCCTGATGCGCTGGTCCATGGAGCCCGAGGTGTCCAGCACCACCGCAAACTCCGATGCCTGGAAGGCGCCCCCCGGGGTACAGATTGCAGTCTGCGTATAGCCCTGCCAGCGCTGGTACAGCACAGGCCAGCTGCTGTACAGCCAGTAGAGCAGGAGCAGTAACAGGCCAAACAGCAGCCAGGGCCACAGGCGCAGGCGGCGGCGTTCGGTCATCACCACGGTTCGTGTCCGGGTGGGCTTGGGGGTTGGTGCGGGTTTTGGCTTGGCCGGCGCTGGCTGTCGCGGTGCCGGAGGTGGCGACACCACGGGCGGCGCAGCGACAGGTGCCGGCTGCCCCCAGCGAATCACCAAGGGTTCGTCGTTGATGCTGTACAGGTTGGCAAGGTCGGGTCGGCCGATCAGTGTGCGCAACGCTTCGGCTGCGGGCGCCTGGCCGCGCCGTTGCAGCTCATCGGCCAATTGGCTGACGGCTGCCTGGCGCTCTTCATAGCGCTTGAGCAAGGCAGCCTGCTGCTCTCGGCCGAGGGTGGCATACAGATGCGGTTGCCCCTCCAGTTCAGACCACCATTCCAGCACACCGTCGCGGCCCTGCCGGGGTATTGCGTACAGGTGAGCGATGCCCGGCGGAAAGTGCTGACGGATCAACGCCACCCTGAGTTCGAGCGCGCTGGCAGCATCCTGGCTGGCGTGGGTGTCGCGGTTTACCCTTTGCATGTTTTGTCCTAGTCGCAATCGGCTGTGCTGGAGACTTCCTGGCTGGCAAGCTTGATGGCCGTGGCAACCTGCCCGGCATCGCTGGCGGAATAGATGCTCCCACCCGTACTCTCGGCCACACAGCTGGCCAAATTGCTGTTGCTGATGTCGACCAGATTGACGCGCAACCTCGGCTGCTCGCGGGCAATCCGCTGCGCCACTGCACACACGTCCTGTTCACAGCCGTCGGCACCGTCGATGAACATCAGGATCACCCCATCGCGGTCGCGACCGTTCATTGTTTTGGCCGCCACATCAAGGCTGGCCGCCAGGGCGGTGCCATCATTGGGTACCAGTGCCTGGATACCTTTGATCAATGCCGGGCGCTGGGCCAGGGTGAACACGCCGTGGTCCAGCGGCGCGCGGCAGCCATCGAAGGTCACCACGCGCATATCCACCGCCGGGTGCAGGTCGTTGATCAGGTGGGTCAGGCTGCTCTTGGCCACGTCCATACGCACCGGGGCCCGGGTAAGTTGCGCGACACGCTGCTGATCGATGTTCGGGTCGTCATTGATGTGCTGGAAGAACCATTGTTCGTCTTCAAGGGTGGTGGCGACGTTGAGTTGCATCGAACCCGATGTGTCGAGCACCACGGAAAATTCGGGCGGCTGTATGCGGGTGTCTTTCACGCAGGCGAAGGGCGTGGCGGGGCGGTTGCCAAGCCAATGCTGCAGGTAGGGCCAGCCGAACCACAAGGCCAGGGCCAGCAACAGCAGGCCGAGCAGTGGCAACAAGAACCATGGCAGCCATACCCAGCGCCGACGTACCACGGGCGCGGGGCGTGGCGGCAGCGGTGTGGGCGACGGCTTGACCGGGGCAGCTTCGGCCCAGCGCACGACCAGCGGTTGGCCGTTGATGCTGTACAGGTTGTTCAGGTCGGCAGGCCCGATGAGCTTGCGCAGCAGCGCCGCATCGTTGGCCTGGCCCAGGCTTTCCAGTTTGCTTACCAGCTGGTGTACGGCTTCCTGGCGCTCGTCGTAGAGGCGCAGCAACGCGGCCTGTTGCTCGGCGCCGAGGTCATGGTATTGGTGCGGTTGGCCTTGCAGTTCCGACCACCATTCGCGCACGCCATCCTTGCCGTTGCGTGGGGTGGCAAACAGATGAGCGATGCTCGGCGGAAAATGCCTGACGATGATCGCCATGGCCTGTTCGAGCACCCGCAGGTCGTCCTTGGCGGGGCTGGTGTCGCGGGTGACCCGCTGCATGTGGATATCCTGAGAAGATTCGGCAGCCGAAGCTGCCGATGAGGTTTTACTCGTAACCCAGGCTCAGCTGAAGGCGGCTGACCTGTTGTTGAAGGGCCGCGAGCTTCTGCTTGCGGGCTTCGATCTGGGCGTTGCTGGCATTTTGCGAGGGTGCGGCCTGGTTAGCCTTGAGCTGTTGCTCCAGGCCGGCGATCTGCTTTTGCACATCGCTCTTGTTGCCATGGCGCGCCTTGAGCGTGCCCAGCAGGTCGTTCAACGATTTTTCCAGGCTGGCCTGCTGCCGCTGCTGGCTTTGCAGGTCCTGGCGGGTCGAGGCCTGCAGTGCACTCAGTTGTGCGTACACTTCGTTGAACTGGCGGTTCTGCTCCTTGGCGCTGAGCAGCTCCTGTTCGCTGTTGCGTACACCCTCGGCATAACCTCCGCCGTAATCGCAGTTGAGCTTGCCGATCAGGCTGGCGCTGCTGTCGGAGGCATTGCACTGGGAGGCAGTGGTCGCACAACCGGCAAGGCTGGCCAGCAGTGCCAGGCACAGGCAGTTACGTAGAAACATGGCGTGCACTCCTTCAGCCCAGGGTGATTGCCGAACGCTGGCTGTAGAGGCCATCGACCTCCTGCTGCAGCGAGGCGACCTTGGTGTTCATCTTGGTGATCTCGGCTTCGACCTTTTGCACTTCGGCCTGGCTGGCGCCGCCATCACGTTCAAGCTTGGCCACCTGCTGGTATTCGGTAACGCGTTTTTTCATGTTGGTCAGGTCTTTGCGCATCAACCCGATGTTCTGGTCGATGTTGGCGATATCCCGCTGGGCCTTGGCCTTGTCCAGGGTCTTGGCTTTCATGCTCTGCTGGATGCTGGCAATTTGTTGCTTGTCGTCGTTGATGACGCGTTGCAGCGTATCGCTGCGCTGCGCGACCTTGGCGGTTTCACCCTGCACTTCGGTAGTCATCGCGTTCAGGCGCTCGGTGGTATCGGCATATTTCGCCCGGCGCTGATCAAGGTAGTAGTTGGCGCCCATGGCCACACCGCACGCGCCGACACCGGCAATGATCGAGCAGGCTGCCTTATTGCCGGAGTTGGACAGCATGCAGGCAAGAATGCCAGCGCTGGCCGCGATGGCACAGGCCTGGAAGCCCGATGTGGTAAAGAACTTGGCATCGTTGCCGCTGGTCAGGCGCGGATCGACAGTGCCCTGGCTACCTGTCATCGAGCTACCGGTATTGGCACAACCGGTAACGGCCAGGCAAGCAGCCATCAGCAGACCCAACCAAGGGTTGATACGGGTGGATGTAGGGAAGTTCATGGTGGCTCCTGGATGTCCTTGGGTCAGTGTGCGACGGTCTTGCAGCTGTTCAGCCATGCGTTGGCATCAATCTTCTGTGTCTTGAGGAACGACATCTGGTTGGCCCAGTGGGTACGCAGGTAGGGCGACAGGTCCTTGAGGTTCTTGTTGGCTTTGAACGAACCGTCCAGCACCGGCACCTGGGCTTCGAGCAGGTCCTTGCCGTACAGCGAACCCGACTCCACCAGGGAGCTGGCGTAGTAGCGGCTGAGCTTGTGCAGGCGCTCCTGTTGCTCTTCGAGCTTGACCTTGCGCACGCCACAGGTCGGGTCTTCTTCGCCGGCCTTGCAGTTGCTGGCGTAGTTTTTCTGCAAAAAGTCCAGGTACTGGCCGTCGTCGAGCATCTTGGTGCACAGGAAGGCGCCCAGGTTGAGGCTGGCGCGAATCGCCTGGTCTCGCGCTTCCTGCTGCTGCTGGTTGCTGGCGCGCAGTTGGTTCTCGACGGTCTTGAGCTGGTTCTTCAGGGCTTCGTCTTCCACGTTGGAAGCAAGCTCTTCCAGCGCCTTGACGGTGCCTTTCTGCTTGCTTTCGGCAGCCGGTTGATCGTTGCCCAGGTTGCTCCAGCTCTTCTCGATGTTTTTTACCCGGTCGCGCGAGGTGAGGGTCGGGGAAACCATGGCCAGGCGCAGGCCGTTGGTTTTCTTGGCCACTGCACCCTCGGCGTTGTAGTACGGCTCTTCCTGGCGCAGCGAGGTGCGCAGGTCGCCTTCGCTGGTCAGGTAGTTGCCACCGCGCACCACATAGCCACCGGCCTGGCCGTGCTGGCGGTCGAGCTTGTTCAGGCGGAACGGCTCGAACATCATCTCGCTGGCATTGCCGAGCATGTCATGCAGGCCCAGCGGGTTGGGCTTGAGCAGCCCGCTCAGCTGCAACTGGCCGTTGGCGGACTGCGCGCCGGCGAACCACTCGTAGGCATTCAGGCCTTCGGGCATGGGGTAGCGGCCATCGCGGAACTCGGCCGTGCTGACTTGCAAACCGCCACGCGCGGCGAATTCCCACTCCACCTCGGTTGGCAGGCGCAAGAAGCCTTGGGCGCCATCTTCTCGGGGCAGCTTGTCGGGTGCATTGGCACGCAACCAGCGGTTGTACTTGTCGGCAGCCTGCAGGGCGTCCAGCCACGACACCGATACAATCGGCAGGCGCTGCTTGTTGGAGGCGGTCGGGCAGGTTTCGTCCATCAACGCCCTGTACTGCAGCTGGCTCATCTCGTATTTGGCCAGCAGGTAGTAGCGCGACTTCTCACCTTTGGCACTGGTGAAACTGCCGGCAATGAACGCCGGGCGGGTCTGCTCGACATAGCCCCACTCGGCGCTGTCCTGGCCGATGTTGATGGGGTAGTCGTCCAGCGGGCCGGCCACCGGGATCATCACCTTGCGAAACACCATGGCGCCGTCACACGGCATGGGCAGCACCACGTCATCGGCGTCGGCCATGGGGTTGTAGTATTTCTCTTCCCAGGTCGCCGCTGTGGCTTGCAGCGCAAAGCCGAGAGCAAGTGGCGCCAGAAGCAGGCGACTGTAGGCTTTAGAGTTCACGTAGGCTCTCCGCAGGTTGTATGCGTATGGCACGCAAGGCGCCGATCAGGGCGACCAGGCCGGCGACCAGGAAGGCCAGCAGCAGGGCGACCAGGCCATGCCATACGGTGATGTGACAAATGAAGGCGCCGGTTGCCTGGCTGCTGACCAGCAAGCGGTCGAACAGCAGGCTGCCGAGGTAGTAGCTGCCAAGGCCGCCCAGGTAGCCCACCAGGCTCAGCACGAGTGCTTGAAGCACCACGTAGGCCGATACCGCGGGGCTGCTGAAGCCCAGCAGGCGCAGCACGGCCAGGTGGCGGCGCTTGCGATCGATGTTGGCCAGGAAGGCGCCGACCAGCGAGGCGATGCAGCCGATCAGGGCGGCCCCGGCAATAACGCTGAAAATCAGCCCGAGCACGTGGTTGATTGCCTTGACGCTGTTGATTTCTGCCAGGCGGCTGGCGGTTTCGATGCGCTGTTCGTTAAGCCAGCGCTCCAGCGGTGCCACGCTGTCGATGTCCCGCGCATAGACCCGGGCCCGGGCGTAGCCGACGTTCAGGGCATCAAGGGCCTGGCCACTGCTTGCCCCGAGGCTGGCGACCAGATAACCGTCGCGATAGTGTTCCAGCTCCATCAGCAGCTCGGGGCTGACGAAGGCTGCAGGGCGGGCGAAGCGCACCGAGCTGACGATGGCACTTACCTGCAACGTGCGCTCGCCACGCTCGTTGACTTCGTTCAGGCGCCGGGCAACGCGCAAGCGCAGGGTGTCACCGGCCTTGGCGTCGAGCCGTTCGGCGGCTCGTTCGCTGAGAATCACCTGGTCGGGCGCCAGCTCACTCAGATCTGTTGCCAACAAGGGATCGCCGGCCCGGGTAGGGATGACCTCGACGTTGTCGGCGAAGCGGCCGTGTGTACCCAGCAGGTCGGCCTGGGTGTTCAGCGAGCGGGTCTGGCCGATGGCGAAGCCCACCTCCGGGCGTGCCTGCAACCGTTGCAGCCAGGCTTGGTCGAAATGGCCGCTGCTGAGCATCTTGACCTCAAGGTTTCGGGGGTCGCTGAGCAGTTCCTGTTGCAGTTGGCTGACCACCCCGTGCTTGAGGCCGAACAGCAACAACAGCGGGGCAATGACAGCGACCAGCGAGGCCGCCATGCACAAGGAAACGTTACGGTCGTGCCAGAGATCGGCCAGGGATAACCGTGCCAGCAGTGCCAGGCGTTTATGCCACGGGTTCAAAGCGTGTTTCCCCTTGACCGTTGATGGCACCCAGGCGCGGCAGGCCGAAGCGTTCGACCAGTGCCCAGTCGTGGGACACGACCAAGGCGCTCAGCCCTAGCTCAGCCACCAGCTGCAGCAGCAGTTCGAACAGCCGCGCTGCATTGTGCGGGTCGAGCGCGGCGGTGGGCTCGTCGGCCAACAGCACCCGGGGTTCATGGGCGATGGCACGCACGCAGGCCACCCGCTGACGCTCGCCGATGGACAGCGCCTGGGGTAGCTTGCCCAGCAGCGGCGCCAGGCGCAGTGCCTCGACAGCCTTGTCCACCGCCGTGCTGGCAGGTGGCAGGCCGAGCAGGCGGCGTGGCAGCAGGATGTTGTCGCGCACACTGAGAAAAGGCAGCAGCCCGCCGTTCTGCAGCACAAAGCCCAGCTCGCGCGAACGCAATGCCGCCAACGCTGGCTGCTGGTCGCTGGCCAGCAGGCTGGCCACGTCCTGGCGTTGCGGGCCAAGCCTGTAGTGCGTCAGTTGCTCAGGCTTGAGCAGCAGGCCAATGGCCTCCAGCAGTGTGCTCTTGCCGCAGCCGCTCTCGCCCGTGATGGCACGCACTTCGCCGGGTTGCAGGCACAGGGCGTCCAGCCGTACCCGGTGAGCCTGCGATCCTTCGCCTCGAACGACTAGTAGTCCCTTGATATCGAGCATATGGGGTCAGGGCATCATTTCCAGCGGTACCGGGTAGACGTTGTCGCGGCTGTCACTGCCCGGCGCCAGGGCAACCCAGCGGTCGACATCGGCGTTGTAGCGTTGGTAATGGCGCAGCTTGGTGCTCAGGCTACGGATGAATTTCTCCTGGGCCAGGCCATCCCAGCCCTTCCAGGTTTCTTCGTCCAGGTTCAGCACTTCGCTCTGGTAGGGCAGGTCTTGCAGGTACTCGCCAAGCACGCCCAGGTCTGCCACGCGAGTGGTCGAGCCTTGCTTCAGCTGGTTCGGGTCGGCACCCATGGTCGCGGCAACCGAGCGCAGGCGGGTGAACATTTCGTCTGGCGAAATCATGCCTTCGTTGGCGGCATCCAGGATCTGCTTGAGTACATCGCTCAGGTCGCTGAGTTGGGCTTTGGTCAGCAGGACGCGCACATCGGTGGTCGGCACGTTCTGTTTGATCAGGTCGCGGTCGCTGATCCAGGCCTGGAACACCGGCGGCGCCTGGGTACCGTTGGCCTTGCCCAGGTAGGCTAGCTGCATGGCGTGGCCGATCAGTGCGGCATCCTCGAGCATTTTCTTCTCGGCAGGGTCGGCCTTGGCATTGTTTGCGCTGCCGATGGCCGCCTCGCCCATGTAGGCCGCCCGCACTTGCTGGGTGATGGCGGCAGCCAGGCCGTCGACCTTGCGGCCAAAGGCCTCTACATCGCCGGCATTGACCGGGTAGTACAGCGAGGTGTTGGTGCCCGGGTAGTTCGACAGGGTGCGGTACTGCGCTTCGGCGGAGCTGTGGTTCTTGGCGCCGCTGGGGGTTTTCAGGTGCAGGGTGTACAGGGCCACGCCAGGGTTGCTGGCTTCGATCTTGACCTGTTCGGCGCCAAGGCCGGTGCTCGACAGCTTGTCACCCCCGTCAATGGCGCCGGCATCGGTGATCAGCACCACATAGCGTGCGCCAAACTGGCTCCAGTCGATCTGGTCGACGGCAGACATGACACCGGCGTAGGCATCTTCGTTGAACTCGCTGCTCGACACCTTGGCTTGCTTCAGGTCCGCGACCTTGGCCATGAAGTCGGCACCGTCCTTCACCGTGTTGGGGTCGGCGTACATCTTGCTGACGTATTCCAGGCCCGGCACGGCTTTGGTGCTGGAGCGGTAGGCGACCAGGCCGAACTTGACCTGCTTACCGAGGTTTTCCTTCTCGATCTGCCCGTACACGCGCTTGATCGCCTCGCGGGTGCGGTCGATGTACGGGTCCATCGAAATGGTCGAGTCGATGACGAACACCACGGCCGCGCTGAACGCCTTCAACTGCTGGTTGGCAGCGGCCTGGGCAGGCGCAGGTGTGGCAGCTGCGGCACTGTCGGCCTTGCTGACCGAAGCCACATTGAGGATGCGCGTGCGGAAGCCTTCCTCGGTCATCACTTCTTCGCCGCTGAGCACGGGCAGCAGGTAGAAGTTTTTCTGCAGGTCGACGAAGTATTCGGGCTCTTCGGCCAGCACGCCGGGCGCCTCGGTGCCGTGCTTGAGCTTGGCGCGTAGCGGGGCCACATGGCTGACCGGGTCGGGGGCGTTGAGAATGCCTTCGAGCTGGTTGCGCTCCTTGAAGAACATCAGCCGATCACGGTTGGCGGGGTTGGTAAACGCCAGGGTCAGCTGCATTTTCCATTCGACGGTGCAATCGGCAGGCAGCCAGCCGATGCTCTTGCCCTGCGTGTCAGGGCCGACCCGCAGCCACTCGCGGGCGTCAGCCTGGGCGCGTTCGTACACGTAGAAGCGGCTGAAGGTGGGTTGCGCGGCGCCAGGGGCAGCCCCGGCGTTATCGCTCAGCTTGCAGCCCGGCGTGGTCAACACGCGCTGGAACAGGGTTTTCTTGCCGTCCTGCAGCAGGGGCTTGTCGGCCGCCTGCAGGGCAGGGCTGAGCGACAAGGCCAGCAGCGCGGCGCCAATGCTACGCATCTTCATGGCTTGAGCTCCTCGTAGCGCTGCTTGGCTTCGGCGTTGTTTTCATCGAAGCTGAGGATGGTCTCGTACCAGGAGGCTGCGGTGGCGGCTTCCGGCGCCTTGAAGCAGTTGCTTGGCTGGTGGTACTTGGGGTCGTATTCGTGAGCGTAGGCCGTGGCGATCTGGATGTCACCGGCATTGGCGCGGTTGGCATACAGGCGCTGGGCCACATCGCACTGGTCGTTGGCCTTGGCCAGGCTGATCACTTCAAGCAGTGCGGCGCTGTCCGGTTTGCTCTGGATGCACGACTGCAGGAACGCCAGTGACGTCTGGCCTTGCATGCTTTCCAGCGAACAAGGTTTGGCCGCGTCGGCCTGTGCGACGGGCTTGTCTTCAGGCGGCACGGCTGCAGTTGCTTCGCCTGCGCTGCGGTTGAACCACCACCAACCGCCCCCGGCGGCAAGCGCCAGCAGGATCAGGGCCAACAGGGGCAGCACCCACTTCTGGCCTTGCTTGGCAGGCGCCTTCGGCGGCGGTGCCACAGGTGCCGGCTGGGGGGCTGGCGCGGCTTCGGGCTCGGGTTCTGGCGCCACTGCCGGAGCAGGCTCAGGGGTGGTCACCGCAGGTGGCTCGACAATCACCGTCGCGCTGGGCAACGGTGCCGGGGGCGGCGATTTCTCCAGCGCTGGCCCAGACTCGACAGACGCGATGATGGCGCTGTTGATACGCACCATGCCAAGGTCGCTGCGCCCGGTCTGCGGGTCGCTGACCTCGATGCGGAAGGTGGCGGTACCGCTGGCTTGCAGCAATGGGTTGATCAGGTTGGGGCCGATCCGCGTTTCGATGGCCGGGGCGCCTGCGACAGCATTCATGCCATCCAGGCGGAACCAGTGAGCCACTTTGGCCCAGTGCCCGCCATCATGAAGAAACTCGTGGGACTGGCTACTTTGCAGAGAGCATTGCAGCCCTTCGCTGGTGCCTTCCCAGCCGGTGATCCGCAACAGGCCTTGGCCTGGTGTGTTCACGTCCAGTGGCAGCACATCAACTCTGATACCCATTGCAATCAACTCGCTTGAAAGGTGTTCAGCAGCACCGCCAGCTGGCGTCGCTGCTCGGTGGTGATTTCCGGGTCCGCGCCACTTTTGGCGTTTTCCTGGGTCAGCCAGGCCAGGCTCGACAGCCAGTCGATCTGGAAGCTCTGCTCCTGGTTGGACGGCTCTTTCGGGAGCACTGGCAATTCGCCCTGGGCGAAGGTCTGGTAGGCGCCGAATACGGGTTGGCCCTCACCCAGCAGGGCGGTCGGGCGCTCGCTGACAGGTTTGCCCAGCAGGTCGAACCAGGACAGGAAGTCCCGCATGGCCAGTTGCACGGTCAGGACCTGGCGCTGGACTATCTGGTCACGGCGCACGCCGTTGAAAATCCGGCGCATGACGGCGGCATCCAGTTGTTCGATGAAGGCCGGTCGGCGTACTGCACTGACCAGTTCCTCGACCAGGGCCTCGACCACTTCGCGGCTCATGCGCAGGCTGCTCAGGTGCAGCGGTTGCGTACCCAGCTCGCGCATATGCTTGATCCACGCCTTCAGCGCCGCGCGTACAAAGCGTTGCTCGGAGTTGAGGCGCTTGGCCACAGGCTTGGGGGCAACTGCTGGCGTTGCCGAGGCAGTGTTGCCGAACACGTTGCCGAAGTTGAGTGCCGGGGCCTTGTTGGCCGGGGCCCTGACGGCGGGTTCCGGCTCTTCGCCGGCCTCGCCGTCAATGCCGTCGATGTCGTACACACCGCCCAGGTACAGTTCACGCAGCTGTTCGACAGGCACCTGCAAGGCATGGATCAGTTCGCTGATCGCGTCCGGGTCGGCGCCCAGGTTGTCGAGCAGGTACTGGGTTTTTTCACGCTTCTTGTTCAGCAGTTGCTCGAAGTCTTCCTCGCGCCAGGTGTTCAGGCCGTGCTCCAGCAGGTCGGTGCGGCACTGTTCCAGCTGTTCTTCGATACGGGTGAGCTTGAAGTCGATGTTGCTGATGCCCCGGAAGCTGCCACTGAAGCGGGTGATCCCGCCGTCATTCAGTTCGAGCATCGCGGCCCAGGCGTCAGCCGGGTCCTTGATGTGCCGCAGCACCGACGGGCTTTGCGCGAAGCATTGTTGTAACTGTACAAGGCGCGGTGCATGGCGCTCGTTCAGGCTGGTTTCTTCGCCGTTGCCGATATCGCGCTCGATGAACGCGGTATCCAGGCGCGGCTTGCGCACCAGGTAGGTGTTGTTGAACGGTACCCCGGACCAGTCTTTCATCCACTCCTGGCTGCCGAAGCGCTCGATCATGGTCAGCTTCATCATGTTCTCGCAGCCTTCGGGCAGCTGCCCTTCGCTCAGGGCGAGCGTGTTGCCGATGAAGCCATCGAGCATGGTCAGCGCCCAGATCAGGCCGGGGGTGCGCTGGCTGCGTTCTTTGGGCGTGGCGCCCTGTGTCTTGTGGATCCAGCGGGTCAGCACCGGCCCCACGCTGACCACTTCGCTTTGCTTGAACGAACTGGTGCACAGCACCAGGCCATTCATCTGCTGGGCGTCGGTATAGCGCTCGAACAGATAGGCGACCTTGCCACGCAGGATCAGGCTGGCGGCCGGGTTGACCTCTTCGACCACGTCCGGGCTTGCCGCATCTTCGATACGCAGCAACTTCTGGCGAGTGCGGTAACCGGGGAAGTCGAGCAGGTCGACTTCTTCAACGACCGGGTCCTTGGGGCTGTTGGTCAAGCGGAAGGTCATCTCGGCAGTCAGTGCCGCCAGTTGCGCGACCGACAGTGTTACGCTCCCCTGCACCTTGTCGCCCTGCAGCGGCAGTACGTTTACTGGCAGGTCGCGGCCAGTACCCAGGCGGCCGAGAATATCGACGTTCATGATGCTGTTGGCCTGGGTGTAGGCGCCGTTTTCTTCCTTCACCAGCACGCTCAAGGGGGCGTAGACGGTGTCAGGGAAACCCAGTTTCTGCAGGCTGCCGACCAGCAGTTCATAAATTTCGGTGAGGGCGTCCTGTTCGCCCCACAGTACTGAAAACAGCTTGGCACGCTGGCGCGGGTTCAGGCGTGGTGCCAGCTTGATCACCCGTGGCCAGTAAAGCTCGTTGAGCTTGCGCACCGACTTTTCGTAGTTGCCTTTGAGGTAGTCCCACAGGGCGACCACGTCATCGCCGTTGACGCCCGGTTGCAGGCCTTCGTTCTCGCGGCCCTCGAAGCCGGCCAGCAGGGTCTGGATGCGTTCGTCTGTATAGGTGTAATCCAGCTTTTCCTGGTCGAAATCCTCGAACCAGGCATTGGACAGGATCTTTGCCACTTCGATTTCGCTGAACAGCTTCAGCTCGACCGGATGGTTGGCATCCGGGCTGGGTCTGGCGCGCCGGCTGAAACGGGTGACCAGGCCGGTGGCTTCCTTGCCTAGGCCGGTCGGGTTCACATGTTCGATGAAGTCCAGGGTGCGGCCGCCGAAATCGGTTTCCAGGCGGCCACTGCGGTCAGCGGCCAATGCCGAGATCAGGTACGACTTGCCCGCCTGGGACAGGCCGAAGAAGCCGATCACCATGGGTGTGGAAGCGGCACGCTGCAGGTCCTTGGCGCGGTTGCGGGCCTGGCGTAGTCGCAGGTTGAGGCCATCGGCCTCGGCCTCGACACTGGCGGCATTGCCACGCACCTGCTCGATCCATTCCAGCGCCTCGCCGGCGCCTTTGTGAATGGCGCCCCAGGCACCCATCAACTGCTGTTGCTTTGGCGTAAGGTCGCTCATTTTCCTTTGACGTTCCCGCTGTCGAGCCAATAGTCGCTGTCACTCAAGCTCATGGTTGGCATGGTGTTGAGTGAGAGTTCAAGATCCCGGTCGAAGTCGAAGTCGGCATCCTGGATGTTCGATTCCAGCTTCTGGATGACCAGCTTGTCGCTGATCAGCCCCTGGTCGCGTTCTTCCTGTTCGAACTGCTCGACTTCAAGGCGGATGCGCAAAACCGGCGCTTCGCCATTCTTGCCGATCGCCCTGGAGAACGCTGCCTTGCCCGAGGGGGTGAAACGCAGCGTGTAAAGCGGTGAGGCCGACCAGCGCTCGGTGGCCAGTTGGCGGTAACCCAGGTGCAGGTCGCCGCGCATCTCCAGCCAAGGCGTACCACGCTCATCGCCTTCGCCGACGATGGGCAGTTCGATCAGGCCTTTATCAGACTTCAGGTCGTGGTAGAGCACGTCGTGATACTTGATGGTGCCGGCAGCGTCGATCTGGCCAAAGTGCTTGATGATCGAGTAAGGCTTCAGCGCGGCGGTGCGGAAATAGAAGTTCGGCACACTGTGGTTGGAGCACAGCAGGCAGATCATCGCGCCCACCGATGCGGTGCTCTTCGGGTCGTCGATCAGGCCGTTGCGATGGAACGGGTACCAGCCGCCGGTGCGGTAGTTCTGCATCGGCAGAATGCGCCCGGGCGGCAGCGGCAGGCGCTGGCGGATGAACGCCTGAATGCCTGGCAGGCGCGATGGCCGCCCCGTCAGCAGCAGCATGTCGCAAGGGTACTTGGCGACCACTTCGCACAGTTCGGCAAGTGCTCTGGTGACGTTGATCTGGCCGCCGATGAACGCGGCGTGCACCTGTTCGAGGTCGAAGGTGATCGGCGTCTGCAGCAGGTCAAGCGTGCCATCGCGGCCCACTTCGCGGCGCACGGCGGCGTCGACGTACGCCAGCACCTTGTCGCTGACAACGGCTTCACCCAGCGCCTGCTGCCAGGTTTGCTCGACCGCGGCGGGTGGCAGGGCCGGGTCGAACTGCTCGTAGGCCTTCAGCAGTGCGAGGCCCAGCGGCACGAACACTTGCAGGTTCAACTGCTGGCGCAGCAGGCGTTCCTGGACGGTGGCTCCGCCGTTCCCGCACAGGCTCGACATCAACGCATCCGGTGCCGGCACGCCGGCATTGCGCAGCGCGTTGGCGAAGGAGGGCAGGATGAACTCCTGGATCACATCCAGCAGGATGTCATCGCCCGCAATCTTGAAGCCGTCACGGAAGCGCTGGTTCGGCACGATGTGCGCGTTGGCGCCGGCGCCACCGCCGGTGCCCCGATCCAGGCGGTAATCGGTAATCACCAGGTCCGTGGTGCCGCCGCCGATGTCGATGGTCGCCAGGGTGATCTGTTCGTGCTCAAGCTTGTCCGGGCGGGCCAGCGTGGCAAAGAACTCCTCCGGGTGACCGGCAAAGTTCTCGTTGACCTCGTTGTACAGGTAGACCAGCTGGCCGCAGCTGGCTTCGTCCCACTCCACACGCACGCTAGGGAACGGGGTGCGGGTCGCGACGCCCTTGCCTTTGAACGGGTTGCTCTCGTCCTGGTGCCAGCCCAGGCTCTTCCACACCAGGCCAATGGCCTCGTACAGGCGGTTGCTGAGCAGGCTGCGCTCGGCCTGGGGCATGCCTGGTGGAACGGTCAGGGTAATGCTGTTGAGCAGGCGCGGCACCCGCGCATGGCCCTGGCGCGAGCGCTGCGCCGGGCTGTTGATCTGGGTCAGCGCCTGGGTCACCACTTCGGCCAGCATGAAGGTCATCAGGTTGCTGCGCGAATAGCGCGGGTTGAAGACCGGCATGTCGAAGGGCTTGAGGTACAGCGGCTGGCCACGGTCGTTGATCAGGTTGGCGAACGGCGCGGCGACGGCCATTGGCTCCTTGTCGGTCTTGACGTAGGCGGTGTTGAAGCGCCAGCCATGGCCGTAGGCCTTTTCATCCCACAGGTAGCGTTTGGGGCTGGAGAGGCCGGTCGAGCCTTCGGTGCCGCGGTTGCGGCTGGCCAGGCGGCTGGCTTCACCGCCGACACGGGCGATGGTCGGCCACTGGAAGGCATTGTGGCGGCCGCTCTTGATCGACAGGTGGTCTTTGCCGAAGGCGGCGTGGGTGAACTCGACCCGGCTCTCGAAAGCCTGGTTGTAGACTTTTTCCGGCTCGCTCAGGTCGCGCAGTGCCAGTACGTAGTTGTGGCGCATGCCCGAACCCGCCTGGCCATGGTCCTCAATGAGGATGCCGCAGGTGCGCGAGTTGCCGACGTCCAGCACCAGGTCCACCGGGATCGGCTTGACGATGCCATTGGCCTCGTTGGCGATCACCTTGATTTCCGGGATCTCGACCTTTGGCTTTTCGTTGCTCTGCTCGGCCGGGACCGGGCGGCGCAATAGGCTCAGCAGGTTCAGATAGTGGCCAAGGTGGCGGTTGCCCTGCAGGTCACGATCCAGGCGTTCGCGCGTCCACTCGGCACGCGCCTCGGTGTACACCTCCACCAGCCAGTCGCGGATCCATGTGTGCGTCAGGAACCAGCCATATTCGCGGGCACTGCACGCCAGCTTGAACGCCACGCCCGAGCGCACGTCGTCTTCGTTGGGCGCCAGGTACGGTGCGCCGGTAACCACTGGCATGGTGCGGCTGTCGAAGCCGAGGGTGAGGCGGTGGGTGTTGCCGTCGACATCGGGCTCCGCGAGCTTGACCAGGCGCATGCGCGCCCAGTTGTTCGGGCCTTCGTCAAAGCGATAAGGCGGCGTGAAACGCAGGACCGGGATCGGCAACCAGACCCCGTCCAGCAGCTTCAGGCTGTCTTCCATGGGCAAGCGGAAGTGGCTCTCTTCGCTGGTGTCGAACTCCACCTGCACCACTTTGTCTGGCTCGGGCTCGTAGAAGTCCTTGTACTCCTTGGACCACAGCAGGCGTGTCGGCACCATGCCGTTGTTGAGCTGGACGAATTTGCCGGTCTGCTCGCCATCCGGGCCGAGACGCAGGGCGAAATCCATGAATTGAATTCCGGTATCGCTGACCAGCGTGACCGTTTCTTCGAACTGGGTGATTTCGGGCAACATCTTCTGCGTTTCTCGTGTGATTAGCCGGCTTTTTTCATTTGAATGTCGAAGCCTTTGGCACCGTAGTTGGCGTTGCAATCGGCAGCGCCGTTGGCGTTGGCTTTGCAACCCACTTGCGGCAAGTCATAGCTGCTGCCATCGGCGCAGGCGGCCTGGCCGGAACTGTTGATCGACAACAGGCCGCCTTGCATGGCTGCGGCAACTGGCGCATGGCACTGCACATTGTCCGGGCGGGTGACCGTGGCCTGGCCCTTGCCGTTCTGGAAGTCGTATTTCAGGCGCAGGGGTTTGCCAGTGCCGGCTTCTTGAATGCCTGCACCCGCCCAGTTGCCGTTGAGGAAGTCCGCGTTGCCGTCGGCCGCATCTGGCGGGATGCTCAAGTCATCAGGTTGCGGCGGCTGAGCGCTGGTTTGCGCTTGCTCATCGGCCAGCTGTGGTGGCGCAGGGGGCGTGTTCCCTGGCGTTGATGCCTCGGGCCCGCCTGGCGGTGGCGTGTCGGATGTTTGCTCTGGCTCCGGCGGTTGCTCCGGCGCTGGCGGTGTTTCTGGCTTGCCCTGCGCAGGGGTGTCGGCATTGTCCGACGGCGCTTGGCTATCGCCTTGTGGCGCGGCACCGCCTGCATCGGCTGAGTCGCCCGGCAGGCCCGCCGGGTTGCCATTACTCACCGCCACGTCCGGGGCAGCTACACCCGTTGCACCGTTCGCAGCGCCAACAATGCCCGACGATTGTGTAGGCACTTGGGCTTGGTAGTTGTTTGATGCAGAGGTATCGCGGCCAAAGTCCGGGATGCCTGGACCGGAAAGGTTGACCCCAGGGATGCAGCCGCGCAGCCCGAACAACAGCAGGAGCAGCAGCGCCAGCAGCAACAGCAATGGCAGCAGCCAGCGCCAGTTGCGCCACCACGGCAGGCGTGCGACGGCAGCGGCTGGCGCTACCGCTGCTGCTGCCGCCGGCGCAATGGGCGCGGCTGGGGGAACCGGCGGCGTGGCCACGGGTTCGGCGATGGGTGCGGTGCGCGGATACAGGCAGTGCAGGGGCTGTCGGCTGCGCTCGGCACCGGCATGGATGAAGCCCCAGAAGGTCAGTACAGGGCGGCCATCGACCAGGTAGACGAAGTTTTCGTCAGGGAAGGGCACGACACAGGTCAGCAGCTTGCCGAACACCGCGTTATCACCTTCGGCGGCCTTTCTGGCCGCTGCCGAGGGTTGGCCGTTGGCATCCAGGCCAAGCAAGGTGTTGCTCAGGGCGTTGATCTTGGTTTGCAACACCTCGAGCTGCGCACGTGCTGGCGCGCGTTCTTCCTCGGTGGCGCTGCTCCAGGGGATTACATCGCCTGGGCGGTCGCTGTACCAATCGATGGTGCGGCCCTGCTCATCGCTCTGCGGGATGGCCAGGTGCTCGATCAGCTCCGGGTGCTCCGGGTACTTGCGCCGAATCGCTTCGCGAATCTGCAAAGCAGCGCGATAGACGGGTTGGCCAGTCTCGCCCAATGCGGTGAAGTGCTCACTTCTACCGCTGCGTAGTAATACTCCGCGCATCCTTGTAGACCTACCTAGTCTATTAGCCGAATCCATTCGGTATCCATTAAACAATACCGAAAAACCGAGTCACACTAATGGCAAAGTGCTTTTTTCGTCAATTCATATGGATGGCTTTTTGACGTCAAAGGACGTTTTATCCGGTTACACTCCGCCTGGTCCGATCAACGGCATCGGCAACTCATCATCGACGAATGGAGCACGAAGAGCATGAGCCTTTGGGATGACCTGAAGAAAAAGGCCTACGATGCCAACCCGGAGCTGGCCGCCAAGGCCGCCCAGGCGTTGGAAAAGGCCAAGGACCTGGCGGTGGAGGCCGGGCAGAAAGCCGCGCCCTTGATCAAGGAAGCCAGTGACAAGGCCGCAGGCTACGCGCAAGAGAAAACGCCGTTGCTCAAGGCCCAGGCCCTGAAGGCGATTGACGATGCCAAGCAGCGTCGTGCCCAGCTGCAAGAGCAGGCCAAGCGCGACAAGGCCGCGCGCGCGGAAATGATCCGCACCATGTATGACATCACCCTAACCCCGGAAGACGTCAATTTCGTCGAGGAACCGTTCAACCATTTTGAGCGGCAGTTGATGTTTTTCGTGCGTAACGGCGAGGTGCTGGAAAGCGAAAAGCGCAACCAGACGCACCTGGACGCCTACCACTCGCACCGCACCACCGGTGGCCACATGTGGCAGGGCACGGGCCATACCGGTAGCAGCTCATCGACCATGCAGGTCACTGCGCACAATGTTCAGGAGCACGAGTTCTGGGTGCGCCTGGAGAATGGCACCGAGGCGTGTTTCCAGCTGAACAACAATGGTGTGCGCCTGCGCCCTGGGCAGTATGTGAGCATGGCGTTTGTGCGCAACGCCAATCAGGACATGGGGCAGATGGTGGCGCTGTACAACCATAACGCCGGGCAGAACTTCGTGACCCTCTCGCCGAGGCAGATCAACCAGCAGTTCCAGCTTTACTTGAAAGAGCCTGGCATTTTCAACGCCAACGAAGTGAACGGTACGCGCGACAGGCTGCTGCAGGCGCTGGACAAGCGTCTGGGCGAACTGGCCAGGTACATGGCGTTGCACGGTGACAGGCGTGCCGGCCAGTTGATAGAAGGGCAGGCGGAATAAACGAAAAAGCCCCGGGAGATGTCCCAGGGCTTTTTTGATATGGCGCACTCGGCGGGATTCGAACCCACGACCCCTGCCTTCGGAGGGCAGTACTCTATCCAGCTGAGCTACGAGTGCAACGCGCACGCATGATACCCATCTGTGTCGTTGACGTCCATCGCCTTGATCTGTGGCCTTTTTCCTCTTTTTGCGCAGGCGGCTTTTGCGGGCCACCGGCCTGCGCAAATTTATCTATCCATATGCGATATCAATATTTCCCACACCCTTCTTATGCCCTCTATCCTCTGGTCACAACTTGTTATAACAAGTCATCGATCAGCGAAGAGACCCCATGGCCGAACTGCTCCCCCTGTCCCCGGTACCGCTCTATACCCAGCTCAAGGAACTGCTGCGCGAGCGCATCCTCGACGGCACTTATCCACCGCATAGCCGCATGCCCTCGGAAAGCGAACTGGGCAAGGCCTTCGACGTCAGCCGCATTACCGTGCGCCAGGCGCTGGGCGACCTGCAGAAGGAAGGGCTGATCTTCAAGATCCACGGCAAAGGCACGTTCGTCGCCAAGCCCAAGGCGTTCCAGAACGTCAGTACCTTGCAGGGCTTGGGCGAGTCGATGACGCAGATGGGCTACGAAGTGATCAACCGCCTGCGCAGCTTCCGCCATGTGCCGGCCAACGCATTGGTTGCCGCCCGGCTGCAGGTCGAGGAGGGTAGCCTGGTCACCGAGATCCGCCGGGTGCGCCTGATCAACCGCGAGCCGGTGTCGCTGGAGCTGACCTGGCTGCCCAAGGCTGTCGGCGAAAAACTGGAGAAGGCCGACCTGGTCACCCGCGACATCTTCCTGCTGCTGGAAAACGACTGCGCCATCGCCCTTGGCCACGCCGACCTGGCCATCGATGCGGTACTGGCCGACAGCGACCTGACCCAGGCGCTGGATGTTGAAGAAGGCTCGCCGATCATGCGCATCGAGCGCCTGACCCATGCTGCCGACGGCACGCCGCTGGACTTCGAACACCTTTATTACCGCGGCGATGCCTTCCAGTACCGCCTGCGCATTGATCGCCAGAAAGGGGGCAAGGCATGAGCATCCAGACCCAGGACTACGACATCATCATCATCGGTGGCGGCACGGCCGGGCCGATGGCGGCGATCAAGGCCAAGGAGCAGGACAAAAGCCTGCGCGTGCTGCTGCTGGACAAGGCCAACGTCAAGCGCAGCGGTGCCATCAGTATGGGCATGGACGGCTTGAACAACGCCATCATCCCCGGCCACGCCACCCCCGAGCAGTACACCAAGGAAATCACCGTGGCCAATGACGGCATCGTCAACCAGGCCACCGTGCATGCCTACGCAACCCACAGCTTTGAAACCATCGAGCAACTTGACCGCTGGGGGGTGAAGTTCGAGAAGGACGAGACCGGCGACTACGCGGTGAAGAAGGTTCACCACATGGGCGCCTACGTGCTGCCAATGCCCGAAGGCCACGACATCAAGAAGGTGTTGTACCGCCAGCTGAAGCGTGCCCGGGTGGAAATCAGCAACCGCATGGTCTGCACTCGTGTGCTGCTCGATGGCGAAGGCGCCGCCGCGGGTGTGCTGGGCTTCGACTGCCGAAGCGGCGAGTTTCGGGTGGTGCGGGCCAAGGCGGTAATCCTTGCCTGCGGCGCCGCCGGGCGCCTGGGCCTGCCATCGTCGGGTTATTTGATGGGTACCTACGAGAACCCGACCAACGCCGGTGACGGCTACGCCATGGCCTACCATGCAGGCGCCGAGCTGGCCAACCTCGAGTGCTTCCAGATCAACCCGCTGATCAAGGACTACAACGGCCCGGCCTGTGCCTACGTCACCGGCCCGCTGGGTGGGTACACCGCCAACAGCAAGGGCGAGCGCTTCATCGAGTGCGACTACTGGAGCGGCCAGATGATGTGGGAGTTCCACCAGGAGCTCGAAGGCGGCAATGGCCCGGTGTTCCTCAAACTGGACCACTTGGCCGAAGAGACCATCCAGAACATCGAAGAGATCCTGCACAGCAACGAGCGCCCCAGCCGTGGCCAGTTTCACGCCGGGCGTGGCACCGACTACCGCCAGCACATGGTCGAGATGCATATCTCCGAGATCGGTTTCTGCTCCGGGCATTCGGCGTCGGGCGTGTGGGTCAATGAAAAGGCCGAGACCAGCGTCAAAGGGCTGTATGCCGCGGGCGACATGGCTGCGGTGCCGCACAACTACATGCTCGGCGCCTTTACCTATGGCTGGTTTGCCGGTGTGAACGCCGCGCATTACGTGGCCGGGCGCGAACTCGCCGAGGTCGATGCCGCGCAGGTCGAACGCGAGCGCGCGCGGGTGTTTGCCCCGCTGCAGCGTGAGCATGGCCTGCCCCCAGCCCAGGTCGAGTACAAGCTCAGGCGCATGGTCAACGACTACCTGCAGCCGCCGAAGGTGACCAAGAAGATGGAAATCGGCCTGGCGCGCTTTGCCGAGATCGAGCGTGATCTGGAGCAGATGAAGGCCAGCAACCCTCATGAACTGATGCGTGCGATGGAAGTGTCGGTGATTCGCGATTGCGCCGAGATGGCGGCGCGGGCCTCGTTGTTCCGCGAGGAAAGCCGCTGGGGCCTGTACCACCACCGGGTGGACTTCCCTGAGCGCAACGATAGCGAGTGGTTTTGCCATTGCCACCTGAAAAAGGGCGAGAACGGTGAAATGACCAGTTTCAGGAAGGCCGTCGAACCCTACCTGATCGCCCTGGATGCCGATGAACAGACCGCCTATGACCGGTTGCGAGTGAAGGCTGATGCAGCGTGAATGAGGCCATCAGCCTCTGCAAAAAACAGAACGAGGGCCACAGGCCCCAAGGACTCCGTGAAATGGCCTACCAGCCGCAAGAAATCTTCTTCCGCAGCAGCGCCCCGGTCACCATCGACGAAGACAAATGCATCGCTGAAAAAGGCTGCACAGTGTGTGTCGAGGTCTGCCCCATGGACCTGCTGGCGATCAACCCGGCCACGCAGAAGGCCTACATGGCTTTCGACGAATGCTGGTACTGCATGCCCTGCGAGAAGGACTGCCCCACCGGTGCGGTGAAGGTCGACATCCCGTACCTGCTGCGCTGATTCATCCTGCCATCCGGCGAACCACCGGACGCCCTCCTGCTGTGCCCCTCGTTTCCCACCACCCAAGCCGGGCGGCGGAGACGACCCCAACTCTTATAACGATTCGAGGGGAAACACCCATGCGCCTTGTTGCAACCGCGGCCGGCCTTGCGCTGGCGCTCACTGGCCTGAGCGCCAGTGCCGAAACCATACGCATCGCCATCGGCACCCAGGACACCACCATCAACTGCGCCACCGGTGGCCTGCTGATCCGTGAGCTGGGCCTGCTGGACAAGTACCTGCCGCACGACGGCAAGTACAAGGATGCCACCTACCAGATCGAGTGGAAGAACTTCACCAGCGGTGCGCCGCTGACCAACGAAATGGTCGCCGGCAAGCTCGACTTCGGCGCCATGGCCGACTTCCCGGGGTCGTTTAACGGCGTTGCCCACCTGGATGCCGGCAAGCGCAGCCTGTTCATCAGTGTGCTGTCGGGCAGCGTGCATGGCAGCGGCAACGGCATCGTCGTGCCCGCCGCCTCCAGCGTGCAGTCGCTGGCTGAACTCAAGGGCAAGACCATTTCGGTGCCGTTCGCCTCCACTGCCCACGGCATGCTGTTGCGCGCCGTCGCCGCTCAGGGCTGGGACCCACAGAAGGATGTGCGGATCATCGCTCAGGCACCGGAGATCGCCGGTTCCGCGCTGCGCAGCAACCGCATCGAGGCCCACGCCGACTTTGTACCGTTCGCCGAGTTGTTCCCCAACCGCGGCTTCGCCCGCAAGATCTATGACGGCGCCCAGGCCAACGCACCGACCTTCCATGGTGCCCTGGTCGATGCCGATTACGCGAAGAAGTAC
The DNA here is from genome assembly GCF_046534675.1 of Pseudomonas sp. SIMBA_067. Classification (NCBI taxonomy): domain Bacteria; kingdom Pseudomonadati; phylum Pseudomonadota; class Gammaproteobacteria; order Pseudomonadales; family Pseudomonadaceae; genus Pseudomonas; species Pseudomonas sp. SIMBA_067. The sequence goes on along the minus strand of NZ_JAWRYH010000008.1, from coordinate 283,063 downwards.
CCGGAAGTGGTCACCGCCTACCTGCGTGCCAGCCTTGAAGCCGACCGCCTGATCGCTGCGCAGCCTGAAAAGTACAGCGAGTTGATCGAGAAGGTCACGGGGATCGAAGCCGAGGTCAATTACCTGTTCCATGGCCCGCTCGGCCTGCAGACCCGCGACCTGACCTGGAAGCCTGAATACCGGCAGGCAGTGGCTACATCCATCGATACGCTCAAGCTGCTGAAAAAGACCGACCGTGGCCTGGACACCGACAAGTTCATCGACGACCAGTACATCCGTGCCGCCTTCAAAGAGGCTGGCCTGGACTACGACAAGGCGCTGAAAGACTACGACGCGCTGCCACTCAAGGCCAATGACGCGCGGACCGGCAAACCGATCACCGACTTCAGCCGCCTGGCGCAGATCTGGGTGCGCGGTGAAGACAAGGTCCGCCACTACGCTTCGCCGGAAGCGGCCCTTGGCGCCCTGGCCCAGCTGGAGCAGGAGGGCAAGGACATCCGCGCCATCTACGCCCAGGCCGCCGACAGCGGCATCAAGTTGCTGGCAAACCAGGCCTGGTTCGTGCGCAACGGTAAAGGCGAACTGGCGGCGTTCCTGCTCAAGGACCAGGCCGAGCAGTATGCCAAGGCCCATGGTGGCGAGGCGCTGGACTTCGTCAGCGCCAACCAGAAGCTGGTCGCCCAGCGCTGACCGGGAGGCACCGACATGACCCGCAACCTCAAGCGCTGGCCGGTGCGCCTGGCGTCGCTGCTGGCCTGCCTGCTGTTCTGGCAGGTGGCGGCAAACGTGAAACTGGACCTTGGTCTGCTGACGTTCACCTATGTCCCCACACCCAGGGCGGTGCTGGACGCTGCCTGGCAGTTGCTGACCTCCAGCACCCTGCTGGCGCACCTGGGCAGCAGCCTGTCGCGGGTATTTGCCGGTTATGCCACTGCGGCACTGGTTGGCGTGGCCCTGGGGTTGCTGATCGGCCGCTTGAAATGGGCTGAAGATACCCTGCTGCCGCCGCTGGAAGTGCTGCGGCCGATTCCGGCGGTGGCGTGGATCCCGCTGGCAATCCTGATGTTCCCGTCGTCGGAACTGTCGATGGTGTTCATCACCTTCACCGGTGCGTTGTTCCCCATCCTGCTCAACACCGTGCATGGCGTCGAGGCCGTCGACCCGCGCCTGGTGGCATCGGCGCGCAGCCTCGGTGCCGGGCGCTGGGCGATCCTGCGCGAAGTGGTGTTGCCTGGGGCGTTGCCGAGCATCGTCACGGGCCTTGCCATCGGCATGGGTACGTCATGGTTCTGCCTGGTCACTGCCGAGATGATTTCCGGGCAGTTCGGCATCGGCTACTACACCTGGGAGTCCTACACCTTGCAAAACTACCCGGACATCATTGTCGGCATGCTGCTGATCGGCGTGCTGGGCATGGGCAGCAGCGCCCTGGTCAAGCGCCTGGGGGCGTTGGCCACGCCGTGGTACCGCACGCGGGGGGCCAGTTGATGAACAGTTATCAACAGGCGCAGGGGCGTATCGATGGTCGTGGCCTGTCGATTCGCCTGGGGCACGGCAGCGAAGCGTTCGAGGCGGTGCAGCGCCTGGACTTTGCCGTGGAGCCGGGCGAGTTCGTCTGCATCCTCGGCCCCTCCGGTTGTGGCAAGTCGACGTTGCTCGGCGCCCTGGCCGGCCACCTGGTGCCCAGCAGCGGCCAGTTGAAGGTGGACGGCCAGACCGTTGCCGGGCCGTCACCGCAGCGGGGCATGGTGTTTCAGCATCACACCTTGCTGCCCTGGCGTAGCGTACTCGACAACGTGGCCTTCGGCCTGAAGATGCAGGGCCTGGGCCGCGCCGAACGTCACCGGCAGGCTCGCGAGATGCTGCAACTGGTGGGGCTGGCCGACTTTGCCGGGCGCTGGCCCAACCAGCTGTCCGGCGGTATGCAGCAGCGGGCCGAAATCGCCCGGGTGCTGATCAACCGCCCACGGCTCTTGCTGATGGACGAACCTTTCGGCGCACTGGATGCGCAAACCCGTGCCCGCATGCAGGAGCTGTTGCTGGATATCTGGGCCAGCATCCGCACCACCGTGGTGTTCGTCACCCACGATATCGACGAAGCGCTGTTCCTCGCCGACCGCATCCTGGTGATGAGCCCGCGCCCCGGTCGCTTTATCGAAGACCTGCGCCTGGACTTTGCGCGCCCGCGCCGCGCCAGCCTGCTGACCAGCCCTGAATTCACTCACCTCAAGCGTCACTGCCTGGCGTTGCTGCGCCACGAGGAAGGCCGCGAACTGCCGCGCCTGACCCCGCTGGGCCTGCCGGACACTGACCACCCACCGCTACGGATCGCGCTATGACTGACCGAACGACCGACAACCCCGACATTCTTGCCCTGTTGCCTCGTCTTGATGCCAGCGACGCTGGCGTGCGCCGCATTGCCCTGATCGAGCTGGCCGACCTGGAAGACCCGGATGGCTTGCCTTGGCTCACCGATGCCCTGCTGGTGGACGCCGCCGACGAGGTGCGTGCCGAGGCCGCGCGCCTACTTGAGGCCTGGGAAGAACCCGAAGTTGTGCAAGCCCTGTGCGCTGCGCTGGCCGATGGCGCCGAGCCGGTACGTCTGGCAGCTGCGCAGAGCCTCAGCGAACTCAAGAGCCTTGAGGCCGGCCAGCTGATCCTCCCGTGGGTCAAACACGCCGATGCCTTCGTCCGCGCCAGTGCCCTGCGAGCCTTGCGCGAGCTGCGCCTGCAGGATGCCGCCGACCCTGCGCTGCTGGCGCTGGCCGATGACGACGCCACTGTGCGGCGTGAGGCAGTGGGCATTCTTGGCTGGCTCAAGCACCAGCCGGCGTTGCTGGCGCTGGCAGCGCTCGCCGAGGCCGAGCCGGACACCGAGGTGCGCCGCGCGGCCATCGGCGCGCTGGGCCTGGCCCGGGACAACTCGGTGTTGCCTGCGTTGGTGGGGGCATTGACTGACCAGGCCTGGCAAGTGCGCGAGGAAGCCGCCACCACGTTAGGCAAGGTCGGTCAGGACCAAGCAGGGCCGGCGCTGGTGGATGCCCTCGCCGATGACTTCTGGCAGGTACGCCTACGGGCAGCGCGCTCACTGGGTCGGCTGCGCTATGCCGCTGCACTGGACGCGCTTGGCGCGTTGCTTGGCCATGGCATCGCCAACCTGCGCAAGGAGGCGGCGCTGGCGCTGGGCGAGCTGGGCCAGGCGCGTGCTTTGCCGGTGCTGCAGGCCGCCGAGGCCGACAGCGATCCCGAGGTGCGCAAGGCTGTGCGGATTGCCTTGGCGCAACTGCGCGGGGCTGCCTGATGAACGCCCCGCAAGCCATTCGCAACCTGCGCGGGCCAGGGCAGTTGGTACTGCAATGGGAAGACGGCGAGCACAGCCTCAGCCACACCCGGTTGCGCGGTGCTTGCCCTTGCTCACAATGCCGAGCGGCGCGCCTGTCGGGGGAGATCAGCCTGGTGCGCGACGATGTGCGCGTGGTGCAAATCGAGTCGCAAGGGTATGGGGTGCAGCTGGTGTTCAGCGATGGGCATGAGCGCGGGATCTACCCTTGGGCTTACTTGCGTGACCTGGTCAGCAAGTGAAGCTGATCCCTCAGGCTACCGCATCCCCTTGCAGGAGCAGCCTTGTGCTGCGAAGAGGCCGGTAAGGCTAAAGATTATTTTCAGCTGCGATGGCCTCTTCGCAGCACAAGGCTGCTCCTACAGGGCTTGTGTCTGCATTGAAATTGTCGCCGGTCATTCACAATGCAATCAGCTCCGGCCGCAGCCCTTCGACCCGTCGCACCGGCGGTGGCAGGTAGCCGCCATCCCCCGTGATCTGGTGCAGCACCTTCTCGCGCAGCCCATGCAGTGCAACACCGGTGCGCAACCGGGGGTGCGGCAGGTCTATCTCGACCACCGATTTGATCCTGCCCGGACGTGGCTCCAGCACCACAACCCGATCAGCCAGGTACGTCGCCTCCTCGGCATCATGGGTCACCAGTAAGGTTGTGATACCTGCCCGTTCGCGAATGGCCAGCAGCTCGTCCTGCAGTTGCTGGCGGGTCAGGGCATCGAGGGCGCCGAACGGCTCGTCTAGCAGCAGGATACGCGGGCTGGCTACAAGGCCACGGGCAATGGCCACGCGCTGCGCCATGCCGCCCGACAGCTGGTGCGGATAAGCCGACTCGAAGCCGACCAGCCCCACCAGTTGCACGAATTCATGCACCCGCCGGGCACGTTCACCCTGGGTGAGCGACTCGTTGACCAGCCCCAGGGCAATGTTCTGTTCCACGTTCAACCACGGGAACAGCCGGTGCTCCTGGAACACGATGCCGCGTTCGCCACCAATGCCGCTGACGGCGCGGCCATCGACGCGGATGCTGCCGCTGTATTCGGTATCCAGCCCCACCAACAGGCGTAGCAGGGTGGACTTGCCGCAACCGGAAGCCCCGACGATGGCAATGAACTCGCCCTCGTTAATCGACAGGTTGAAGTTGCGGATAGCCTCCAGCGGCTGGCCGTTCACGCTGAACACCTTGCCGACCCCCTCGAAGCTGACCAGCGGCGGGGTGGTGTCGGGCTGGTTGGCCGCCTGCAGGTGCGAAGTGTTGAATGCGTTCATGCGGTTCTCCAGCGCGTGGCGCGCGATTCGAGGCGTTGTCCAAGGGTGCCGAGCAGGGCGCCGACCAGGCCGATCAGGACCATGGCGGCCATCACCTGGTCCATGCGGAACAGTTGCTGGGCGCCGATCATCAGGCTGGCGATGCCGCCGTCCGACGGCATGAAGTATTCGGCGCCGATGGTGCCCAGCCAGGCGTAGATCAGCGACAGGCGCAGGCCGGCGAAAATCGCCGGGGCCGCGCCGGGCAGTACCAGCAGGCGCAGGCGTTGCCACAGGTTCAGGCGCAGGCTGCGGGCCGCCTCGCCCAGCTGCGGCGAGAGGCTGGCGATACCGCGCTGGGTAGCGATCAGCAGCGGGAAGAATGCGGCCAGGCCAACGAACACAAGCTTGGCCCCTTCACCCAGGCCGAACCACGCAGTGAGCAAAGGCACCCAGGCGAACAGTGCCACTTGGCGCAAGGCCGACAGGCTTGGCCCGAAGACGCGTTCGGCTGCACTGGAAAGCCCCAGCAGCAATCCGGCCAGCAAGCCTGCGGCGCCGCCCAGCAGCAGGCCGCTCAGGGTACGTTCCAGGCTCAGCAACAAGGCCTGCGGCAACGACCCATCGGCCAGGCCGACCAACAGCGTGCGCAGTACCTCAAGTGGCGAGGTGAGGATGTTCGGGTCAACCCAGCCAAAGCTGTTACTGGCCTGCCACAGCGCCAACAGCCCCAGGGGCAGCAACAGGCTTTGCCAGCCGCGGGGCACAGGCCCGCGCTGCTGCTCGCCAGTGGCTGGTTGCGGCCAGTACAGCAGGCGTTTTTCCAGGGCTGAGAAGCTGCGCTCCAGCACGGCGCCGACCAGGCCGATCACCAGAATGCACAGCATCACCAGGTCGAGCATGAACAGTTGCCGGCCCCACACCATCAGGTAACCGATCCCCTCGCTGGAGGCCAGCAATTCGACCGCCAGCAGCGAGGTCCAACCGGTGGTCAGCGCCAGGCGCACGCCGGTGAGGAAGGCAGGCAGGGCAGCCGGCAGTAACAGGCGCAGGAACAGCAGGTGCCGGGGCAGGCGCAGCGCCGCAGCGGCCTCACGCAGTTTTGGCTGGGCATCGCGCACACCCACCAACGTGTGCAAGGTGACCGGGACCACCACGGCCTTAACCAGCACCACCAGCTTCAGCACCTCGCCAATGCCGAAGAACAGCATGAACAACGGAATCCAGGCCAGGGTAGGGATCTGGGCCAGCGCCACGAAAGTCGGCAGTACCAGCGTCTGTGCCCGCCGCGAAGCCCCCAGGCACACACCCAGCAGCAAGCCGCTGGCAATGCCCGCCGCCAGCCCCCAGAACAACCGTTGCAGGCTTATCCACAGGTGCCCCCACAGCTCCCCGGAGCCAAACTCCAGCGCGCTCTGCCACACCAGCGCCGGTGCCGGCAGGATCTGCTCGCTCATCCAGTGCTGCCGGCTCGCAACAATCCACAGCAGGGCAATGAGCACAGGCAGCAACCAGGGTAGCACCCGCTCCTCAGAGAAGATGCGACCCCTGTAGGAGCGGCCTTGCGCCGCGAATGGGTCGCGTAGCGGCCCCCCCCGATTCCTGCTCAGAACTCCATTCATCGGCCATCTCTCGAAGCGTTGTTAGGTTATTCACTTATGGAATTAAAAAAACTGTAATGTGAATTTCAAGAGATAAGAGCATGCGTTCCCTGCATACGGAAGCCCCTCGCCGTTGCGTTTTCCTCATATTTTCCATGCGTTTTCCGCAAGCTCCCCGCCGGCCCGCATGCCGCTTGGTTTATGCCTTTCGGTTACTAAAAAATGAAGTTTTGATCTTTGTAGGTTCTAACCAGACCTGCCTAGCTTCTGGCCAAAGCGCCGGCCTTCGCCGGTGGCAGCCTGCCAAGGAGCCTTGCCATGAAAACCCCATTGCGCCACCTGATCACCGCCCTTGGGCTGGCCTTCAGCCTCGGTGCCCACGCGGCTGAACCCGCCAAACCAGAAAGCATTCGCATCGCCGTGCCCGACCTTAGCGCCGGCAGCAAGCCCAGCGCCGGTGGCGTGGTCGATGTGCTGCGTGACCAGCAACTGCTGGAGAAGGCATTCGCCAAGGACGGTATCCGCATCGACTGGCACTTCTTCAAGGGCGCCGGCCCCGTGGTGAACGAGGCGCTGGCCAACGGCCAGGCCGACTTCGCCTACCTGGGCGACCTGGCCGCGATCGTCGGCAAGGCCAATGGGCTGGACACCCGCGTGCTGTCGGCAGGCGTGCGTGGGGTCAAAAGCTACCTGGGCGTGGTGCCCGGCTCTGGCATCAAGACCCTGCATGACCTCAAGGGCAAGCGCGTGGCGGTGTTCCGCGGCACGGCCAACCAGCTGTCGTTCGCCAGCGCTCTGGCAAGCCAAGGGCTGACCGAGCGCGAGCTGAAAGTCATCAACCTGGACTTCAACGCCGCCAATGCCGCACTGGCCGCCAAGCAGATTGACGCCACCTGGGGGCTGTCCAACCTGCTGTCGCTACGTGAGCGCGGGCTGGTCGAACTGCCGGTCAACTCGCGGGATCTCGAAGGCGCCGGCAGCACCCAGGCGGTGCTGCTGGGCACCGGCGATTTCATTCGCAAGTACCCCGAGCTGGTCCAGCGCCTGGTTAACGCCCAGGAGCAGGCCAGTACCTGGCTGCGGGATGAACACAACCGCCAGGCCTACATCGAGCTGGTGGCCAGCAACGCCAACTGGCCGCGCAGCATCCTCAGCGATGACCTGGCCAAGGAAGACCTCGCCCACTACTTCGACCCACGCCTGGACGCTGGCTTCGTCGGCCAACTGCAGCAGGGCGTAGACCTGGCGGCCAAGGAACGCCTGATCCGCCGCGGCTTCCAGGTAGCCGACTGGATCGAACCGCGCTTCCTCGATGCTGCGCTGAAACAGGAACAGGCCGTGCAGGCCGCCCGCTAAACCTTCAAAAACCCGACAATGACCGCAAGGACCACGACCATGAGCAATGCCGCCCTGGCCACCGCGCCACAACCCCTCGAACTCGACATTCACCCGGTTGCCGGCCGTATCGGCGCCGAAATCCGCGGTGTGCAACTGTCCGCCGACCTCGATGCAGCCACCATCGAGGCTATCCAGGCTGCACTGGTGCAGCACAAGGTGATCTTCTTCCGCGACCAGACCCACCTGGATGACCAGAGCCAGGAAGGCTTTGCCAAACTGCTCGGCGAGCCGGTCGCCCACCCCACCGTACCGGTGGTGGATGGCACCAGCTACCTGCTGCAACTTGATGGCGCCGAAGGCCAGCGGGCCAACTCCTGGCACACCGACGTGACCTTCGTCGACGCCTACCCCAAGGCTTCGATACTGCGCAGCGTGGTAGCGCCGGCTTCGGGTGGCGATACCGTCTGGGCCAACACCGCCGCGGCTTATCAGGAACTGCCCGAGCCGCTGCGCGAGCTGGCCGACAAGCTGTGGGCGGTGCACAGCAACGAATACGACTACGCCAGCATCAAGCCGGATGTCGACCCGGCCAAGCTGGAGCGCTATCGCAAGGTGTTCACATCGACCGTTTACGAGACCGAGCACCCGGTAGTGCGTGTGCACCCGATCAGTGGTGAGCGGGCGCTGCAACTGGGGCATTTCGTGAAGCGCATCAAGGGGTATTCGCTGGCGGATTCGCAGCACCTGTTTGCTGTGCTGCAAGGGCATGTGACGCGCCTGGAGAACACTGTGCGCTGGCGCTGGCAGGCGGGGGATGTGGCGATCTGGGATAACCGGGCGACGCAGCATTATGCGGTGGATGATTACGGCACCCAGCCGCGGGTGGTGCGGCGGGTGACCTTGGCGGGCGAGGTGCCGGTCGGGGTGGATGGGCAACTGAGCCGGACTACCCGCAAGGGCTGAGCCCAGCAGAGAACCCTGTGTAGGAGCAGCCTTGTGCTGCGAAGAGGCCGGTGCAGGCACCGCAGATTGATGGTGTCAGCTCCGGCCTCTTCGCAGCACAAGGCTGCTCCTACATCAGTCTGCGCAAGCCTTCACATTTCGGTATCACAGGCAATCAACTGCCTGACCAGCCCCTGCGCCAACGGCGACAAGCCATACCCCACCCGGCTCACCACCCCATAGCGGGTATGGCACGCCTCTTCCTGCTCGGGCGTCAGGTCTGCCAGCTTCAACTGCACCAACCCGCCCTCGCGTTGATACGGCCGCAAGTTGGCATTGCAGGCAATGCCGATGGTGTCCGAGTGCATCACCACATTCAGCAGCGCATACCCGTGCTCGCACTCTACCGCTGGCAGGAAGTCCTGCCGCCCGCTGAGGTCGCTGAGGATCTTGCGGATGTTCGGCGGGCGGAAGGTGGTGGCCATCGGGTAGTGGAACAGGTCTCGCGCCTGCACGGCCTCCTGCTCGGTCAGCGGGTGACCGGCGCGGCAGCAGAAGTGCCAGCGCTGTGGCGTCAGCTTGTGCACCTGGTAGTCCGGGTCGGACTCGAACTGGCGGGTGTCGGCGACAAAGAACTCGATCTCTTCGGCCACCAGCTTGCGGTTCAGCGCCTGCCAGTTGTCCACCTGGAAGCAGGTGCGCGCCGCCGGGTACTCAGCCACGAAGCGGGCCACCGCGCGCGGCACCAGGCCACCGGCTGGCGCAGGGCCGGAGCCAAAGCGCACCACCCCGGTGGTGGCGCCATTGAACTGGTGGATTTCGTTGACCAGATTGTGCGCCCCGTGCACAAGCCGCCGCGAATGCTCCAGCACCAGCAAGCCCTGGCGGGTCGGCGCCAGCTCTTTGCTCGCGCGGTCCACCAGCCGGCAGCCGATGTTGTGCTCCAGGGTCTGGATGCTGCGGCTGAAGGCCGATTGCGACAGGTTCACGGCCGCCGCAGCGGCCACGAAACTGCGGTGCTCGACAAGGGCGATGTAGTGACGCAACTGACGCAGATCGATATGCATTTTTTACATTAAAACCTTCGGTCAAATGCAATTGCTGACAAGGGTGAGTCCCCTTATAAAGGGTGTTACTTATTCCACTAAATATGAATTACAAATATTTATATTACTTAAAAGAATATAAGCCCGACTGACCGCGATTCGGTTCCGCCAACGGAAATGCTCGCCAGGGCCCACGCCTCAAGGAGCATTTGCATGTCCGGACTTTCCAGTTGGCCTGCGCGCGCGTCGCGTTTCACCTTGCAACCCTTGGCCGCCGGCGTGTTGCTGGCGGCGTCCTCTGGCAGCTTCGCCGAAGAGCCGGTCAGCGCCACCCCGGCGGTAGAGCAGGAAGCCAAGCTCGGCACCGTCACCGTCAATGCCCGCCGCCGCGAAGAAACCGCGCAAAGCGTGCCCACGCCCATCAGCGTGCTCGACAGCGAAACCCTGGAAACCCAGCGCATCTACCGCGTGCAGGATTTGCAACAGCTGGTGCCCAGCACCAACGTCGCCTACGTGCATGCACGCCAGTCGAGCATCTCGATCCGTGGCCTGGGCAACAACCCGGCCAGCGATGGCCTGGAAGGCAGCGTCGGCATCTACCTGGACAACGTCTACCTCGGCCGCCCGGGCATGGCGGTTTTCGACCTGCTGGATGTGGAGCAGCTGGAAGTGTTGCGCGGCCCTCAGGGCACGCTGTTCGGCAAGAACACCACGGCCGGCGTGCTCAACATCAACACGCGCAAGCCCACCTTCCACCGCGAAGGCAGCATCCAGCAGTCGATTGGCGAAGACGGCTATCTGCAAACCCAGGGCAGCTTTTCGGGGCCGATCAGCGAGACCTTGGCCGGACGCATTAGTGCCTACCGCACCGAAGACGACGGCTATGTGAAGAACATCCACAACGGTGACGACCTCAACGGCGGCAAGCGCCAGGGCTTTCGCACCCAGCTGCTGTTCAAGCCCAGCGACACCTTCAACCTGCGCTGGATTGGCGAATACAACGAAGAAGACTCCAATAACGGCATCCTCAGCCTGTACAGCACCGGCCCCACCATCAATGGCGTCAACCGCTACGAAAGCCTGGCCGCCCAGGCGGGCGCGACGCTGGTGTCGGGCAAGGACCGCAAGGTCAATTTCGACGCCGACCAGCAGGTGACGGTGTTCCAGGGCGGCACCTCGGTGGAAGCCAACTGGACCTTGCCTAACGACTTCACCCTGACCTCGATCACTGCCTACCGCTGGTGGGACTTTACCCCGCGCAACGACGATGGCCTGGACGTGCCGGTGTTCTACAGCGCCGGGGTATCGGTACGCGACAAGCAGTACTCGCAGGAAATCCGCCTGGCTTCGCCTACCGGTGGCGCCTTCGACTACGTGCTGGGTGCCTACTACTTCAAGCAGGACCTGGACAACAAGTCCTTCACTTACTACGGGCCGCAGGCGGATGTCTGGAACCTCACCCCGGCCGGTGCGCTGAACAACGTCAACACCATTGGTGACGGGCACATTGATACCGACAGCTATGCGCTTTTCGCCCAGGGCACCTGGCATGTCACCGACCGCCTGGATTTCACCGCCGGCGTGCGCGGTACCTATGAAGAAAAGAGCGCCTGGGTGACCCGCGATGCACCTGACGGTGGCGCCGCTGTAACCGGGGCTGCTGCCACCGCGCGCCAGGCGCGGATAGGGGCCTACGATTCGGGCGATCTCAACCAGTACAGCTTCAGCCCTTCCGGCCTGCTGGGCCTGAGCTACCGCTTCAACGAACAGCTGCTGGGCTACGCCACCCTGACTCACGGTGAGAAGTCTGGTGGCGTCAACCTGACCGTCGGCGCCGCACCACGGCTGGGGACCGATTCGCTGCTGGTGGGTACCGAGCGGGTCAACAACGCCGAACTGGGCTTGAAAAGCACCCTGTTCGACGGTCGCCTGCAACTCAACAGCAACCTGTTCTGGGCCGAGGTGCATGGTTACCAGGCCAACGTCTACGACCAGATCAACCGCGTGCAGTACCTGGCCAACGCCGGCAGCGTGCGCTCGCGCGGCCTGGAGTTCGAAGCCACGGCGCTGCCGGTCCGTGGCCTTACGGTCAACTTCAACGGCTCGTGGAACGACGTGCGCTACACCGAGTACAAGGATGCCCCATGCCCGCCTGAGGTGAGCCTGGCCAATGCCACCGCCACCTGCGACCTGTCTGGCCACCAGGTGGTCGGCGCCTCCAAGTACATCGCCAACCTCAACACCCAGTACAAGTGGCAAGCCACCGACCATGTCGAGCCCTACGTCACTGCCAGCTACGCCTTCCGCTCGAAGGCCGTGGGCACCATCGACGATTCCGATTTCGGCCAGATCCCCAGCTACGCGCTGGTCAACCTTTCCGCTGGTGTGCGCCTGGACCAGGGCGACGGCGTGGTCGACCTGTCGCTATGGGTGAAAAACGCCGGCGACAAAACCTACTTCACCAGCCTGTGGAACTCCGCCAACGGTGGTTATGCCGGCGTGCTCGGCACCCCGCGCACCTTCGGCGCCACCGCCCGTTACGATTTCTGAGCACAAGGAGCTTTGCCATGAATGCCAAGACCCAAACCCCTGCACTGCCTGAAGGCGCCTGCCTGACCGCCAAGGTCCCCGAGCGTGACGAGGCGCTGCTCGGCGATGTGGTTGTGAACCCGTACCGCCTGGCGCCGCTGACCGCGATCATCCGCGACGGTGGGCGCAGCCTGAGTGACGCGCATGTGCGTGTGCTGGGGCGTGGCGAGCGCGGTGTGGACATTGTCTATGACGTGTCTGATCGTTCGTTGTGGACCTACGGCGGCATCCCGGTATTCGGGCTGTACCCGGACTACGTCAACCAGGTCGAGGTGACCTACAAGCTCGACGGCGAGCGCATTCGCGAGCAGTACCAGGTCTACGCCCCGGCCGTGCGCCTGCCGGTGGTGGCCAGGCAGACCGCCGCGTTGCCGGAAGTGCAGCCGGTCAAGGTGACGCCTGGCTTTGAAAGGCGCCTGTACCTGTTCAACCACCTGCAGGGTGACATCCCGGGCGGCCGCGCCTTCAAGTGGAATGCCCTGGGTGGCGCAGCGGAATGGGACCAGGTGGGCAACAACTGGATTGCCGACAGCAATGGCGATGTGCGCTGGTACCTGGATATCGAGCAGATCCACGACTCCAACCGCCGCGACGGCCTGGGCGGCACCATGGGCTTCCAGCAGACCCGCGACGGCAAGCTGATCTGGGGCCAGGGCCAGACCTACTCCAAGTACGACCTGCTGGGCCGGCGCATATGGCAGCGCAGCCTGCCCGACAAATTCGCCGACTTCTCCCACGAAATCCGCGAAACCGCCAACGGCACCTACCTGCTGCGGGTGGGCACCAGCGACTACCGCCGCCCGGACGGCAAGCGTGTGCGTTCGATTCGCGACCACATCATCGAGGTCAGCGAAGCCGGGGATGTACTGGACTTCTGGGACCTCAACCAGATCCTCGACCCGTACCGCGGCGATTTGCTGGAAACCCTCGGCAAGGCCGCTATCCAGTTGCCGGAAGGGGTGCAGAAGCAGGACGACCGCCTGGCCAACGAACTGGCCGAGGGTAACCTGCCGTTTGGCGACACCCCGGGGGTGGGTACCGGGCGCAACTGGGCACACGTCAATGCCATCGATTACGACGCTGATGACGACAGCATCATCGTTTCAGCACGGCATCAGGGCGTGGTGAAGATTGGTCGCGACAAGCAGGTGAAGTGGATTCTTGCCTCGCCCCAAGGCTGGCCTGAGCGCCTGCGCGACAAAGTGCTGACACCGGTTGCGAGCGAAAACTTCGACTGGTCGTGGACCCAGCACACTGCCTGGCTGACTGGCAAAGGCACGCTGACCGTGTTCGACAACGGCTGGGGGCGCGACTTTGCGCCGACCAAGCTTGCCGGCAACTACAGCCGGGCGGTGGAGTACCGCATCGACGAAGCCAAGGGCACGGTCGAGCAGGTGTGGGAGTACGGCAAGGAGCGCGGCGACGAGTGGTACAGCCCGGTGACCTCGGTGGTGGCCTACCGGCCGGAGACCGACACCCAGTTCATCTACTCGGCTTCGGTGAACTTCCTCACCCCCGAGAAACTGACCACCACCGTCCTCAACGAGGTGCGGCGCGGGACCCAGGAGGTGCTGGTGGAGTTGAAGGTGCACAGCCGGCAGCCGGGCAGTGTTGGCTACCGGGCACTGGTGATCGACCTGGCCAAGGCATTTTGAGCTTGGTAGGCCTGACGTAAATTTTGTGTTGATGCGTACATCGAGCGCCGCCCGCGCGGCGCTTCGCAGCACAAGGCTGCTCCTACATTTGTTTCGGGCCAGTGACGCCTGCACCAACGCGCGCGACCGCCTTGTTTGTTCGACACGATATTGAGGTGAGCACCAAAGGGCCGCGCGCCTTGACCTCAGGAATAATTGGCCCGAAACAAATGTAGGAGCAGCCTTGTGCTGCGAAGCGCCGCGCGGGCGGCGCTCGTTTTCATAGGCGCTGAAGATCTCACGGCAACCACTCCCCCTTTCACATTTCTTTCTGCTTGATCGTCTACCCTGCAGGGGCCGTTTTTCGGGCGATTTCAGATGGACTGTTCAACCATTCGTTCTTTTTTTCGAACAGCCTATTGTCCAACACCCCAGCAGCCGCTTAGCATTCGTTTGAGATTTCAAACGCTCGATGCCCTGCCTTGGGCGCTTTTCAACAATCAACAATTCGGGAAGCCGACATGCAGCTCAAAGACGCTCAGTTGTTCCGCCAGCAAGCCTACATCAACGGTGAGTGGCTGGATGCGGACAATGGCCAGACCATCAAGGTGACCAACCCGGCCACCGGTGAAGTCATCGGCACCGTGCCGAAGATGGGTACTGCGGAAACCCGCCGTGCCATCGAAGCTGCCGACAAGGCCCTGCCGGCCTGGCGTGCACTGACCGCCAAAGAGCGTTCGGCCAAGCTGCGTCGCTGGTTCGAACTGATGATCGAGAACCAGGACGACCTGGCTCGCCTGATGACCACCGAGCAGGGCAAGCCACTGGCCGAAGCCAAGGGCGAAATCGCCTATGCCGCTTCGTTCATCGAGTGGTTCGCCGAAGAAGCCAAGCGCGTCTACGGTGACACCATTCCGGGCCACCAGCCAGACAAGCGCCTGATCGTCATCAAGCAGCCAATCGGCGTTACTGCGGCCATTACCCCGTGGAACTTCCCGGCTGCCATGATCACCCGTAAAGCCGGCCCGGCCCTGGCCGCTGGCTGCACCATGGTGCTCAAGCCTGCATCGCAAACCCCTTACTCCGCCCTGGCGCTGGTCGAGCTGGCACACCGTGCCGGTATCCCGGCTGGCGTGCTGAGCGTCGTTACCGGCAGCGCTGGCGAAGTTGGCGGCGAACTGACCGGCAACTCCCTGGTACGCAAGCTGTCCTTCACCGGCTCGACCGAAATCGGTCGCCAGCTGATGCAAGAATGCGCCAAGGACATCAAGAAGGTTTCCCTGGAGCTGGGTGGCAACGCCCCGTTCATCGTGTTCGACGACGCCGACCTGGACAAGGCTGTCGAGGGCGCGATCATCTCCAAGTACCGCAACAACGGCCAGACCTGCGTCTGCGCCAACCGTATCTACGTGCAGGACGGCGTCTATGATGCGTTCGCCCAGAAGCTGGCCGCTGCAGTTGCCAAGCTGAAGATCGGTAACGGCCTGGAAGACGGCACTACCACTGGCCCGCTGATCGACGGCAAAGCTGTCGCCAAGGTTCAGGAACACATCGAAGACGCCGTCTCCAAAGGCGCCAAGGTGCTGTCCGGTGGCAAGCTGATCGAAGGCAACTTCTTCGAGCCGACCATCCTGGTCGACGTGCCGAAAACCGCAGCTGTCGCCAAGGAAGAGACCTTCGGCCCACTGGCGCCTCTGTTCCGCTTCAAAGACGAAGCCGAAGTCATCGCCATGTCCAACGACACCGAGTTCGGCCTGGCTTCGTACTTCTACGCCCGCGACATGAGCCGTGTGTTCCGTGTTGCCGAAGCCCTGGAATACGGCATGGTGGGTATCAACACCGGCCTGATCTCCAACGAAGTAGCACCGTTCGGTGGCATCAAGGCTTCGGGCCTGGGCCGCGAAGGTTCCAAATACGGTATCGAGGACTACCTCGAAATCAAATACCTGTGCATCAGCGTCTGATAGCACGGTAAAGGCTTTACCTCTGCCAGCGGGGCGCGAGAGCGACGTCTCGCTGGCCTTTTTTACATCGCAGTACCTGGTGGCCAGGGCGTTTACGGCAGTCGATCAACGAATACTGTGCGCGAGCACTCCCAGCCACCCCCGAATAAAAGCGCCATTCCTGTCGGCGCAATGAGGGCATTATGAGCAAGACCAACGAATCCTTGATGCAACGTCGTGTAGCTGCCGTCCCACGTGGCGTTGGCCAGATCCACCCGATCTTCGTCGACACCGCGAAGAACTCGACCGTGATCGACGTTGAAGGCCGCGAACTGATCGACTTCGCCGGCGGCATCGCAGTACTGAACACCGGCCACCTGCACCCGAAAGTGGTTGCAGCCGTGCAAGAGCAGCTGACCAAAGTCAGCCACACTTGCTTCCAGGTGCTGGCCTACGAACCCTACGTAGAGCTGTGCGAAAAGATCAACAAGCTGGTACCAGGCGACTTCGACAAGAAGACCCTGCTGGTCACCACCGGCTCCGAAGCTGTTGAAAACGCCGTCAAGATCGCCCGTGCCGCCACTGGCCGTGCTGGCGTCATCGCTTTCACCGGCGGCTACCACGGCCGTACCATGATGACCCTGGGCCTGACCGGCAAGGTCGTGCCGTACTCCGCTGGCATGGGTCTGATGCCAGGTGGCATCTTCCGCGCCCTGTTCCCGAGCGAACTGCACGGTGTAAGCGTTGACGACGCCATCGCCTCGGTCGAGCGCATCTTCAAGAACGACGCCGAGCCGCGCGATATCGCCGCGATCATCCTCGAGCCGGTACAAGGCGAAGGCGGCTTCCTGCCAGCGCCGAAAGAGCTGATGAAGCGCCTGCGCGCCCTGTGCGACCAGCACGGCATCCTGCTGATCGCCGACGAAGTACAGACTGGCGCTGGCCGTACCGGTACCTTCTTCGCCATGGAACAGATGGGCGTTGCGCCTGACCTGACCACCTTCGCCAAATCCATTGCTGGCGGCTTCCCGCTGGCCGGTGTGTGCGGCAAGGCCGAGTACATGGACGCCATCGCGCCGGGCGGCCTGGGCGGCACCTACGCCGGTTCGCCGATCGCTTGCGCTGCGGCCCTGGCTGTGATCGAAGTGTTCGAAGAAGAAAAACTGCTGGACCGCAGCAAGGCTGTAGGTGAGCGTCTGACCACCGGCCTGCGCGAAATCCAGAAGAAGTACCCGATCATCGGCGACGTCCGTGGTCTGGGCTCGATGATTGCTGTTGAAGTCTTCGAGAAAGGCACTCACACCCCGAACGCTGCTGCTGTTGGCCAGGTTGTTGCCAAGGCACGCGACAAGGGTCTGATCCTGCTGTCCTGCGGCACCTACGGCAACGTTCTGCGTATCCTGGTACCGCTGACTGCCGAAGACGCACTGCTGGACAAAGGCCTGGCCATCATCGAAGAGTGCTTCGCTGAACTCGCTTGATGTGATGCGCTTCTGAAAAAGCCCGCTTCGGCGGGTTTTTTTTGTGCCCAGAAAAGCCATGGGGCGCTATGGTTAGCGGAGGATTTGCTTTGGAAGCTGCGACGGAATGTGTGTCAGGCTATTCAGGAGTAGTTGGCGATGAGCGCTGTAGACCCCACCCCACCCAGCGTACTGATTGTCGAAGGCGACCCTTGGGTGCGTGACATGCTCAGCGAGATGCTGCTAAGCGTGCGCTGCGATGCCCGCCTGCAGGTATGCGTCGATGGGGCGCAGGCACTCAGCGCCCTGTCCAGCAAGCCAGACCTGATTATCGCCGCCCGCGAGCTGGCCGGTGTCGATGGCCTGGACCTGTTGCGCAAGGTGCGCGCCAAAGGGCCGGGGTTGCCGTTCATCCTCATGAGCAACCGCAGCGACAGCGCCAGTGTGCACGAGGTATTGCCCCTGCACCCTACCGCCTACCTGAGTAAACCACTGAATCTGGACAACCTGCGCAAGCGCCTGGAAGAGCTGCTGCTGGCCGTTGGCGAAGAAATCGCCTGCCCGGTGCCAGCCTTGCAGGCAGGTGCCAGCTTGTTCGCCTACCTTGAGCAGCGCCGTGCTACCGCCGATGGCGGGCCGCTGTTGGCCGATGTGCAGGTCGCGATCAAGCAAGCGCTCAACCCTCAGGGCCTGAACCTGAAGGTGCTCGAAGAGGAAGTGCGTAGCGACCCTCAGGTTACCGCCGTGTTGATCGCGGCCGCCAACAGCGCCGCGCTGCACCGGGAAGCACCGGTGCAAACGTTGCTGCAGGCCCTGAACAAGCTTGGCAGTACCCAGAGCATGAACCTGATTCTTGGCATGGCCCTCAAGCGCAGCGCACGGCTCAGCGACCCGTTGCTGGCGCAGCACGCGGCCGGCTACTGGGACCTTTCCCTGCATACGGCCGAATATGGCCGTACCTTGGCACGCATGCTCGAGCTGGACGAAGGGCGCTGCTATTGCGCGGGGTTGCTGCATTGCCTGGGCGACCTGGCGGTGTTGCGTTGCCTGCAAGAGTGGCGGTTGGCCGGGGGCGAGCTGGACGAACGCAACGTGCAGCAATCGCTGGATGAGTTTGGTGCGGCGTTCGGTTCGGCGCTACGCACGCGCTGGCGCTTGCCGCTGGCATTGCGCGAGTTGATCGCGGCGATCTACCAGTTGGGCGGCGGCGTGTATTCGCGGGAGATCCTGGCGATGAACCTGGCCGGGCAGTTGTCGCGGCTGCCGGCCGAGCAGGGGCTGGAGAAAGTGGCCAGCGGCAAGACCGCGCGCTTGCTCAAGCTTGGCCTGCCGGAGCTGAACCGGCTGCGCAAGGTGGATAACCCGGAGGTGAAGCCCCAGGAAGAGCCTCCTGTGGCGGAGGCTGAAGCGCCCAGCTGAGTTTTTGGGGCTGCTTTGCAGCCCCAGTTATACCTTTCCAGCGGGGGATGGGTCAGCCACGGACGATCTGGTTCTTGCCCTGCCGCTTGGCCTGGTACATCGCCGCATCGGCCCGGGCATACAGGCTGTCCAGGGCCACATCTTCTTCGGTCAGTCCGGTCAGCCCCTGGCTCACTGTCACCCCGTATGTCTGCTCGCCATGGTTGAAGCTCAAACGCTGAATCTGCCGCTGCAAGCGTTCGGCAATCTGCTCTGCCACCTGCGTGTTGCAACCCGGGAACACCGCCGCAAACTCCTCGCCGCCAATGCGCCCGAACAGGTCGCCACGGCGTAGTACGGCCTTGCCGCTGTCGGCAATGTGTTGCAGCACCTGGTCCCCTTCCTGGTGGCCATAGCTGTCGTTGATGCGTTTGAAGTCGTCGATGTCCAGCAGCAGAAAGGCCAGCGGCGTGCCGTCTTCGCGGGCGCTGTCAAAGGCCTGCTGGGCGCATTCGAAGAAGTGCCTGCGG
This sequence comes from Pseudomonas sp. SIMBA_067, assembly GCF_046534675.1. Classification (NCBI taxonomy): domain Bacteria; kingdom Pseudomonadati; phylum Pseudomonadota; class Gammaproteobacteria; order Pseudomonadales; family Pseudomonadaceae; genus Pseudomonas; species Pseudomonas sp. SIMBA_067. The sequence goes on along the minus strand of NZ_JAWRYH010000008.1, from coordinate 264,000 downwards.
TTGCTGCTCTGGGTCAGCACATCAGTGGTGGCCAGGCGCTGCAATTCGCCTTCAAGCTGCTTTTTCTCGGTGATGTCTTCGGCGATACCGACAATGATTACTCGGTCGCCCTCGTGTTGCTGGTTGATGTAGCACTTGTCGCTTAGCCAGCGCAGTTGCCCGTCGGCATTCAGTATGCGGTACTCGCGGTCTTCCACCGAGCCCTTGAGCAGCACCTGTGCCAGGCTGCGTTCGGCGAACTCGAGGTCGTCAGGGTAGATGCTGTCGCGCCATTCGTTGTAGTCGGCCAGCACCAGGCTGGCCGGGCGGCCAAAGATGCGCTCGTAGGCGGGGCTTACGTACAGCACCTGACGGGTTTCCCAGTCGAAGGCCCACAGCACCGCGTTAACGCTGTCCAGCAACGAGCTGAACAACTGGTCGCGCTCGCTCAGGCGGGCTACCTCGCCTTGGGCGTGGAGTAGCGCCAGTAAAGTCTGGGCGGCTTCGGGAGGTGGGGTGCCGGGCAATGTCGTTGGAATGTTCTTGGCCATGTGCACGAAGCGGGTCTCGACGTAAAAGCGTGCGGCCAGCATCTGGCCCGCCACGCGGGCGATGTGCCAAATTTGAGTCAAGTCGAGGTGGCTAAGTTCCGAAAGGCACGCACCGCAATGGGGCGTGCCGATCAACGGCGGTCAGGCGCCGGAGGGGCGCAGGGAGTAGGTCTTGAGCTGCGCCGCGAAGTCGCGCAGGGCGTGGATGCCGCTGGTTTCGGCCTCGTGTATCCAGTCCTTCATGGCAGCCAGCATGTCGTGGCCGTTGGCGCTGGTGCGCGCCCAGATCTGCTGCAGGGCCAAGCGTTTTTCGTAAATGGTCTTCAGCGCCTGGCTATGGGCAAGCATCGACTCGATACGCACATGGTGGCGGTCTTCCAGCAAGCTGGTTTCGCGCGACAGCAGGCGCTTGGCGCGGCGGAAATGGTGGCGCACCGAGGCGTCCACCCGGGCCAGCTCCTGCTTGACCAGCGGGCCGATCACCAGCTTGCGGTACTGGGCCATGATCTGGAAGCGGTTGTTGAGGATGGCCATGGCAGTGTCCATGTCCAGGCTGGCCTTGCCCGCCACACGGTGGGCAATCGGCGCCACGCGCTGCACCTTGGCCAGGCGCAACAGGCAGAACAGGCGGATCCACGCCCAGCCCATGTCGAACTCCCAGCGCTTGACCGACAGTTTGGCCGAGTTGGGGTAGGTGTGGTGGTTGTTGTGCAGCTCTTCGCCACCGATGACGATGCCCCATGGCACCAGGTTGGTGGCAGCGTCGCGGCATTCGAAGTTGCGATAGCCGAGCGCGTGGCCCAGGCCGTTGACCACGCCGGCGGCCCAGAACGGGATCCACATCATCTGTACTGCCCAGATGGTAATGCCGGCGGTGCCGAACAGCAGCAGGTCGATCACCGCCATCAGCGCGATGCCACCCAGCTTGTAGCGCGAGTAGAGGTTGCGCTCGATCCAGTCATCCGGGCAGTTCTTGCCGTAGATGCGCAGGGTTTCGGGGTTGCGCGCCTCTTCACGGTACAGCTCGGCGCCCTTGCGCAGCACTGTGCCCAGGCCCTTGAACACCGGGCTGTGCGGGTCGTCCGGGGTTTCGCACTTGGCGTGGTGCTTGCGGTGGACGGCGGTCCATTCGCGGGTGTTCTGCGCCGTGGTCAGCCACAGCCAGAAGCGGAAGAAATGCTTGAGCGCGCCATTGAGCTCCAGGGCCCGGTGCGCGGAATAGCGATGCAGGTAGACGGTGACGCTGACAATGGTCACGTGGGTCATCAGCAGCGTGATGCCGACCAGTTGCCAGGCCGACAAGTCGAGCAGGCCGTTGTACCACATAGGTGTAAATACCCTCGAAATGCGGGGGGGAAGGGCTGATTATCCCTTGGCAGGGAAATAAAACCAGTCAAAGCTGACCACGCGATGTTTCACGCGATCGATGTGGGAGCGGGCGTGCCCGCCCCCATAGAGCACCAGAACCTTTATAATCGCCCTTCCTTTCTGATGGTCAATCCCACCCGACATGTCTGTTTCCGTTCGCGACGCCTTGCGCATGGCTGCGCTGTATGTGGTGCTCTCGATCCTCTGGCTGGCGCTCGCCGAGGTGATGCTGCACGGCATGACTGACGATCCCCTGGCACTGACCGTGGGGCGGCAGATCAACGTGGTGCTGTGGGTGTTGTTCAGTGCCGTGCTGATCTATGTGTCGCGCGTGCGGCTGCTGAACTTCATCGGTGTCGGTGCGCGCTTGCGCTGCGAGGACCGCGAGCGGCTGCGAATGGCCGCTGCGGTGTTTGACAGTACCCTCGAAGGCGTACTGGTTACCGACCGCCAAGGCCTGATCGTGCATGTAAACCGTGCCTTCATGCGCATCACCGGCTACCAGCAGGACGAGGTGATCGGCCAGCGCCCGAGCAAGTTCAAATCGGGCCGCCACGGCCAGGCGTTCTACCAGCAGATCTTTGCCACCCTGGCCGAGCAGGGCGAATGGAGCGGCGAAATCTGGAACCGGCGCAAAAGCGGCGAAATCTACCCGCAATGGCAGACCATCTGCGCCATCCGCGATGACGACGGTGAGCTGAGCCATTACGTAGCGGTGTTCAGTGACATCAGTGCGATCAAGCATTCGGAACAGGAGCTGGCCTACCTGGCGCACCACGACCCGCTGACCGGCCTGCCCAACCGCCTGCTGTTCAGCGACCGGGTCGAGCAGGCCCTGGCGGCCGCCCAGGCCAACAAGCGCGGTTGTGCCCTGCTGCTGTTGGACCTGGACCATTTCCAGAGTATCAACGACGGCCTGGGCCACACCATCGGTGACCAGTTGCTGAAGCTGGTGGGCGAGCGCCTGGGCGAGGTGCTGGGCAATGGCGTGACCCTGGCACGCCTGGGTGGCGACGAGTTCGGTGTGCTGGCCGAGAACTGCCAGCAGGTCGGCCAGGCGGGCAAGCTGGCGCAGTGCATTATCGAACGCATGCGCGAGCCGTTCGTGTTCGAGGAAAATCGCCTGTTCATAAGTGCCAGCGTCGGTATCAGCCTGTTCCCCAGCGACGCCTTGAGCGCCGAGCAGTTGCTGCGTAATGCCGATGCGGCGTTGTACAAGGCCAAAAGCAACGGGCGTGCCTGCTATGCGCTGTACACCGAAGAGCTGACCGCTCACGCCCAGCACCGGGTCGAGACCGCCGGTGAGCTGCGTCGGGCACTGGAGCAGGATGAGCTGCGGGCCTACTTCCAGCCGGTACATGATCTGGCAACAGGCCGACAGGTAGGGGTCGAGACACTGGTACGCTGGCAGCACCCCCAGCGCGGCCTGGTGCCGCCGGGCGAGTTCATCCCGATTGCCGAGCGCACCGGGCTGATTGCCGAAATCGACACCTGGGTGCTGCGCCAGGCCTGTCGGCAAATGGTGCAGTGGCAGGCCGAAGGCCGGCAGCTGGCGTTTGTGGCAGTGAACATCTCCAGCCGCCTGTTTGGCCAGCATGAACTGTACGGGCAGGTGGCCGAGGTGCTGCACGAGACTGGCCTGGCTCCGGCCCTGCTGGAATTGGAAGTGACCGAAAGCGCGGTGATGGAAGACCCGGAGGTGGCGCTGGAGCAACTGCATCGGCTACGCGAGCTGGGGGTGACCCTGGCCATCGACGACTTTGGCACCGGGTATTCGTCGTTGCTGCGGCTCAAGCGTTTGCCGGTGCAGAAGCTGAAGATCGATCAGGGGTTCGTGGCCGGGTTGCCTCTGGATGAGGATGACATCGCGATCGTGCGGGTAATCATTGCCCTGGCACGCAGCATGGGCATGCAGGTGCATGCCGAGGGCATCGAGCAGGCGGAGCAGGCCAGCTTCCTGCTGCTGGAGCAGTGCCAGCTGGGGCAGGGGTACTGGTTTGGTCGGCCGGTGCCGGCTGCGGATCTGCGCTGGGATTGAGACCCAGGGGCCGCTTGCGGCCCCCTGGCTATCGTTTGTTCAAGCCCTTCGCCAGGCGATCACCGCCCAGCTGGATCAACGCCACCAATGCCACCAGCATGGCAATCACGGTCAGCATGATCTGGCTGTCGAAACGCTGGTACCCATACCGATAGGCAATGTCGCCCAAGCCCCCGGCACCGATCGCCCCGGCCATGGCCGAGGAGTTGATCAGGGTCACCAGGGTAATGGTGAAACCCCCGACGATGCCCGGCAGCGCCTCGGGCAACAGCACGTGCCAGACGATGTGCCAGCGCCGGCAGCCCATGGCCTGTGCAGCTTCCACCAAACCATGGTCGACCTCGCGCAGGCTGACCTCGGCAATCCGCGCAAAAAACGGCGTGGCGGCAATGGTCAGCGGCACCACCGCCGCCCACACGCCGTAGGTGGTACCTACCACCAGGCGGGTGAAGGGGATCAGCGCGACCATCAGGATCAGGAACGGGATCGAACGGAACAGGTTGACGAAGGCGCCCAGCACCCGGTTCAGCAACGGTGCCTCGAAGATTCCGCCCTTGTCGCTGGTGACCAGCAGCACCGCCATCGGCACCCCCACCAGCAGGGCGATCAGCGACGACACGCCGACCATCAGCAAGGTATCGAGCAAGCCTTCCAGCAGGCGATCAAACCACATGGCCCAGTACCTCCACGTCCTCGGCCCAGCGGCGGGCACGTTCCAGCAGTTGATGGGTATCGTGCGGCGAGTGTTGCACCGACAGGATCAGTTGCCCCAAGGCATGCTCGCCAATGGTTTCCACGCTGCCCTGCAGCAGGCGCACGCGGCCGCCCAGATCGTTGAACAGGGCAGACAGCTCGGGTTCGCCGAGCAAGGTCAGTTTCAGTACCAAAGCGCTGTCGCGGCTAACCGGGTTCGCCCGCAAGCTGGCTTGCAGCGCGGCAGGCAACCTGGCCTGCAACGGTGCAAGCAGGGTGCGGGTGACCTCATGGCGTGGTGCGCCGAACACCCGCCAGACTTCGCCCTGCTCGACCACTTCGCCGCGCTCCAGCACGACCACCCGGTGGCAGATATCGCGGATTACCGCCATTTCGTGGGTGATCAGCACGATGGTCAGGCCCAGGCGCCGGTTGATGTCGCGCAGCAACTCAAGGATCGAAGCGGTGGTTTCCGGGTCCAGCGCCGAGGTGGCCTCGTCGCACAGCAGAATCTCGGGGTCGTGCACCAGCGCCCGGGCAATGCCCACGCGCTGTTTCTGCCCGCCGGACAGTTGCGCCGGGTAGACGTGGTGTTTTTCCTGCAAGCCGACCAGCTCCAGCAGCTCACGCACCTTGCGTTGGCGCTCGGCCTTGGCCACGCCGGCCACTTTCAACGGCAGCTCGACGTTCTGCCACACGGTCTTGGCCGACATCAGGTTGAAGTGCTGGAAGATCATGCCGATGCGCCGGCGCAGCGCGACCAGGTGGTCCTCGTCGAAGGGCGCGATGTCCACCTGGTCGATCAGTACCCGGCCCTGGCTGGGTTGCTCCAGGCGGTTGATGGTGCGCAGCAGGGAAGACTTGCCGGCACCGCTGCGGCCGATGATGCCGAAGATCTCGCCATGGCGGATGTTCAGGTCGATGCCTTGCAAGGCCGGTTGCGTCTGGCCAGGGTAGGTCTTGCCCAGGCCGATGAAGCGCACATGGGCTTCATTGACTTCCGGGCGCAGGGCCTGTTCCTTGACCGTTGGCGGCAATGGTTGTGGTGTAGGCGCCCTGAGCGCGCTGGCCTGGCTCATGTCAGCCTTCCCAGCCGGCTTGGTAGAGCTTGCCGTGGGCTTTGTCCAATGCTGCGCGCACCACCGGCGAATGCTGGTAGATGTCGACGAACCTGGCCAGCCGTGGGTCGTCCTTGCTTTGCGGGCGGATGACGAACTGGATCACGTATTCCTTGTTTTCCAGGCCGTCGAACAGCAATGCCGAGGTGGCATCGAAGGTGTTGGCCAGGCGGATGTAGGCGGGGTAGCCCTGCACCAGGTCGGCGTCGTCGTAGGCGCGTACCAGCTGAACCGCCTCGACCTGAAGGATTCTCAGCTTTTTCGGGTTGGCGACGATGTCGTCTTCGGTGGCCTTGTAGCCAACGCCGGGCTTCAGGGTGATCAGCCCGGCCTTGGCCAGCAGTTGCAGGCCACGGCCGCTGTTGATCGGGTCGTTGGCGATGGCGACGCTGGCGCCCTCAGGCAGCTCGGCGAAGCTTTTGTAATTTTTCGAGTACAGGCCAACGTTGTTGATGATGCCCGAGGCGTAAGGCACCAGGTTGAAGCCCGCAGCAGCCTTGGCGTTTTCCAGGAACGGGATGTGCTGGAAGTAGTTCACGTCGATGTCGCCGCTGTTGAGGCTGACATTGGGCGCAATCCAGTCGCTGAATTCGATCAGCTTCACTTCCAGGCCTTGCTTGTGCGCTTCTTCCACTGCGGCTTCCAGCGGAATGGCAAAGGCCGAGGTGGTGCCGATCTTCAGCGGTTCGGCAGCCAGGGCGCTGGCGGTCAGGCCCAGGGTGAGGGCAAAGGCCGCGACGGGCCGGAACAGTTTCTCAAGCATGGTGCAGGGCTCCAGTCGGGGCAGGGGTTGGGGTAAAGCGGTAGGTCGAGCCCGGGTGATCGGCGGGCAGGTGCGGGTGGTCGGCCTGGAACAACTTCTCGCGCAGGGTGCCTTCGGCGTAGGCGGTCTTGTAGCGGCCACGCTGTTGCAACTGCGGGATGACCAGGTCGATGAAGTCCTCGAAGCTTTCCGGGGTGACGGTGCGGGTCAGGTTGAAACCGTCCAGCCCGGTTTCGTCGATCCAGGCGATCAACTGTTCGGCCACCTGTTCCGGTGAGCCGACCAGGGTTACGTAGCGGCCACCCAGGGCGTGCTGTTCAAGCAGCCGACGGCGGGTCCAGGCGTTGTCCTGCAACTGGCGCGTGGCGGACTGGATGGCATTGCCCTGGCTGAAGCCAATCGGCTCGTCCAGCCCGTAGGCCGCAAAGTCGATGCCGGTGGATGCGGCGAAGTGCGCGACGCCGGCCTCGGGGCTTGCATGGCGCAGGTACTCGGCATGCTTGGCCTGGGCCACTTGCTCGGTGGCGGCGACGATCACCGTGATGCCCATGAACACTTTGACCGCTTGCGGGTCGCGCCCGGCGGCCTGGGCGGCAGCGCGTACCTTGTCGACCTGGGCGCGGGTGGCGGCCTTGTCCTGGCCGCTGATGAACACGCATTCGGCATGGTTGCCGGCGAACGCCAGGCCACGCTGCGAGCTGCCGGCCTGGAACAGTACCGGGGTGCGTTGCGGCGAGGGTTCGCTCAGGTGATAGCCCTCGACGTCGTAGAACTCGCCGTGGTGGCTGACCTTGCGCACCTTGTCGGGCTGGGCATACACACGCTGCTCGCGGTCTGCGACCACGGCGTCGTCGGCCCAGCTGCCTTCCAGCAGCTTGTAAAGCACTTGCAGGTATTCGTCGGCCTGGTCGTAGCGGCGGTCGTGCTCGGGTTGCTGCTCAAGGCCCATGGCGCGGGCGGCGCTGTCGAGGTAGCCGGTGACGATGTTCCAGCCCACCCGGCCATTGCTCAGGTGGTCGAGGGTGGAAAGGCGCCGCGCGAACAGGTACGGCGCCTCGTAGGTGAGGTTGGCGGTAAGGCCGAACCCTAGGTGGCGGGTGACCGCAGCCATGGCCGAAACCAGCAGCAGCGGGTCGTTGACCGGCAGCTGGACCGACTCCTTGAGGGTGACGTCCAGCGACTGGCCGTAGATGTCGTAGGTGCCGACGATGTCGGCGATGAACAGCCCGTCGAACAGGCCGCGCTCCAGCAGGCGCGCCAGGTTGGTCCAGTATTCCAGGGACTTGTACTGGGTCGAGGTATCCCGTGGGTGGGTCCACAGGCCGTGGTTGATGTGCCCGATGCAGTTCATGTTGAAGGCATTGAGCAGAATCTGTCTGGCCATCAGATGGTCCCCCGGCGTGGTGGGTTGGCATCGTTGAGGTAGTAGTTGCCAATCGCGTGATACTTCCAGCGCACCGGGTCGTGCAGGGTGTGCACGCGAGCGTTGCGCCAGTGGCGGTCGAGGTTGTGCTCGGCAAGCGTTGCCTGGCTGCCGCCCAGTTCGAACAGGGCGGTGCCGGCGGCGAGGGAAATCTCGGTGCTGATGGCCCGCGCTTCGGCCACGGCGATGGAGGCGGCGGCCACGTTGTCGGTGGTGCTGTCGTCGCGGGCGCGGTCGAGGTATTCGCCGGCGCGCTCCAGCAGGGCTTCGGCGGCATGCAGGCGGATCGCCAGGTGACCGAAGCTCTTCAGCGTCAGCGGATCATCCGTGGCCTTGTCCAGGCCGGAGTCGACCCACGGGCGGCTGCGTGTGCGCACGAAGTGCAGGGCGTCTTCATAGGCGGCGCGGGCGATGCCGGTGTCGATGGCGGCATGGAGGATTTGCGCCAGCGGCCCAACCGGGGTGGGGCGCTCGAAAGCGCTCTGGAACGGCACCACGTCGGCGGCGCTGACATACACGTTGTCGAACACCACCGAACCGCTGCCGGTGGTGCGTTGGCCGAAGCCGCTCCAGTCGTCGATCACCTGCAGGCCCTGGCTGTCGGCCGGGACGAAGGCCAGCTGCTGTACGCCTTGGTCGTCGACGACCGAGGTAGGAATGCGCTGGGCGTAGATGGCGCCGGTGGAGTAGAACTTGCGGCCGTTGATGCGAAAGCCCTCGCCGTCTCGGCTCAGGCGGGTGGTGCGCTCGTTGGCGGTCTTGGTGCCCAGCTCGGCCAAAGCATTGCCGAAGCGGCGGCCGGCGAGTACTTCGGCGTACAGGCGCTGTTGCTGTTCGGGGCTGCCGTTTACCCGCAGCACTTCCAGTCCGTAGAAATGGTTTTGCGGGATCTGCCCCAGCGAGCCGTCGGCCTGAGCGATACGGGCGATGACCTTGGCCAGGGTGACGTTGGACACGCCCGCGCCGCCAAAGGCCTTGGGCACACTGATGGCCCACAGGCCGGAGCGGGTGAACAGCTCCAGTTCGGCGTGGGGCAGGCGGCGCTCGCGGTCGCGCAGGGCGCTGTCGCGGCGCAGTTGCTGGGCGATGTCCTCGGCGACATTCAGGGCTTCGGTGTCGCTGGTGATGATTTTTGTAGTCATGTTGTTTCTCCGGGGCCATTGGGGCCGCGTTGCGGCCCTTTCGCGGCACAAGGCCGCTCCTACAGGAATGCGCGATCCCATGTCGGTACGCGATCCCGCGTAGGAGCGGCCTTGTGCCGCGATGGGCTGCAAAGCAGCCCCCAAGGCCTAAAAATCAGATCCAGGAATGCCGCGCAGGCAGGGTGCCGTTGAGGTGGTACGCGCCCACCGCGTGGTACTTCCAGCGCACCGGGTCGTGCAGGGTGTGCACCCGGGCATTGCGCCAGTGGCGGTCGAGGTTGAACTCGGCAAGGGTGGCGCGGCTGCCGGCCAGCTCGAACAGCTTCTCGCTGGCCTGCAGGGCAATTTCGGTAGTCAGCACCTTGGCCTCGGCTACCGCAATCGAGGCCCGGGCCGCGCTGGCTGCGTCGATGGGCGCAGCATTGACCTCGTCGAGTACCCGGGCGGCCCTGCGCAGCAGCGCTTCGGCGGCGTGCAGCTCAAGTTTCAGCCTGCCGATGTCGGCGATCACATAAGGGTCGTCGCTGGCGCGGTCCACGTTGGCTTCAATCCACGGGCGCGACTTTTCACGCACGAAGGTGATCGCATCATCGATTGCCGCTTCGGCAATGCCGGCGTCGATCGCCGCCTGGATCAGCTGCGAGGCTGCGCCCTGGATGTTGGGGATATCGCGCTGGCGCCAGTTGTCGATCACCAGCTCCGCGTCTACCGGCACCTGGTCCAGCAGCACAGTGCCGCTGGCGGTGGTGCGCTGGCCGAACCCGGACCAGTCATCGACGATGCGCAGCCCCGGGCTGCCACGGCGCACGAACGCCAGGCGCTGGCGGCCTTCGTCATCCAGTGCCTTCACTGCTACCCAGTGGGCGAACAGCGCACCGGTGGAATAGAACTTTTCGCCGCTGATGCGATAGCTATCGCCCGCGCGGGTGATCCGGGCCTTGAGGGTGAGCGTGTCCTTGGTGCCGCGTTCGGGGCCGGCATTGCCGATGCGCCAACCGTCGAGCACGCTGCGGAAGATCAGCGCCTGTTGCGCCTCGGTGGCCGTCAGGCGAATCAGTTGCAGCATGCCGAACTGGTTCTGCGGGATCTGCCCCAAGGCCGGGTCGGCGGCGCTGATCAGGCGGAACACTTCGGCTACGGTTTCGAACGACACGTCGGGGCCGCCGTGGGCCTTGGGTACGCTGATGCTGCCCAGGCCGCTGCGGGTGAACAGCTCGATCTCCGCCCACGGCAGTTTGCGTTGCTGGTCGCGGCGGGCGGCTTGCTCGCGGGCAACCTCGGCCAGTTCGCGGGCCGCTTGCAAGGCTTCGGCGTCGTTGCGCAGTACCTTGGCCGGCAGCAGCAGGGGCGAGCTGTCGAGATCGCTATGGAATTGGGTATTTGGCTGGCTGGACATCAGTACCGCTCCTTGGCTGCACTCAATGCCCTGGCGATACGCACTGGGGTGATTGTGATCCTGACCATTCCTGACCTCACAAAAAAGTTGTGTCGCTACAGCTGGTCGCGACAAAGGTGTGCTGGTCCGGTGGTCCGGTTTATATACCCTAATGCTTTATAAAAAGTTTATGAACTAACTCTTTGGAATATGTATAGATGGAAGGGGGAGAGTGGCTGTTTCAGGCAGGCGCGATCGGTGTAGGAGCGGCCTTGTGCCGCGAAAGGGCTGCGCAGCAGCCCCGGCAATCTCAGCGGTGTTGCTGAAACCTGGGGGCAGCTGCGCAGCCCTTTCGCGGCACAAGGCCGCTCCTACAGGGATCTGCGTCTGTGCGTGATTACTCGGAGGCAGCGGTGCCGAGGAACTTGCGCAGGAACTGGCGGGTACGCTCTTCCTTCGGCGCCGCAAACAGTGCCTTGGCCTCGCCCTGTTCCACGATCACGCCCTTGTCGAAGAAGATCACCCGGTTCGCCACGTCCCGGGCAAAGCTCATCTCGTGGGTGACGATGATCATGGTGCGTTTCTCTTCGGCCAGGCCACGGATGGTCGCCAGCACTTCACCCACCAGCTCCGGGTCCAGTGCCGAGGTGGGTTCGTCGAACAGGATCACCTCCGGCTCCATGGCCAGGGCGCGGGCGATGGCCACCCGTTGCTGCTGCCCGCCGGACAGGCGCCGTGGGTAGGCGTCTTCCTTGCCCGCCAGGCCGACCTTGGCCATCAGGCGCCGCCCCAGCTCGATGGCCTGCTCGCGGGGCGTCTTCTTGACGATCACCGGCCCTTCGATCACGTTCTCCAGGGCGGTGCGGTGTGGGAACAGGTTGAAGTTCTGGAACACGAACCCGGCCTGCTGGCGCAAGCGGCGTATCGCACTCTGCTGGCCACCCAGCGGGCGGTTGGCATCGATGCTGATGGCGCCGATCTTGATCTGCCCGGCGTCGGGGGTTTCCAGCAGGTTCAGGCAGCGCAGGAAGGTGGTCTTGCCCGAGCCGCTTGGGCCGATGATGGCCACCACTTCGCCGGGCTGCACGGTCAGGTCGATGCCGTTGAGCACGGTCTGGCCCTTGAAGCGCTTGGTCAGGCCTTTGACTTCAATCATGCTCATTGCTCCTGGTCATGCTGGTTGACCCGCGCTTCCATGCGGTTCTGGAAGTGCGCGAGGATGCTGCACAGCACCCAGTAGATGACCGCGACCGCCACGTACATGGTGAACACTTCGAAGGTGCGTGCGGTAATCAGCTGCGCCTGGCGGAACAGCTCGGGCACCTGGATGGTCGCCGCCAGGGCAGTGTCCTTGACCAGCGAAATGAAGCTGTTGCCCAGCGGTGGCAACGCGGTGCGCAAGGCCTGTGGCAGGATCGCCCGGTGCATGGCTTGCACGCGGGTCATGCCAATGCTGGCGGCTGCTTCCCACTGGCCACGGTCGATCGAGGAAATTGCAGCGCGCAGGATTTCGCAGATGTAGGCCGCCATGTTCAGCGACAGGCCGATCAGCGAAGCCGGGATGGGGTCGAGTTCGATGCCGATCTGCGGCATGCCGAAATAGATCACGAACAGCTGCACCAGCAGCGGCGTGCCGCGGAAGAACGACACGTAGATCCGCGCCAGCCAGTTCAGTGGCAAGATCTTCGACAGCCGCATCAACGCCAGGGCAAAGCCCAGCAGCAGGCCGAAGAACATGCCGCCGACACTGAGCAGCACTGTATAACCCGCGCCCTTCAGCAGGAAGGGCGCGGAGTCGACAACGAGTTGCAGGCTTTCAGCAATCATTTGGTGACATCGGCACCGAAGTATTTCTCGGACAGCTTGGGCAGCGTACCGTCAGCCTTGAGCTTGTCGATGGCCTTGTTGATGGCCGCCAGCAATTCAGGCTCGCCCTTGCGCAGGGCCACGCCGCTTTCCAGGCGCGAGAAGGCATCGCCGGCCAGTTCGGTGTCTTTGGCTTTTTGCGCGTATTCCAGCGCGGCCAGGCGGTCGATCAGGATGGCGTCGATACGGCCGTTGCGCAGGTCGGCGAACTTGCTCGGGTCGTCTTCATAGGTGCGCACTTCGGCTTTCGGGACGTCTTGCTTGACCCACTGCTCGTAGTTGGTGCCCAGGCCCACGCCGACTTTCTTGCCAGCCAGGTCTTGCGCAGTCTTGATGTTCAGGTCCGCGGCTTTCTTCTTCAGGATCAGGGCCTGGATACCCGAAACGGTGTAGGGCTCGGAGAAATCGTATTTCTTCTTGCGCTCCTCGGAGATGGTCACCTGATTGACCACTACGTCCAGGCGCTTGGATTCCAGCGCGGCAAGGATGCCGTCCCACTTGGTCGGCTGGATCTTGGCCTTGACCCCCAGCTCCTTGGCCAGCAGTTCCGAAAGCTCCACCTCGAAGCCGGCCAGCTTGCCGTTCTCGTCCTGGAAGCTGAACGGTGGGTAGGTGCCTTCGAGGCCGACGTTGATCACGCCTTTTTCCTGGATGGTCTTCAACTGCTCGCCGGCGAACGCCTGGCTGAGCAGGCCGGCACCCAGCAGGATGGCCAGGCTGGCGTTGAGTAGCGGTTTGGCGAATTTCGACATGTCAGAGCCCCGCGCTTGTTGTGTAAGTAGTGAGGTGGCGACTATAGGGTCGGCTGCTTAGGCCAGGAAATAATAAAAAATTATTTTGTTATTCCATTTTTAGTTTGTGCCAGGTGTTGGCTGCTTTGAGGGTAGGCGAGGATGCTCGCTACGTCATCGCGGCTTATGCCTGACTTAGCGCAGGATGGAATAAAGCGTTGTTTTTTCCAAGGGACGGATTTGCCGTAGAGTGGATTGCATGTAGGCAGGCTCGGCCTCTTCGCGGGTGAACCCGCTCCCACAGGGACCGCGAAAGGCTCGGGCCTGGCGAAAAAAACCAGATGGCCTATACGGCAGGAGAAAACCGTGAGCGAACAACCTTCATCCGCGCACTGGCAGTTGCACAGCATTGTCACCGGCCTGCGCGGCGCCCGTGAGCAATGGCGCACCCGCAATGGCCGCAGCATTGGTGAGCAGGGCGGGCGCGAGCTGCCGTCGCGCGAGGCGATGCGACAAATTCTCGAGCAACTGTGCGGCGCGTTGTTCCCCATGCGCCTTGGGCCTGTGGACCTGCGCGAAGAGAGCGAAGACTTCTACGTTGGCCATACCCTGGATGCCGCGCTGACCGCCTTGCTGACCCAGGCGCGCCTGGAGTTGCGCTACGCCGCCCGGCAAAGCAAGGCTCAACTGGCCAGCGTCGATGGCCATGCGTTGAAGCTGATCCAGGGCTTTGCTGCTGCGCTGCCGGAACTGCGAGTGCTGCTCGACACCGACGTGCTGGCCGCCTATCACGGCGACCCCGCCGCGCGCAGCGTCGATGAAGTGCTGCTGTGCTACCCGGGCATCCTGGCGATCATCCATCACCGCCTGGCGCATCACCTGTACAAGGCCGGCCTGCCGCTGCTGGCGCGGATCAGCTCGGAGCTGGCGCATTCGGCCACCGGTATCGACATCCACCCCGGCGCGCAGATCGGCCCGAGCTTCTTCATCGACCACGGCACCGGCGTGGTCATCGGCGAAACCGCGATCATCGGCGAGCGCGTGCGCATCTACCAAGCGGTGACCCTGGGCGCCAAGCGCTTCCCCAGCGATGAGTCCGGCACCCTGCACAAAGGCCTGCCGCGCCATCCGATTGTCGAGGACGATGTGGTGATCTACGCCGGGGCCACGGTGCTGGGGCGTATTACCATCGGCAAGGGTTCGACCATTGGCGGTAACGTGTGGCTGACCCGCAGTGTGCCTGCTGAAAGCAACATCACCCAGGCCAACCTGCAGCTGGATTGCCAGGACAAGAACTGATCTGGCATTGATATTAGCTGCACTGGCCTCTTGGCGGGCAAGCCCGCGAAGATGCCAGTGCAGGAGGACGCCAATCAGCGGCCCAATTCGCATTGAAATCCGATCCATGTTTAACTTGAACGCTTGTTCAATGTAAAAACGCTGGTCCGCTGCCGGTGTTCAACAGGAGGATTCCTTTGCTGAACCCGTTCATTCCGAACCTCACGTCATTCGACGAGGTGCACGCCCGATGAGTGCACCGAACCCTTCCGCCGCTAACGGCAAAATCCGCATGAACCCCCCGGTGTTCTACTTTGCGGCAAGTTTCATCCTCATCTTTGGCCTGGTAGTCATCTCCAACCCGCAAGCCGCAGGCGACTGGCTGCTGGCGGCGCAGAACTGGGCGGCCAACACGGTCGGCTGGTACTACATGTTGGCCATGACGCTGTATCTGGTCTTCGTGGTGGTCACCGCCTTGTCCGGCTACGGCAAGATCAAGCTCGGTGCAGACCACGACGAACCCGAGTTCAGTTACCTCTCGTGGGCCGGCATGCTGTTCGCCGCCGGTATCAGCATTACCCTGTTCTTCTTCTGCGTTTCCGAACCGCTGACGCACATGCTGCAACCGCCCCAGGGCGAAGCGGGCACGGCCGAGGCCGGGCGCCAGGCGATGCAGATCCTGTTCCTGCACTGGGGCCTGCATGGCTGGGGCGTATTCGCCTTTGTCGGCATGGCGCTGGCCTACTTCGCCTACCGCCACAACCTGCCGCTGGCGTTGCGTTCGGCGCTGTACCCACTGATCGGCAAGCGCATCAACGGCCCTATCGGCTACGCAGTGGATGGCTTCGGTATCATTGCCACGGTGTTCGGCCTGGGTGCCGACATGGGCTTTGGCGTACTGCACCTGAACGCCGGCCTGGACTACCTGTTCGGTATCAGCCACAGCCAGTGGGTACAGGTGATCCTCATCACCCTGATGATGGGCGCGGCAGTGGCCGTGGCCGTTGCCGGGGTGGAGAAGGGCGTGCGGGTGATGAGCGACATCAACCTGTTCCTGGCCTGCGCGTTGCTGTTGTTCGTGCTGTTTGCCGGGCCTACCCAACACTTGTTCAACACGCTGATCCAGAACCTGGGTGATTACCTGGGCGCTCTGCCACGCAAGAGCTTTGATGTGTATGCCTACGGTGATAACCGCGACTGGCTGGGCGGCTGGACAGTGTTCTACTGGGCCTGGTGGATTGCCTGGGCGCCGTTCGTGGGCCTGTTCATCGCGCGCATTTCCCGCGGCCGCACCATCCGCGAGTTCGTCTTTGGCGTGCTGCTGATTCCGCTGGGCTTTACCCTGGCGTGGATGTCGATCTTCGGCAACAGCGCCCTGGACCAGGTCATCAACCACGGCATGACCGCGCTGGGCCAGTCGGCACTGGATAACCCGTCGATGAGCCTGTACCTGCTGCTGGAAACCTACCCGTGGAGCAAGGTGGTGATCGCCACCACGGTGTTCATCAGCTTCGTGTTTTTCGTGACCTCCGCCGACTCGGGCACTGTGGTGCTGTCGACTCTGTCGGCCAAGGGTGGCGACGCGGACGAGGACGGGCCGAACTGGCTGCGCATCTTCTGGGGCGCGATGACGGCGCTGATCACCAGTGCACTGCTGTTCGCGGGCAGCATCGACTCGCTGAAGTCGGCGGTGGTGCTGACCTCGTTGCCGTTCTCGCTGATTCTGCTGTGCATGATGTGGGGGCTGCACAAGGCGTTTTACCTGGAGTCGCAACGGCAGATCGCGCAGATGCACTCGCTGGCCCCGTTCGCCCAGTCACGTCGCGGCCGTGGCGGCTGGCGCCAGCGCCTGAGCCAGGCCGTGCACTTCCCGTCGCGTGATGAGGTGTACCGCTTCATGGACGACGTGGTGCGCCCGGCGATCGCTGATGTGCGCGAAGTGTTCGAGCAGAAGGGCCTGGTGCTGATTACCCAGGACGACCCGAGCCACGACAACGTCAGCCTGAAGATTGGCCATGGCGAGGAACAGCCGTTCATTTACCAGGTGCAGATGCGTGGCTACTTCACGCCGTCGTTCGCCCTGGGTGGGCTGGGTACGCAGGAGTTGAAGAACCGCCGCTATTACCGGGCGGAGGTGCACCTGAGCGAAGGCAGCCAGAACTATGACCTGGTGGGCTACAGCAAGGAGCAGATCATCAACGACATCCTCGACCAGTACGAGCGGCACATGCAGTACCTGCATCTGGTCCGTTAGATTGCCGGGGCCGCTTTGCGGCCCATTCGCAGCACAAGGCTGCTCCTACAGGGGTACGCGATCCCCTGTAGGAGCAGCCTTGTGCTGCGAATGGAGGCCAAAGGCCTCGCAAAAACTGTCAGAAAGGTGCATCCCCCAGGATGGTCGCCCGGTGCATCACCCGCCGGTTCGGCCGGTAATCATCCACCGCAAAATGCTGGGTGACGCGGTTGTCCCAGAACGCCACGTCATTCTCCTGCCAACGCCAGCGAATGCTGAACTCCGGTCGCGTCGCATGGGCGAACAGCAGCCTCAGCAGCGCATCGCTTTCCAGCTCGCTCAGCTCATTGATGCGCGTAGTAAACCCTTCATTGACGAACAACGCCTTGCGCCCGCTCACCGGATGCGTGCGCACCACCGGGTGCGACAGCGGCGGGTTGTTGCGCCGCGTGGCCTCCCAGCGCGCCAGGTCTTCCGGCGTGGTGCCAAAACGCTCCAGCGGAAACGACTTGGTAAAGTCGTGGGTGGCGGTCAGCCCGTCGAGCATTTCGCGCAGCGGCGCCGACAAGGCCTCGAAGGCCGCGATACCGCTGGCCCACAGGGTATCGCCACCGTAGGCCGGCAACTGCTTGGCGCTGAGCACCGCGCCCAGTGCCGGGGTCGGCAAAAAGGTCACGTCGGTGTGCCACACGGCGTTGTCGCGTACATCGGTGACTGCCGTATCGAGCACCAGCACCTGCGGGGTTTCCGGCACGTTGGGGTAGATCGGGTGAATGTGCAGGTCGCCGAAGCGGGCGGCAAAGCGCGCCTGCTGCTCGGGGTTGATCGGCTGGTCGCGGAAGAACAGCACCTGATGCTTGAGCAGCGCCTGCTCGATGGCGTCGCGTTCTTCTGCAGTGATATCGCGGCTGATGTCCACGCCGCTGATCTGGGCACCGAGGGCCGGGCTGAGAGGGGTAACGGTCAGGCTCATGTCTTTTCTCGTTCTAGGCGCCGGTTTGCCGGCGTGGTCAGTCGGCAATCAGTGGCTCTGCCCATGCCAGGGCACCAGTTTGCGTTGCAGGGCACGCAGGCTCATTTCCAGGGCGAAGGCGATCAGGGCGATCAGCAAAATACCCAGCACCACCACATCAGTGACCAGGAACTGCGCCGCCGACTGGACCATGAAGCCCAGGCCGCTGGTGGCGGCAATCAGCTCGGCGGCGACCAGTGTCGACCAGCCCACCCCCAGGCCGATGCGGATGCCGGTGAGGATGTCGGGCAGCGCACTGGGCAGGATCACATGGCGGATCAGCTGCGCCTTGGTCGCGCCCAGCGACTGTGCCGCCCGCAGCTTGGCCGGGTCGACCGTGCGCACACCGGTGGCGGTGGCAATGGCGATCGGGGCGAAGATTGCCAGGTAGATCAGCAGCACCTTCGACAGCTCGCCGATACCGCACCAGATGACGATCAACGGCAGGTAGGCCAGCGGCGGGATGGGCCGGTAGAACTCGATCAGCGGGTCGAGGATGCCGCGGGCCACGCGGTTGTAGCCGATGGCGATGCCGACCGGGATCGCGGTCAGGGTCGCGGCCACCAGCGCCAGGCCGATGCGGCCCAGGCTTGCGCCCAGGTGCTGCCACAGGCTGGCGTCCATGTAACCTTGGGTCAGCAGGGTCCAGGCCCTGGCCAGGATGTCACCGGGCGAAGGCAGGAACAGGGGTTCGATCCAGCCGGCGGCCGTCACCAGCCACCAGACCAGCAGCAGGCTGACCATGGTCAGGGTACTTATCCAGCGGGTGGACAATGGCCGGCGCTGCTTGGCGGCTGGCCGGGTTTGGGCGTTGTGTTTGCCGGCGACCGGCAGGTCCAGGCTGCTCATGCGCGCTCCTGCAGGCTTTGGCGTTGGGAGAACACCCGCGCCAGCACATGCTCGCGGGTTTCGATGAAGGCGGGGTCGGACTTGATGGCCCGGGCCGATTCGCCAGCGGCATAGCGCTGACCGAAGTCCAGTTGCAGGCGCTCCACTACGCACCCCGGGTTGGGCGCCAGCAGTACCAGTTCGCTGGCAAGGAACACCGCTTCTTCGATGTCGTGGGTAATCAGGAACACCGGCTTGGCGGTGCGCTGCCACACCTGCAGCAGCAGTTCTTGCATCTGCTCGCGGGTGAACGCGTCGAGGGCGCCGAACGGCTCATCCATCAGCAGTACCCGTGGGTCGGCCGCCAGCGCGCGGGCCAGGCCTACGCGCTGCTTCTGGCCACCGGACAATTGCCAGATGCGCCGTTCGCCAAAGCCATCGAGGTCGACGAGGGCGAGCATTTCGCGGGCCTTGGCCTCACGCTGGGCGCGGGGTACGCCGGCCAGTTCGAGGCCGAAGGCGACATTGCCCAGCACGTTCTGCCATGGCAGCAGGGCATCGTCCTGGAACACCACGCCGCGCTCGGCACCAGGGCCCTGCACCGGTACGCCGTCGAGGGTGATGCGCCCGGCGCTGGGGGCGACGAAGCCGGCGATCAGGTTGAGCAGCGAGGTCTTGCCGCTGCCGGACGGCCCCAGGGCCACCAGCAGCTGGCGTGGCCCCAGGCTCAGGTTGATGTCGGCCAGCACCGGGGTGCTGGCGCCAGGGTACTGTGCGCTGATGCGCTCCAGCTCGAGCAAGGCCATGACGGGCTCCGGATCAGTTTGGAAGGAACTTGGCGCTGACGTACGGCGAGTAGTCCGGCAGTACGGCGTCGACCTTGCCTTGCTGCTTGAGGAAGTTGGCCGTGTCGGTCAGTGCCTGGGTGG
The DNA here is from genome assembly GCF_046534675.1 of Pseudomonas sp. SIMBA_067. Classification (NCBI taxonomy): domain Bacteria; kingdom Pseudomonadati; phylum Pseudomonadota; class Gammaproteobacteria; order Pseudomonadales; family Pseudomonadaceae; genus Pseudomonas; species Pseudomonas sp. SIMBA_067. The sequence goes on along the minus strand of NZ_JAWRYH010000008.1, from coordinate 244,673 downwards.
TCGGCGCGCCCAAGGCGTTGGCCTGGTCTGCGGCCAGGGGGTACACGTTGCCCTCCAGCAGCACCGGGATGTCGCTGGCCTTGGCGCCGGACAGCTTCACCAGCTTGTCTACGTTGCCCTTGTCGGCCAGCCAGGCTTTCGGGTCCTTGCGGTAGTCGGCGTAGGCATCGAGGGTGACCTTGGCAAAGGCCTTGACCACTTCAGGGTGCTTGTCGGCGAAGTCCTTGCGCACAATCCAGGCATCGAAAGTGGGTGCGCCTTTCTGGGCCAGTTCGCCCGAGGTGATCAGCACCTTGCCGTTTTCCTTGGCCACGCCCAAGGCTGGGTCCCAGACGTAGGTGGCATCGATGTCGCCGCGCTTCCAGGCGGCAATGATGGCCGGTGGCGCCAGGTTGAGGATCTGTACCTTGGACGGGTCGATGTTCCAGCTTTTCAGGGCGGCCAGCAGGCTGTAGTGGCCGGTGGAAACGAACGGCACGGCGACCTTCTTGCCGATCAGGTCTTGCGGAGTCTTGATGCTGTCGCGGGCGACCAGCGCTTCACCAGCGCCAATCTGGGTGGCAATGAGGAAGGTCTTGACCGGCAGCTTGCGGGTGGCGGCAGCGGCCAGCGGGCTGGAACCCAAGTAGCCGATTTGCACGTCGCCGCTGGCCACCGCAGTGATCACGTCGGCGCCGTTATCGAACTTGCGCCAGTCGATGCTGGCCTTGCTGGCTTTTTCATAGTCGCCATCGACCTGAGCCACTTTGGCCGGGTCGACGGTGGTCTGGTAGGCCACGGTCAGGTCGGCGGCCTGGGCAACCCAGCTGGTGCTGGCGAGGGTCAGGGCGGCGAACAGGCGCAGCGGAGCGTGCGGGATCATGGTGAACCTCTCGTCAGGCAATCAGGGCGATGGATGGCGAGAAGACTAAATGATCTAAGAATTTAGAAATAAATAACCTTTTTGCATTAGCTTAGGAGCCAAATGCTTTAAGCCCAGGGGTAGTGCGCTCCCACATTGACCGTAAAAGGCCCCCGCTACTTTGGGGCAACCCTGCCCGGTGGCGAAATCAGAGCGCGCTGCTAGGCTTTTTCGTCCCTATAGAACGTTAAGGTATTAGATTATGAGCAAACGTTTGCAAATAACCAATGGTTATGATTGGCGGGATTGCTACAACGTTTGGCTGTAAAGGTTCCAACCATATTCCGTAAAAATCTTACCAATTCATAAAACGGTCATTTTGGATTTATAGGATTGTCATTATCCTGTAGCGCAGCTGGCGTCTTAGACCAAAGTCGCGAAACGTTTAGAAACGATTGACTTAGTGGTCACGCTTTGGGACTAAATCGCCAATCCACGGTGAGAAGGGGCAGCAGATCCCTCCGCCAGAGATACACAAAAATTAGAACGTAGAGGAGCAAAACATGTACAAGTCCAGCCTGGCCCTGGCCGTGGCACTGGGGGTTCTCGCCCAACAAGCAGGCGCTGCCGGTTTCGTTGAAGACAGCAAACTGTCGCTCAGCTCGCGCACCATGTACTTCAACAACGACAACCGTGATGGCGGTGCTGACAACCGCGAGTCGGGTCAGGGCTTCAAGCTCGACTACATCTCCGGCTTCACTGAAGGCACCGTTGGTTTCGGTGTCGATGCCCAGGCCCTGTGGGGTATCCACCTGGATGGTGGCCGTGGCAAGCACCCAGACAACAGCAGCTTCTTCCCGAGCGACAGCGACGGCTCTGCTGAAAGCCAGTGGGCTCGCGTTGGCGCCAACGCCAAGGCGCGCTTCTCGAAGACCGAAGTTCACTACGGTAGCGCCCTGGCGCCGAACCTGCCGATCCTGGTCTCCAACGATGGCCGTCTGCTGCCGCAAACCTTCGAGGGTGGCACCATCCAGTCGAAGGAAATCGACAACCTGACCATCAACGCCGGTCAGCTGACCCACGCCATGGGCCGTGCTTCGAGCAACCGTACCGGCCTGTCGGTAGCCGGTGCTACCCAGGACAGCAACAAGTTCCGCTACGGCGGCCTGGACTACAAGCTCACTCCAGACCTGACCCTGCAGTACTACTACTCGAACCTGGAAGACTTCTACAAGCAGCACTTCCTGGGCGCGACCCACGTGTTCAAGATCGCTGACGATCAGTCGTTCAAGACCGACCTGCGCTACTTCGACAGCAGCAGCGACGGCAAGAACGGTGAGGCCGGCTACCGCTTCAGCAACAACGGCGGTTATGCCAAGAACACTGGCGAGGTCGACAACAAGACCTGGTCCGCGATGTTCACCTACACCCTGGGTGGCCACTCGCTGATGCTCGGCCACCAGCGCGTCAATGACGATGGTGGTTTCGTCTGGCTGAACCAAGGCAACGTGGTTGACGGCAACGGCCGCAACGAAGGCGCCGGTGGCTCCAGCTTCTACCTGTTCACCGACAGCATGATCAACCAGTTCGCCAAGGCTGGTGAAAACACCACCTTCGGCCAGTACGCCTACGACTTCGCTCGCCTGGGCGTGCCGGGCCTGAAAGCATCGGTTGCCTACCTGAAAGGTGAAGATGGCAAGAACGCCAACGGCAACGGCCACTTCAGCGAGTGGGAGCGTGATGCCCGTATCGACTACGTCATCCAGGAAGGCACCTTCAAGGGCCTGGGCGCCAGCCTGCGTCACGGCGTATACCGTGGCACCGGCACCAGCTCACTGGCTGACCAGGATCAGACCCGTCTGATCTTCAACTACACTTACAACTTCCTGTAAGCCGTAGCTGAAAAAGAAGCCTCGCCTAGTGCGAGGCTTTTTTGTGCCCGTAAATTTGTATGCATTATGGTTATAAATAAATCGTTATTTATTCTTTTTGTTTTTAACCGAATGCAGGCACATTGAACCCATACGGTACAAAACCCAGCCAAGGAGCCGCAGCCCATGAGCCTCAAACTCGGCGATATCGCCCCCGATTTCGAACAGGATTCCAGCGAAGGCAAAATCCGCTTCCACGAGTGGCTGGGCAACAGCTGGGGGGTGTTGTTCTCTCATCCTGCCGACTTCACCCCGGTGTGCACCACCGAGCTGGGCCTGACTGCCAAGCTCAAGGACGACTTCGCCAAGCGTGGGGTCAAGGCCATCGCCCTGTCGGTAGACCCGGTCGACTCGCACCATAAATGGATCGAGGACATCAACGAGACCCAGAACACCTTGGTCAACTTCCCGATCATCGCCGATGCCGACCGCAAGGTGTCCGACTTGTACGACCTGATTCACCCGAACGCCAGCGACACCCTGACCGTGCGCTCGCTGTTCGTCATCGACCCGAACAAGAAGGTGCGCCTGACCATTACCTATCCGGCCAGTACCGGGCGCAACTTCAATGAAATCCTGCGGGTGATCGACTCGCTGCAGTTGACCGACAACCACAAGGTCGCCACGCCAGGTAACTGGCAGGACGGCGACGAGGTGGTGATCGTGCCTTCGCTCAAAGATGAGGAAGAAATCAAGCAGCGCTTCCCCAAAGGTTACCGGGCGGTCAAACCCTATCTGCGTCTGACCCCACAGCCAAATCGTTAATGGATTCCTCGTTGCATTGCTCTTAGCCAAGCAGGGATTTTCGGGCCGTTTCGACGGCCCTTTTTTATGCCTGAACAAAAGTGTGGCCGTATTCGCGCGGAAAAGATAGAAATGGAATAAACAAATGAAAAAATATGATTTCTAGATATATGCGGCAGCTGTTAATGTCATTTCCAACAGAACACAAGGAAGCGCAGCAATGCTGGTCGTCTCAATCGGTGGTAGCCCAAGTCCTCGTTCACGCTCCGGCGTGCTGCTTGAGCGTTCGCGCCAGTGGCTGCAGGGCCGGGGCGTTGAAGTGGTGACGTTCCAGGTACGTGACTTCCCCGCCGAAGACCTGCTGCATGCCCGTTTCGACAGCCCGCATGTGCAGCACTTCCAGCAGCTGGTAGCCCAGGCCGATGGCCTGATCGTTTCCACCCCGGTGTACAAGGCTTCGTTTGCCGGTGCACTGAAGACTTTGCTGGACCTGCTGCCCGAACGCGCCCTGGCCCACAAGATCGTGTTGCCGATCGCCACCGGCGGCAGCATCGCCCACATGCTGGCGGTGGATTACGCATTGAAACCCGTGCTGTCGGCACTCAAGGCACAAGAGACCCTGCAAGGGATCTTCGCCGACGACAGCCAGGTGGCTTATGCAGACGGCACGAAGCCCGCGCAGTTGGTGCCAGCACTGGAAGAACGCCTGCTGGACTCGCTGGAAACCTTCCACGTTGCCCTGGCCCGTCGGCCACGCCCCGTGGCCCCCGGCGTACTGAACGAACGCCTGATCAGCGCCCGCTGGAGCATCTGACCGGCACAACCCGCTTCACCACCTTACTCGCCCGATAACGAGGCAAGCAGGTGCAACCCGAACCTCATTCGCACAGGAGAGCGCCATGCGCACAGTCTTCTTGCGTCGCGGTCTGGTCGCCCTGTTTGCGGCGGCTGTGTCCTTCGGCGCCATTACCCAAGCCCAGGCCGAAAGCCTGCGTATCGGTTACCAGAAATACGGCACCCTGGTGCTGCTCAAGGCCAAGGGCACGCTGGAAAAGCGCCTGGCCGAGCAGGGCGTGCAGGTGCAGTGGACCGAATTCCCCGGCGGCCCGCAGCTGCTTGAAGGGCTGAACGTCGGCTCCATCGACTTTGGTGTTACCGGCGAAACCCCGCCCGTATTTGCCCAGGCCGCCGGCGCCGATCTGCTCTATGTGGCCTACGAGCCGCCAGCGCCGCACAGCGAAGCGATCCTGGTGCCGAAGGGTTCGTCGATCCAGTCGGTCAAGGAACTCAAAGGCAAGAAAGTCGCCCTCAACAAAGGCTCCAACGTCCACTACCTGCTGGTCCGCGCCCTGGAAGACGCCGGCCTCAAGTACAGCGATATCCAGCCGGTGTACCTGCCCCCAGCTGATGCCCGCGCTGCGTTCGAGCGTGGCAGTGTCGATGCCTGGGTGATCTGGGACCCGTACCAGGCCGCCGCCGAGCAGCAGTTGCAGGCGCGTACCCTGCGTGACGGCAAGGGCCTGGTCGACAACCACCAGTTCTACCTGGCCACCCGCAATTACGCGACCCAGCACCCGGCGGTGATCAACACCCTCATCGAGGAAGTGCGCGCCGTGGGCGAGTGGTCGCAGGCCAACCCGCAGGAAGTGACCGACCAGGTGGCACCGCTGCTCGGCCTGCCTGCCGACATCACCCTGACCTCGGTCAAGCGCCAGGGCTACGGTGCAGCACCGCTAACCCCCGAGGTAGTGGCCGCGCAACAGAAGATTGCCGATGCCTTCCAGGCGCTCAAGCTGATACCCAAGCCGCTGAGCATCAAGGACGTGATCTGGACACCCCCGGCCAAGGTCGCTAGCGCGCCTTGATTGATTCGCCTGTGCCGGGGCGCCGCCCTGGCTGAGCCACCCTTGAGGAGACAACTCCAATGAGCCTTAACATTTTCTGGTTCCTCCCGACCCACGGTGACGGCAAGTACCTGGGCACTTCCGACGGCGCACGTGCGGTCGATCACGGTTACCTGCAGCAGATCGCGCAGGCCGCCGACCGTCTGGGCTTTGGTGGGGTACTGATCCCTACCGGCCGTTCCTGCGAGGATTCCTGGCTGGTGGCCGCGTCGCTGATCCCTGTGACCCAGCACCTGAAATTCCTGGTTGCCCTGCGCCCGGGCATCATTTCGCCGACCGTGGCAGCACGCCAGGCGGCGACCCTCGACCGCCTGTCCAATGGCCGTGCGCTGTTCAACCTGGTAACCGGTGGCGACCCGGATGAACTGGCCGGTGATGGCCTGCACCTGAACCACCAGGAGCGCTACGAAGCTTCGGTCGAGTTCACCCGTATCTGGCGCAAGGTGCTGGAAGGCGAAAACGTCGACTACGACGGCAAGCACATCCAGGTGAAGGGCGCCAAGCTGCTCTACCCGCCGATTCAGCAACCACGCCCGCCGCTGTATTTCGGCGGTTCGTCCGAGGCCGCTCAGGACCTGGCCGCCGAGCAGGTCGAGTTGTACCTGACCTGGGGCGAGCCGCCGTCAGCCGTTGCCGAGAAAATCGCCCAGGTGCGCGAAAAAGCGGCCGCTCAAGGCCGTGAAGTGCGCTTCGGTATCCGCCTGCACGTGATTGTGCGGGAAACCAACGAAGAAGCCTGGGCCGCCGCCGACCGCCTGATCTCGCACCTGGACGATGACACCATCGCCCGTGCCCAGGCCTCGCTGGCGCGCTTCGACTCGGTGGGCCAGCAGCGCATGGCTGCCCTGCACGGCGGCAACCGCGACAACCTGGAAGTCAGCCCCAACCTGTGGGCAGGCGTTGGCCTGGTACGTGGTGGCGCCGGTACCGCGCTGGTAGGCGACGGCCCGACTGTCGCGGCGCGGGTGAAGGAATATGCCGACCTGGGGATCGATACCTTCATCTTCTCGGGTTATCCACACCTCGAAGAGTCTTACCGCGTTGCCGAGCTGCTGTTCCCGCACCTTGATGTTCAGCGCCCGGAGCAACCGAAAACCGGTGGCTACGTAAGCCCGTTCGGCGAGATGGTTGCCAACGACATCCTGCCCAAATCCGTGTCGCAGAGCTGAGGGCCGGGCCATGAGTCGTGTAACTTCCTCCACCCTGACCCAGCGCCTGGCGCCGTGGGCGCTGCCGGTGCTGCTGCTGGCAGTCTGGCAACTGGCGGTCAGCGCTGGCTGGCTGTCGACCCGCATCCTGCCGGCACCTAGCGCAGTGGTCAGCGCCGGCGTCGAACTGGTGCGCAGCGGCGACATCTGGACCCACTTGGCCATCAGTGGCTGGCGTGCCGGCCTGGGCTTCGCCATCGGCGGCAGCATCGGCCTGGTACTGGGCTTCATCACCGGCCTGTCGAACTGGGGCGAACGCCTGCTCGACAGCTCGGTGCAGATGATCCGTAACGTGCCGCACCTGGCGCTTATCCCCCTGGTGATCCTGTGGTTCGGTATCGACGAGTCGGCGAAGATCTTTCTGGTCGCGCTGGGCACGCTGTTCCCGATCTACCTGAACACCTACCACGGTATCCGCAACGTCGACCCGGCGCTGGTAGAGATGGCCCGCAGCTACGGCTTGTCCGGCTTCAGCCTGTTCCGCCAGGTGATCCTGCCGGGTGCGTTGCCTTCGATCCTGGTAGGTGTGCGCTTCGCCCTGGGTTTCATGTGGCTGACCCTGATCGTTGCCGAAACCATTTCGGCGAATGCCGGCATCGGTTACCTGGCGATGAACGCCCGTGAGTTCCTGCAGACCGACGTGGTGGTACTGGCCATCGTCCTGTATGCCGTGCTTGGCAAACTCGCCGACCTCGCCGCCCGTGGCCTGGAACGTGTTTGGCTGCGCTGGCACCCGGCCTATCAAGTGGCCAAGAAGGAGGGCGCATGACTGTGCTCAAGGAACAGCCGCCACGCCTGCTGCGTGGCATCCCGCTGGCCTCCAATGGCCTGCGCAAGACCTTTGGCCAGCGCGAAGTGTTGAAGGGCATCGACCTGCACATTCCGGCCGGCCAGTTCGTTGCCATCGTTGGCCGCAGCGGCTGCGGCAAAAGCACCCTGCTGCGCCTGCTGGCCGGGCTCGACCAGCCCACTGCCGGGCAGTTGCTGGCCGGTGCTGCGCCGCTGGAAGAGGCCCGTGAAGAAACCCGCCTGATGTTCCAGGACGCACGTCTGCTGCCGTGGAAGAAGGTGATCGACAACGTTGGCCTGGGCCTGTCGGGTGATTGGCGCCCACGTGCGCTGGAAGCGCTGGATGCGGTTGGCCTGGCCGACCGCGCCAATGAATGGCCGGCAGCCCTCTCCGGTGGCCAGAAGCAGCGTGTGGCCTTGGCCCGCGCCTTGATTCACCAGCCACGCCTGCTGCTGCTGGATGAGCCGCTGGGTGCGCTGGATGCATTGACCCGTATCGAAATGCAGCAACTGATCGAACGCCTGTGGCGTCAGCACGGCTTCACAGTGCTGCTGGTCACCCACGATGTCAGCGAGGCAGTTGCCGTGGCTGACCGGGTGATCCTGATCGAGGACGGCGAAGTCGGGCTTGACCTTACGGTCGACCTGGCACGGCCCAGGGCACGTGGTTCGCACCGCCTGGCCGCGCTGGAAAGCGAAGTGCTCAACCGTGTTCTGTCGGCCCCGGGCACTGCGCCCGAGCCGGACCCTGTAGCCCCTCTGCCCACGCAACTGCGTTGGGCGCACTGAACCACTCACTTACCTGACTGAAGCCATAGAGAAGGAATGACATCATGACCATCAAAGCCATCAACGTCCGCAACCAGTTCAAAGGCACCGTGAAAGAAATCCTCGAAGGCCCGGTACTGTCGGAAATCGACGTGCAGACTGCCTCGGGTATCGTCACTTCGGTCATCACCACCCGCTCGGTAAAAGAGCTGGAGCTGCAGGTTGGCAGCGAAGTGATTGCCTTCGTGAAATCGACTGAAGTGTCTATCGCCAAGCTGTGATGCTGCTCGATATTGGGGCTGCTTGGCAGCCCTATCGTGACACAAGGCCGCTCCTACACGGGAATGCGATCTCCTGTAGGAGCGGCCTTGTGCCGCGAATGGGCCGCAACGCGGCCCCAATAACTTCAGCTGGAACGCTTGGCCAGAAACGGCGGCAGGTATAACCCCAGATACGCCTCGAACACCCGCTTGCCTTCTTCGGCCATGCGCGGGGTGATCGCCTCGTGCAACTGCACCGACCGCGCATATACCCGGTCGCTCAGTTCCATGGCCAGGGCGAACACATCCACATCCAGCGGCATCACCGGCAGGTGAAAATGCTGGTCGAACAACTTGTGCATCAAGTCGCCCAGTTCCATGTCGTGCTGCCGGTCGGCCTGCACCACTTCGCTCAGGCCGTGCTGGGCCAGAATCAGCTGCCGCGCCGCAGCATCTTCGTTATAGATATCCAGCATGCGCTGCTCGATCAGCCGTGACAGCTGGTGCCAGGTGCTGAACGCGCTGCTGTCGAACGGTGCGCTCAGGGCTTCACGAAACGCCCGGTGTACATCGGCCGTCAGCGCTTCCAGCAAGGCCGGCACGCTGGCGAAGAAGTGATACACCGACGACGGTGGAATCTGCGCCCGCTCGGCCACGCTGTAGATGGAAAGTGCCGCCACCCCTTGTTCGGCCAGCAGCTCACGCGCAGCCGCCAGGATCGCCTCGATCCTGGCCTGGCTGCTGGCGCGCGGCTTGCGCGAGGCGACGGCGCGGCTCATCAGTTGCTGATCGCCAGGATGCTGGCCTGATAGGCGCCGACGAACAGGTCGAAGTCACCGACCTCTTCCTGCTCCAGCTCGGACTGCTTGGTGAGCGATTCGCGGGCCAGTGTTTCGAACGCCTGTTGCTGTTCGTTGCTCAGTGGCTGTTCGCGGAATGTCTCGGCGTGGACACGGCTCTGGCGTAGGGAGAACTGGATGAAGGTTTCGTCGTGCTCGGTCATGCGTGCCAGCACCTGGGCTGACGGGGTCAGCGCGGCATCATCCACCTTGGCCTGCTGGGCATCCAGGGCTTTGCCGTGGGCATCGCCGCCTTGCGCCTGGTCGAGCAGGTCGGCCAGTGGCCGGATACGCTCAATCAGCTCGCTGGCCCAATCCTTCAGGGTGATCGGCTGGCCATCACGATGCAGCTCCAGGCCCGGGCGACGGCCTTCCTTCACCACGGTCAGGAAGTTGTCGGTGCACTGGCGGCATTCGCCGTTGTCCAGCTGCGGGCTGTCTTCCAGGGCGCAGAACAGCAGGAACGCGTCGAGGAAGCGCGCCTCGGTCAGGTCGATACCTACCGGCAGGAACGGGTTGATGTCCAGGCAACGTACTTCCACATACTGCACGCCCCGCGAGGTCAGGGCCTGGATCGGCCGCTCGCCGGTGTAGGTGACGCGCTTGGGGCGGATGTTCGAGTAGTACTCGTTCTCGATCTGCAGAATGTTGGTGTTCAGCTGCACCCATTCGCCGTCCACGTGCGTACCGACCTCGACATAAGGCGGGTAGGGCGTGCCCACGGCCTTGCGCAGGCTGTCGGTGTAGCTGGCCAGGTTGTTGTAGCAAGGCGTGAGGCCGGCCTGGGCGTTGCTCTGGTAGCCCAGGTCGCTCATGCGCAGGCTGGTGGCGTAGGGCAGGAACAGGGTTTCGGCGTCCAGCTCTTCGAGCTGGTGCGGGCGGCCACGCAGGAAGCCTTTGTCCAGCGCTGGCGAGGCGCCGAACAGGTACATCAGCAACCAGCTGTAGCGGCGGAAGTTGCGGATCAGGGCGATGTAGGCTGACGACTGGTAGTCGCGGTTGTCTTGCGTGCTGCCTTCGGCTTCGCGCAGCAGAGGCCACAGGGCTTCGGGCAGCGAGAAGTTGTAATGGATACCGGCGATGCACTGCATGGTGCGGCCGTAGCGCAGGGCCAGGCCCTTGCGGTAGACGTGCTTGAGCTTGCCGATGTTCGAGCTGCCGTACTCGGCGATCGGGATGTCCTCCTCGGCCGGCAGCGTGCACGGCATCGACGGGCTCCACAGGTATTCGTCGCCCAGCTTGCTGTAGACGAAACGGTGGATCTGTTCGAGGCTTTCGAGCACTTTGGCCGGGTCGGGCAGCGCTGGGGTTATGAACTCCAGCAGCGACTCGGAATAATCAGTGGTGATCTGCTCGTTGGTCAGCGCCGACCCCAGAGCTTCCGGGTGTGGGGTCTGGGCCAGGCGACCTTCGTCGGTCACGCGCAGGCATTCGCGCTCAATACCGTGCAGGCACTGCTTGAGCAGGGGAAGATTGGCGCCGAGCAGGCTCAGGCGGCGGTTGAGGAGTTCGCTCAAGATGTATTCCTTCACGCGTCAGTCGCCCCAATATGGGGGTAGAGATAACGGTCTACAAGGGTAGGAAGAAAGGAACTGGCGTTGTCGCCTGGTTTACGCGGTTCCAGCAGTGCCAGCGCACTGCTGAAAATACCGCAGATACTGCTTGGTGAGCTAGAGAACCGCGAAGGTTCCTTGCGCTTTGGCCACCAGCTTGTCGCCCTGGACTACGTCGGCGTCGACCACCAGGGTACGACGCCCGGCATGCAGCACACGGGCGGTGCACAGCACTTCGCCGTCGCTGACGGCGCGCATGTAGTTGATCTTGCACTCGATGGTGACACTTTGCTGGTCAAAGCCATGGCTGGCCGAGCAGGCCAGGCCCATGGCGATGTCCACCAGGCTGAAGATCGCCCCGCCGTGCAGCTTCTGGCCACGGTTGCGCAAGTGCGGCTCGAGGGCCAGGGCCACCTCGGCAACACCCGTGTCCAGGCGTTGCAGGCGGCAGCCCAGCAGCTGGCTGAAGGCGCTTTCGACGTATTCGCGGGGTACCTCCATCACTTCTTCTTCAACTGCTTGGCGTTGGCGAACAGCGAGGCCATGGCATTGTTGGCCGGTGCGGCAGTGGCGGTTTCACGCGGGCGTTGGGCCTGCTGCTGGCGGTTGCCGCCATTGCCACGGTTGCCACCGCGGTTGCCTTCGACCTTCTCGCCCGGGGTGTCGCCCATGCGCATGGACAGGCCGACGCGCTTGCGCGGGATGTCCACTTCCATGACCTTGACCTTGACCACGTCGCCGGCCTTGACCGCTTCACGCGGGTCTTTGATGAACTTCTCCGACAGCGCCGAGATGTGCACCAGACCGTCCTGGTGTACGCCGATGTCGACGAAGGCACCGAAGTTGGTGACGTTGGTCACCACGCCTTCCAGGATCATGCCGGGCTCCAGGTCCTTGAGGTCTTCGACGCCGTCCTGGAAGGTGGCGGTCTTGAACTCGGGGCGTGGGTCACGGCCAGGCTTGTCCAGCTCTTGCAGGATGTCGGTGACGGTCGGCAGGCCGAAGGACTCGTCGGTGAACTTCTTCGGGTCCAGGCGCTTGAGGAAGCTGCTGTCGCCGATCAGCGAGCGGATGTCGCGGTCGGTGTCGGCGGCGATGCGCTGCACCAGCGGGTAAGCCTCCGGGTGTACTGCGGAGGCGTCCAGCGGGTTGTCGCCGTTCATCACACGCAGGAAGCCGGCGGCTTGTTCGAAGGTTTTTTCACCCAGGCGGCTGACCTTTTTCAGCGCTGCACGGGTGGCGAACGGGCCGTTGGCATCGCGATGGGCGACGATGTTCTGTGCCAGCGTGGCGTTGAGGCCGGAGATTCGGGTCAGCAGCGCGACCGAGGCGGTGTTCACGTCCACGCCCACGGCGTTCACGCAGTCCTCGACCACGGCGTCCAGGCCACGCGCCAGTTTCAGCTGGGAAACGTCGTGCTGGTACTGGCCGACGCCGATGGATTTCGGGTCGATCTTCACCAGCTCGGCCAGCGGGTCCTGCAGGCGGCGGGCAATCGACACGGCGCCACGGATCGATACGTCCAGGTCCGGGAACTCGCGGGCGGCCAGTTCCGATGCCGAGTACACCGACGCACCGGCCTCGGAGACCATGATCTTGGTAATTTTCAGCGCTGGGTATTTTTTGACCAGTTCGGCCACCAGCTTGTCGCTCTCACGGCTGGCGGTGCCGTTGCCGATGGCGATCAGTTCCACCGAGTGCTTGGCGCACAGTGCGGCCATGATGGAAATGGTGCGGTCCCAGTCATTCTTTGGCGCGTGCGGGTACACCGTGGTGTAGTCCAGCAGCTTGCCGGTGGCATCGACCACGGCGATCTTGCAACCGGTGCGCAGGCCCGGGTCGAAGCCCAGGGTGGCGCGCGGGCCGGCCGGGGCGGCCAGCAGCAGGTCGTGCAGGTTGTGGGCGAATACGTTGATCGCCTCGCCTTCGGCGTTGTCGCGCAGTTCGCCGAACAGGTCGGTTTCCAGGTGGGTGTACAGCTTGACCTTCCAGGTCCAGCGCACCACCTCGCCCAGCCACTTGTCGGCCGGGCGGCTGCGGTTTTCGACGCCGACGTGGTTGCCGATCATCACTTCACACGGGTGCAGGGTGCCAGGCAGTTCTTCGCCCACTTTCAGCGAAGCGCTCAGCACGCCTTCGTTGCGCCCGCGGAAGATTGCCAGGGCACGGTGCGACGGCGCGTTGCGCAGCAGTTCATCGTGGGCGAAGTAGTCGCGGAACTTGGCGCCTTCTTCTTCCTTGCCGGCCACCACACGGGCACTGAGCACGGCTTCCTGCTTGAGGAAGCTGCGCAGCTTGTCGAGCAGGGCGGCGTCTTCGGCAAAGCGCTCCATGAGAATGTACTTGGCGCCTTCCAGCGCGGCCTTGACGTCGGCTACGCCTTTTTCGGCGTTTACGAAGCGTGCGGCTTCGCTTTCCGGGGCCAGGGTGGGGTCGTTGAACAGGCCGTCGGCCAGGTCGCCCAGGCCGGCTTCCAGGGCGATCTGGCCCTTGGTGCGGCGCTTCTGCTTGTACGGCAGGTAGAGGTCTTCGAGGCGGGTCTTGGTGTCGGCCAGCTTGATTTCGCGGGCCAGTTCCGGGGTCAGCTTGCCCTGTTCCTCGATGCTGGACAGGATGCTGGCGCGACGGTCGTCGAGTTCGCGCAGGTAGCGCAGGCGCTCTTCCAGATGGCGCAGCTGGGTGTCGTCCAGGCTACCGGTCACTTCCTTGCGGTACCGGGCGATGAAGGGCACGGTCGAGCCTTCGTCCAACAGGCCCACGGCCGCCTCGACCTGCTGGGGGCGTACGCCCAGTTCCTCGGCGATACGGCTGTTGATGCTGTCCATGTAAACCACCTGACATTTGTGAATACGGGGGTCGCCTGTGGGCTTTTCGCCCGGCGGCGCTGGATGAAAGCCGCGCATTATACCCATCGCAAACGGCTTGCGGTGATGGCGCCCAGCCAGCTGGAACTGGCGCCGGGGGAAAAATCTGCTAACAATGCTCACGCAACGTGCAGCAATGGCTACGCCATAATGCGCGGCGATATCAGAGGAGTTATTCATGACCGGCACCGCAAACACCGCTGAAGGTGACAAGATTCTCATCGTCGACGACGATCCGGGGCTTAGCAGCCTGCTGGAACGTTTCTTCACCAGCAAGGGCTACCGTGCCCGCGCGGTGCCCAACACCGAGCAGATGGACCGCCTGCTGCAGCGCGAGGTGTTCAACCTGGTGGTGCTCGACCTGATGCTGCCGGGCGAGGATGGCCTGTCCGCGTGCAAGCGCCTGCGCCAGCAGAACAACCAGATCCCGATCATCATGCTCACCGCCAAGGGCGACGAGCTGAGCCGTATCAAGGGCCTGGAGCTGGGCGCTGACGACTACCTGGGCAAGCCGTTCAACCCGGACGAGCTGATGGCCCGCGTCAAGGCTGTGTTGCGCCGTCAGGCCCCCGCCGTGCCGGGTGCGCCGGGCAGTGAGGACGAATCGGTCACCTTTGGCGACTACGAGCTGTCGCTGGCCACCCGCGAGCTCAAGCGTGGCGATGAAGTGCACATGCTTACCACCGGCGAGTTTGCCGTGCTCAAGGCCCTGGTGATGCACGCCCGCGAGCCGCTGACCCGCGACAAGCTGATGAACCTGGCCCGTGGCCGCGAGTGGGATGCACTGGAGCGCTCCATCGACGTGCAGATCTCGCGCCTGCGCCGCATGATCGAGCCGGACCCGTCCAAACCGCGTTACATCCAGACCGTCTGGGGCGTGGGCTACGTGTTCGTGCCAGACGGAAACGCAGGTAAATGATGCCGCGTCGTCCATGAAAACGCCGCTGTGGTTTCCGCAGAGTTTCTTCGCCCGCACCCTGTGGCTGGTGTTGATCGTCGTCCTGTTCAGCAAGGCCTTGACCCTGGTCTACCTGCTGATGAACGAGGACGTGCTGGTCGACCGTCAGTACAGCCACGGTGTGGCGCTGACCTTGCGCGCCTATTGGGCTGCCGACGAAGAAAACCGCGACAAGATTGCCGAGGCGGCGGGCCTTATCCGCGTGACCGGCTCGGGTGTGCCCGAGGGCGAGCAGCATTGGCCCTACAGCGAAATCTACCAACGGCAGATGCAGGCGGAGCTGGGCGAAGACACCGAGGTGCGGCTGCGTATTCATGCGCCACCGGCGTTGTGGGTCAATGCGCCAAGCCTGGGCCCGGGCTGGCTGAAAGTGCCGCTGTACCCGCACCCGCTGCGTGGGCAGAAGATCTGGAACGTGCTGGGTTGGTTCCTGGCCATCGGCCTGTTGTCCACAGCCTCTGCCTGGATCTTCGTGCGCCAGTTGAACCAGCCGCTCAAGCGCCTGGTATTCGCCGCTCGTCAGCTGGGCCAGGGGCGCAGCGTGCGCCTGCCGATCAGCGATACACCCAGCGAGATGACCGAGGTGTACAAGGCCTTCAACCAGATGGCCGAAGATGTCGAGCAGGCCGGGCGCGAGCGCGAGCTGATGCTGGCCGGGGTTTCCCACGACCTGCGCACACCGTTGACGCGCCTGCGCCTGTCGTTGTCATTGCTGGACAGCGACAGCGACCTGAGTGACGACATGGTCCGCGATATCGAGGACATGGATGCGATCCTCGATCAGTTCCTGGCGTTCATCCGCGATGGCCGCGACGAGCCGGTGGAAGAGGTCGACCTGGCTGAACTGGTGCGTGAAGTGGTGGCCCCGTACAACCAGCCGAAAGAACGTGTGCGCCTGTGCCTGGAGCCAATCCCGCCGTTCCCGCTGCGCCGTGTTTCGCTCAAGCGCATGCTGGGCAACCTGATCGGCAACGCCCTGCACCATGCCGGCAAGGGCGTGGAAGTGGCTGCCTATGTGTCGGGTGACGAGAGTGCACCATACGTGGTGCTGAGCGTGCTGGACCGTGGCACCGGGATCGACGAATCGGAGCTGGAGACCATCTTCAACCCGTTCATTCGTGGGGACCGTGCACGGGGCGGCAAGGGCACCGGTCTGGGGTTGGCGATAGTCAAGCGCATCGCGGCCCAGCATGGCGGGAATGTGGAGCTGCGTAACCGCTCCGGTGGCGGGATCGAGGCGCGGGTTCGGTTGCCGCTTGGGCTGCTGTTACCCCGGAACGCCGTGTGAGGGCCGGGGCCGCTTTGCGGCCCATTCGCAGCACAGGGTTACGCGATCCCCTGTAGGAGCAGCCTTGTGCTGCGAATGGGCTGCAAGGCAGCCCCCAAAATCTCAGCCCTTGCCCTTGGTCCGGGTCTGATTAGGCCCGCCGTTCTTCTCAAGGTGCTCGATGATCATCCCGGCCACGTTCTTGCCGGTGGTCACCTCGATCCCCTCCAGCCCCGGCGATGAGTTCACCTCCATCACCAACGGCCCATGGTTGGAGCGCAGGATATCAACACCCGCCACGCTCAACCCCATCACCTTGGCCGCACGAATGGCGGTAATCCGCTCTTCCGGGGTGATCTTGATCAGGCTGGCGACGCCCCCCCGGTGCAGGTTGGAGCGGAACTCGCCCGGCTTGGCCTGGCGCTTCATCGAGGCAATCACCTTGTCTCCCACCACGAAGCAGCGAATATCGGCGCCGCCGGCCTCCTTGATGTACTCCTGAACCATGATGTTCTGCTTCAGGCCCATGAACGCCTCGATCACCGACTCGGCCGCCTGGGTGGTTTCGCACAGCACCACGCCGATGCCCTGGGTACCCTCCAGCACCTTGATCACCAGCGGGGCGCCATTGACCATCTGGATCAGGTCGGGGATGTCGTCCGGTGAGTGGGCGAAGCCGGTAATGGGCAGGCCGATACCACGGCGCGACAGCAATTGCAGTGATCGCAGTTTGTCGCGCGAGCGGGCAATGGCCACCGATTCGTTGAGCGGGTACACACCCATCATTTCGAACTGGCGCAGCACTGCGCAGCCGTAAAAGGTGACCGAAGCCCCGATGCGCGGGATCACAGCATCGAAGCCCTCCAGCGGCTTGCCGCGGTAGTGGATCTGCGGCTTGTGGCTGGCAATGTTCATATAGGCCCGCAGGGTGTCGATCACCACCATTTCGTGGCCACGCTGGGTACCGGCTTCGACCAGGCGGCGGGTGGAATACAGACGCGGATTGCGCGACAGCACAGCGATCTTCATGCAGCACCTGTGACAGGGGAAAGGGTGGCCGGAAAGGCCGGTTTATCTTGGACGTACTTCAAGCCGGGGTTCACCACCAGCTGGCCCTGGATCAAGGCCTTGGAACCGAGCAGCAGGCGGTAGCGCATGTTCTTGCGACAGGCCAGGGTGAACTCCACCTCCCACACACCATCGCCCAGCGCCAGTGACGTGCGGATGACATAGCGGGTCTGGGCGTGGCCGTTGGAGCTCTTGATGGTTTTCATGGTGACCAGCGGGGCCTCGCAACGCCGGTGACGCAACTGCACCACCGAGCCCAGGTGCGCAGTGAAACGGACCCAGGGCTGGCCGTCGCGCTCGAACGGTTCCACCTCGGTAGCGTGCAGGCTTGAGGTGCTGGCGCCGGTGTCGATCTTGGCGCGCAGCCCGGCGACACCAAGGTCGGGCAGGGCTATCCACTCACGCAGGCCGATCACAGTCAAATGGTCAAATGTCTTCACGAAGCGCACCCTGCGAGTAAGGTGGTGAACTGTAAGCATGGCGGGGACTTTTTGCATCCGTATGTGAAGGTAGTACAGTTCGATGAAAGACAGAATCCGAGGTAACGGGATGGCACAAAAAGCCGAAGACGACGACAAGGTTCGCCTCGACAAGTGGCTGTGGGCGGCGCGTTTCTACAAGACGCGGGCGCTGGCCAAGGCGGCGATCGAGAGCGGCAAAGTGCATTGCCGCGGCGAGCGTTGCAAACCGGGCAAGGAGCCACGGGTGGGCGACGAATTTTTGCTGCGCACCGGGTTCGATGAACGCACCGTGGTGGTGAAGGCGTTGTCGGTGGTGCGGCGTGGGGCGCCAGAAGCGCAGACGCTGTACGAGGAAACCGAAGAAAGCGTGAGGCGGCGTGAGCAGGCGGCCGAAATGCGCAAGGCCGGGGCCATGGGCGTGACTACCGATGGCCGGCCGACCAAGAAGCAGCGCCGACAGATTCACCAGCTGCATGGCAGCTATGAATAGCCGGGGCCGCTCTGCGGCCCATCGCCGGCAAGCCAGCTCCTCACCGAGCATTGTGAGAGCGGCCTTGCCGGGGCGCCGGCCCGGTCGGAAAGGGCTGCGTAGCAGCCCCAAGTATCTAGCGGAGCACGGCCAACCGCCCGACAAGCGGTAGTCTGGCCAGCAGGGTGAACAACGGTGCTGTCCAGCGTATCAACGCTTCACTGCCTTTGGCCGCCAGCGGCGTGTAGTAGCTCCAGCCCAACGCCAGCACTGCCATCAGCAACCCGCCAATGTAGTCATCCTGCCCCCAGTGGGCGCCGGCCACCAGGCGCGGCAGCATGAACAGCACCGCCAGCCCCCAGATCACCAGGAACTGCACCAGTCGGCGGCTGAATACGCTCATGAACAGCGCCCAGATCAGCAGCACCGAAGCGTGATCCCCCGGGAAACTCTTGCTGGATCGGTCCTTGAGCTCCCAGGCCGCCTCCAGGTTCGGGTAGTAGTCGCTGAGGTGCACCACGTCGTCGAAGATCATCGACGGGCTCTTGTGCTGCCAGCCGGCTGCATCCACCCACTTGGAAAACAGCGCGCGAATCACCACTAAGAGGAGTAGCGTGACCAGAAAGCCGAAAAAGGCCTGGCGAACCTGAGCTGCCTTGAACACCCAGTCACCACGGATAAGCACTGCCAGAAGGATCAGGCCAACGACGATGTCGAACGGGCGCAGGCTGCCGACGGTCCAGATGTAGCGCCAGGTAGTGTTGTCGGCCAGCGGCGCATTCAGGCTGTGGAACAGCCACTCGTCGAAAGTCAGGCACAGGATCTGGCCAAAAGGCCATAACCAGAAACACAGTAGAGCGATGGGAAGCAGAGTGCAGGCTGCCAATGGCCCCAAGGACCACCTTGCTTGGAACAGTGGTCGATTGTCCATAAGATACCTCTATTGCAAACAGGAATCGGAGCGCCTTGTGAGCGCTCTGTCACGGGTTTTCGAAGGTTTTCGACAACCGCTGTAACCATTTTGTCATCATTTTTTAGATAGCCAAAACCTATGAGCGATTTGCCTGATACCGATTTCACTCAACGTTTCATCTTCGACGAGCGCGATGTGCGCGGCGAGTGGGTGTCTCTCGATGACAGCTATGCCGCGGTGCTGGCGCGTCATGAATACCCACAGCCGGTGCAGGTGCTGCTCGGCGAACTGATGGCCGCCACCGCCTTGCTGGTGGGGGCATTGAAGTTCGATGGCCTGCTGATTCTGCAGGCGCGCTCCGAAGGGCCGATCCCGCTGCTGATGGTGGAATGCTCGGGCGATCGCGACATCCGTGGCGTGGCGCGCTACGAGGCCGATCAGATCGCCGCTGACGCCACGCTGGCGCAGTTGATGCCCGAGGGCCACCTGACCCTGACCATCGACCCGGTCAAGGGCCAGCGCTACCAGGGTACAGTGGACCTCGACGGTGCCAACCTGTCGGAGTGCTTCACCAACTACTTCGTCCAGTCGCAACAGCTCAATACCCGCTTCTGGCTCAACGCCGAAAACGGCAAAGCCCGTGGCCTGCTGCTGCAGCAACTGCCGCGTGATCGCCAGCCTGACGACGAAGAGCGTGAAGACAGCTGGCAGCACGTGATCGCCCTGGCCAAGACCCTCAAGCCTGAAGAATGGGCCGAAGGTAACGAAACCCTGCTGCACCGCCTGTACCACGAAGATGCCGTGCGCCTGTTCGACATTCAGCCGTTGCGCTTCAATTGCAGCTGCTCGCGCGAACGCTCCGGTAATGCGCTGGTGAGCCTGGGCGAGCATGACGCCAAGGCGCTGGTGCAAGAGTGCGGCGGCCAGGTGGAGATCGATTGCCAGTTCTGCAACGAGCGCTATTTCTTCGATGCAAGCGATGTGGCGCAACTGTTTGCCGGTGGCGGTACAGACACCGCCTCAGAAACTCGCCACTGAAACGTTTAATTACAGGGGAATCTCCTGTCGAATTGCGCAAAAGCGCGGTTACGACAGGAGGGGCCTACTTTTTTTGGGCGTTTCTGGCATAATCCGGCCACTTTTTTCGCTGTAGTAGTTTTTTCAAGACAACTACAAAACGTTTGGAGCACTCGGCCTCGGGCCGGATGGGGTATCTCATGACGCAAGCCAACAACACCGTGTACACCGACCTGAGCGTCGATGAGCTGGTAAAAGAAGCGCTGCAACGCGGTGAAGGCGTACTAGCCGATACTGGCGCACTGGTCGTAGAGACTGGTCACCGTACTGGCCGTTCGCCGGCTGACCGTTTCATCGTCGAAGAACCTTCCACCCAGGACGCCATTTCCTGGGGCCCGATCAACCGCAAGTTCCCGGCCGACAAGTTCGATGCCCTGTGGGACCGCGTCGAGGCGTTCAACAACGCCCAGGATCACTTCGTTTCCTACGTTCACGTAGGGGCAGCCGCCGAGCACTACCTGCCGGTGAAGATGACCACCCAGACTGCCTGGCAGAACCTGTTCGGCCGTTGCCTGTTCATCAACCCGGAGCAGTTCAACCCGGCTGGCCGCGACCAGTGGCAGGTGCTCAACGTTGCCAACTTCGTGTGCGAGCCTGAGCGTGACGGCACCAACTCCGACGGTTGCGTGATCATCAACTTCGCCGCCAAGAAAGTGCTGATCGCTGGCATGCGTTACGCCGGCGAAATGAAGAAAGCCATGTTCTCGGTGCAGAACTTCCTGCTGCCGGCGGCCGACGTACTGCCAATGCACTGCGCGGCCAACATCGGCGAAGAAGGCGATGTAACCCTGTTCTTCGGCCTGTCCGGCACTGGCAAAACCACCCTGTCGGCCGACGAAAGCCGTTACCTGATCGGTGACGACGAGCACGGTTGGGGCGAAGGCGTTGTCTTCAACATGGAAGGCGGCTGCTACGCCAAGTGCATCGACCTGTCCGAGAAGAACGAGCCGGTCATCTGGAAAGCCATCAAGCACGGCGCTGTCCTGGAAAACGTCGTTCTGGACGCCAACAAGCACGCCGACTACACCGACGTCAGCCTGACCCAGAACAGCCGTGCAGCGTACCCGCTGGAGCACGTTGCCAAGCGTTCCGAAGCGAACCTGGGCGGCGAGCCTAACGCGGTCATCTTCCTGACCTGCGACCTGACCGGTGTTCTGCCTCCGGTTTCGATCCTGAACAACGAACAGGCGGCCTACCACTTCCTGTCCGGTTACACCGCGCTGGTGGGTTCTACCGAAATGGGTTCGGGCGGCGGCATCAAGTCGACCTTCTCCACCTGCTTCGGCGCCCCGTTCTTCCCGCGCCCGGCTGGCGAGTACGCCGAGCTGCTGATCAAGCGTATCAATGGCTTCAACTCCAAGGTCTACCTGGTCAACACCGGCTGGACCGGCGGTGGCTACGGCGTTGGCAAGCGCTTCAGCATCCCGACCACCCGTGCGGTGATCGCTGCGATCCAGAGCGGCGCGCTGGTCGGTGCCGAAACCGAGCACCTGGACATCATCAACCTGGACGTGCCAAAAGTTGTCCCGGGCGTTGAAACCGAGCTGCTCAACCCGCGCACCAACTGGGCTGACAAAGCTGCCTACGACGAGGCCGCCAAAGGCCTGGCCAAGCTGTTCATCGAAAACTTCAAGAAGTTCGAAGTTTCCGACGCCATCAAGGCCGCTGGCCCGCAGCTGTAAGCTGAGCCCAGCGCGACAAGAAAGCCGCCCTTTGGGGCGGCTTTTTTTTTGAACGATATCCTGAGCCGGCCTCTTCGCGGCGATTCCTGTGGGAGCGGGTTTACCCGCGAAGAGGCCGGCTCAGGCAGCGGAAGTCTGGAATTTCTGTTTCACTGTCAGCATCATTTGCGAGACAAGAGCCAGACAGATGACCGAATCCCCTCAGCGCAGTGCCTTCAACCACTTCCACCCCATCCTCACCCGCCCTTCGGACAACGACGTCAACGGCCATATCGCCGGAGCGACCGTGCATGGTTTTTTCGAAACGGCTATCCAGGCCTTCCTTGTCGAACAGGCCGAGGTGGACCTGCGTGACGGCGAGCTGGCGGCATTCGTGGTCAGTTCGGCGGCGGATTTCTTCGCGCTGCCCGGCTTCCCCGACGTTCTCGAAGTGGGCTTGGGGGTGACGCGCCTGGCGGGTAGTACGGTGGAGTACCGCCTGGCGCTGTTCCGCCCGGGCGAGCCGGAGGCGTGTGCGGCAGGTACGGTGGTTCAGGTGTTCATCGAACGGGCCAGTGGTCGTCCTGTGGTGTTGCCTGAGCCGCTGCAAGTGATCCTGTCTGGCCTGGTGCTGGGACAGCAGGCATAAAAAAGCCCCGCCGAAAGGGGCGGGGCTTTTGCTGCCGGGGCGAGGCCCTCAGGCATCAGTCGCGCCAGTGGCGCTTGTGCTTGCGGTGGCCGTAGTGGTGACCACGGTCGTAGTGACGACGGTCGTCGTAGCCGCGACGGTAGCGACGATCGTCATCGCGGTCGTCGTCATCGGCTTTGTTGCCCATGTAGTTGCCGAGCGCCCCACCGGCGCCGCCGCCTGCGGCTGCACCAATGTAGCTACCGGTGGTGCCGCCCACCGAGCGACCGACCACGTTACCGCCTGCAGCGCCCAGCGCGCCGCCGATAGCAGCCTCGCCACGCTGGCGCTTGTCGGCACCCAGGGCACCACCGGCTGCGCCGCCCAGACCGGCACCAATGGCACCGCCCGTGCTACCACCGATGGAGTTGCCCACTACGGAGCCGAGTACCCCACCCAATGCGCCGCCAATGCCGGCCTCGGTATTGCCGCCTGCCATGGCAACGCCGCTGAGCAAGCTGAAAGACAACAACAAAATCGAGGAGTACTTCTTCATCAAGAGAGCCTCATAGGGATGACGAGGCGAATTTGAGGCTAAGCGGCGCGGCTGGCAACGGAAATCCGACGAGTAACACGAGTTGTACACAATTCGCTAAGTTACTGTATTTGCTGTGAAACTTTATCCATTTTCGGCTGTCTGAGACCTTTATGACAAAGCCCTGAACCGCAATGGAACAGGGCTTTTTCGTTTCTACAGGATACGCCCGTCGTCCCGTGCCCGCTCCAGTTTGATGGCAATGAACTTCGATGTCGGCGTATGGCTGCCATCGCCAATGCTCTCCAGCGGCACCAGCGGGTTCACTTCGGGGTAGTACGCCGCTGCCTGCCCGGCCGGGATGTCGAAGGCCAGCAGGGTGAAGCCCTGCACCCGGCGCACATGCTCATCCCCCCACAGCGACACGATGTCGACCTTCTGCCCCGGCTGGAAGCCCAGGCGGATGATGTCGGCTTCGTTGGCGAACAGCACCTCGCGCTGGCCGCGCACGCCGCGGTAGCGGTCGTCCAGGCCGTAGATGGTGGTGTTGTACTGATCGTGCGAGCGCATCGACTGCATGATCAGGTCCGGCAGCTGGCCACTGGCGCGCACGCGCTCATCGAGCAACGAATCCGGCAGCAGGTTGGCCTTGAAGTTGGCGCGGCCGGTGCTGGTCTTCCATTCGCGGCTGCCGGCGCTGTTACCCAGGTAGAAGCCGCCTGGGTGTTGCAGGCGCTGGTTGAAACCGCTGAAGCCGGCGATGGTATCGCCGATCAGGTCGCGGATGCGGTCGTAGTCGGCCACCAGCCAGTGCCAGTCCACCGGTTGCTTGCCCAGGGTCGCGGCGGCGATGCCGGCAACCACTGCCGGTTCCGAGCGCATTTGCGTAGACAGTGGCTTCAGCTGGCCGTTGGAGGCGTGCACCATGCTGAACGAGTCTTCCACCGTCACCGCTTGTGGCCCGTCGGCCTGCAGGTCGATGTCGGTGCGGCCCAGGCACGGCAGGATCAGCGCCTGCTTGCCATGCACCAGGTGGCTGCGGTTGAGCTTGGTGCTGATATGTACGGTCAGCTCGCAATTGCGCAGTGCCTGTGCGGTACGCTCGGTGTCCGGCGTGGCTTGTGCGAAATTGCCGCCCAGGCCGATGAATACCTTGGCCCGCCCATCGAGCATGGCGTGAATCGCTTCGACGGTGTTGTGGCCGTTGTGCCGGGGCACGGGGAAGCCAAAACGCTTTTCGATGGCGTCAAGCAGGGCCACCGGCGGGCGCTCGTTGATGCCCATGGTGCGGTCGCCCTGCACGTTGCTGTGGCCACGCACCGGGCACAGGCCGGCGCCGGGAGCGCCGATGTTGCCGCGCAGCATCTGCAGGTTGACGATTTCCTGGATGGTCGGCACCGAATGGCGGTGCTGGGTGATGCCCATCGCCCAGCACATGATCACCCGCTTGCCGCGGCAGTACATGCGGGCGGCCAGCTCGATGTCGGCTAGGGCCAGGCCGGACTGCGCCTGGATGTGCTCCCACGGCGTGGCATCTACCACTGCCAGGTACTCGTCGACGCCATGGCCATGTTCGGCAATGAAAGCATGGTCGAACACGGCCGGTTCGCCTTTGGCCTGGGCTTCGCGTTCCCATTGCAGGGCGAACTTGGCCATGCCGCGCAGCATCGCCATGTCGCCGCCCAGTGCCGGGCGGAAGAACGCGGTGTTGGTCGGCCGGTCACTGTTGGTCAGCATCTCCAGCGGGTTCTGCGGGTGCTGGAAACGCTCCAGGCCACGTTCCTTCAGCGGGTTTACGCACACCACCTGGGCGCCACGCTTCACCGCATCGCGCAGCGGGTCGAGCATGCGCGGGTGGTTGGTGCCGGGGTTCTGGCCCCAGACGAAAATCGTGTCGGCATGCTCGAAATCGTCGAAGGTGACGGTGCCCTTGCCAACCCCGACGCTTTGCCCGAGGGCCACGCCACTGGCCTCGTGGCACATGTTCGAGCAGTCGGGGAAGTTGTTGGTGCCGTAGGCGCGCACGAACAACTGGTACAGGTACGCCGCTTCGTTGCTGGCGCGCCCCGAGGTATAGAACTCGGCCTGGTCAGGGTTGGCCAGCTTGTTCAGCTCGCGGGCGATCAGGGCGAACGCGGCATCCCAGCTGATTGGCAGGTACCGGTCGCTGGGCGCGTCGTAGACCATCGGTTCGGTCAGGCGCCCTTGGTACTCCAGCCAGTAGTCGCTCTGCTGCAGCAGCGAGGTGACGCTGTAACGGGCGAAGAAGGCAGCATCGACGCGGCGCTTGGTCGCCTCCCAGTTCACTGCCTTGGCGCCGTTCTCGCAGAACTTGACCATGCCGCTTTCCGGCGAATCGCCCCAGGCGCAGCCCGGGCAGTCGAAGCCGCCGTTCTGGTTGGTCTTGAGCAGCGCGCGAATGTTCTTCAGCGCGTTGTCGCTGCCGACCCAGGCCTTGGCCACGCTGCGCAACGCGCCCCAGCCACCGGCGGGGCCGTGGTAGGGCTTGTAGCGAGGGGGGGAGGCTGGGGCGTTGTCCGGGAGGTGCTGGTAGGAGGTCACGGGTATTACGACTCCGCCGCCGGGCTGTAGACCCGCGGTGCGCTGTGCTTTGGCAGATGGATGAGGTTGAGGTTGTGCTTGCGTGCCCATTGCAGGGCAAGGCCGGTGGGCGCCGACAGGCTGACCAGGGTCTGGATGCCGGCACGCAGTACTTTCTGGATCAGCTCCAGGCTGCAGCGGCTGGTGACGATGGCCAGGCCGCCCTGGCTGTCTATGCCTTGGCGCAGCAGGGCGCCGATCAGCTTGTCGAGGGCGTTGTGCCGGCCGATGTCTTCACGGCCGAGCAGCAGCTCGCCATGGCGGTCCATGAACAGCGCGGCATGCACAGCCCCGCAATGCTGGCCCAGCGGCTGGAAGGCATCGATGCGTTCACGCAGGCCAACCAGCCACTGGGGCGGGGGCAGGGGCGCGCCCGGCAGTTCGGGCAGGTCCGGTAGCGCCTGTTCAAGCGCTTCGACCCCGCACAGGCCGCAACCACTGGTGCCGGCCAGCTGGCGGCGCTGGTTTTTGAGGTTCCAGAACGCCCGGCTGGAAATTTCCAGGTCGGCATACATTGCCGAGCCGCTGCCGGAAAGCTTCAGGTCGTAGATTTCTGCGGTGCCTTCGACAATGCCGCTGCCAACGCTGAAACCGACGGCGAAGTCTTCCAGGTCGGTGGGGCTGACCAGCATCACCGCCTGGTTGAGGCCGTTGTAGACAATGGCCAGGGCCACTTCTTCGGCCAGCGGGGTGCTGTCGCGTTGGGCGTCGCTGAGCTGGACGTAATCGTAGGTGTTGCTGGCGGCGGGCATGGACAAGGGCGATGATGCCGCGCAGACCGGAGGTTTGCTGTTCATCGGGGCGTTGAATACCGGCGGCTTTCTGATAGCACAAGCCTAGGCTTGCGGGCCGGCGGCGTCTAATCGCTAGGGTCTATGCCTTGATAGACCGTGTCGATTGGTCGCACAGGGGGCGGGAGTGGAAAAGCTGGCCTAGACTCGTGAGTCCGAGGTTTCGTCAACAAGGAGAGCGCAATGAGCCTGTTCAGTTTCGTGAAGGAAGCCGGCGAGAAGTTGATCGACCTGCTGACCCCTGGCAATGCCAATGCCGGGGAGCAGCTGAAAAAACACGTGCAAGACGTTGGCCTGGGCAACCCGAAGATCACCGCCACTGTAGAGGGAGACACGATCACCCTCAAGGGTGAAGTGGCCAGCCAGGAAGAGAAGGAGAAGATCATTCTTGCAGCCGGCAACATCAATGGTGTGGCCAGCGTGGATGACCAGATCACCGTGACCGGGCCAGTGGTGAAGGCGGCCCGGTTCGTTACCGTGAAAAAGGGCGACACGCTATCGGCCATTTCAATCGTGGTTTATGGCAACGCCAACCAGTACAACAAGATTTTCGAGGCCAACAAGCCGATGCTGTCGCATCCGGACAAGATCTACCCGGGGCAGGTGCTGCGTATTCCTGAGTAATCTTCCTCCCACAGTTGTTGCACTGCTTTCAATGGCGGTGAAGTGCTTGTAGGAGCAGCCTTGTGCTGCGAAGAGGCCGGTACTTTCACAGACAATTTTCTGTCATACCGGCCTCTTCGCAGCACAAGGCTGCTCCTACAGGCCTGCCAGTAAGTCCCGGTAATCCTCGACCGCCGCAAACTCTTCGGTATCCCGCGGCCCTGCCTTGCTATCCGGCTGGCGCACCGCCAGCAGGTGGCCCACCCCAAATCTTTGTGCACTGCGCAGTATCGCCAGCGTGTCATCGATAAACAGGCTGCGCCCCGGCTCAAAACCGATGTCCGCCTGCAAGGCATCCCAAAACTGCGGGCTTTCCTTCGGGTAGCCATAATCGTGCGAGCTGATCAGCCGTTCGAAATACGGCGCCAGTTCCACCCGCTCCAGCTTCAGCGACAGCGAGTCGCGGTGCGCATTGGTGATCATCACCACGCGTTTGCCCGCCTTGCGGATTGCCGCCAGGAAGGTGTCGGCGTCTGGGCGCAGGGCGATCAGGTCGGCGATTTCCTGCTTCAGCTCTCGGATTGGCAGGCGCAGCTCGCGGCTCCAGAAATCCAGGCAATACCAGTTCAGCGTGCCGGCATTGCGCTCGAACAGTGGCTGCAGCTCCATTTCCGCCATGGTCCGGCTCACCCCGTGCAGCTCGGCATAGCGCTGGGGCAGGTGCTCCAGCCAGAAGCGGTTGTCGTAATGCAGGTCGAGCAGGGTGCCGTCCATGTCCAGCAGGACGGTATCGATGGCAGACCAGGGAATAACAGGCATGGGAAACTCTCGATCAGTCGGCTAGCCACGGTATAGTAACCCGTTCACGCCAAGGAGCCGCCCCATGCGCCAGAAACCCACCGTCCTCAGCCGCGAAATCGTCGCCAGCAGCCGCCTGTTCCGCGTCGAAGCCGTGCAATTGCGCTTCAGCAATGGCAATGAGCGTACCTACGAGCGTTTGGTGGGCCGGGGTAACGGCTACGGCGCGGTGATGATCGTGGCCATGCTCGACGCCGAGCATGCCGTGCTGGTGGAGGAATACTGCGGCGGCACCGATGAATACGAGCTGTCGTTGCCCAAGGGCCTGATCGAGCCGGGCGAGGATGTGCTGGCGGCAGCCGACCGGGAGCTCAAGGAAGAAGCCGGTTTTGGCGCACGCCAGCTGGAGCACCTGACCGAGCTGTCGCTGTCGCCGGGCTACATGAGCCAGAAGATCCAGGTAGTGCTGGCCACCGACCTGTACGAAGAGCGCCTGGAAGGCGATGAACCAGAGCCGATGCGGGTCGACAAGGTCAACCTGCGCGAGTTGTCGGCATTGGCCATGCACCCACAGTTCACCGAGGGCCGCGCCCTGGCGGCGCTGTACCTGGCCCGTGACCTGATGATCCAGCGGGGGCTGCTGGAGCTATGAACGACCTGCAACTGATGCACGAAGTGGTCAAGCTGGCACTGACCGCAGGCGAGGCGATCCTGCCGTTCTGGCGTGCCGACGTGGCCGTGACCAACAAGGCCGACGATTCGCCGGTGACCGCCGCCGACCTGGCAGCGCACCGGGTGATTGCCGATGGCCTGCTGGCGCTGGCGCCGCACATTCCGGTGCTGTCCGAGGAAGACTGCAACATACCGCTGGCCGAGCGTCAGGGTTGGAGCCGCTGGTGGCTGGTCGACCCGCTGGACGGCACCAAGGAGTTCATTGCCGGCAGCGAAGAGTTCACGGTCAACATCGCCCTGGTCGAAAACGGCGAGGTGGTGTTTGGCGTGGTGTCGATGCCCACCAATGGGCGCTGCTATTTTGGTGGGCGCGGCATGGGGGCCTGGCGTGCAGATGCCGGTGAGGTAGCCCAGCCGATCCAGGTACGCAACGCACCCGCGCAGGGCAAGCGTTTTACCGTGGTGGCCAGCCGTCGGCATTCCAGCCCGGAGCAGGAAGCGCTGTTGGCGGGCCTTGGGGCTGCGGTGGGT
Organism: Pseudomonas sp. SIMBA_067; assembly: GCF_046534675.1. Lineage (NCBI taxonomy): Bacteria > Pseudomonadati > Pseudomonadota > Gammaproteobacteria > Pseudomonadales > Pseudomonadaceae > Pseudomonas > Pseudomonas sp. SIMBA_067. The sequence goes on along the minus strand of NZ_JAWRYH010000008.1, from coordinate 215,939 downwards.
GAGCTGGAGCTGGCCAATATCGGCAGTTCGTTGAAGTTCTGCCTACTGGCTGAGGGCAGCGCAGACTGCTATCCGCGCCTGGCGCCGACTTCGCAGTGGGACACTGCTGCGGCGCAGGGTGTGGTGGAGGGGGCCGGTGGCGAAGTGATCGGGCTGGATGGCTTGCCGTTTCGGTATCCGCCACGCGAGTCGCTGCTCAATCCGTATTTCCTGGCGTTGCCTGCCAATGCTGCATGGCGCCAGGCCTTCCTGAAGCTGATCTAACTGCCTGGCACGATCCTGTGGGAGCGCCCTTGTGTCGCGAAAGGGCCGCAAGGCCGCTCCCACAAAGTCCGTGTTAGTCGCATTAGCGGTGCAGCACGTACTGGCCGCTGAATTTCACTGCAGGCTCGTCACTTCCGGCATTGCTCACCGTGGTTTCCAACGTCAACCGCGCCCGCCCACGGCGCTGGTACAGGGCCAGGAATCGCTCCCAGGTCTTTTCGTCGGGCGCTACACAACGCGCCACCGCCGCACCGGTGACCGGCAACGGATAACTGATCTGCCCTTCCTGGATGACGATATGCCCGTCATCGATCCCCAGCGCCCTCAGGCGCAGGTGCAGCCAGCCCCAGCCCACCAGCACTGCCGCGCAGTACAGGCTGCCGCCAAACATGGTGCTCTTGTGGTTGACGTTGGCCGCCAGCGGCAGTTGCAGGCGCAGGGTGTGCTGCTGCCAATCGATCACTTCCAGGCCCATTTCGCGGGTCAGGGGGATGTCGCTGTGCAGTACGGACTGCAGGTACTGGCTATCGGTGCTCATTAACGGTGGTCCTCTTGGTCGTCATGCCCGCCGCTGCCGCCGTCGAAGCTCAAGCTGTGCTTGCGCAGCTTGTCGTGCAGGGTCTTGCGGGGGATGCCCAGCGCCTCGGCCAGGCTGCGCATGGAGCTGTGTGGCTGGGCCAGTTCGGCAGCGATCAGCGAGCGTTCGAACTGCTCGACCTGCTCGCTGAGGTTGCCGCTCAGCACTGGCACAGCAGCTGCTGTCGCCGGCGGCGCCTGGCCGTCCAGGGCCAGCTCCAGGCCAAGGGCGAAACGCTCGGCGGCGTTTTGCAGCTCGCGCACATTGCCTGGCCAGGGGTGGCGCAACAGCACGGCACGCTGCACTGGCTGCAAGGTGTGCGGGGGCAGGCCATGGCGCTGGCTGGCGGCGTCGGCGAAGTGCTGGAACAGCACCAGGATGTCATCGCCGCGTTCGCGCAGCGGTGGAATACGCAGCGGCGCCACGTTCAGGCGGTAATACAGGTCGGCACGGAAGCGCCCTTGGTCGGCGGACTGGCGCAGGTCTTCCTTGGTCGCGGCAATGATGCGGATATCCAGCGGGATCAGCTGGTTGCCGCCGAGTCGCTCGACCACCCGTTCCTGCAACATGCGCAGCAGTTTTACCTGTACATCCAGGCTCATGCTCTCGATTTCGTCGAGGAACAGCGTGCCGCCGTTGGCGAACTCGAACTTGCCGATACGGCGTTTTTGCGCGCCGGTGAAGGCGCCTGGCTCATGACCGAACAGCTCGCTTTCCACCACTGACTCGGCCAGCGCGCCGGCGTTGATCGCCACGAACGGGCCGTCGCGGCGGCTGGACAGGTCGTGCAGGGCGCGGGCCACCACCTCTTTGCCCGCGCCGGTTTCACCCAGTATCAGCACATCGGCGCGGGTGCCGGCCAGGGCACCGATCTGCTCGCGCAGGCGCAGCATGGACGGCGAATGGCCGACCAGGCGGGTGGCCAGTTGCTGGCGGTCGCTCAGTGCCAGGCGCAGGCTGCGGTTGTCCAGCACCAGGCGGCGCAGGGCCAGGGCGCGGCGCACGCTGTCGAGCAGGGCGTCTGTGGCAAAGGGTTTTTCCAGGAAGTCATAAGCCCCGGCGCGCATCGCCTGCACCGCCAGCGGCACATCGCCATGGCCGGTAATCAGCAGCACCGGCAGCTCGCTGTCGCGGCCGTGCAGTTGCTCCAGCAGTTGCAGGCCATCGATACCGGGCATGCGGATGTCGCTGACCACCACACCGGGCCAGTCGGCCTCGATACGCTCGGCCAGGCCTTGGGCATCGGCCAGGGCTACTACCTTGAGCCCGGCCAGGTCCAGGGTCTGGCTCAGCGCCTGTCGCAGGTGCGGGTCATCGTCCACCAGGATGACCTGGGCTTGGCTGTCGATCAGTGTCTCGGTGGTCATGCCGAGGAGTCCTCCGAATTGGGCAAAGTAGCGCCAGGCGCGGCCACGCGCAGCTGCAGGGTCAGCAGTGCGCCACCTTCCGGGTGGTTGGCCAGCAGCAGTTCACCGCCCAGGGCGCGCATCAGGCTTTCGCAGATGGCCAGGCCCAGGCCCAGGCCCTGGGTGCGGGTCTTGGTGGTGAAGAACGGCTCCTTGGCATGCTCCAGGGCCTGTCGGCTGAAGCCGGGGCCGTTGTCGCGGATGTACAGGTAGACGCAGTCATCGCGCTGCTCGGCACTTAGCCACAAGCGGCGCGGGTTGGCCTTTTCGGTCAGGGCGTCGAGGGCATTGGCCAGCAGGTTGCCGAGCACCTGGCGCAGGCGGGTTTCACCGGCTTGTACCCACAAGGTCGCCTCCGGCAGGTCGCGGATCAGCTCCACGGCCATCGCCCGGCGGCGCTTGGCCAGCAGTGCCAGGGCATCGTCCAGGGCTGGCTGCAAGGCCACGCTTTCCGGGGCATGGCGGTCGCGGCGGGCGAAGGCGCGCAGGTGGGCGATGATCGAGGCCATGCGCCCGGTCAGCTCGCCGATCAGCTTGAGGTTGCCGCGGGCGTCATCGGTGCGTTGGTGGTCCAGCAGTATTTCGGCGTTTTCCGCGTAGCTGCGGATGGCCGCCAGCGGCTGGTTCAGCTCGTGGCTGATGCTGGCCGACATGGTGCCGAGTACCGACAGCTTGCCCGCCTGCACCAGTTCGTCCTGGGCGCGCACTGCTTCTTGCTGGGCGTTTTCGCGTTCCAGCACGGCATTTTTTAACCGTGTGTTCAGGCCTTCAAGGTCGGCGGTACGTTGGGCCACGCGCTTTTCCAGCTCCTGGCGGCCACGGGCTTCGAAGTCGATGCGGTCGATGTAGTGGCGCCGTCGTTGCATCACCAGGCCGGCCAGCAGCATCAGTACCAGCAGCGTACCGGCACCGATGGCCATCACCGTTTGCACCGAGCGATCGACGAGCATGCGCGGCGCGAGGATGCTGACCTGCCAGCCGGTCTCCTTGATGTCGCGGGTCTGGGTGATCCAGGCGTCCGGGCTGAGCACCAGCGGTTGTGGGGCCTGGGTCGGGTAGGGCTGGATGGCGATGATGGCCTGGCGCTCGGCCTCGGTCAGCGTGCGCGTAGCACGGAAGCGCCAATCGGGCCGCGACGTCAGGATGACCACACCATTGTGATCGGTCAGCAACAGCTGCTCGGGGGTGCGGCCCCAAAGGGTTTCGGTGTGGTCGAGGTCGACCTTGACCACCAGCACGCCAACGATCCGCTCGCGGTCCCGCACGGCTGCGGCAAAGAAGTAGCCGCGCTTGGCCGAGGTGGTGCCCTGGCCGAAGAAGCGGCCCAGGTGGCCGGCCATGGCTTCGTTGAAATAGGGGCGGAAGGCGAAGTTGCGGCCGACGAAGCTGTCGTGCTTGTCCCAGTTGGACGCGGCCAGGGTGTTGCCGCTGACGTCCATCAGGTACATCACCTCGGCACCGGTCTGCTGCACGATGCCCTTGAGCAGGCGGTTGGCGTTGGTCACCGCTTCCAGGCGGAACGGGTCTGCCAGCACGCCACGTAGCGCCGGCAGGTCACCGAGGATCTGCGGCAAGGTTTCGTAGCGGTGCAGGGTGCCGAGCAGGTTGGCGACGTACAGGTCGAGGGTCTGGCGGTTCTGCGAGGCCAGCTCTTCCTGGTAGTAGCGTTCGGCCAGGTGATGCAGGGGCCACAACAACGGGGCCAGGCACAGGGCCAACAAGGCCAGGCTGCGCCAGCGGGGACGGCGTGGGGGCGTGGGTTTTGCAATCATCACGTAAATGCGCCAGAAAAGTCTGGCGCAATTATGCGCTAGTTAAGGCAGCAGTTCCGCCTCTGCCAGTGGCAGGCCGAGCTTGTCCTTGTCCGACAGCACCGGTGGTTGCTGCAACCCCCAGTCGATGGCCAGTTGCGGGTCGTCCCAGCGGATGCAGCGGTCGGCGCCGGGGTTGTAGTAATCGGTGGTCTTGTAGAGGAACTCGGCCGATTCGCTCATCACCGCAAAACCGTGGGCGAAACCGGGAGGTACCCATAGCTGGCGGTGGTTGTCGGCCGACAGGTGCACGGCGACCCATTGGCCAAAGGTTGGCGAGCTTTTGCGCACGTCCACGGCGACATCGCGGATTTCCCCGTGTACCACCCGCACCAGCTTGCCTTGGGTGTTCTCGACCTGATAGTGCAGCCCGCGCAGTACACCCTTGATGGAGCGAGAGTGGTTGTCCTGCACGAACTCGGCCTTCACACCGGTTTGCCGCGCGAACTCACGCGCGTTGAATGCCTCGAAGAAAAAACCACGGCTGTCACCGAAAACCTTCGGCTCGATGATCAGTACTTCAGGGATTGCGGTAGGGATGATGTTCATAGTGGCTCGCTGGCCCGTTGCCCAAGTATTGACCCTAGTCGGCCCCGCTGGAATTTTCCGCATGCCGATGCAACAGGATGCATAAGGTGTGGCTATGGTAGACGTCAGACCGGTAGCGGCACCAGGCACGGCTTTGCATGATTCGATTGTTATCGATGTAATTGCAGGTAAATAGCGAATAATTCCCGACTGCCGGGCTTCAAATATCGATATATATCGGTTATAAATTGACAAACGCCCCAGCACACTCCGGCTCAGGGCCATCATAGAGGTCACCCATGAAAACCCTCAACTCCACGCCCCGTGCCGATGGTTTCCACATGCCCGCCGAGTGGGCCCCGCAAACCCAGGTGTGGATGGTCTGGCCGGAGCGCCCGGACAACTGGCGCCTGGGCGGCAAGCCGGCACAGGCTGCGCATGTGACACTGGCCAAGGCCATTGCCCGCTTCGAACCTGTCACCGTCGCGGCCTCCGCCGGCCAGTACGAAAATGCCCGTCGCCAGCTCGACCAGCCGAACATTCGCGTGGTCGAAATCAGCAACGACGACGCCTGGGTGCGTGATACCGGCCCAACCTTCGTCATCAACGACCAAGGTGAAGTGCGTGGTGTGGACTGGGGCTTCAATGCCTGGGGCGGCTTCGACGGCGGCCTGTACGCGCCGTGGAACCGCGACGAGGAACTAGCCGCCAAGGTGCTGGAAATGGAGCGCTGCCAGCGCTACCAGACTGAGGGCTTCGTGCTGGAAGGCGGCTCGATCCACGTGGACGGTGAAGGCACCGTGATCACCACCGAGGAATGCCTGCTCAACCGTAACCGCAACCCGCACCTGAACCGCGAGCAGATCGAAGCGGTGCTGCGCGATCAGCTGGCGGTCGACACCGTGGTTTGGCTGCCCGATGGCCTGTACAACGACGAAACCGACGGCCACGTCGACAACTTCTGCTGTTACGTGCGCCCGGGTGAAGTGTTACTGGCCTGGACCGATGATTCCAACGACCCCAACTATGCGCGCTGCCACGCGGCCATGGAGGTGTTGAAGAACACCCGCGATGCCAAGGGCCGCGAGTTCATCGTGCACAAGATGCCGATCCCGGGCCCGCTGTTTGCCACCGCTGAAGAGTGTGCCGGTGTCGATCAGGTGGCCGGCAGCCAGGAGCGAGACCCGTCGGTGCGCCTTGCCGGTTCGTACGTGAACTTCCTGATCGTCAACGGTGGCATCATCGCGCCAAGCTTCGACGACCCGGCAGATGCCGAAGCCAGAGCGATCCTGGCAAAGATCTTCCCTGACCATGAAGTGGTGATGATCCCTGGCCGCGAATTGTTGCTGGGTGGCGGCAACATCCACTGCCTGACTCAGCAGCAGCCCGCGCCGGTCAAGCGTTGAACGCAGCTTGAATGAAAAAAGGCCCGTCATTTGACGGGCCTTTTTTTTCGGGCGACATCCGGCGCCCAGGCTGGCATAGGTTTTGTATTGTTTTTCAAGCAGATAGCTCGGCCGGGCCGCGCTCTCGGATCTGTAACATTACCTACGTAGATTAGCCGCTCACGGGCCAGGGAGTACGTGTAGACATGAACGCAGCAAGTGAGTCGGCTTTGCGCCCATCGGCAGTGAATCACCAATCGCTCAAGGTTGTGGCGAAGTGGTTGAAACACCATGGAAGCATCAGGGTCAGGACGACCGACCCACGACGTCTGCTTGCCGGGCGCTACCCCCAAGGGCTGATCAGCGAAGCAGAGATGCAGGCGCTGATGGCGGTGTGGCACTGATCGAATTGGTATTTCTGTGCCGGCCTCTTCGCGGGTGAAGCCGCTCCCACAGGTACTCCACATGTCTCGAAACCTGTGGTGACCCTGTGTGTGCGGCTTCAGCCGCGAAGAGGCCGGTACAGCAATAAAGATCAGAAGCTGTAGCTACCCGTGACCACCAGGCTACGCGGGTCCCCCACCTGAATCTGCGCCGCACTGGTCGCCGAGCTGTAGTAGGTCTTGTCGGCAATGTTGCTCAACGCCGCCCGCACATCCCAGTCATGGGTGCGGTACCCCGCCAGCGCATCCCAACGGCCATACCCTGGCAACACCGTGGTGTTCTGGTTGTCCGCATAACGCTCACCTACCAGCGTAACGCCGGTTTCGGCGTACCAGCCCAGCTCTGGTTTCCAGGTCACGAACAGGCTGGCGTTGCGCTTGGCCACATCGTTGATGCGGTTGCCTTCCTGGCCGTTGTTGTCCTTGACGATGATCGCATCCTGCAGGCCGATGCCGCCGCGTACATACCAGTTGCCGACGATATTGCCGGTGGCCGTCAACTCGATGCCGCGCGAACGCTGCAAGCCGCTGAGCAAGATGTTATTCGGGTTTTCCGGATCACGGGTGCGGCGGTTGTACAGTTCCAGCTCGTAGATGGCCAGGGTGGTGGTCAGGCGCTGGTCGAGCCAATCGCTTTTCACCCCGATTTCTTTCTGCCGGGTCTCTTCCGGCTTGGCGTCGTTGCCGTTGCCCGGTGCATCCGGGGTGATGCCGATCAAGCCGCCGCCCACCGGCGAGAAGGTCTTGCTCCACGAGGCGTAGAACGAATGATCCCGCCATGGCGTGTAGACCACGCCCAGGCGCGGGCTGGTGCTGTTGCTGTCCTGCGGTTCGCGCACGCCATCCTTGTTGGTGGTTTCCACGTCGAACTGGTCGAAGCGCACGCCAGCCAGGATTTGCCATTGATCGTTCAGGCGGATCTGGTCTTGCAGGTAAAGGCCGCGGCTATCGACCACAGTGTGGTTGTTACTCGACAGCACCAGTGTGCCATTGTGCTGCTGGTTGCTACCGGGTTTGCCCAAGCCCGGGAGCGGCTGGCTACCAGCGGTATACAGCACAGGGTCACGCTTCTGGTTGCCGAACTCCAGGCCCAGCAGCAGCTTGTGCTCCAGGCCCAGGGTGTCGAAATCGCCCTCGGCCTCCAGGTTGTTGAACAGGTTGCGGGTGTTCAGGTCCTGCTGCCAGCGCTGGCGGGTCAGGACATTGGTGCTGGCGTTGTAGCCCGTGACGTAGGTGTTGTCGAACTCGCTGTCGAGCTTGAACAGGCCCAGGGTATGGCGCAGCTGCCAGGTTTCGTTCAGCTGGTAGTTCAGGCGTGAGCGCAGGGACTGGGCGCGATCATCGATGTAGTCGCGCTGGTCGCCGTAGGTGGTGCCGCGGCTGACGTCGGCCGGGCGGCCATTCACCCCGGGGATGCCCCGGTCGGGCGTGCGGTTGTAGCGGCTGTATTCGTACTGCACCAGCCAGTTGAGGTCGGGGGTGATCTGCCAGCTGAGCGACGGGGCGAACAGCTGGCGGCTGCCGTCGATACCCTCGCGGAAGCTGTTGTTGTCCTGGTTACCCATGTTCAGGCGCAGGCTTACGGTATCGCTGGGGTCGGCGCTGAGGTCGGCATACAGGCTGCGCAGGTCTTCGCTGCCGGCCTGTGCTTCGATGCTCGAGCGGCGGCCCTGCTCCGGAGCCTTGCTGACCCGGTTGACGATGCCGCCCTGGCTGCCACGGCCATACAGCACCGCCGCCGGCCCCTTGAGCACCTCGACCCGCTCGATGTTGTGCAGGTCGCGGATGTACTGGCTGTCGTCGCGAATGCCGTCCAGGTAGAAGTCGTTGCTGGCCTCGAAGCCGCGGATGCGCACGCTGTCAAAGCGGGTGTCGGCGCCGCTGCTGACGTTGGGGATCCCCTCCAGCGCCTTGCCCAGGGTGTTGTTGCCGTAGTCCAGCACATTGGCGGTTTTCACCGTGTCGATGGCCTGCGGCACATAGCGTACCGGCGTCGAGGTGCGGGTGGCGGTGCTCACCTCCTTGACTCGCGGGTTGTCCTTCTCACGCTCGCTGTCGGCGGTAACCGACGACTCTGGCAGCGTGGTGGTGGCGGCACTGGCCAAGCCGACGCTGAACAGCAGCGACAGGGCAAGCGTCAAGGGGGAAAGGCGGCAGGGTACGAGCATGGACACATCCGGACCGGGCAGGTGAAAAAGAAGGCGCGAATGGTAATGCTTGCTATTTACTCTTGCTTGGGTATTTGTAAAGGGTTGTCTTTACATATGTATCTCTTTGTAACAGCCTCTGCCGCCACGGTTTGCCCGCTCTCGGGAAATTGTCCGTTCGATCAAAAGGTAATTTCCCACACGAGATAAATTGCCCGCTGATAGCGCAAACCTGCATGGAAATGCACCAGCTCTGCCGATAATTTTGGTTATATCAACCTGCATTTCACGACTTTTTGACATTTGTAATCGCACACGGCTAGGATTCGGCCAACGCCTGCTGGCCATTATCTTGGCCATGCTGCTGCCGAGGGCTGCCGTGTACTTACCAGCTGGCCCACCAGGCGGGATCCGCATAGCGTCGAACCTACGAAGGGGCGTTGGTTCCTGGCGTCATATTGCAGAGCGTTTTTGATTAAGAAATAAGGAAAACAACATGTTGAAAACCAGGATCAGCCTGGTCGCCTTGGCGATGATCGCCGCGACCCAGGCACAGGCCAATGACCAGGCCGACAGCAAGGGCTTCATCGAGGACAGCCACGCCAACGTCCTTCTGCGCAACGCCTACATCAACCGTGACAAGAAGCACGGCACCGATGACCAGATCGAATGGGGCCAGGCGTTCATCGCCAACTTCTCCTCCGGCTTCACCCAGGGCACCGTTGGCGTCGGCGTCGACGCATTCGGGCTGTACGCCGTGCGCCTTGATGGCGGCAAAGGCCACAACGGTGGCGGCGGCGTCGACTTCTTCAAACCGCACGAAACCACCAATGCCGAAGGCAATGCCAGCTCGCCGCACAACCTGGCCCGTGGTGGCGCAGCAGTAAAATTCCGCATTTCCAACACCGTGCTGAAGTACGGTGACCAGATGCCAGCACTGCCAGTGCTGCAGTACGACGACGCGCGTCTGCTGCCAGAAAGCTTCACCGGTACCCTGATCACCTCGAAAGAGATCGAGGGCCTGGAACTGAACGCCGGCCGCTTCACCCAGGAAGCGCGCAAAAGCGCCGAGCGCCGTGACGGTGGCGGCCTGAAGTCGATCAACGTCTTCGGTGGTAGCTACAAGTTCACCGACAACTTCACCGCTTCGCTGTACACCGCAGACAACGAAGACGTGATGAAGAAGCACTACCTGGGCTTGAACTACGTCTTCCCGATCGCCAGCGACCAGTCCCTGACCCTGGACTTCAACGGCTACAAGTCGGACATCGACAGCAAGTACGTACAAGCCGCTGGCCTGAATGGCGACTCCAACACCATCTGGAGCCTGGCAGCCACTTACGCGTACGGTGCGCACTCGTTCACCCTCGCGCATCAGCGCAGCACCGGCAGCACCGGTTACAACTACGGTTTCTACCAGAACGCCGGTGGCGTGGGTGACGGTGGTTCGACCATCTACCTGGCCAACTCGTACTGGTCCGACTTCAACGCCGAAGACGAGCGCTCCTGGCAGCTGGGCTACGGCCTGGACTTCGGTGCCTACGGCATCCCGGGCCTGACCTACAAGCTGGCCTACGTGGTGGGTGACAACATCAACACCCGCAACGTCGCCAACCCGCAGGGCTTCGGCGAAGGTAAAGAGCGCGAGATCTTCAACCAGATCCGTTACGTGGTGCAGGACGGCCCGGCCAAGGACCTGTCCATCAAGCTGCGTAGCTCGTTCCTGCGCACCAACAACGCCGTGCAGCAGAACGGTTACAACGACGACGGCAACGAAGTCCGCGTATTCGTCGAGTACCCGATCAGCATCTTCTGATCCTGATCTGGAGCATCGAACAGCCCTGGCTTATGCCGGGGCTGTTTCTTTTCGGCGCACGGTTTTTGCTGCAACGGGCATCAGTTCTCCTGTCTCCGGCGCAAAACTGTCGCTACGCGCCATCCGCCACATCCGCGCATAAAACTCGCTTTCAATCGAGCCACTGAGCAATTCGCCTGGCTTGAGGAACGTGTGCAGGTCCGAAAACAGCCCGATCTCGCTGGGGCTGATGCGCCGGGCAAGGTGCTTGGGCTTAAGCTCCGAAGGGTGCTCCAGGCCGGCAGCAGCCAGCATTTCGGCCAGTGCGTGCAGTGTGTTGCGATGGAAGCTGGCCACCCGTTCGGCTTTGTCTGGCACCACCAGGGCGCGCTGGCGCAGTGGGTCTTGCGTGGCCACGCCGGTCGGGCATTTGTTGGTGTGGCAGCTTTGCGACTGGATGCAGCCAATGGCAAACATGAAGCCGCGCGCCGAGTTGACCCAGTCAGCGCCGATGGCCAGTACGCTGGCGATGTCGAAGGCACTGACAATCTTGCCCGCAGCGCCAATGCGAATGCTGGAGCGCAGGTTCAGGCCGACCAAGGTGTTGTGCACGAACATCAGGCCTTCGCGCATGGGCACGCCCATGTTGTCGCTGAATTCGCGGGGGGCTGCGCCGGTACCGCCTTCTTTGCCATCGACAACGATGAAGTCCGGGGTGATGCCGGTGGCCAGCATGGCTTTGGCAATGCCCATGAACTCCCACGGGTGACCCAGGCAGAACTTGAAGCCTACGGGCTTGCCACCCGACAGCTCGCGCAGGCTGGCCACGAATTGCAGCAACTCGACTGGCGTGCGGAAGGCACTGTGCGCGGCCGGAGAGATGCAGTCTTCACCTGCGCGAACGCCACGGGTCTCGGCAATTTCGGCGCTGACCTTGTGCCCTGGCAGGATGCCGCCGTGGCCTGGCTTGGCGCCTTGGCTGAGCTTGATCTCGATCATCTTCACCTGCGGCGAGCGGGCCTGTTCGGCGAAGCGGTGCGGGTCGAAACGACCGTCCTCGGTACGGCAGCCGAAGTAGCCACTGCCGATTTCCCAGATCAGGTCACCGCCATGTTCGCGGTGGTAGGGGCTGATGCTGCCTTCACCAGTGTCATGGGCAAAACGGCCCATGCGCGCACCGCGGTTTAGCGCGGCGATGGCATTGGCGCTGAGGGCGCCAAAGCTCATGGCGGAGATGTTGAAGATCGAGGCCGAGTAGGGCAGGCGGCATTGCGGCCCGCCAATGGCGATGCGGAACGAGGCCGGGTCTGGCGTGGCCACTGGCAGCATCGAATGGCTGATGAATTCGAAACCGGGTTTGTAGGCATCGTTCAGGGTACCGAAGGCTTTCTCGGCGCTTTCGTTCTTGGCGCGTGCGTATACCAGCGAGCGCTGCGAGCGGGAGAACGGCAGCTTGTCGTCGTCACCCTCGATCAGGTACTGGCGGATTTCCGGGCGGATGGTTTCGATCAGGTAGCGGATATTGCCCAGGATCGGGTAGTTGCGGCGCACGGCGTGGTGGCTTTGGCGCAGGTCGTTGAGCCCGACCAGGCTGAGCAGGGCAGTGATCAGGGTTAGTGGCCAGAGCCAGGCATGTTGGGGCAGCAGCGGCAGGCTGGCGAAGGTGAACAACAGGCAGATGGCGAGGCAGGCGTAGCGGCTGGGCAGAGAGTGATTCATGGGTCCATCGCAGGCAGGATGACCGGGCATAGGATAGGCAAAGGCGGGGAGGGGAAAACCTGGGTAATCGGTAAAAGACTGTTACCTGATTGCGCAGTCCCACAGAAAAATAGCGTTAGCCAGGCAGCAGTATGCTGACCCGCAACCCACCGCCTTCGCGGTTCGCCACCATCAGCTCACCGCCATGGCTGTTGGCAATCCGCTGGGCAATGCTCAACCCCAGCCCATACCCGCCGGATGCCTGGTTGCGCGACCCTTCACCACGCACGAACGGGTCGGTGATGGTTGTCAGCAGGCCCGGCGCAATCCCCGGCCCGCGGTCGTTGATGTGGATGAACACCCCATCTACAGCCCGTTCCAGTGTGACCGAGATGTCCTTCGCGTAGCGCAACGCATTGACCAACAAGTTTTGCAGGCAGCGTTGCAGCAACAGGGCATCCACCTGCGAACACCCCACCTTGCCATGCACCGGCAGCGCTTCTTCGGCGCTGGCCAGCTGGGCGCACTGGCGTGCCACCAGCCGGTCCAGGTCCACCTGCTGCAAATTCAGCTGCTCGCCCGCGCGCAGGTAATCGAGTACCTGGCCAATCATGTCGTCCATCTGGGTAATGTTCTGCCGCAGGCGCTGGCGGTGTTCGTCGTCCGGCAGGCGCTCCAGGCGCAGGCGCATGCGGGTCAGCGGGGTGCGCAGGTCGTGGGACACGGCGGCCAGGAAGTAGGCCTTGTCATTGACCATGGCAATCAGCCGCTGCTGCATGGCGTTGAACGCCTGGGCCGCCTGGCGCACTTCTTCCGGGCCATCCAGTGCCAGGGGAGGCTGCTCGAGGTTGCCGCCCAGGCCGCGCGCTGCGTCGGCCAGGCGCCGCAACGGGCGCAGGCACAGGCGCACGGCAATCAGGCACACCAGCAATACCGCGACAATCCGCAGCGCATACACCCGCAACAGGTAGTCGCTGATCAGCACCCAGGCCGATTCGCCACTCCAGCCCTGCAGTTCCTGGCCCTCGATGGTCAGCCAGTGGCCGTCGGCCAACGGCACCGCGAACTGCACATGCGCCTGGGCCGTACGCAGGCCGAACAGGCTGCGCCAGACAATCGGCTGGCCCAGCTCATCGGTCAGTCGCACCTTCAGCAGGCGCACGTCTTGGGCATGCCCCAGTTCGTACTTGAGGGCCTGCTGTAGCAACAGTTCGACGCGCCTGCGCCCCCGGCGCTCGTCATGTTCAGGTGTGGGTAGCGTTTCGGCGCAGCGCAACTGATAGTGCGCGGGCACCTTCAGCGTGCCGGCCTGGCAATTGGCCTGGGCGATCAGGGGGGCACTGCGCACGGCGATCAGGCGAATGGGCGCCTCCAGTACCTGGGCGAAACGCACATCGAACCAGATGCTGCTCGACATCAACTGGATCACCAGCGTGCCGCTGATCATGATCAGCAGCAGCTGGCCAAACAAGGTGCGCGGCCACAGCCGGCGAAGCCAGCGCATGTCAGGCATCGGCCGCGAGGCTGGCGATACTCAGCAGGTAGCCTTCATTGCGGATGGTGAGGATTTGCGCGGCACCTGCTGGCGCACGCCGCAGTTGCTGGCGCAGGCGGCTGACGCACATGTCCACCGAACGGTCGTCGGGCAGGTGGTCGCGGCCAAACGCGCTGCGGGTCAGCTGGTCGCGGGAGACCACCCGGTTGTTGGCTTCCAGCAGTTGGCGCAGCACGCGGTAGTCGGAGCGCGGCAGGGTCAGGGTTTCGCCATCGGGGCGGGTGAGCAGCCGCTTGACGTGTTCAAGGCGAAAGCCGGCGAACAGCTGCGCATCCACCACGGCGCGCTCTTCGGCGGGGGTATCCAGGCGTTGCGGGCGACGCAGCACGGCCTTGATCCGGGCGATCAGCTCGCGGGGCTCGAAAGGTTTGGCCAGGTAGTCGTCGGCACCCACTTCCAGGCCGATGATGCGGTCCAGCGTGCTGCCCTTGGCCGACAGCATGATCACCGCCAGGCCTGGCGTCGCTTGCAACTGGCGGCACAGGCTAAGGCCATCTTCACCCGGCAGCATCAGGTCGAGCACCACCAGGTCCACCTTGTGCCGGACCAACTGTTCGCGCATCTGCTCACCATCGGCTGCGGCTAGCACGTTGTAGCCGGCATCGGTCAGGTAATCACAAAGAAGTTCGCGGATCTCGTCGTCATCGTCGACAACCAGCAAGGTCGTGCTCATGCGGGAAAACACCTGTTCGGTGAGGGCCGGTGGCGCTCGTTACGTTCAATTACATCCCCGTACATGTCGGGTCTGGAGCCGGGAGGGCCGATCCCTAGAATCCTAACAAAAAATCATCTGCAAATACGAAGCCTTCCCAAATGAATCCCAAGCGTATCCCGCAAGTGTTCACCCCCATCAGCCAAAGTGGCAATCGCCTCAAGCCGCTGGCGTTCTTCGTTGCCGTCGCCATCAGTGGCGGGGCCATGGCTGCCGATGGCAAACCTCTGGAGCTGGACGCCACGCAGATCGAAGACAGCGCTCTGCTGCCGGCCGACGATGCTGGCCTGCTAGGCTACACGGTCGAGAGCACCCGTAGCTCCACCGGCCTGGCGCTGACGCCACGCCAGACGCCGCAATCGGTCACCACCATTACCCGCCAGCAGATGGATGACCGCGACATCCACACCATCGAGCAGGCGCTGGAAACCACGCCAGGCGTAACGGCCAACAAGTCCGAGGTGGGTGGGCGTACCGACTACCGTGCCCGGGGCTACTCGATCAGCAACTGGAAGGTCGACGGCCTGCAGACCCAGGGCGGTTCCGACTTCAGCGGCAGTGGCAACGCACTGAACATGGACCTGTACGAACGCATCGACATCGTGCGCGGCGCCAACGGCCTGCTGGGCGGCACCGGCGACCCCTCCGCCACCGTCAACCTGATCCGCAAGGCACCCACCAAAACCTTCGGCGGTAGTGCCTATGCCACTTACGGCAGCTGGGACAAGCGTCGTCTGGGTGCTGACTTGAACCTGCCGCTGTCCGAAGATGGCCGCCTGCGTTCGCGCTTCGTGATGACCCAGCAGGATGCCAACTCCTTCCGCGACAACCAGTCCGAACGTTCCCGCGCCGCGTTGGCCAATTTCGAGTTCGACCTGGACGACGCCACTACCTTGGGCGCCGGTTACCAGTATGAATACAACAAGGTCGTGGGGGGCGGCTGGGGCGCCAACGTTCCGATCTGGTACCGCGACGGCAGCAAGACCGACTTGCCGCGCAGCACCAACGTGGTGCCCAGCTGGAGCTTTGGCGAGTACACCACCCGCACTGCGTTCGGTTCGCTCGAGCACCGCTTCGACAACGACTGGACGTTGGACCTGAAAGCCGCCCAGGCCACCACCGAAGCCCTGAACCATCGCGGCCTTGCCAAGGTGAACTCGGCTGGGCGCGGCAGCTACGGCGGCTATTGGGACCAGGACGGCAGCGGCGCCGTACTGAATGGTTTGCACAGCTCCAGCGACACCACCCAGCAGTCCGCGCAAATCGACCTGTCCGGCCCGTTCCAGCTGTTCGGCCGCACCCACCAGGCCATGGTCGGCTACAACGACAGCCGCACCGTCGGCTGGTCGCCTCAGTACACCTGCACCATGGTCGGCGACGGCATGACCAGCGCGCCTGCAGTGGGTTGCCAGTTCCGCGCCAACAACGGCTTCCCGGTGACCGACTGGCACAATGGCGTAGATGACGACTACGACCTCATCGCCTCGCGCACCGGCCTTCACAGCAAAACCACCACCCGCCTGCAGGGCATGTACGCCGCCACCCGCCTGAGCATTACCGACCCGTTGTCGGTGATCGTTGGCGTGCGCACCAGCAACTATTCTTCGGTCGCCCGCAGCGTGGCCGGCGAGCGTAGCAGCCAGGAAGAGAACGGCATCGTCACCCCCTACCTGGGCGCGGTGTATGACCTCAACGACAACTACTCGGTATATGCCAGCTACACCGACATCTTCACCCCGCAAACCTCTGAAACCAGCAGCGGTAGCAAGGTCGAGCCGATTCGTGGGCAGAGCTACGAAACAGGTATCAAGGGTGAGTGGTTCGATGGCCGTCTGAACGCCTCGGCGGCGTACTTCCGCACCAAGCAGGAAAACAAGGCCGTGTTGGACGGCGACCTGACCACCCCGACCGGCGGCAGCGCCTACAAGGCCGGCTCCGGGCAGGAAACCGACGGTATCGACCTGGAAGTCGCAGGCGCGCTGACGCCCAACTGGAACGTCTACGCCGGTTACACCTACCTGCACTTCCGCCGCGTCGACAGCGACGGCCGCAGCGACCCGTCGCACTTGTTCAAGGCCTCCACCACCTACCGCCTGAGCGGCCCGCTCGACCGCCTGACCCTGGGCGCCGGCGTGACTGCGCAGACCAACATCCGCGCCATCTCCAGCCCAGCTGGCCAGCCCACGAACGGTGTGAGCAATGGTGCCACTGACGTGAACTGGTCCGGTTATGCCATCTGGAATGCCATGGCCAAGTACCAGCTGACCGACAACACCAGTGTCAGCCTCAATGCCAACAACCTGTTCGACAAGCACTACTACAGCCAGTACGGGTTCTATGCCGGGGCGATTTATGGCGACCCGCGTAACCTGTCGTTGACGGTAAGCACCGCGTTCTGATCAAGCCCTTCCACAAGGCCTGGCGCTGTACCTGTAGGAGCGGGTTCACCCGCGAACACCGGCGAAGCCGGTGCCTGCACGCGCATCGCCCGCTCCCACAGAACCAGCGCTGGGTTCAAGGCCTGCGCTGGGCCGCCAAGCGGCCCTTTCTTACCTGGGCTCTACCGCTTGCCCTAGATCAACCGGCTTCTCCAACTGGCCCTCGAAGCTATCCCAATCCTCGCCAAACAGCTCCACCGGATGCATGGTCCGGTCTGCGCCATTGCCACAGGCTAGCGCCTTGGCAGGGCAGTACAGGTCGCAACCCCAGCAGATACGCTCGGGGTGGCGAGGGTTTGTGGGGAATCTCTTGGCCATGTTCATCCTCCCTCAGGGCTGCCTGATCCGAAGGTAAACCCCTCGCCCAGCCCTTCGTTTGACGGGCATCAATCCATTGGCGATCGCCAGGTCACCGTACATCGCGCATCCAGATATCTGGTTGACAGATATCTGGATCAGAGATATTTTCCACCCTATGTTGGTGCGCCGGGACAACACAATGCGGGTCATAACCAAAGCGGCGGTAACCAAGGCGATTGAAGCCTACGGCCAGTGGAAAGCGCCCCTAAGCCTGTGGCTGACGACCTTCGACAGGGCGACGCTGCGGTTTGAATCTTTTGAACAGTTGAGGCAGACGTGGGCCACTGTGTCTGGCTGGAATGTTGATCGCATCCCCCACTCAAAACTCAGGCCCGCCAGCCGCAAAGGGCCGCTTGATATCTACGTGTTCGATATCAAGAAAAACGAATGCCGCCTGATCGCGTGGCTCAATGCGCGAACGGGCACTCTCTACATCAAGGCCATTCTGTCGCACGCCGAGTACGACAAATGGTGCAGAAGCGATATCAGGTAGCAACCTGGGCCGCGCGATATTTCAATTCGACAGGTGACAACATGAAGCGGGATAAAATCGAAGCCAATGGACTAGATGCCTTCATCGCTAATATTTCACCCATGCTCGATGGCCTGAACACTCAGATGGCAACCATGGCCCAGCTTCTAGCCGCCTGCCATGACCCCATCAAGGACGATGCCGAGCTTGAGGCACGCATGACATTGATCGACGAGCTCTACTCCCGTGCGGACAGTGAAGGCCACGCTGCGGCACGCTTTGCGGAGATGGTAGCGGACCGCGTCTACGAGTATGAGAGTGAGTCTGTATTGGTGCCGTTCGCGAGCCAGGCCGAAGCGTTGGCCTTTCTGCTGTCGGACAGGGGCGTGAAGCAGAAGGACCTGTCGGCGATAGCGACCCAGAGCGCGGTATCCGAGATTCTGAACAACAAGCGAAAGATGACGGTTGCCCAGATAAAGGGCTTTGCTGAGTTTTTCAGTGTACCGGTTGAGTTCTTCATGCATGGGGTGGTTTGAAATCAAAGCCTTTGCTTGACCGAATGCTCCATATGAAGCGACCAGGCATAAAAAACCTCTCAATTTGTGCAGGGTTGCCGGACCAGCCATAGCCATGGTGGCTGTATTGGTGTAGACGTTCTGTCAATACACTGAGGTGAGTGTTTTACAATCTTGCGAGCCCCGCGGTGGTGGGGTATCGCAGGGTCGATAATGCACTTTGCTTTAGCGCAAAAGGAGTTGCTTTGGAGCACCATTCAGCCGGCAAGCGCGGCGTGAGTTACGATCCGCCGCAACGGCGGCAACGCAGGGACATCCCTTCCATCGTGCGCCGGGTGACGATGGGCGTTGTGGTCGTCTGGTTGGCACTTGTGGCAAGCCTTGGCGGCTGGATAACACAGCACCTTACGGCAGAAGAACTCGACAACCTGGCGGCAGGCGCCGAATACGAAGCCCAGATTACGGGGCGAATCGTAGACCGCCTGTTCACCGAAATGGCCAGCGTGGCCAACATGGTGGCCCGTCAAAGCGAAGTGATCCAACTCGCTGCCCGATATCGCCATGATCCGCCCGGCTTCGCCGCACTCACGCGTGAGGAGCGCGCTTCGAAGTTCACCCGTGACCCGCTGGTGCGAAGCGTGGGTGATTTCATGGATAGATTGGCCAGCGATCTCCACTATGGCCGTATCTACATGAACAATCTCTCAGACGATACGGTGACGGCCAGCAACTGGGCGGAGTCATTCAGCATCGTTGGCCAGATCTATACGGGCAGGGCCTACCTCATCGACGCATTGCGCACCGGCAGTGGTGAGATGTTCGGCATCGCCCGCTTGAACAAAACCCCCTCCTATTTCGTCGCCAGCCGCATCGACGATGCTGACGGCAAGCCACTCGGCTCTGTCACGGTCAAGTTCGACGCCCCGGACATCGCCCTTTACCTGACAGGGCGTCACATTGCCTTGATAGTGAACCGTCAGGGCCGTGTGACCACCGCGTCCAGCGAACTTTTCATGCTGCGTAACGTGGTGACACTGCTCCCGCCCGATATTCGCAGGCCTCTGGATGGCGACGAAGAGCCGGGCGAGCCCATGGATATCCGCGCTGTGGCAGACGCGGGTCAGGCCAATCAATGGCTCATTGACGGGCACCCTTATCTGGTGCATCGCCAGCCTCTGAACGACGCGCAATATCAGCTGCTGACGCTGGCAAAGCTTGATCACCTGCAGCCGATGCGTCAGCAGTATTACTGGACCGGTGCCTCTGTAGCAGCGCTCGGGTTGATCTTGATCTTGCTCTCCAGCCGTGTGGCCGGGCAGATGCTGTTGCGCCGCCAGGAAGAACGCTATGCGGCAAACTATGACGCGCTGACCGGGTTGAAGAATCGGCGTGCAATCCTGGCTGCCTTGCATCGGCATTTCGCGTTGGCGAAGCGAACGGGGCAGGGGGTGCTGGTGGCGTTTATCGACCTCGATGAATTCAAGGCGATCAACGACACGTACGGGCACGAGGTGGGGGACAAGTTCCTGATCGAAAGCAGCCGGCGCCTGCAGGGTGGATTGCGGGCGTCGGATGAACTTGGGCGCTGGGGCGGCGACGAGTTCGTTGTGATCGGCTTGACCGCTTCTGTCCACCCGGACGAAATGGCCAAAACTGCAGCAGCGATGCGCAGACGGCTGGTGCCGCTGCTGATTGGTAGCTACGAGTTTGACGACTGCCGGTTCGATTACGCGGGTGCGAGTTTTGGTATTACGAGTGTTGATCCCGCTGCGACTTCGCTGCAGGCCGCGCTTAAAGCGGCAGATCAGTTGATGTATGCCGATAAAGAGGTGCGGCGGGGGGGGCGGAGGGTTTGAGAGGGGGCTGCTGGATCGAAAGCAAGCACCAAGCTTTCGGGAGTGGCCTTCGCAGCCCGCCCCTAAGCCAGCAGTCTCTCGCAGCTTGTTGCATCCACCGCCGCATCCAGCTCAGCCCCAGCCAAATGCATTGCATAGTGTTCCATCAGCTCCGACTCCCAAGAGGCGACCTCATCCAATATGCCTGCCGCCTCATCTTCCGTCAGTGCAAAATGCTTATGCTGGCTAAGCAAGTTGGCTCGACTTAGAAGGGGACCGTTGATACCAACATCCATTGACAGTCCCTGTGCAGGCCCCTCTCCCAGTACTGGAAGAACGTCATACATTGGCGAGAGGCGCCAAGCGCCTTCCTGCCATATCACAGCGTGGTTACGAGGATGATCGTCACTGTTCCCTACGAGAGCGTTATAGGCCATTCGCCTGTAGAGCTCCTGCCTATCAGCATCTGGCGCGCCTCTGCGGTACAACTCATCGGCGAGCGCCGCGTAGATCCACCCATTGTTGCGCTGCGCATGCCATTCGGCATCGAGAAGAGTTAAGCCACTCATCATCGGGATGCGCCGAAACCGCGCATCATTCTCTGACCATTTTCGGTCAAATCGCTCTACTAGCAGCGTGTTGCCTTTTTCACTTTGATGGAGTGCTGTCCGGGCGACACTCATTCCCTTGGTAGCCGCAAAAGTCATGCAGGCATACTCAAATTTCGGTAGGTCGTAGTGATCAAATTTATCGCGTGGCTTAGCTAGAACCAGCTTGTGATCAAAACGGTACGTACGCTTGGGCCTGGCACCACCCACTGCTGAGCGCTGATCCCGTATTCTCAATGCCTCCAGCTGCTCTGCGCTCAGCTGGCTGTCATAGATCGCAGCGCAAACCTCTATGAAGTGATCGAGCCCTTTGGCTTCAAGCATTTTCACCGGCCTTTCGCCTATGCCTGGCCGCGGTGTGCGAACTTCGCCAGCCATGATATTTCCGGCGCGATCTTCGTTGGGAGACAGCAGCAGGAGCTGGATCGGAGTGAGTTCTCCCTTTAGGGTGCGGCCCAGCAGTCGTTCCCCCCAGCCATCTGGCATCGCATCATCAATGAACCCAGGAACACCGCCATTCTTATGTACCGGAAAGGGTCGAGCGGAGAGCGGATATCGTATCGGGTCGGGCACCCAACGCTTGGCATCCACGATCTCCGGCGCATAGACGAAGGTTCCCGTGCGACCAGCAAGGGTCAGCCTACCCAACGTCACAGTCTCACCTGTTTCCGGACACTCCATGTAGATGTAAGCGCGTGACATCAGAAGTCCTCCGCGTTGCTGCGCGGCAACTTTACGCGCTTGGTCGTGTTGGTTTCTAAAGAGTTGAGATCAAGCGCAGGGTCATCGATCAGCGCCTGGAAAACCCGGTCAGAGATTCCAACGGTGAACAGCGCGAGCATGAAATCGCGCAACGAAACACCGTCAGCCTTACCCCTCTCGAGGTGACGAACAGTGCGGAGAGAAATTCCAGCCAGGTCCGCAAGGTCAGCTTGCCGCATTCTCATGCGAAGACGAGCCTCCTTCATCAGAAGGCCTATACGGTGAAGCACCGAGGTGCTTTGAACAGGGAAAAATTCTTTCATAAGGTGGCACCAACCGACATCCTACAGAGGATAAGGTACTACCAATCGCACACTAAGAGAATTTTGCAGGGAGTTAAGAGTTCATTAAGTAGTACCTTATAGGCGTTAAGATGTCATGAAGTGATACCTTATAAGGAGATTGAACTAGCACAGGTAAGCCACGGTTGTGGTTCTGGACGATAGATCTGCGTCGCTTCGGCACCAGTCCAGGCCAGATCAGGCTTCTGCTGCGACTGGCGGTTTCTGGCCAATTGCGCTCAGCGTGACCATCAGGATCACTGTGCCATTGGCTTTTAATAAGGTTAGGTGCATGGGAGCGGGGCAGTTCTGTAGCCTCGTTCCAATGAAGCCGCTGGGACTAGTGCGATCGGTGGATAACTTCATAGCGAGCTTGAGGAAGAATGCGGCGGGCTACTCGGTTCGCATGGCACTGCTGAGGCGCGTGAGATTCTCAGGCGCCTGGTTCGCGAACTGATGCTGTGTCACACATGCTCATCGCGGTTTGCCTCCAGAAACGGGCTCCATCAGGTTGTGATTATCGGGGGGTTGGGGCTGCTGCGCAGCCCATCGCAGGCAAGCCAGCTCCTACACCGATCGTGGTGGCTTCAGGGCATCTGGAAGGCAGGGGCTTGGGGGCTGCGGGGGGAAAACAAAAAAGGCCCACCTTTCGGTGAGCCTTTTTTGATACTGCGTATGGTGCCGGCACCAGGAATCGAACCCGGGACCTACTGATTACAAGTCAGTTGCTCTACCATCTGAGCTATACCGGCAATGGGGCGTCATTATAACGATCGTTTGGCGCCTGTAAACCACTTCCTTGCGAATGTTCGCAAAAGACCTAAGTCACCGGCCTAAAAGGAGAATTTTCCTACCAGCCGCGGTGGATGGTGTTGACGCTTGGCTCGCTTTTGCCCGGGTTGAAGAACAACTTGTCGTTGTCGCAGCCGCGCTTGCGGCAGGGGCTTTCGGTGCGCAGGGGCAGGCCGTTGTCGCCGCCCAGTTGCATACCGGGGTGGTTCCAGCCCAGGTTGCTGGTTGGGTGAGGCGAGGTGCCGCCGGCGCAGCCGGTCAGGGTTAGGGCGAGGGTCAACAGGGCGAGGGGTTTGGCTTGGGTCACGATGGTCAGGTCCGTTGGTCCATTGTCGGTTCTGGCGCAACGCCAGAAGGCCGCGAGGCTGGCGGGCAGCGCGCGACGTCACTTTTTAATGATTTGGGGGGCGGATGATACACCGTTACGGCGGTGGGGCATTAGCCTTGTGTTGCCTGATAGGGCCTCTTCGCGGGTGAACCCGCTCCCACAGGGATCGTGTGAGTGCGGCAATTTGCGTAAGGAAATTCTGAACCATGGGGCCAAAAGCTTCTGGGTTTGGATGCTTCGGAAGTATCCTACGCGCGCCGCCGAAGTATCGCTGTTGTCGGGGAAGTGGCTCACAGATACCGTTTTCGGGTCGCTCAGGCGACCGGGTGTGAGAGCCCGACTTTGAATAAGCGCTACCTGTCATGGTGGCCGTACGTGGGCAGACCTCGGTCTGGCCGGGCTTCCTTATTCACTCGGTTTCTCACCCCGCGTACGGCTGCCGCCCCAAATCCGTGAGAAAGATTTTTGGCAGCCTCCTTTCGTGAATGAGGATTTGCCATGAAACAAGATGAGCCAGTCACCACCGCAGGCGTGGAAACCTTCCTCGCTGCCGGTAACCCATCCCTCAATCTGCTACGCGTGGAGCCCGGTGTCCCTGTGGATGCTGCCTACGAGCATGTCTCGATCCTGATGGGCTACATCAAGCACTTGGTGCGTGAGGGAGATATGGAAGACGACCATAAATTCCTGGGTGCTGCCGATTATCTGTGCGACATGGCCAAGGCGCTGATGAACGATATCGAGATCGCCAAAGGTAAGGCGCACTGAATTTTTTGCTCCCGCAAAAGCCGCTTGCGCTAACCACAGGAAATGTTTATGCACAAGTGGCATCTGGGACTTGCGCGAAAGGCATGCCGGATCGCTACGCCGCTGGTCTTTGCGCAAACGCCTGTTTTTACTGGCCTTGAGCTGCAACCCGGAATAAGCCAAACGCTTGAAATAGCGCTTGGATCCAACAGGTAATCAAAAGCTTGTTCACAGACTTATCCACAGGGTGTGCTGCGGCTAACGGTCGCGATCCGCGAGGATGAGCAGGTTGCGTGGGGTCAGTGGATAGTCGCAAAACAGGCCCAGGCGAACGGCGTAGCCTTGTTCTTCGAGGAACAGGGCGCGATCGAGTACCAACCACAACTCCAGCGGCCGGCGGAACAGGTTGCGTACGCGCTCCAGGTTGCGTACCTCGGCCAGGCGCTGCCAGCCGGCGACCTCGAGGGCGGCCCAGTCCGGGTTGCCGGTCAAGGGCAGCTGTTTGAGGTCGGCCAGGTCGCGGCAGTATTGCTCGAAGGGCTTTTCCAGCCAGGCTACCGGCAGCGACGGCGTTGGCAGGTATTCGCTGCTTTGGCGCTGCTGGCGTTGCAGCAGGTCAAAGCCCAGGCGCCGGGCCATCGAGGTGTCGCGCTGGCGCCGCACGCGGGCGCCGGCGGTGACGGTTTCGCTCAGGGGCAGGCCCAGGTCGTCCAGCGACAGCTGCAGCCTCGATGCCTGCGCGGCTGTGGATAACGCTTGGTACTGCGGCGCCGCGATGCGGTTGTAGCAGCAGGGGGCTACGGCGAGTTGCCGGCAACCTTGCTGGCTGGCCAGCTGCATCAGGCGTACATGCAGGTCGCCACAGGCGTGCAGGGCGACCACGCTTTTGTCGCTAGCCAGGTGGCGGGCGCTGCCGCTGGCCATCACATCCTGGTGTACGTGCTGTGCTGGCAAGTGATGGTGGGCGCTCAGGGCCTGGCCGGCGGCGACTAGTTCGGCGTCGTATTCCAGGCAGGTCAACTGCTGGCCGGGTTGTAGCAGGCGACGGCCGAGGTGGCCTTTGCCGGAGCACCAGTCCAGCCAGTGGTGTGGCGGGTCGCGGAAGGCCAGGTGGCTGGCGAAGGCTTCGATCTGCTGCCATTTGCGGCCGGGGACGGCGACGTCCAGGCGGTGAGCGGCAGGTGGCAAGTCGGTTTGAGGGAGGCTGCCGAGGGCGGCGAGCTTTTGGGCTTGTTCGGCCAGTTGCGGGAAGGGCGCGGGCAAGCGGTCAGCGGCGCTGTCGGCTTCGGCGTCTGCCAGGGAACATTGGCGCAGGTGGGCGGCAAGCTCTGGGTGGGTGGTTTCCCAGGCCAGTTGCAGGGTGGTGAAGGGGCGGGGTTTCCACAGCTGTTGGTGCTCGATCAGGAACTGGTCGAGGGCCTGGAAGCGGGTGCTTAGGTGGTGGCTGTGGAGGTGGTTGGACATGGGTAGATGTGTGTTGGTTTTTAGGGCCTCTTCGCGGGCATGCCCGCGAAGAAGGCCAGGAGATGTCAGCGCCCTTGGCAGGCATCCACGCGCAGCCAGCGCTCCAGCAGCTTGAAGCCTTGTACCAGCAGGAACGAGATCACCAGGTAGAACACGCCTGCGGCAAAGAAGATTTCCACCGGCAGGTAGGTGCGGGCGATGATGGTACGGGCCATGCCGGTCAGTTCCAGCAGGGTCACAGTACTGGCCAGCGCACTGGCCTTGAGCATCAGGATCACTTCGTTGCTGTACGCCGGCAGGCCGATGCGCGCAGCACGGGGCAGCATGATGTAGAACAGCGCCTTGCCCCGTGACATGCCCAGCGCCCGCGCCGCTTCAATCTCACCTTTGGGGATCGACTGCAGGGCGCCGCGCAGGATCTCGGCAATGTACGCGGCGGTGTGCAGGGTCATGGTCAGCACCGTGCACCAGAACGGATCGCGCAGGTACGGCCACAGCGAGCTGGAACGCACCGCATCGAACTGCGCCAGGCCGTAGTAGACCAGAAACAGCTGCACCAGCAGCGGCGTGCCGCGGAAGAAGAAGATGTAGCTGAACGGCACGGCGCGCACGTACCAGCGGCGCGAGGAGCGGGCGATGCCCAGCGGGATGGCCAGGATCAAACCGGCAACCACGGCAATGGCTACCAGCTCCAGGGTCAGGACCGCACCCTCGGCCAGGCGCGGCAGCCATTTGAAGATGACTTCCCAATTCATTATTCAGCCCTCGCAAAGCCGCGAGCGGCGCGTTTTTCCATGAAGTACATGCCGGTCATGGCAATGACGGTCAGGCCCAGGTAGATGCAGGCCGCGACCATGTAGAAGGTGAACGGCTCCTTGGTCACGGTCACGCCAATTTGCGAGTGACGCATGATTTCTTCCAGACCGATCACCGACACCAGGGCGGTGTCCTTCATCAGGATCATGAACAGGTTGCCAAGGCCGGGCAGGGCGATGCGCCACATCTGCGGCAGGATGATCCGCGAAAGGATGCGGCCCTTGGACAGGCCCAGCGCCAGGCCAGCTTCACGGTGGCCCTTGGGGATCGCCAGAATGGCGCCACGGAACACTTCGGTGGCGTAGGCGCCAAAGCACAGGCCCAGGGCGATTACACCCGCCGCGAAGGCGCTAAGCTCCAGGCCCGGCATGTTCAGGGCTTCGCCGAGGCTGTTCATCAGCCCGACGGTGCCGAAATAGATAAGCAGCACCCACAGCAGTTCCGGCACGCCGCGAACCAGGGTGGAGTAGAAGCCGCCAAGCCATTGCAGCGGCTTGAGCGGGGAGGTCTTGGCCAGGGCGCCGAGCAGGCCCAGCACCAGCCCCAGCAGCAAGGCGCAAAGCGCCAGTTTTACGGTCATCAGGGTGCCGGCCATCATGGCCGGACCGAATCCGTGCAGGTCGATATTCATGGGCAGGTCATTTTAGGGACTGGCGCGCCACGTGGGCGCGCCGGTCAGGGCGGGTCATTCGATGCTGAACGGGAAGTACTTGTCGTTGATTTTCTTGTACGTGCCGTCGGCCTTGATTTCGGCCAGGGCTTTGTTCAGGTCGTCGCGCAGCTTGGTGTCACCTTTGCGCACGGCAATGCCGATCTTGTCGCTGTCCATCACCGGCTCGCCCTTGAACTCGAAGTTCGAGCCGTCTTTGCTCTTCAGCCACTCGTACTGCACGTACTTGTCGGCCAGGATGCCGTCGATGCGACCGGACACCAGGTCCAGGTAGGCGTTTTCCTGGGTGTCGTACAGCTTGACGTCGACGCCCTTGAAGTTGTCTTCAAGGTAGGTGCCGGCCAGGGTTGCACGCTGGGTGCCGATGACCTTGCCCTTCAGCGACTCTTTGTCAGTCTTGAAGTCGACGTTTTTCGGTGCGATGAACTGCAGCTTGTTGGAGTAGTACGGCTCGGTGAAGTCCACGGCCTGCTTGCGCTCGTCGGTGATCGACAGCGAAGACACCAGGAAGTCGAACTTCTTGGCGTTCAGGGCCGGGATGATGCCGTCCCAGTCGGAGGTGACGACCGAGCATTCGACTTTCATCTTGGCGCACAGGGCGTCGCCGATGTCTTTGTCGAAACCAACCACGTTACCGCTGGCATCCTTGTTGTTGAACGGTGGGTAGGCGGCTTCGATACCCATGCGCAGTTTTTCTGCGGCCATGGCGTTTGCCGACATCACCAGCGTGGCAGCAGCTGCCAGGAGGAACTTCTTGTAAGTGTGCATGTATTGCTCCGTTAGCGGTGGCTTGACATGAATTGCTTGCAACGCGCCGAGTTCGGGTTCTCGAAGACCTGCTGCGGCGATCCCTGCTCTTCGACCAGGCCCTGGTGCAGGAAGACGACTTCACTGGACACATGGCGGGCAAAGCTCATCTCGTGCGTTACCAACAGCATGGTACGGCCTTCTTCGGCCAATGCGCGGATAACGTTTAGCACTTCCTGGACCATTTCCGGATCGAGGGCCGAAGTGGGCTCGTCGAACAGGATGACTTTAGGCTTCATGGCCAGGGTACGGGCAATGGCGGCACGCTGTTGCTGGCCACCGGAAAGCTGGGCGGGGTAGCTGTGGCGCTTGTCGTAGATGCCAACCTTGTTCAGCAGCGCTTCGGCGGCTTCGATGGCCTCGGCCTTGCTCTGGCCGAGCACGCGGCGTGGCGCCTCGATGATGTTGTCGAGGATCGACATGTGCGGCCACAGGTTGAAGTTCTGGAAGACAAAGCCGATTTCGCTGCGCAGGCGGTTGATCTGGCGGTTGTCGGCGGCGACCAGGTCGCCGTTTTTGGCAGCCTTGAGCTTGAGGGCTTCGCCGGCCACCAGGATTTCGCCCTGGTGCGGGTTCTCGAGCAGGTTGATGCAACGCAGCAGGGTGGACTTGCCGGAGCCGGACGACCCCAGGATGGAGATCACGTCACCGTCGCGTGCGGTCAGCGAAATGCCCTTGAGAATTTCCTGCTCGCCGTAGCGTTTGTGCAGATTGCGGATTTCCAGCGCGGGCGTGGCCTGAGCCATGTGCGGTCCTCATGTGTTCGGGTGCGTTCCCAGCTATTGGCTGCCTTCCTGGCGTGCGCCAAGCTAGCATAGCGGCATTATGGCGGCCAACAGGGTTGCCAGGGACTCGGGGCACTGGTGGGGCAGTTTGTCGCATCGCTGCAGCGCAACGTCGCGCAGATGTCCGCGAAGGTGTCGCCCAGCACCAGAGCCTTGATGAAAAAAGGCGCGATGGTGCCAGCTTTAGCCTGCTCATGGAAGCGGTTTTGGCCCATTCGAGGGGTAAACCCGACCTTTAGGTCAGGCCACTCCAGTGTGAGCGGGGCTACCCGCGAATACGCAGGCAGGCTGAACGGTTGTACCTCAAGGTTGCACTTTTTGGCATTGCGTTGGTGCACAGGTGTTACCGGGGAGCACCTTTGGTGCGTTTGTAAGTGGGTATTTCAGTAATCCGACGATTTGGCGTCCTTTCGGTCAAGGTCTGGCCGAAAGCCCTCCAAACCGCGTCCTAAAAGGCCCGCAGAATTTTCTGACGAATGCATTCAGCAGGTGGCGCGCTTATTGCCAGTAGGAAACCGCCGATTGCAGCGACGCCTAGGTCAACCCCTGGCGCGCTCCGTTTCCGCAGTCGGAGTGGTCCACTCCTTACAAAGGTAGTTTCAATGAGCGGTAACAATTCCAATGACCTCGCTCAGGGGCTCAAACAACGGCATGTGACCATGCTGTCCATCGCTGGCGTCATCGGTGCCGGCCTGTTCGTAGGCTCCGGCCACGCCATCGCAGCTGCCGGCCCGGCCGTGCTGCTGGCTTACGCCGCCGCCGGTACGCTGGTCGTGCTGGTCATGCGCATGCTGGGTGAAATGGCGGTCGCCTCGCCAGACACCGGTTCGTTCTCAACCTATGCCGACCGCGCCATCGGGCGTTGGGCCGGTTTTACCATTGGCTGGCTGTACTGGTGGTTCTGGGTGCTGGTGATACCGCTGGAGGCCAACGCCGCCGCGGCCATTCTGCATGCCTGGTTCCCTGCAGTTGACCTGTGGGCCTTCTCCCTCATCATTACCCTGGCGCTTACCCTGACCAACCTGTGCAGCGTGAAGAACTACGGTGAGTTCGAGTTCTGGTTCGCCCTGCTCAAGGTGCTGGCGATCATCGGCTTCATCGCCGTGGGCTGTGCGGCCTTGTTCGGCTTTGTGCCGAGCAGCCAGGTGAGCGGTGCCAGCCACCTGTTCGACACCCAAGGCTTCATGCCTAACGGCCTGGGCGCAGTGCTGGCAGCCATGCTGACCACCATGTTCTCGTTCATGGGTACCGAAATTGTCACCATCGCCGCTGCCGAGTCGAAGGACCCGGGCAAGCAGATCAGCCGCGCCACCAACTCGGTCATCTGGCGTATCTGCCTGTTCTACCTGGTGTCGATCTTCCTGGTCGTTGCCCTGGTGCCGTGGAACGACCCTGCCCTGGCCGAAACCGGTTCCTACCAGACCGTGCTGAGCCGTATCGGCGTGCCGAATGCCAAGCTGATTGTCGACATCGTCGTGCTGATTGCCGTGACCAGCTGCCTGAACTCGGCGCTGTACACCTCTTCGCGCATGCTGTTCTCGCTTAGCAAGCGTGGCGACGCCCCAGCCATCGCCCAGCGCACCACCAAGGCGGCGACCCCGTACGTGGCGGTATTGCTGTCCACTGCAGCGGCATTCCTCTGCGTGTTCGCCAACTTCGTGGCCCCGGCCCAGGTGTTCGAATTCCTGCTGGCCAGTTCTGGTGCCATTGCGCTGCTGGTGTACCTGGTGATTGCCATTTCGCAGCTGCGCATGCGTGCCAAGCGTGAAGCCAGTGGCGAGAAGATTGCCTTCAAGATGTGGCTGTTCCCGGGCCTGACCTGGGCGACCATTGCCTTTATCGTTGCCATTCTTGTGGTAATGGCGCTGCGTGAGGATCACCGTGCGGAGATCATCGCGACTGCGTTGCTGAGCATTGGTGTGGTAGCGGCTGGCTTGCTGGTGCACCGCAAGCGCGAAGCTGCCGGGCGGGTGGCGCTGGATAACTGATCCGCGCTGGCTGAAATGAAAAGGCCGCGCCCTGTGAAGGGTGCGGCCTTTTTTTGTTGCCTGTACCGGCCCTATCGCCGGCAAGCCGGCTCCTACAGGAATCTTGCTGCACTCAGGCCTGTCATGAACCTGTGGGAGCTGGCTTGCCGGCGATAGGGGCCTTGCAGGTTAAATGGCCCTGTCAGCCAAACTGCTTCTGCTGTTGCTGCTGCTTGGCCACCAGTTCGGATGCGGTGATGTAGGCATCCTGGAACTCATCGCTTTCCAGCCAGGCCATGGTGGCCTCTTCGTCAGCGCCGTCCAGCCATTTGCGGTAGGCATTGAACACCAGCACGATGTAGTCGGTAGCGTGCTCTTCCTTGTGCCCCTTGAGCACCAGGGCCAGCAGCGGGTCCACCAGGAACACCGAGATCATCGGCACCAGGCCGCCTGCCTGGGCTTCCTTCATCTTCTCGAACATCGCGTCGTAGCTGCCCGACTCCATCGCCTTGTTGTACACCTGCTCGACGCTGGCGCTGTCGCCGGCACTGGGCTTGACCGCCTGGCCGCTGCGTACCATGCGGTTCTGCTTGGCCTTGCTGGCGGCGCGCTTGGCGCGTTTCTGTTGCTTGGTAGGGGTGGCCATGGGGTGAATCCTTGGGGTGTCTGAAAAGTGCGCGTATTGAAGCGCAGTTGCAGGGGAAACCCAAGTGTTGTGCAAAGGGGCTGAAAGGCAGCCCCGGCAATCAACTGGCTACGCCTATCGGTTCATCCTCATCGAATCCCCGCGATGCCCGACCCGCCAGCAGTGCATCGGAGCATAGGCCGCGCTGTGGTCCTGGTGGGTAATCCAGTGAATGCACGTGCTCATAAACGGTTTGAAACAGCTGCCAATTGGCTGTAGTGTTAACTGTGGTTTACATTTTCTCCCCATGCGTACATTAATTCAAACCGAAACCTACCGAAGGTGGTTCGCTGCTTTGCGGGACTCGCGTGCAAAAGCTCGCATAAACCTCCGTTTGCGTCGGGTGGAGCTTGGAGGGATGGGGGACTGTAAGCCGGTTGCTGAGGGAGTGTCCGAGCTTCGGATCGACTATGGTCCGGGCTATCGGGTGTATTTCGTTCAGCGAAGTCATGAAGTGATCATCCTCCTGGCGGGTGGCGACAAAGCTAGCCAGGCCAGGGATATCAAATCTGCTCTTACTATGGCTCGCGACCTCTAGGAGGCCACCATGACAAATATCAAACTGACCAAATGGGACGTTGTGGACCATTTGAAGACGGAAGAGGACATGGCCTTGTACCTTGAAGCCTGCCTGGAAGAGAACGATCCGGCACTGCTTGCGGCTGCGCTGGGTGATATCGCTCGTGCTCGCGGCATGGCGCAACTGGCACGTGATACCGGGCTGACGCGGGAAGGGTTGTACAAGGCGCTGTCCGCTGAAGGTAACCCGAGCCTGGCGACCATCATGAAAGTGATGGCAGCGCTTGGGGTGAGGCTGCATGCCGAGGTGTTGCCACGCTCTACCGGGTAAAGCCATGTTCGGGTTTGGCAGCAGGTGGGATAGCTGCCGTATGCACAGCACAAATCACAGGCAACAAAAAACCCGCACTAGGCGGGTTTCTTGTTGTCGCTTCGGGTAACTTTGCAACCACCAGAAGCTGAAGGTGGTGCCCAGAGACGGAGTCGAACCGCCGACACGAGGATTTTCAATCCTCTGCTCTACCGACTGAGCTATCTGGGCGACGAGGTGAATTAAATAGATTTCCGGACCGCTCGTCAACGACTTTTTGAAAAAATTTTAAATTAATTCCGTCGCTTACGATTTTTGGGGTCATTCGGCCGGTGGAACGTAGCCTTCCGCCTGGGCGTATTCTTCGCCGGCGAAAAACTTGTCCATCTCTGCCTGGAGGAATTTGCGGTCCTCGGCATTCATCATGTTCAGGCGTTTTTCGTTGATCAGCATGGTCTGGTGCTTCTGCCAGTCTGCCCAGGCTTTCTGCGAGATGTGTTCGAAGATGTCCTGGCCCTTGGCGCCGGGGTAGGGCGGGCGCTCCAGGCCTGGCAGTTCTTCGTTGTACTTGCGGCACATCACGGTGCGGGTCATCGGGCATCTCCTGCAATCAGTTCGTCGGCTGCGCGTTCAAGCAGCTTTTTGACCGGGGCGGCGAGGCCCAGGCGCGGCGGGGTGGCGAGGTTATACCAGAGCCAGTCGGCCTCGGCCACGTGCTCGCCGACCAAGTCGACGCGCACCAGCCAGGGCTCGATGGCCAGCTGGAAGTGGCTGAAGGTATGGGTCAGGCCTGCCATGGCCCGGCTGCCTGCCAGGCGCAGGCCGTGCTGATAGGCCAGGTCGTCGAGCTGTGCGAGGTCGTCCAGCTCCGGCAGGCTCCACAAACCACCCCAAAGGCCGCTGGAGGGGCGGCGATAAAGCAGGATGGCGCCTTCGTGGTTGGCCAGCAGTGGCATCAGCGTACGCCGTTGTGGCAACGCCTTGCGCGGCTTGGGCTCCGGGTAGCGGGTTTCTTCGCCGTGCAGGTGCGCTTCGCAGCCGCGCTGCAACGGGCAGATCAGGCAACTGGGCTTGCTGCGGGTGCACAGCGTGGCACCCATGTCCATCATGGCCTGGGTGTAATGGTTGGCGCGCTGCAGCGGGGTAAAACGCTCGGCCGTGGCCCAGAGCTGGTTGGCCACCTTGGGCTCGCCAGGGTAGCCGGCCTGGGCGGTGAAGCGGGCCAGCACGCGCTTGACGTTACCGTCCAGGATCGGCGCGCGAATGCCCATGCTGATGCTGGCGATGGCGCCGGCGGTGGAGCGGCCGATGCCGGGCAGCTCGGTGAGCTGCTCGACACTGCGCGGGAATTCGCCGCCATGTCGCTCGACGACGATCTTTGCCGCCTTTTGCAGGTTACGTGCGCGGGTGTAATAGCCCAGCCCCGTCCACAGGTGCAGCACTTCGTCCTCCGGCGCCTCGGCCAGGGCCTGCACGGTTGGCAGGGCCTGCATGAACCGGTCGAAGTAGTTGAGCACGGTGCTGACCTGGGTCTGCTGCAACATGATTTCCGACACCCACACCCGGTACGGGGTGATGCCCTGTTGCCAGGGCAGGTCGTGCCGGCCGTGCTCGTCGTACCAGTCCAGCACAGCGCTGGAGAACTGCTCGGGGCTCATCGTTTGAACAGCCCCTTGAGTGCGTCTTTTACTTCCGGGCTCACTTTGTCTCCGAGTTTCTCTTCGAGCTTTTCATCAATCTTGTCTTGCAGGCGGTTGCCGGCCAGCTTGGCGGCAACTTTGCCCATGCCGCCCTGGTCCAGGCGGCAGGCCTTGGCGCCCAGCTCCAGCGGGCCACGGCAGCGCAGCGGCACTTCAACGCCCACGTAGCGTTCGTTGACCTGGCAAGCCGGGTCCGGCATGGCGCGCTGGTCGCCTTCGACAATCACGCCGACGTTGTAGTCCATGCCCAGCACGCGCAGGTCGAGGTCGCCATGGCCGTTGACGGTCAGGCCCGGGATGCGCGCCTTGAGGTCCGGGTTGCTGGCAACGCCATTGCGCACCACCAGGCTGCCGCGCAGTTCCTGGAACGGGGTGTCCTTGCCGCGAGGTTCGCCGCTCAGGGTCTTGCGGTTGAGGGTGGCGATGGCCTGGCACAGCTGCTGTTCCAGGTTGGCATTGACCAGCACGCCATCATTGATGGTGAACTTGGCGCTGCCATTGAGGGTGTCGACCAGGGCTTTCTGGCTGTTGCCGGTGGCGGTCAGGTCGCTGGTCAGGGTCAGCAGGCCTTTGACCGGTGGTACCTGGTCCGTGCCTTCGGTCTTGATGAAGTGCTCTACCGGCACCCGCTGGATGTTGGTGTTCACACCCAGTTGCGGTACGGCAGGGCGCACGTCGACCGTGCCCTTGGCTTCGAAGGTACCGTTGTACAGCTCGCCGCGCAGGGTTTGCAGGGTCAGCAGGCCGCCTTGGCCAATGGCCTTGAGCTGGGCGTCTTCGATCGGCAGCTTGTCCACGGTCAGCGAGCCAAAGGCCAGGTCGGCTTGCAGGTCGAGGGCGCGCAGGCGGTCGACCGGCAGCAGCTTGTCGTCGCTCCAGGCCACCTGGGTCGGGGCATTGGGCAGTGGTGTGGTGCCGGCACCGGCCACGGCGCTCGCTTCTTGCTGCTTGACCTCGGCCTGGCGCGCGGCAGTGGCGCCTTTGGCCTCTTCGCTTTTGGCTGGCAGGTAGCGGTCAGCGTCGAAGGTATCGCCCTTCAGTTGCAGGCGCAGGGCCTGCTTGGCGAAGTCTTCCACGGCCACACGGCCACTGAAGGTACTGTCGTCCAGCTTCACGGCCAGGTCTTCCAGGGCCAGGCTGTTTGCTGTGCCCTGCAGACGGGTCACCAGCTCCAGCTTGGCGAAGGCTGCCGGGTCGTTGGTGGCCGGCAGCGTGCGGCCGATGCTGTCGAGGAAGGTGCGCAGGTTGAACTGGGCGATGGACAGGCCACCGCTCAGCTGTGGTGCCTTGTCCAGGTCGCGCACATTCAGCTCGCCCAGGGCGCGCAGCTGGTTGGCCGAGACTTTCAGGCCGTTCCACGAGGCGACATTGGCTGCCAGGTCGACCAGCAGCTGGCCTTGGGCGGCGAAGGTCACGGTCTTGCCGCCGGTTGGCTCACCCGAGGTTTCGCCCGACAGGCGCATGTCTTCGAAGTTGTAGCGCTTGAGCTTGCGGTCGAAACGCAGCTCGCCGGCCAGTTCGGTGCGGGCCTTGATGTTCGGCTCGCTGGCGCTGATGAAGGCACTGGCCTTGAGCGGAATGTTGGCGCCTTCGTGGACCGGCCCCGTGCTCAGCTGGATGCTCTCGGCGCTGTAGCTCTGGCCGGTCTTGGCATCGGTGTACTGCACGCGGGCGTTGTTCACGGTCAGGCTGTCGATGTCCAGCTTGACGGCCCGCTCGTTGCCGTTCGCAGGCGCCGGCTTCTGTTCGGCAGTTGCTTGGGCGGGGGCATTGGCCTGCGCATCGGCAGGGGTGCCGTTCGGCGCGGGCAGCGGCTTGCCGATGTCTTCCCAGTTGCCATGGCCTTGCTCGTCGCGGGCCAGGGTCAGGTTCAGGCCTTCGACGCGCACGTCGCTCATCTGCACTTCGCGGCGCAACAACGGCAGCACACGCACGGACAGGCCGAGCATTTGCAGGTCGGCGAACGGCTCCTTGGGTTTGGCCAAGGTGGCGATGCTTGCTTCGTGCAACTCCAGGCCCAGCCACGGGAACAGGCTCCAGCCGATGTCGCCGTTGAGGGTCAGCTCGACGTGAGCCTTGTCCCGTGCCAACTGGCGAATCTCGTCTTTGTAGTCGTTGGGATCAAAGAGGTGGGTCAGGGCGAAGCCCAGCGCCACGATGATCAGCAGCAACCCGAGAAGCCCCAGTCCCAGGATTTTGCCGAACGCTTTCATGGGCGAGTCCTTGTAGTCCGTTAGTGAATTCAGGCGACAGAGTATAACGCCGCGGTGGTTGTCCCTGCTTATTCGACTAGAGATACAGGGCTTTTCCTACGGTTGAAGCAGATGGTACGGCTTTCGGTGGGCAAATGTTTACCTGTGCTGGCCTCTTCGCGGGCACAGGAGAGAGGACCGTTTCAGCAACGCGAAAAATCACGATATCAGATTGCTTTCACGCCACTTGGCTCTGCTAATCTTGCGCCGCTTTGCGAGCACCCACCCTATAAGAAGGATCAGATCCATGACCAGTACCGTCGCGGCGGGGGCCTTGGCCAGTGCGCCAGGCTTCCTGTCGAAGGAGCGCATCATCGCCCGCCCGGGCTTCAACCGCTGGCTGGTCCCGCCAGCCGCCCTGGCCATCCACCTGTGCATCGGCATGGCCTACGGTTTTTCGGTGTTCTGGCTGCCGTTGTCGCAAGCCCTCGGTATCACTGCCCCCGTCGCCTGTGCGCCAGACATGGGCTTCATTGCCCGCCTGTTCAGCGCCGAATGCGACTGGCCGATCTCGATGCTGAGCTGGATCTACACCCTGTTCTTCGTCTTCCTCGGCTGCTCCGCGGCAGTACTGGGTGGTTGGCTGGAGCACGCCGGGCCGCGCAAGGCCGGCCTGGTGTCGGCACTGTGCTGGTGTGGCGGCATGCTGATCTCGGCCATTGGCGTAAAAACCCACCAACTGTGGCTGACGTGGCTGGGCTCCGGCGTGATCGGCGGTATCGGCCTGGGCCTGGGCTATATCTCCCCTGTGTCCACGCTGATCAAGTGGTTCCCGGACAAACGCGGCATGGCCACCGGCATGGCGATCATGGGCTTCGGTGGCGGGGCCATGGTGGGTGCACCGCTGGCCACTGCGCTGATGGGGCATTTTGGCAACGAGCACGAAGTGGGCGTATGGCAGAGCTTCGTCGCGATGGCGGCGATCTACTTCGTGTTCATGACTGCCGGCGCGCTGGCTTACCGAGTGCCGCCGACCGGCTGGAAGCCCGAAGGCTGGAGCGCCCCGGCGAAAAAAGCCGGTAACACCATGGTCACCGACCGCCATGTACATGTCAGTGTGGCGTGGAAAACCCCTCAGTTCGCGCTGATCTGGCTGGTGCTGTGCCTGAACGTGTCGGCGGGTATCGGTATTCTCGGCATGGCGTCGCCCCTGCTGCAGGAAGTGTTCGCCGGCAAATTGCTGGGCAACGAACTGACCTTCAGCCAGCTGAATGCGGCCCAGTTGGCACAGATTGCCGCGATCGCCGCCGGCTTCACCGGCCTGCTGAGCCTGTTCAATATCGGCGGGCGGTTCTTCTGGGCGTCGTTCTCCGACTACATCGGCCGCAAGAACACCTACTTTGCCTTCTTCGCCTTGGGCGTCGGCCTTTACAGCCTGGTGCCGAACATGGGGCACCTGGGTAACGTGGCGCTGTTCGTGGCCGCGTTCTGCATCATCCTGTCGATGTATGGCGGCGGTTTCGCGACCGTGCCGGCGTACCTGGCTGACCTGTTCGGCACGCAGATGGTCGGCGCCATTCATGGTCGCCTGTTGACTGCCTGGGCTGCGGCGGGCGTGCTGGGGCCGGTGTTGATCACTTACCTGCGCGAGTCTCAGCTGGCTGCGGGGGTAGAGCG
Organism: Pseudomonas sp. SIMBA_067; assembly: GCF_046534675.1. Classification (NCBI taxonomy): domain Bacteria; kingdom Pseudomonadati; phylum Pseudomonadota; class Gammaproteobacteria; order Pseudomonadales; family Pseudomonadaceae; genus Pseudomonas; species Pseudomonas sp. SIMBA_067. The sequence continues at coordinate 178,888 of NZ_JAWRYH010000008.1, read as the reverse complement.
CGCAGCGGCTTACGACATGACCTTGTATATCCTCGCCGGCCTGCTGGTGCTGGGCTTTATCTGCAACATGCTGGTGCGCCCTGTGGCCGACAAGCACTTCATGAGCGATGCCGAACTGGCGGCCGAGCGCGCGCTGAGCCATGACAAGGGTGCCGATGGGGCGCGGTCGCTGGAGTGGAAGGCGGCGCCGGGGAGCCTGCCGTTGGTGCTGCTGGCCTGGGCGGTGGTGGTCGTGCCGCTGGCCTGGGGGGTGTGGGTTACCTTGCAGAAGACTGCGGTGCTGTTTCATTGATGTAATCCTGGGCAGGCCCATGGGGCGCTTTGCGCCCCATTCGCGGCACAAGGCCGCTCCTACAGGTGAGCGGCTGCCCCAATTACCGGGTTGTATAGACCTGTAGCGGCATCCAGCCCCCGTAATTGCTTGGTTTGCCATATGTCATCCGCGTTTCAAGCTGGCGCGTTCTGGGCCTATAATGGAGCCCTTTTCGCCCAATGATTTTGCGGAGCTGGTGATGGTCGAACGTAAGGCTTCCGTCGAGCGCAATACCCTGGAAACCCAGGTCAAGTGCTCGATCAACCTCGATGGCAGTGGCAAGGCCCGATTCGATATCGGCGTGCCTTTTCTTGAACACATGCTGGACCAGATCGCCCGCCATGGCCTGATCGATCTGGATATCGAGTGCAAGGGGGACACGCATATCGACGATCACCATACCGTCGAGGACGTTGGCATCACCCTGGGCATGGCATTCGCCCAGGCCATCGGTGACAAGAAAGGTATCTTCCGCTACGGCCACGCCTACGTGCCGCTGGACGAAGCGCTGTCGCGTGTAGTCATCGACTTCTCCGGCCGCCCCGGCCTGCAGATGCATGTGCCGTATACCCGTGCCAGTGTTGGCGGCTTCGATGTCGACCTGTTCCAGGAGTTCTTCCAGGGCTTCGTCAACCACGCGCTGGTAACCCTGCACATCGACAACCTGCGTGGCCACAACACCCACCACCAGATCGAAACCGTGTTCAAGGCATTCGGCCGCGCGCTGCGCATGGCTGTCACCCTCGACGAGCGCATGGCCGGGCAGATGCCGTCGACCAAAGGGTGCCTGTAAATGCAGACGGTAGCCGTAATCGACTATGGCATGGGCAACCTGCACTCGGTGGCCAAGGCGCTTGAGCACGTTGGTGCCGGTAAAGTGCTGGTCACCAGCGATGCCGCAGTCATTCGTGAAGCCGACCGCGTGGTATTTCCGGGCGTAGGTGCGATCCGCGATTGCATGGCCGAAATCCGCCGCCTGGGCTTCGACAGCCTGGTGCGCGAAGTCAGCCAGGACCGCCCGTTCCTCGGTATTTGCGTGGGCATGCAGGCGCTGCTTGAACACAGCGAGGAAAACGCCGGTGTCGACTGCATCGGCATGTTCCCGGGCCAGGTGCGCTTCTTCGGCAAAGATCTGCAAGAAGACGGCGAGCACCTGAAGGTGCCGCACATGGGGTGGAACGAAGTCAGCCAGACCATCCACCACCCGCTGTGGCACGACATCCCCGACCAGGCGTGTTTCTACTTCGTGCACAGCTATTACATCAATGCCGGCAAGCCGGGCCAGGTAGTCGGCCGCGGCCACTACGGCGTCGATTTCGCCGCTGCGCTGGCGGACGGCTCGCGCTTTGCCGTGCAGTTCCACCCGGAGAAGAGCCATACCCATGGCCTGCAGTTGCTGCAGAACTTCGTCGCCTGGGACGGGCGCTGGTAAATGAGCAGGTCGAAAGCCAAGGCCCCGGTCATCACACTGGCCCCCGAGCAGGAGCGCGATGCGCTCGACACGCTCAAGCGCTTCCTCGAAGACCGTTTCGAGCTGGAGCTGGGGTCGTTCGAGGTGGCCGAGGTGCTTGAGCTGTTCAGCAAAGAAATTGCACCCCTTTACTACAACAGGGCGATTGCCGATGTTCAGCTGCACCTCAAGGAGCGGTTCGAGAGCATCGAAAGCGATCTGTGGGCGCTCGAAAAGCCCTGAAACCCTAAGAACAGACAGGTTCCCAAGATGCTGATTATCCCCGCTATCGATCTGAAGGACGGTGCTTGCGTGCGCCTGCGCCAGGGCCGCATGGAAGACTCCACGGTATTTTCCGACGACCCGGTGAGCATGGCCGCCAAGTGGGTCGAGGGTGGCTGCCGCCGCCTGCACCTGGTCGACCTCAACGGTGCCTTCGAAGGCCAGCCGGTCAACGGTGAAGTGGTTACCGCCATTGCCAAGCGCTACCCGACCCTGCCGATCCAGATCGGCGGTGGCATCCGTTCGCTGGAAACCATCGAGCACTACGTCAAGGCTGGCGTCAGCTACGTGATCATCGGCACCAAGGCGGTCAAGCAGCCAGAGTTCGTCGCCGAAGCGTGCAAGGCCTTCCCCGGCAAGGTCATCGTTGGCCTGGATGCCAAGGACGGCTTCGTCGCCACCGACGGCTGGGCCGAAGTGAGCACCGTGCAGGTCATCGACCTGGCCAAGCGTTTCGAGGCCGATGGCGTCTCGGCGATCGTCTACACCGACATCGCCAAGGACGGCATGATGCAGGGCTGCAATGTACCTTTCACCAAGGCACTGGCTGAAGCCACCCGCATTCCGGTGATCGCCTCGGGCGGCATCCACAACCTGGGCGACATCAAGGCCCTGCTGGACGCCAAGGCCCCCGGCATCATTGGCGCCATCACCGGCCGTGCCATCTACGAAGGCACCCTCGATGTCGCCGAGGCCCAGGCCTTCTGCGACAACTACCAAGGCTGAGGACTGAACCATGGCACTGGCCAAGCGCATCATCCCTTGCCTGGACGTGGACAACGGCCGGGTGGTCAAGGGCGTCAAGTTCGAGAACATCCGTGATGCCGGCGACCCGGTGGAAATTGCCCGTCGCTACAACGAGCAGGGGGCCGACGAAATCACCTTCCTCGACATCACCGCCAGCGTCGATGGCCGCGACACCACCCTGCATACCGTCGAGCGCATGGCCAGCCAGGTGTTCATCCCGCTGACCGTGGGCGGTGGCGTGCGCACCGTGCAGGACATCCGCAACCTGCTCAATGCCGGTGCCGACAAGGTTTCGATCAATACGGCTGCGGTGTTCAACCCGGAGTTTGTGGGCGAGGCGGCGGACCGTTTCGGTTCGCAGTGCATCGTTGTCGCCATCGATGCCAAGAAGGTGTCCGGGCCAGGTGAAACGCCACGCTGGGAAATCTTCACCCACGGCGGGCGCAAGCCGACCGGGCTGGATGCCGTCGAGTGGGCGAAGAAGATGGAGGGCCTGGGCGCTGGCGAGATCCTGCTGACCAGCATGGACCAGGACGGCATGAAGAACGGCTTCGACCTGGGTGTTACCCGCGCCATCAGTGATGCGCTGGGCATTCCGGTGATTGCCTCGGGGGGTGTGGGTAACCTGCAGCACCTGGCTGACGGCATTCTGGAAGGGCATGCCAGCGCGGTGCTGGCGGCCAGTATCTTCCACTTTGGCGAGTACACGGTGCCGGAGGCCAAGGCCTACATGGCTTCGCGCGGTATCGTCGTTCGCTGACAGATTGCCGGGAGGGCTTTGCCCTCCATTCGCAGCACAAGGCTGCTCCTACAGGGATACGCATTCCCCTGTAGGAGCAGCCTTGTGCTGCGAATGGCCCGCAAAGCGGGCCCCGGGGCATCACCCGTGGTTCTTGCCGAGCAACGCGTGATAAAGCTCGGTATCCCCAAGAATCCCCACCACCCTGTCGTTATCCTGCAACACCAGCTTGTTGCCGGTCTGATAACGAATCTGCAGCGCCTCACGCATGCCGATGTCGGCGTGCACCACGGTCGGCCTGCGCTCCAGCAGCTCCACATCCTGCCCCGGTGCCCAGTTCTGCATGTCCAGCCCGTTCTGGCCCTGGCGTGCACGCTTGAGCGCGCCACCTTCGCCCAGGTCCAGCCACGAATCGATTCCCGGGTCCAGGCACACCGAGCCATTGACCCGCTTGCAGTTGTCCAGGCTACGCATCAGGCTGCGGCCGCACAGCACGTTCAGCGGGTTGGTGTGGGCGACGAAGGTACGCACATACTCGTCGGCCGGGTTTAGCACGATTTCCTCCGGCTTGCTGTACTGGATGATCCGCCCGTCCTTCATGATCGCAATGCGGGTACCCAGCTTCAGTGCCTCGTCCAGGTCGTGGCTGACGAACACGATGGTCTTGCTCAGCTTGGCCTGCAGGCCCAGCAGCTCGTCTTGCAGGCCCTGGCGGATCAGCGGGTCGAGGGCCGAGAACGGTTCGTCCATCAGCAGGATGTCGGCATCCATCGCCAGCGCCCGGGCTAGGCCCACGCGCTGCTGCATGCCGCCAGACAGCTCGTCCGGCTTCTTGTTGCGCCACTGGGTCAGGCCCACCAGCTCAAGCTTCTCGTCCACCAGCTTGCGCCGTTCCTTTTCCGGGCGGCCCTGCATTTCCAGGCCAAAGCTGATGTTCTCGCGCACCGTCAGCCAGGGCATCAGGGCAAACTTCTGGAACACCATGGCAATGCGCTTGGTGCGCATCATTTTCAGCTCGGCCGGGCTGCAGTGGGCAATGTCGATGTGCTTGCCTTCGTGCTCGACAAACAGCTTGCCGCGGCTGACGGTGTTGAGGCCGTTGATGCAGCGCAGCAGGCTCGATTTGCCCGAGCCGGACAAGCCCATCAGCACGCAGATCTCACCCTTGTTGATATCAAGGTTGGCCTTTTCGACGCCGACCACCAGGCCGGTCTGCTTGAGGATCTGTTCGCGGGTCTTGCCCTGGTCCAGCAGCGACAGCGCCTCGCGCGGCTTGTTGGAGAAAATGACGTCGACGTCTTCGAAACGAATGATGCTCATGCCTCACCCCTTACCGGCAGTTCCGGTTGCTTGCAGATACGGTCGAGCATGATTGCCAGCAGCACGATCGCCAGGCCCGCTTCGAAGCCCAGGGAGATATCGGCGGTGTTCAGTGCGTTGACCACAGGTTTGCCCAGGCCGTCAGCGCCCACCAGGGCGGCGATTACTACCATCGACAGCGACAGCATGATGCACTGGGTGACGCCGGCGGCGATGCTGGGCATCGCATGCGGCAGTTCGATACGGGTAAGCAATTGGCGACGCGAGCAGCCAAAGGCCTTGCCAGCGTCCATCAGCTCCTGCGGGACGTCGCAGATGCCCAGGTAGGTGAGGCGGATTGGCGCCGCAATGGCGAAGACCACGGTAGAGATCAGCCCCGGTACCACACCCAGGCCGAACAGGGTCAGGGTAGGGATCAGGTAGACGAAGGTGGGCACCGTCTGCATCAGGTCGAGTACCGGGCGCATGGCGGTATAGAACATTGGTTTGTGCGCAGCCAGGATGCCCAGCGGCACGCCAATCACCACGCACACCACCGTGGCGAAGGTCACCTGCGCCAGGGTTTCCATGGTTTCCTGCCAGTAACCCAGGTTGAAGATCAGCAGGAATGACAGGGCAACGAACGCGGTCAGCCCCCACTTGCGCTGGATCAGGTGCGCCAGGCCGGCGAACAGGGCGATGAGGACGAACGGGTTGAACCAGGTCAGGGCACTGGTGACCCCATGGATCATGAATTCCAGGCCTTGCGCGATGGCGTCGAAGTAATTTGCGCCGTTCTGGGTCAGCCACTCGACGAACGACGCGATGTACTGGCCCAGGGGTATTTTCTGATCGATAAGCATGATAGCGAGCTTCCACCTGCATAGATTGAAATCAACCCGGGGCAGGCACGGTCCTGCCCCGAGGTAGCGCTATTGCGTGGTGCGTTATTGCGCCAGCTTGGCCTTGGCCGCCTCAAGGCCGGGTTTGCCATCAACAGTGGTAACGCCGGCAAGCCAGGTGTCCAGCTTGCCGGGGTTGTCTTTAAGCCACTTCTTGGCGGCTGCTTCGGGTTTCATCTTGTCGTCCAGGACATAGCCCATCATGGTGCTTTCATCCTTGAGCTCGAACGACAGGTTCTTGAGCAGTTGGCCAACGTTGCTGCATTCCTGCGCGTAGCCCTTGCGGGTATTGGTCAATACGGTCGCCTTGCCGAAATCGGGCCCGAAGAAATCGTCCCCGCCGGTCAGGTACTGCATCTTGAAGCGGGTGTTCATCGGGTGCGGTTCCCAGCCCAGGAACACCAGGGCCTCGCCGCGTTTTTGCGCGCGGTCGACCTGCGACAGCATGCCGGCCTCGCTCGATTGCACAATCTTGAAACCGGCGTCCTTCAGGCCGAAGGCGTTCTTGTCGATCATGCTCTGGATGGTGCGGTTGCCATCGTTGCCGGGCTCGATGCCGTAGATCTTGCCGTCCAGTTCCTTCTTGAACTTGGGAATGTCGGCGAAATCTTTCAGGCCCTTGTCGTACAGCGCCTGAGGCACGGCCAAGGTGTACTTGGCGTTTTCCAGGTTGGCGCGCACCGTTTCCACGGTGCCAGCGTCGCGGTACTGCTTGATGTCGTTCTCCATGGTCGGCATCCAGTTGCCGAGAAACACGTCCAGGTCCTTGCCGGCGGCCAGCGACTTGTAGGTCACGGGTACCGAGATCATGGTGGTGTGGGTTTTGTAACCCAGGGCTTCGAGCACAACGCTGGTGGTCGCGGTCGTGACTGTGATGTCGGTCCAGCCGACGTCGGAGAAACGTACCGTCTGACACTGCTCGGGTTCGGCGGCCTGGGCCAGCAAGGGCGTGGACAGCAACGCAACCAGCAACAGCGAGGGTGAACCTTTCATGGATGGACTCCTGAGATATTGTCTTCGGGTTCGCGTGGGTCGCCGGGCTTTCTGAGGGTCCGGTCGACCAGGCCTGCAGAGGGCAGGATGCGTGGCCGTGCTTTACGAGTCGCTTTCGATAATCCTCCAGCGCCGGGCAATCGCCTACTGGTAGGGTCGTATCCAGTACGGAACGGGTCGCATCCAGTAAGGGCGATGTCGCTTATGGGTTTATCCACCCCCTCGGCCGCATTTTTGCGTCACCAGGCCGCCGGAAAGCGGCGTGGTGAGGGCCGCTCCTTGAGTAAAAACAGCGCGGCGCGGCTGGACAAAAGTACGTCGGTTGCAGACGGCGAGGGGTGCGGTAAAAGCCCGATGATGCTGGCATTCAAGGCGGCCCGCTGTTTGAGCCTAGCAGTTGCCCCGCCCTGCGCATGGCGCGCAGAGACAAGCCCAGCAAGAGGTGATTCGACAATGGCCATCAGCGTGTTCGACCTGTTCAAGATCGGTGTCGGGCCTTCCAGCTCCCACACCGTCGGCCCCATGCGTGCTGGCGCCCTGTTTGTTCAGGGCCTTCGCGAACGCGGCGAGCTGGAACGTGTGAAACGGATCGAGGTGCGCCTGTATGGCTCGCTGTCGGCCACCGGTATCGGTCACGGCACCGACAACGCCACCATCATGGGCTTGATGGGCGAGTGGCCTGACGCCATTGACCCGACCCAGATCGTGCCGCGCATTGCCGACCTGCGCGAAACCAACACCCTGCAGCTGGACAGCCGCCTGCCCATAGAATTCGTCTGGGCCCGCGACATGCTGCTGCTGGACGAAAACCTGCCGTACCACCCCAACGCCATGACCCTGGTTGCCGAGGGCGAGCAGGGCGAGTTGCACCGCGACACCTACTACTCGGTGGGTGGCGGCTTTGTGGTCGATGCCGCCCAGGCCGCCAGCGGTGTGCTGGATGCCGACCAGACGGTGCTGCCGTACGACTTCAACAGCGCCGCCGAACTGCTGCGCCTGTGCAAGCAAAACGACCTCAGCGTGTCGCAATTGATGATGGCCAACGAGAAGGTCTGGCGCAGCGAGGAAGAGATCCGCGCCGGCCTGCACAAGCTCTGGGAAGCCATGCAGGAATGCGTCAACAACGGCCTTAAATACGAAGGCACGCTGCCCGGCGGGCTGAACGTGCGCCGCCGCGCTGCCAAGCTGCACCGTAGCCTGCAAGAGATCGGCAAGCCCAACGTGATCGGCTCGACCATGAGCGCCATGGAATGGGTCAACCTGTTCGCCCTGGCCGTCAACGAAGAGAACGCCGCCGGTGGGCGCATGGTTACCGCACCCACCAATGGCGCGGCCGGCATCATCCCGGCGGTGCTGCACTACTACATGCGCTTCAGCGATGAGGTGAACGAGTCCAGCATTGTCGATTACTTCCTGGCTGCGGCTGCCGTGGGCATCCTGTGCAAGAAGAACGCCTCGATCTCTGGGGCTGAAGTGGGTTGCCAGGGGGAAGTCGGCTCGGCCTGCGCCATGGCCGCAGCGGGCCTTGCCGAAGTGCTCGGTGCCACCCCGCCACAGGTAGAGAACGCCGCCGAGATTGCCTTGGAACACAACCTTGGCCTGACCTGCGACCCGGTCGGCGGGCTGGTGCAGGTGCCATGCATCGAGCGCAACGCGATTGCTGCGGTAAAAGCTATCAACGCGGTGCAAATGGCGCTGCGCGGTGACGGCGAGCACTTCATTTCCCTCGACCAGGTGATCCGCACCATGCGCGATACCGGGGCCGACATGCACGACAAGTACAAAGAGACCTCACGCGGTGGCCTGGCGGTCAGCGCTATCGAGTGCTGATCTTTACCAGGTTTGCTGGCCCCCTTCGCGGGTTCACCCGCGAAGGGGCCTTTGAAGGTTGATGCAGGTGCAACATAACCACAAATGCCTCCTTATGGTGCGCCCGGCGCCTACCGATCGTCGGGTGTCGCTATCAGTGCGGGCATTGTCGGTGACACTCAAGAGTGTCGTTTCTGGGCAACTTGCGCTGCACGTGTCACCAAATTGCTCAGCCGTTACACGCACGGCGCCTAGCACGCCTGTTTTGCGACTATCTGCCAACTCGGCCGAAGCCCCTGATTTGCCTGATAAAGGTGTCGTTTTCAGGTTTTTTTGGATAGCCGTTCAATTTCAGGCACGGCGTTTGCGTTGAGATTGGCAACCTACCCCCGGAAAATGACCGAGGGGTCATAACAAGAAATCAGTGCCCGCCTGAGGCACACCCTGCATTTGTGTGAGGAGAAATCGCGATGACGTCGTACACCTCCGGGACCCCAACCCAGAACCGCACAGCACCCCAGTCCATCGGGTTTCTTCTACTGGACAATTTCACCCTGATTTCCCTGGCATCGGCCGTCGAGCCGCTGCGCATGGCCAACCAGCTGTCCGGCCGCGAGCTGTACCGCTGGCACACCCTGACGGTCGACGGCGGCCAGGTCTGGGCCAGCGACGGCCTGCAGATCACCCCCGATGCCGCCATGCACAGCGCGCCGCCCATCGATACCGTGATCGTCTGCGGCGGCGTGGGCATCCAGCGCACTGTTACCCGTGAGCATGTCACCTGGCTGCAGGCCCAGGCCCGCCAGTCGCGCCGCCTTGGCGCGGTGTGCACCGGCAGCTGGGCCCTGGCCTGTGCCGGGCTGCTCGACGGTTTCGATTGCAGTGTGCACTGGGAGTGCCTGGCGGCCATGCAGGAAGCCTACCCACGGGTGAACATGAGCACCCGCCTGTTCACCCTCGACCGTAACCGCTTCACCAGCTCCGGCGGCACTGCGCCGCTGGACATGATGTTGCACCTGATCAGCCGCGACCATGGCCGCGAGCTGTCGGCGGCCATCTCCGAGATGTTCGTCTATGAGCGCATCCGCAACGAGCAGGACCACCAGCGCGTGCCGCTCAAGCACATGCTCGGTACCAACCAGCCGAAGTTGCAGGAAATCGTCGCGCTGATGGAGGCCAACCTCGAAGAGCCGATCGACCTGGACGAACTGGCGGTGTACGTGGCAGTGTCGCGACGCCAGCTTGAGCGGCTGTTCCAGAAGTACCTGCACTGCTCGCCATCGCGCTACTACCTGAAATTGCGCCTGATCCGTGCGCGGCAGCTGCTGAAGCAGACACCGATGTCGATCATCGAAGTGGCGTCGGTGTGTGGTTTTGTGTCCACGCCGCACTTCTCCAAGTGCTACCGCGAGTACTTCGGCATTCCGCCGCGTGACGAGCGTGTGGGTTCCAACACCGCGCAGCAGGTAGCGATGATGCCGATTCCGCAGGCCATGACCCTGTCGCCACACAGCGGGCCGATGGCGGCACTGAGCCAGGCGCGCAACGAGTCGACCTTTGCCAGCGTAAGGCTCTGATACCGAGTCGGCCTCTTCGCGGGCACGCCCGCTCCCACAGGTACTGCACAGGCCTCGAGCTGTGTGTAGTCACTGTGGGAGCTGGCTTGCAGGCGAGAGGGCCAGTACAGGAAAAAGAATCAGGCCCGCTTGTTGAAACTCGCCAGCGCCGGCAACAGCTGCTTGTCGATGGCCTGGCGCACAGCAGGCAGGATCGTCGCACTACCGGTGTACATCTGCTCCACCATCCCCTTCAGCGCCCGCGCATTGGGCTCGGTCAGCCCCCGCACCACCGCTTCACACGCCTGTTCGGCACTGGCCCCGGCCGGAATATCGAAACCGCGCGCGCGCAAATGGCCGGCGAGGTCGTCCTGATCAATCAAATCCGCATGCATCATGGCTGTTGTCCCTTTTATCGCTAAGAGAGTGCTGCTGTGATTTACGACCGATTCTGTGACGTGCGCGACAGCCTCGCAAGAACAGAATGTCGCCATGGCTGCTTTGGCTAAGAACAGGTCGTTTACGGCTAAATCCCCCGCCCGGCAAGCCCGCACACTGAAGCCATTCACGGTACCCGAGGGTTTGGTCACCCTCGCTCACGCACAGTGGATGTTGCTCGCTCTTGGCCCCGGTAGCTCACGGCTTTCCGGGGTTTTTTTGCAACTGTTATTTATGTCAGTTGTTGGGAATCGATGCCCATGCTCAAGTGAGGCTCCGATATCTGGAGCATGAACATGAACCGGAAACAATTGAAATTCTGCTTGCTAGGTGCTGTGTTTCTTTTTGGAGGATGCACAGCTTCGGACCCTACAAACCATCTCGAAAGTTCGGCGGATACGCTGTTTCAGATCAAGCCAGACCAGAACCGCGCCGCCCTCGAGAGGCAATCTAGTACTGACAAGTATTTGAAGCTTTTGTTGAATTGGTCAGAAGAAGCTGAAGTTAAAGAAGTGCAGGTCAAGCCTGGGCTTGTATCGAAAGATACGACGATGCTCTCAATGCCTCTGACTGACGGCAGAACGGTGAGTTTCAAGTTATCAAGAAGCGATAGTGTTGCTCCAGGAATGCTAGGGTGGGTTGGCGATATGCCTTCCAACCGTAGACAACTTTACCCCTCACCGGCGGAAGTCGATATGGATCCGCTCAACTGGGTTTCATTGGTGAGCGACGGTAACCTGGTCGTTGGGGATATCCGGGTGGATGGGCAGCTCTACCGGTTAACGGCGGTTGGCAAAGGCCAGCAAGTCTTGGTCAAGGTTGATGAATCAAAACTACCACCAGAAGCAGCGCCGATTCCAGTTCCTGTGCAAGCTCAGGCCAAAACCAAATCACTCAACACATCTCAGTCGCCAAAAAGCACTATTAGGGTGCTATTCGTTACAACCCAGCAGTCGAGGGCCATGTTTCCGAATTACAAGATCGAATTGGCGCAGGCGTTACAGAACGCCAATCAATACTTTATAAATAGCAAAGTCGATGCCGTGTACGAGCTGTCTGATATTTACGATTCTGACTACGATGAAACAGGCAAAACGCCCGAAACTCAGATCGGTGATATGGCAGCTGGTAAACCCTTGGGGGCTAAAATTCATATTGAACGTGAAAAGGGGCGCGCCGATCTGGTATCAATGCTTTCGACGTTTAGCGTTTACTGTGGCATAGCGAACGTTAACGCTACCGTGTACAGGGCTTTTTCGGCCATTAGTTGCTTTGCTGCGTTAGGACACGAATTAGGACATAACATGGGGGCCGATCATAAGGACGAGGCTCCAGTTGGGTCTCTACCCCTTTACGCCTATGGCTACCAGCGTACAGCGCCAAATTTCCATACTCAGATGCGAACGTCGCATGGCGCCATTCCCTACCATTCAAACCCGCGTTTGCAGTATCAAGGGGTTCCTATGGGTACGGTAGATAAAAATGATGTGGCGCGGGCTTTCAATGAAAATCGTGACACTGTTGCCAATTTTTATCCGGACCCTGCTCATCCTGTTCGTTTGTGGTTGTACGGGGCGAACCGGGGTTGCTTCATTGATTTGAACCCGGGTGAACAAGCCCTGCTCTCATGGTATACCGAATGCAAGGATAATGATGTCGATCCCGTACAAGTCGTGGTAAAAGACTTTTACAGTGGTTCCACGCCGAGAAAGCTGTGTTTCTCCAATATCCTCTATTGGGTACACAGTTGTTATAAGGCAGGCAATTTTTCTGGGGACTTTGAAATAACTAGCGTACATTCGGGTGGTGGTAAGCCCGAGGGGTTCGAATTCACGAGAAGACTAATCGGGCCAGTATACAGAGTGTCCTATGAGTAAACCTAGGGCCTGATCGTATCTGGCGAGGGCGCCAAGGTGCTTGGTCTTTATATACACCTTGGCGCCAACTCCATGGTCATTCAAGAGGGAAGTTGTAGGGTACGCCCCAGGTATCGCGGCGCCAGCGTCCCCTCCTGTTGCTTTACCAAGTGATTCAATTGGCAAACAGTCGTGTGCCCAAAAGGTGCTGACTGCGGCCCCGCCAGGTCCACGTGCAATAACATCTGCTCGCTCGCCGCCAGGACCTCGTCGAACCCTGCCCGGTGCAGGCTGTGATACACGTGAAGACGCTTGCGATCAAAGCCGATGATATGCGTCTGCACCCACACCTCGGTGCCCAGCTTCACCTCGTGCAGATAATTGATATGCGCCTCCAGCGTGAACAGTGAATTACCGCTTTGCCCGCGGCTGTCGGCGTCCAGGCCAATGCGCTCCATCAGGGCATCGGTCGCGTAGCTGAAGATCAGCAGGTAGAAGGCATCCCGCAGGTGGCCGTTGTAATCGACCCAGTCCTCCTGGACCGTGGTGCGGTAAGTGATCAGAGCGGGCATCTTGGTCTCCTTAATCGCCAAACGACATTCCGTGGCTGGCCTTGCTGGTTTTCACCGCTTCCAGTACCGCCAGCAGGGTGTCGTCACGGTAGCGCTCCAGTGCAGCGATACTGCGCTCGCCCTGTTGCTCAGAGGTACCGTTCACCACATCGCCGATCAGCTTGTCGGTCAGTTCCGGTGCTGGCAGGTAGGTCCAGGGCAGCTTCAGGGCAGGGCCGAACTGTGACATGAAGTGGCGCATGCCAGCATCGCCACCGGCCAGGGTGTAGGTAAGGAACGTGCCCATGAACGACCAGCGCAAGCCTGCGCCGAAGCGAATCGCGTCGTCGATTTCGCCCGTGGTGGCAACGCCGTCGTTGACCAGGTGCAAGGCCTCGCGCCAGAGCGCTTCGAGCAGGCGGTCGGCGATGAAGCCTGGCACTTCCTTGCGCACATGCAGCGGGCGCATGCCGAGTGCGGTGTAGATGGTTTTGGCAGCTTCAATGGCCTCGGGTGAGGTGCGGCTACCGCCGACAATCTCGACCAGCGGCAGCAGGTACACCGGATTGAACGGGTGGCCGACAACGCAGCGTTCTGGGTGAGTCGACGACTCATAGAATTCGCTGGGCAGCAGGCCTGAAGTGCTGGAACCGATGATGGCATCGGGCTTGGCGGCGGCGCTGATTTTTGCGTGCAGGTCGAGCTTGAGGTCCAGCCGCTCCGGTGCGCTTTCCTGGATGAAATCGGCATCGCGCACGCATTCCTCGATGGTGCTGACGAACTTCAGCCGGTTTTGGGAGGCACCTTGGGTCAGGCCTTGTTTTTCTAGTGCCGGCCAAGCGTTGGCGATGCGCTTGCGCAGTGCTTGCTCGGCACCGGGGGCCGGGTCCCAGGCGACCACGTCCAAGCCGTGGGCGAGGGCGCGGGCAACCCAGCCGCTGCCGATTACGCCGCTACCCAAAGCGGCGAAGGTCTTGATCTCAGTGATGAAGGGCATATCAGTCTCCTGAAGTGTCAGCGGCGCTTGAGATTCATTTTTTCCCGGCCTTCTGCCGGGGACAGGATGCGGCCACCCATGCGGGTGATGATCTCGCTCGCGCGTTCGACCAACTGGCCGTTGCTGGCCAGCACGCCGCGGTCCAGGTACAGGTTGTCTTCCAGGCCGACCCTCACGTTGCCGCCGAGTAACACCGCTTGTGCGGCCATCGGCATCTGCATGCGGCCGATGCCAAAGCCCGCCCAGGTGACGTTGGCCGGCAGGTTGTCGACCATCGCCTTCATGGTGGTGGTGTCGGCCGGTGCGCCCCAAGGGATGCCCAGGCACAGCTGGAACAGCGGGTCTTCGAGCAGGCCTTCCTTGATCATTTGCTTGGCGAACCACAGGTGGCCGGTGTCGAAGATTTCCAGTTCGGCTTTCACGCCCAGTTCGGTGATGCGTTTGGCGCCGGCGCGCAGTTGGGCCGGGGTGGACACGTAGATCGAGTTGCCGTCGCCGAAGTTGAGGGTGCCGCAATCGAGTGTGCAGATTTCCGGCAACAGCGCTTCGACATGGGCCAGGCGCTCCAGCGGGCCGATCAGGTCGGTGCCCGGGCCGAACTCCAGCGGCGTTTCACCCGGGCCGATTTCCAGGTCGCCGCCCATGCCGGCAGTGAGGTTGACGATGATGTCCACGTCGGCTTCACGGATGCGTTCCATGACTTCGCGGTAGAGGTTTACGTCGCGGCTGAAACGGCCGGTTTGCGGGTCGCGAACGTGGCAGTGGACCACCGTGGCGCCGGCTTTGGCAGCTTCGACGGCGGCTTCGGCGATCTGCTTGGGGGTGACCGGGACCAGGTGGCTTTTCGAGGCGGTGTCGCCGGCGCCGGTGAGGGCGCAGGTGATGATGACGTCGTGGTTCATGGCGGGGTTCCTTGTGTTGTCGGTGCTGGCCCTATCGCCGGCAAGCCAGCTCCCACAGGGTTCGCGTGAACCCTGGGCGTAGGGAGAACCTGTGGGAGCGGGCGTGCCCGCGAAAGGGCCGGATCAGTTGGCAGTAAGCTTGAGGTTGTCCGCAGCCGGCTTGCCATCGAAGGTGGTCACGCCCTCAAGCCAGCGCGCCTTGTCATCGGGGTGGTCCTTGAGCCACTGGCGGGCCGATTCCAGCGCATCCTTGTGGTCGAGCAGCGGCTGCATCATGCGGCTCTCGTCCTCGGCGCTGAAGTTCAGGTTGGCCAGCAGGCGGTGGGCGTTGGGGCAGCGTTCGGCGTAATCCGGGGCAGTCACCGTCCACACCGTTGCGCGGCCTTCGTCCGGGCCCAGGGCGTCCTGGCTCTCGCCCAGGTAGGCCATGTCGATGTTCACGTTCATCGGGTGCGGCGCCCAGCCGAAGAACACCACGGCCTCCTTGCGCCGCACGGCGCGGTCGACGGCAGCAAGCATGCCGGCCTCGCTGGACTCGACCAGCTGGAACTTGCCCAGGCCGAACTGGTTCTTGGTGATCATCGCCTTGATCTGGGTGTTGGCGCCGGAGCCGGGCTCGATGCCGTAGATCTTGCCGCCCAGCTCCTTCTCGAACTTGTGGATGTCGGCGAAGGTCTTCAGGCCTTTGTCATACAGGTACTTCGGCACTGCCAGGGTCGCCCGGGCATCTTCCAGGCTGGGCTTTTCCAGCACCTTTACCTGCTGGGCATCGATGAACGGGGTGATGGTCTGGGTCATGATCGGGTTCCAGTAACCCAGGAACATATCCAGGCGCTTGTCGCGGATGCCGGCAAAGATGATCTGCTGCGAGGCGCTGGTCTGTTTGGTCTGGTAGCCCAGGCCGTCGAGCAGCACCTGCGCCATGGCGCTAGTGGCGATGACGTCGGTCCAGTTGACCACGCCCAGGCGGACGTTCTTGCAGGCCGCAGGTTCGGCGGCGTAAAGCGGGGAAGTGGCGATGCTGCTCAGGGCAAGGGTCAACAGGCTGCGGCGGATCAAGCTGTGCATGGTGGCTCTCCATCGGCAGTGCATATTGTTATGGGGTTCGGTCTCTCTGGGCCGTGTGAACACGCTACGCTGCACGCAGGGTGAAAAATCGCACCCTGGCGACCAACACTTGCACGGAGGCGACCACCTTTGCCGTGGAGCATGCAATGCTGCAAAACATTCAGTTTCTGCTGTTGCCCGGGTTCTCGGCCATGGGCTTCATCAGTGCCCTGGAGCCGCTGCGGGTAGCCAATCGGTTCAAGGGGCCGTCCTACCGTTGGCAGGTATTGAGCCTGGATGGCGGTGCGGTGCAGGCCAGCAACGGCATGTCGGTAAACGCCGATGCGGCGCTGGCCGCGGGCGAGCCTGCCGGCATCCTGCTGATCGTGGCCGGTTTCGATCCCTTGGCCTGTTATGGCCCGGCGCTGCAACAGGTGCTACGCCGCCTGGATCATGAAGGGGTGATACTCGGCGGCATCGACACGGGTGCAGTGGTACTGGCCGAGGCCGGCCTGCTCGACGGCCATCGCGCCACCGTGCACTGGGAGGCGCTGGAAGCGTTCAAGGAAAACTACCCGAGCCTGCAGGCGACCCAGGAGTTGTTCGAGATCGACCGGCGGCGCATCACCTGCGCTGGCGGTACGGCGTCGATCGACCTGATGCTCGACCTTATTGCACAGGCCCATGGCAGCGAACTGGCGGTGCAGGTGTCGGAGCAATTCGTGCTCGGGCGTATCCGCCAGCGACAGGACCACCAGCGCATGCAGATTGCCAGCCGCTATGGCATCAGTAACAAGAAACTGGTGAAGGTGATTGGCGAAATGGAGCGCAACACCGAACAGCCGCTCAATACCCAGGTGCTGGCTGAAGCGGTGCAGGTGACCCGGCGCCAGCTGGAACGGCTGTTTCGTGTGCACCTGGACGACACACCCAGTGGGTTCTATTTGCGACTGCGGCTGGACAAGGCGCGGCAGTTGTTGCGCCAGACCGACATGAGTGTGCTGGAGGTGGGGGTGGCTTGCGGGTTCGAGTCGGCTTCGTACTTTACCCGCTGTTACCGGGCGCGGTACCAGCGTTGCCCGCGGGAGGACAGGATGGCCAGGGCAGTTTGATTTCCTCCTGCACTGGCCCTATCGCCGGCAAGCCAGCTCCCACAGGTATTGCACAGGCTTTGAGTGCCGTGGGGTACCTATGGGAGCTGGCTTGCCGGCGATAGGGCCTGCGCAGGAAACAGGTATTTCACTGCTGGCCGATGGACTGCAAATACTCCGACCGGTCATCACTGCGCTGGGCCACGCAGGTATCCCAGGCTGCCTGGAATGCCTTGCTCCCCTGCTTCTCGGCATAGGTCTCGACCTTGCAATCAGCATCGCGCAGTTGCGTCCACAGCTTCTCTGCCGCGTCCATGCGCCCGATCAGGGCAGTGGCCTGGTCGCCTTCGTCGGCATATTGATCGCGAATGCGCTGGATCAAGTCATCGTAAGCCGACTTCAGCTCCCGCTCGGCCGTCTGCTTGTTGAACGCAGCGCAGGCGTAGGTCTGCTGGTCGGTGTCGACGTTGTCGCACGGGGTGCTTTCTTCCTCGCCGGCCTGGGCGCCCGATACGACGGCCAGCAGCGCCAGCCATGCCAATGATTTCATCCCTTTTCTCCTCAACAGGCTGACGAATCGCAGGGATTCTCGCTCAGACGAAGGCGCGTGGGTAGCCACCTGTCCAAATGTTCATAAAGCAGCCCGAAAGGTCGTTAACGCGACTGCCTCTCATCGCCAGACGGCGTGCCAGAGGGCGTGTTGTCCCGCATTGACGCTTTCGGCAAACCCCCTGTCGTTTTTGCATCGGGGCGCCTTTGGGCACAGGCATATGCTGGCCCCAAAGCGCCGACACAAGGTTTGGCGCCAACCATTCAATAAAAGGGGACAGCCTGATGAGCCCAGCCGAACTTCACGCCGACAGCATCGTCATCGACGGCCTGATCATTGCCAAATGGAACCGCGAGCTGTTCGAGGACATGCGCAAAGGCGGGCTGACTGCGGCCAACTGCACGGTGTCGGTCTGGGAAGGCTTCAAGGCAACCGTCGACCAGATCGCCGCCAGCCAGAAGCTGATCCGCGACAACAGCGACCTGGTGATGCCGGTGCGTACCACCGCCGACATCCGCAAGGCCAAGGAACTGGGCAAGACCGGCATCCTCTTCGGCTTCCAGAACGCCCATGCGTTCGAAGACCAGATCGCCTATGTGGACGTGTTCAAGCAGCTGGGCGTGGGCATCGTGCAGATGTGCTACAACACCCAGAACCTGGTGGGCACCGGCTGCTACGAGCGTGACGGCGGGCTGTCGGGCTTCGGCCGCGAGATCGTGGCGGAAATGAACCGCGTCGGCATCATGTGCGACCTGTCCCATGTCGGCTCCAAGACCTCCGAAGAGGTCATCCTCGAATCGAAAAAACCGGTCTGCTACTCCCACTGCCTGCCGTCGGGCCTTAAAGAGCACCCGCGCAACAAGTCGGACGCAGAGCTGAAATTCATCGCCGACCACGGCGGCTTCGTCGGCGTGACCATGTTCGCGCCGTTCCTGGCCAAAGGCATCGACTCGACCATCGACGACTACGCCGAAGCCATCGAGTACACCATGAACATCGTCGGTGAAGACGCCATCGGTATCGGCACCGACTTCACCCAGGGCCATGGCCAGGACTTCTTCGAGTACCTGACCCACGACAAGGGCTACGCCCGTCGCCTGACCAACTTCGGCAAGATCATCAACCCGCTGGGCATCCGCACCGTGGGCGAATTCCCCAACCTCACCGAAACCTTGCTCAAGCGCGGCCACTCCGAGCGTGTGGTGCGCAAGATCATGGGCGAGAACTGGGTCAACGTCCTCAAGGACGTCTGGGGCGAGTAAGCCGCTCTCCAAGCCTGATAGCCCCTGCCAGCAACGCCGGGGCACCCACATAAAAATTTGTATGGAGTTGAGTTTCCATGGCCAAGATCGCCCCGCAATTGCCAATCGAAGTCGACAGCGAGACCGGTGTCTGGACCAGCGACGCCTTGCCGATGCTGTACGTGCCGCGCCATTTCTTCGTCAACAACCACATCGGCATCGAGGAAGTGCTGGGCGCCGACGCCTATGCCGAGATCCTCTACAAGGCCGGCTACAAGTCCGCCTGGCACTGGTGTGAAAAAGAAGCCGAGTGCCATGGCCTGGAAGGCGTGGCGGTGTTCGAGCACTACATGAAGCGCCTGAGCCAGCGTGGCTGGGGCCTGTTCGAGATCCAGGACATCGACCTGGACAAAGGCACCTGCAGCGTCAAGCTCAAGCATTCGGCGTTCGTGTACGTGTACGGCAAGGTTGGCCGCAAGGTCGACTACATGTTCACCGGCTGGTTCGCCGGCGCAATGGACCAGATTCTCGCTGCCCGCGGCAGCTCGATCCGCACCGTGGCCGAACAGGTCTACGGTGGGTCGGAAGAAGGCCACGAAGATGGCCTGTTCGTTACAAAGCCGTTGTAAGCCGGAGATAGCGTCATGGCATTCGAAGCAATGTTCCAGCCGATCCAGATCGGCAAACTGACCATCCGCAACCGTGTGCTCAGCACCGCGCACGCCGAGGTCTACGCCACTGACGGCGGCATGACGACCGACCGCTACGTGAAGTACTACGAAGAGAAGGCCAAGGGCGGCATCGGCCTGGCGATCTGCGGCGGCTCGTCCGTCGTCGCCATCGACAGCCCGCAGGAATGGTGGGCGTCGGTCAACCTGTCGACCGACCGCATCATCCCGCACTTCCAGAACCTGGCCGACGCCATGCACAAGCATGGCGCCAAGATCATGATCCAGATTACCCACATGGGCCGTCGCTCGCGCTGGGACGGCTTCAACTGGCCGACCCTGATGTCGCCGTCGGGCATCCGCGAACCGGTGCACCGCGCCACCTGCAAGACCATCGAGGTGGAAGAGATCTGGCGCGTCATCGGCAACTACGCGCAGGCTGCGCGGCGTGCCAAAGAGGGCGGCCTGGACGGCGTGGAACTGTCGGCCGTGCACCAGCACATGATCGACCAGTTCTGGAGCCCGCGGGTCAACAAGCGTACCGACGAATGGGGCGGCACGTTTGAAGGCCGCATGAAGTTCGGCCTGGAAGTACTTAAAGCCGTGCGCGCTGAAGTGGGCGACGACTTCTGCGTGGGCATGCGTCTCTGTGGCGACGAGTTCCACCCTGATGGCCTCAGCCACGAGGACATGAAACAGATCGCCGCGTATTACGACGGCACCGGCATGCTCGACTTCATTGGCGTGGTCGGCTCGGGTTGCGACACCCACAACACCCTGGCCAACGTCATCCCGAACATGAGCTACCCGCCAGAGCCGTTCCTGCACCTGGCAGCCGGCATCAAGGAAGTGGTCAAGGTCCCGGTACTGCACGCGCAGAACATCAAGGACCCGAACCAGGCCACGCGCATTCTTGAAGGCGGCTACGTGGACATGGTCGGCATGACCCGTGCGCACATGGCCGACCCGCACCTGATCGCCAAGATCAAGATGGGCCAGATTGACCAGATCAAGCAGTGCGTCGGTGCCAACTACTGCATCGACCGCCAATACCAGGGCCTGGATGTGCTGTGCATCCAGAACGCCGCGACCTCCCGTGAATACATGGGTGTGCCGCACATCATCGAAAAAACCACCGGCGTCAAACGCAAGGTGGTGGTGGTTGGCGCCGGTCCTGCCGGCATGGAAGCAGCCCGCGTGGCTGCCGAACGTGGCCACGATGTGACCCTGTTCGAGAAGAAAGACCAGATCGGCGGGCAGATCACCATTGCCGCCAAGGCACCGCAGCGTGACCAGATCGCCGGCATCACCCGCTGGTACCAGCTGGAGCTGGCGCGCCTGAAAGTGGACCTGCGCCTGGGCACCGCTGCCAGCGTGGACGCCATCCAGGACCTGCGCCCGGACGTTATCGTGCTGGCGGTGGGCGGCCATCCGTTCGTCGAGCAGAACGAGCACTGGGGCGCTGCCGAAGGGCTGGTGGTCAGCAGCTGGGACGTGCTCGACGGCAAGGTTGCGCCGGGCAAGAACGTGCTGGTGTACGACACCATTTGTGAATTCACCGGCATGTCGGCAGCAGACTACATTGCCGACAAAGGCAGCCAGGTCGAGATCGTCACCGACGACATCAAGCCGGGCGTGGCCATGGGCGGCACGACCTTCCCGACCTACTACCGCAGCATGTACCCGAAAGAAGTGATCATGACCGGCGACATGATGCTGGAAAAGGTCTACCGCGAAGGCGACAAGCTGGTGGCGGTGCTGGAGAACGAGTACACCGGTGCCAAGGAAGAACGCGTGGTCGACCAGGTGGTGATCGAGAACGGTGTGCGGCCTGATGAAGCGCTGTACTACGCGCTGAAAGAGGGCTCGCGCAACAAGGGCCAGATCGATGTGGAGGCGCTGTTTGCCATCAAGCCACAGCCGATCCTCAGCCAGCCGGGCGAAGGTTACCTGCTGTACCGCATCGGCGACTGCGTGGCCCAGCGCAACGTGCATGCGGCGATCTACGACGCCTTGCGCCTGTGCAAGGATTTCTGATCGCACCGCCTTTCTAGAGGCGGGACTGGCCCCCCTGTAGGAGCGGCCTTGTGCCGCGAAAGGGTCGCGAAGCGGCCCCAGCATTTCATCAGTATCAAGGATGCTGGGGCCGCTACGCGGCCCTTTCGCGGCACAAGGCCGCTCCTACAGGGGTCCGCGCTGGCCTTTGGGGTGGCGCAAGAATCTAGCTGTTGTGGGAGCCTCCCATGTTGAACACCCTTCTACCCATCCTGCTGTTCGCTGCCCTTGGCCTGGCGGTGCTCGGCGCCCTGCGCCGGGTGCGCATGTGGCGGCGTGGCCGGGCCTCCAAGGTCGACCTGATCGGCGGCCTGCTGGCCATGCCGCGCCGTTACCTGGTGGACCTGCACCACGTCGTCGAGCGCGACAAGTACATGTCCAAGACCCACGTGGCCACCGCTGGCGGCTTCGTGCTGTCGGCCGCGCTGGCGATCCTGGTGCATGGCTTTGGCCTGCAGAGCAAAATCCTCGGCTACGCGCTGCTGGTGGCCACGGTGATCATGTTCACTGGCGCCATCTTTGTCTTCAAGCGCCGCCTCAACCCGCCTGCGCGCCTGTCCAAAGGCCCGTGGATGCGCTTGCCGAAGAGCCTGCTGGTGTTTGCCGTAAGCTTCTTCATTGCCACCCTGCCGGTCGCCGGCATCCTGCCTGCCAACACGGGTGGCTGGGTGATGGTGGCAGTGCTCGGCCTGGGCGTGCTGTGGGGCGTGTCGGAGCTGTTCTTCGGCATGACCTGGGGCGGCCCGATGAAGCACGCCTTCGCCGGTGCGCTGCACCTGGCCTGGCACCGCCGCGCCGAGCGCTTTGGCGGCGGACGCTCCACCGGCCTCAAGCCGCTGGACCTGGAAGACCCGACCGCTCCACTGGGCGTGGAAAAGCCGGCGGATTTCACCTGGAACCAGCTGCTGGGCTTCGACGCCTGCGTGCAGTGCGGTAAATGTGAAGCCATGTGCCCGGCCTTTGCCGCTGGCCAGCCGCTGAACCCGAAAAAGCTCATTCAGGACATGGTCATCGGCCTGGCCGGTGGCACGGACGCCAAGTTTGCCGGCAGCCCTTACCCGGGCAAGCCGATTGGTGAACACGGCGGCCATCCGCACCAGCCGATCGTCAATGGCCTGGTCGACGCTGAAACGCTGTGGTCGTGCACCACCTGCCGTGCCTGCGTCGAGGAATGCCCGATGATGATCGAGCACGTCGATGCCATCGTCGACATGCGCCGCCACCTCACCTTGGAAAAGGGCGCCACCCCGAACAAGGGCGCCGAGGTACTGGATAACCTGATCGCCACCGACAACCCCGGCGGCTTCGCCCCCGGCGGTCGCATGAACTGGGCAGCCGACCTCAACCTGAAACTGCTGTCGGAGGTGAAAACCACCGAAGTGCTGTTCTGGGTTGGCGACGGTGCCTTCGACATGCGCAACCAGCGCACGCTGCGTTCGTTTGTCAAAGTACTGAAGGCCTCGGGCGTGGACTTTGCCGTGCTCGGCCTGGAAGAACGCGACAGTGGCGACGTGGCCCGTCGCTTGGGTGACGAAGCGACCTTCCAGCAACTGGCCAAACGCAACATCCAGACCCTGGCCAAGTACCAGTTCCAGCGCATCGTCACCTGCGACCCGCACAGCTTCCATGTGCTGAAGAACGAGTACGGCGCATTGGGCGGCGAGTACCAGGTGCAGCACCACAGCACCTACATGGCCGAACTGATCGCGGCCAACAAGCTCAACCTCGGCCAGCACAAGGGCGGCAGCATCACCTACCATGACCCGTGCTATCTGGGCCGCTACAACGGTGAGTACGAAGCGCCGCGTGAAGTGCTCAAGGCGCTGGGTATCGAAGTGCGCGAGATGCAGCGCTCGGGCTTCCGTTCCCGTTGCTGCGGCGGTGGCGGCGGTGCGCCGATCACCGACATCCCGGGCAAGCAGCGTATCCCCGACATGCGCATGGACGACATTCGCGAAACCGAGGCCGAGTTGGTGGCCGTGGGTTGCCCACAGTGCACCGCCATGCTCGAAGGCGTGGTCGAGCCGCGCCCACAGATCAAGGACCTGGCCGAGTTGGTGGCCGACGTGCTGATCGAAGAGGACGCACCGTCTGCCGCAAAGCCGCAAACGGCCAAACGTGAACCTGCGGAGGTGCACTGATGAGCGATATTATCCGCCGCGACCCACGCGCCGAGTGGATCGCCCGTAACCGCCTGCACCCGCTGCATGCGGCCATGCAGACGCAACAAACCAGCTGGATGGGGCCCAATGGCCTCATCCGCAAGAACCCTCATGCGATTGCCGCAGGCTTCATCGGGCCGGCCGGCATCAAGCGCATCGACCGTAGCGGCGCCCAGCAGGGTACCGGTGTGGGCGGGCGGCGCACGGCGGCGGCAGAGGTCAAGCTGCCGCTGCACCAGGTATCGGCGCCCGCGTTCTACATCGCGGTGGTGCCGGACATGGTCGGTGGCCGCCTGAGCAGCCACGACCGCGACCTGCTCGGCCTGGCCCACAGCCTGGCCGGTAGTGACGGCGCGGTGCTGGCGGTGGTCTTTAACGAGCACAAGGAAAGCAACTTTTCCACAGCTGGCGTCGACCGTCTGCTGGTCCTCGAGGGCGAGGCCTTCGAGGGTTATGCACCGGAGCAACTGGTGCAGGGCCTGCGGGCTGTGGATAACCAGTTCACCCCGCGCCACTGGCTGCTGCCTGACAGCCGCACCGGGGGCGGCGAACTGGGTCGACGCCTGGGCGCGTCGCTGGGCGAACGCCCCGCCACGCGCGTATGGCAGGTCAAGGACGGCCAGTGCATCGGCCGCGCCGGTGCCGGCCAGCAAGACCTGCAACGCGCGGTGCCACGCCTGATCCTGGCGGCTGCCGAGTGCGCCGAGCCGGTTAGCGAAACCCGTCACGAAGCCTTGCCGGTGGAGTTGTCCACAAGCGTGGCGCGCAGCCTGTCGCGCATCGAAGACCTGGGCTCGGTGGCCGTGGACCCGGCCACCATTGCCATGGCCGAGGCCGAGTTCATCATCTCGGGCGGCAACGGGGTCAAGGACTGGGACCTGTACCACCAGGCCACCGCAGCCCTTGGCGCCACCGAAGGCGCCTCGCGGGTGGCGGTGGACGACGGCTTCATGCCGCGCAACCGCCAGGTGGGTGCTACCGGCACCTGGGTTACCGCGCGGGTGTACGTGGCTGTGGGTATCTCGGGTGCCATCCAGCACCTGCAGGGCATCGGCGCCTGCGACAAGGTGGTGGCGATCAACATGGACCCGGGTTGCGACATGATCAAACGGGCGGACCTGTCGGTGATTGGCGACAGTTCGGCGATTCTCAAGGCATTGATCGAGGCTGTGGACAACTACCGCAGCGGCGGTCAGCGCGACGCGGCATAAGGGCACGAGCATGAGTACGAAAGTGATCAGCCTGGTTTCCATCGGTGCTCACCCAAGCTCCGGGCGCGCCCGCCGCGCCGAGCAGGATGCCCGCGCCGTGGAACTGGGTTTGCAGCTGGCTGGGGATAACTTGCAGGTGGTACATGCCGGCAACCCACAGGAAGAAGCATTGCGCGCCTACCTGGGCATGGGCCTGGACCATCTTGACGTGCTCGAGCAGCCGGCCGGTGCCGATGTGCTGGGCGTGCTGGGGGATTACCTGCGCGACGCCGGAGCACAGCTGGTGCTGACCGGTAGCCAGGCCGAGACGGGGGAAGGGTCGGGCATGTTGCCATTTCTGCTGGCCGAAAAGCTTGGCTGGCCGTTGATCGTGGGGTTGGCCGAGGTGGAGTCGATCGAGAACGGCACCGCTCAGGTATTGCAGGCCTTGCCGCGGGGTCAGCGGCGCCGGCTGAAAGTGCGCCTGCCGTTGTTAGCGACTGTGGATAACGCGGCGCCCAAGCCGCGCCAGAGCGCTTTTGGGCCTGCGCGTCGGGGGGTATTGGCGGCGCGTAACGTGGCCATTGTCGAAGATGAGCTGTTGGCTGACGCCGAGCTGCAACCGGCCCGTCCAAGGCCCAAGCGCTTGAAGGTGATCAAGGCCAAGAGTGGCGCCGACCGCATGAAGGCCGCGACGGCCAAGGCCAGTGGCGGTGGTGGCAAGGTGCTGAAGGACGTTTCGCCGCAGGAAGGCGCTGAGGCAATCCTCAAGTTGCTGGTGGAAGAGGGCGTATTGCGCTGAGTCCCCTGGGGGCGGCCTGTGTGACGCGATGGGCCGCTTGGCAGCCCCCTGACAATCCTGAGGCAGAATCCAGATCCTGGGGCCGCGCTGCGGCCCCTGCGGCACAATCCATAGCCCAGTCCCCTGTGTATAAGTTATTCATTTCCCCCGTCACATGCCTGGATTCCAGCAAACTGGACGAACTGTCAGGTACGCTCCGTTTTGCCCACGGAATCTGTTCGCCAAGGTGTGGATAAATTGTTGGTGCATGGCTAGGAGCCTTATATAACGGCGCTTACACGGTTTAGATCATAAAATGATCAGCTTCCGCCGGCTTCGCCTGAGGCGGTCAATGCTGGTTCTTGTCGAGGCTTTCCCACAATCTCTGTTAGCCGCTCTGTGGATAATCTGTTTGAGAGCGGCTGTAGGCCCCGCCGTTCCTGTCTTCGAATGCTTTGATCAGAAAACAGCCAATCGGGCTCTAACACTGCTCTGGCTTACGTTCTTGGTGAGTGCAGGTAAAAACTCAGGATCACCCAAGTCAGAACCTGTGAATAAGTACCAAGAACCTATCATTTCTATCAGTTAGCAGTCCTGTTTCAGGCGAGTAGAATGAGCGATCACTATCGGCTGAGCGTTCATCATGCATGGCATGCTGCAACCCGTTATCCCTACCCACATGGGCGGGACTCCAAGGTCGTATTCAGCATACGGGGCCTATGCTGGTGCAAGGAATATTGCCTTCGCCGGGCAGATGGTCGATCGCCTGACGGGTTGCTATCACCTGGGCAATGGCCGGCGAACCTACAACCCTGTGCTGATGCGCTTTCACTCTGCCGACTCACTCAGCCCTTTCTCGGAGGGTGGGCTGAATGCCTATGCCTACTGCGGTGGCGACCCGATCAACCGGGTCGACCCCAGTGGCGCCGTCCCGGCCACCCGGTCCGCCCGCCCCCAGGTCGACGTGATTAGCCCGGTGCTCAGTGGCATAAGCATGTTTTCAAGTTCGGTGACGCTGGGCGGGGCTGTCACACGAACGGCCAGAAACGTGGTCGCCCGCTTGCAAAGCCAGCATTCCGGTACGCCCTACACCGAGCCGAGCCTAAGATCCCGGATTGGTAATACAAGCCTTTTCTACACAGGAGGAATGGGGGTTGCAGGCACCGCATTGAGCGGTGTCGAACAAGGGTGGATTGGTAATGTACTGACCAGTAACGGCCGTCGCCTGGGGCTGGGCAACGCAATTGGGAACATCAGCGGTGGCTTGTTCTCCAACGCCGAGGCGGCACAGGCTGTATGGAGGGGGGTAGGACAGCCCGGAGTGTCGGGGGTAAGGGTAGCCTGGGAGACATTCTATGAAGTCACCGGTGTGCGCATGGTTGTCGAAGGGGCTTCGTACGTGTGGGGCAGAGGCACGGCACTCGGGGCCAGGATCGCTTCGGCAGGTCGAGCAGCTATTGATGCATGGCGTCGCTGGGGTACTGAACCCAGTGCGCCGCCTCCGTCTCCGAATCGGGACATAAGGCGACGATAAACCCACTGGCACGGCAATTTGCCCTGCCAGTGGGTGGTACGGGTTACTGCGCCTGCACCTCCTTCAGATACGGCGCCGGTTCCGCCCCCAGGTTGTTCAAAACCCGCTGGCTGTACCAGTCAATGAAGTTCACCACGCCAAACTCGTAGGTTTTCGAGTACGGCCCAGGCTGGTACGCCGTGGAATTAATGCCACGCTGGTTTTCTTCCGCCAGGCGGCGGTCCTGGTCGTTGGTGGCGTCCCACACCTTGCGCATGCGCTCTGGGTCGTAGTCCACACCTTCCACGGCGTCCTTGTGCACCAGCCACTTGGTGGTGACCATGGTTTCCTGGGCGCTGATCGGCCACACGGTGAACACGATCATGTGGTCGCCCATGCAGTGGTTCCACGAGTGCGGCAGGTGCAGGATGCGCATCGAGCCCAGGTCCGGGTTCTTGATGCGGCCCATCAGCTTCTGGCAGGCCTGCTTGCCGTCCATGGTCATCGATACCGTGCCTTTGAGCAGCGGCATGCGCACGATACGGTTACGCAGGCCGTGGCTCTTGTGCAGATACGGGATCTTTTCGGCTTCCCAGGCGGCGGCCGAAGCGGCCACGTGGTCCTTGAATTCCTGGCTGGCGCGCGGGTCGTTGGTGTCGTCCCACTCCAGCAGGGTTTGCAGCAGCTCCGGGTGCGAACCGCTGCAGTGGTAGCACTCGCGGTTGTTTTCCAGCACCAGCTTCCAGTTGGCCTTTTCCATCAAGGTGGTGTGCACCGCCACCTTGGTGTTCTCCATGTCGTACGGTTCCATGTAGTGTTCCAGGGTGGCCAGGAACTCGTCGATGGCAGGCGGGTTTTCTGCCAGGCTGATGAAGATGTAGCCACCGGCCACCTTCACATGCACTGGCTTCAGGCCGTACTCCTTCATGTCGAAGTCGGCGCCCATTTCGGTGCCAGCGAACAGCAGGCGGCCGTCCAGTTCGTAGGTCCACTGGTGGTAATGGCAGACCAGCTTGGCCACCTTGCCTTTGTCGCTGACGCACAAACGCGAACCACGGTGGCGGCAGACGTTATGGAAGGCGTGCACCTTGCCTTCGGCACCACGCACCACCAGGATCGGGTTTTTGCCGATCTGCAGGGTGATGTAGTTACCTTTCGCCGGAATTTCGCAAGTCATGCCGGCGATCAACCATTCTTTCTGGA
Source organism: Pseudomonas sp. SIMBA_067 (assembly GCF_046534675.1). Classification (NCBI taxonomy): domain Bacteria; kingdom Pseudomonadati; phylum Pseudomonadota; class Gammaproteobacteria; order Pseudomonadales; family Pseudomonadaceae; genus Pseudomonas; species Pseudomonas sp. SIMBA_067. The sequence continues at coordinate 150,553 of NZ_JAWRYH010000008.1, read as the reverse complement.
AGATCTCCTGCATGTCGATCTGGAACAGACGCTCGTCGGTGTAGAAAGGCTGGGGCAGCGAGTAGGTGCGCTCGCGGGTCTGCAGCATCTCGGCGGTGGCCTTGCGTGCAGGTTCCAGTGGATCGCCCAGGCTCAGGGTTGCGGTGACGTCCATCGTGTATTCCTCGGGGCCGTGTGCGGCCGGCAAAAGGTGGCTAATCGTTGTTGTTGCCGCAAGGCTTTTTTTTCAGCGGCTCTTTGTTTAAACAGCTGGCGTGTTTATTTGCCGTGGAGTGTGCGTCCGAAGCTGCTACGAACCGTATCCATGGGCGACATGGCCGATTTGAATTACGACGCGCCAGCCCTTGTAGCGCGGGGCTGGTCGCGATAAGCACGCCGATGTCGCTGGCAGGAATGTACGTCGCTCTCAGCTTGCGCATTATCCAAGCCATAAAAAGCCCGATAGTCGGCTGCTGGAGATGAACATGTCCGATACCTTCCTCAATCCGGTCACCACCCAGACCTGGGCCAACGGCCGCCACATCGTGCGCTGCGTCAAGGTCATCCAGGAGACCTGGGACGTGCGCACTTTCTGCTTCATGGCCGATCAGCCGATCATGTTTTTCTTCAAGCCCGGGCAGTTCGTCACCCTGGAGCTGGAGATCGAAGGCAAGCCGGTGATGCGCTCCTACACCATCTCCAGTTCGCCGTCGGTGCCGTACAGCTTCTCGATCACCGTCAAGCGCGTGCCGGGCGGCCTGGTGTCAAACTTCCTGCACGACACCATGCACGAAGGCGCCGAGCTGCCGGTGCACGGCCCGGTGGGGCTGTTCAACGCCATCGACTTCCCGGCGGGCAAGGCGCTGTACCTGTCTGGCGGTGTGGGCATTACCCCGGTGATGTCGATGGCGCGCTGGTTCTACGACACCAACGCCAATGTCGACATGGTGTTCGTGCACAGCGCCCGTTCGCCGAAGGACATCATCTACCACCGCGAGCTGGAACAGATGGCTTCGCGCATCCCCAACTTCAGCCTGCACATCATTTGCGAAAAGCATGGCCTGGGCGAGCCATGGGCGGGGTACCGCGGTTACCTGAACCAGCGGCTGATGGAGCTGATTGCGCCGGACTACATGGAGCGCGTGGTGTTCTGCTGCGGCCCGACGCCTTACATGACGGCAGTCAAGCGCATGCTCGAAGCGGTCGGCTTCGACATGAAGAACTACCACGAGGAGTCGTTCGGCGCGACGCCACCAGAGGCCAAGGCCGATGCAGTGGAGCACGCCGAGCAGGCGGCCGATGCACCGGAGCTGGATATTTCCGACCTCAACCTGGTGGAGTTCATCGGCAGCGACAAGAGCATCCGCGTTGCCCCGGGCGAGACCGTGCATGCTGCGGCAGCCAAAGTTGGCCTGATGATCCCCAAAGCTTGCGGCATGGGCATCTGCGGCACCTGCAAGGTGCTCAAACTGGGCGGCGAAGTAGAGATGGAGCACAACGGCGGCATTACCGAAGAGGATGAAGCCGAGGGCTACATCCTGTCGTGCTGCAGCGTGCCGAAAGGGGATGTGCGGATCGATTACTGATCCACTGATCCGAGATTGCCGGGGGCCGCAAAGCGGCCCCAACTTTTTCAGGTGCGGAAACGGGCTACCAGACCATTCAGGTCCACAGCCAGGCGCGACAGCTCTGCACTCGCCGCACTGGTCTGATGGGCACCGGTAGCGCTCTGCACCGACAGGTCATTGATGTTCACCAGGTTGCGGTCCACTTCCCGCGCCACCTGCGCCTGCTCTTCCGCCGCGCTGGCGATTACCAGGTTACGTTCGTTGATTTGCGCGACCGCACCGGCAATGGTGTCCAGCGCCATGCCGGCGCCTTTGGCGATGTTCAGCGTCGACTCGGCGCGTTCGGTGCTGGTGCGCATCGATTCGACCGCCTCTTCGGTACCGCCCTGGATGCTGCCGATCATCCGCTCGATTTCGCTGGTCGACTGCTGGGTGCGGTGCGCCAGTGCGCGCACTTCATCCGCCACCACGGCAAAACCACGGCCCGCTTCGCCAGCACGCGCCGCCTCGATGGCAGCGTTGAGCGCCAGCAGGTTGGTCTGGTCGGCCAGGCCACGGATCACGTCGAGTACCTTGCCAATGTCGCGCGACTGTTCGGCCAGGTGAGTGATCAGTTTGGCAGTGGCCTGCACATCACCGCTCATGCGCTCGATGGCGCCCACGGTCTCCATCACCAGGTCGCGGCCGTCGCCGGTGGAGCGGCTGGCTTCACTGGACGCTTCCGAGGTGCTCACGGCGTTGCGCGCCACTTCCTCCACCGCGCTGGTCATTTCGGTGACGGCGGTGGCGGCCTGTTCAATCTCGTTGTTCTGCTGTTGCAGGCCACGGGCACTTTCGTCGGTGACGGCATTCAGCTCTTCGGCGGCTGAGGCCAGCTGGGTGGCAGAGCCTGCGATCTGCTGCAGGGTGTCGCGCAGCTTGTCCTGCATGCGGGCCATGGCGCGCAGCAAACGCGCGGCTTCATCAGTACCCTCGGCGCGGATGACATGGGTCAGGTCACCGTCGGCGACTTGCTCTGCGCACTTGAGCGCCTCATCGATCGGCTTGACGATGCTGCGGGTCAGCAGGAAGGCGCAGGCGAAGGTCAGCACGGTGGCGGCAACCAGCAGGCCGATAACCAAGGCAAAGGCCGCAGCGTATTGGCTGGCGGCTTTCTCGTTAGTGGCGCGGGTCTGGTCGGTGTTGATGCGCACCAGCGTGTCCATGACCTTGTTGATCTGTTCGGAGTTGGCCAACAGGTCGCGGTTGAGCAGGTCGCGCAGTTCGTCGACGCGGTCGGCCTGGCTCAGGCTGCGCATGCGCGATTCCAGTTGGCGGTACTGGTCAAGCAACTGGCCGTACTGGTCGAACGCGGCCTGTTCGTCGGCGGCGCCGATCATTGGCAGGTAGGCCTGGCGTGCGCGGTCGATCTGGCTGTTGCGCTGGGCCAGCAGGTTGAGGGTATCGCTTTGGATTGCAGGCTCGCGGTTGGTCAGCAGGCGGTAGGAGAGGGTGCGCATGCGCAGGTTAAGCGCGGTGATTTCGTCGAGGATCTTGATGCTGGGCACACTGACTTGCTCGATGGCCACGCCCGCCTGACGGATGTTGCCCATCTGCACCAGCGAGAAGACACCGAGGCCAAGCATCAGCAGGCCGATAAGCGCAAAGCCGAGCAGCGCGCGCGGGGCGATATTCATGTTACGTAGAGACATGGAGAGGAGGATCCAGGCAAGGGATAAAGAGTGCGCAAAGTGCGACAAAACATGACTTGCCGGGCTATCGGTCGTGACTGGCCAGTCTTGAGTGCAACCCGCAAAAATTGTGAGGTAGCTAACCTTTTCCTGACCGGCGGTTGACCCAGGTCGGAACAAGGGGGTGATTACCCTGTCAATCTGCGGGCCAGACACCTTGTGAATCCGATTTTTAATGGCGATGGGCCGCGCTTTTCTTTATCGTGTGCGCCCCTCGCAACAACCTGAGATAGACCCATGCTGGAAGCTTCCCTGAATCAAATCGAGCAACTGGTCAGCGACCTGATGCAGAAAAACGCTCAACTCACCGAGCAGAACGCTGCCCTCGGCACGCAACTGGCCCAGGCCAAGGAAGAGAACGAAACCCTGCAGCTGTCGCTGATGGAGCAGGAAGAGAAGAACGGCAGCACCGCCGCTCGCCTGCAGGCCCTGGTTGATCGCGCCAGCGCTGGCGTTGTTGGCGCATGAGATTGCAAGAGCAGCCGGTCAATGTGGTGTCGATTCTCGGCATCGACTATTCGATCAAGGCGCCCGAAGGCCAGGAAGAAACCCTGGCCCAGGCGGTGCGGATGCTCAACACCGCCCTGAACGAAACCAAGCGTCAGTACCCGACCCTGATCGGTGACAAATTGCTGGTGCTGGCTGCCCTTAACCTGTGCTCCAAACAGGTTGAACTGCAGAAAGAACACCAGCAGACCCTTGCGCGTACCCAGGCGCAGATCGACGCCACGGTGGACGCCATCGTGCGGACTATTGCAGAGTCCTGATCGATAGCTGAAAGGCCCAAGGCCGCTCCTCCAGGGGTTATGCATTCCCCTGTAGGAGCAGCCTTGTGCTGCGAATGGGCTGCGCAGCAGCCCCAAAGCCCCATCTCATTGTTCCAGGTCACTGGATTAACTGGATACGCAAGTGTATACACTTCTCGCAAAACAATAATGTGCGGGGGGTAGGGGCATGCGTATCTTGCGTAAAAGCATCCAGTGGCAGTTGATCACCAGCATGGGCGCCGCCCTGCTGGCCAGCATCCTGGTGGTGGTCATCATCTTCACCGTGGCGCTCAACCGCCTCACCGACCGCTACCTGGTCGACACTGCCCTGCCCGCCAGTGTCGAGGCGATCCGCAACGACATCGAACGCATGCTCGGCCAGCCACTGGTGGCTGCGGCGGACATTGCCGGCAACACCTTGCTGCGCGACTGGCTGGCAGCCGGTGAAGACCCCGCCCAGGCTGCGGCATTCATCGAATACCTGGGCGCCGCCAAACAGCGTAACCGGGCCTTCACCACCTTGTTTGCCTCGACCGAAACCGGCCACTACTACAACGAGAATGGCCTGGACCGCACCCTCAGCCGCAGCAACTCCAAGGACAAATGGTTCTACGGCTACATCGACAGCGGCGCCGAACGGTTTATCAATATCGACATTGACGGTGCCACTGGCGAGCTGGCGCTGTTTATCGACTATCGCGTGGAAAAGGCCGGCAAGCTGGTGGGCGTGGCCGGCATGGGCCTGCGCATGACCGAGCTGTCGCAGCTGATTCACGACTTCAGCTTTGGCGAGCATGGCAAGGTCTTCCTGGTACGTAACGACGGCCTGATCCAGGTGCACCCGGACGCTGCTTTCAGCGGCAAGCGCCAGCTCTCCGAGCAGCTCGGCACGGACGCTGCCAAGGCCGTGATGACCGGCGGCGAAGGCCTGCGCAACAGCCGTTTCAGCCGTGACGGCGAGCGCTACCTGGCGCTGGGCCTGCCCCTGCGTGACCTCAACTGGACGCTGGTGGCCGAGGTGCCGGAGTCGGAAATCTACGCACAAATGCATCAGGCGGTATGGCTGACCAGCCTGATCGGTGGCGCCGTGGCGCTTGTGTCGCTGCTGCTGGTGGTGCTGCTGGCGCGGGGCCTGGTGCGGCCTGTGCGCCGCGTTACCGCTGCGCTGGTGCAGATTGGCAGTGGCGCAGGCGACCTCAGCCACCGCCTGGATGATTCGCGCCAGGACGAACTGGGTGACCTGGCCCGGGGCTTCAACCGCTTTCTCGACAGCCAGCGCAGCCTGATTGGCGAGGTGTTGCAGACATCCGAACGGCTGCATCGGGCGGTTGAGCAGGTGACCCAGGTGGTGGAAAACACGGCCGAGCGCTCCGGGCGGCAGCAGGAAATGACCGAAATGGTTGCCACTGCCGTACATGAAATGGGCCTGACCGTGCAGGACATTGCCCGCAATGCCGGTGATGCAGCGCAGGCCTCGCAGTCGGCACGGGATGAGGCCTTGCAGGCGCGCGAGGTGGTACGGCGTTCAATTCAGGGCATCGAGGGCATGTCGGGCGACATCGTCAAGGCAGCCGATGCAGTCAGCCAGTTGGCCGACGAAGTCGCCTCTATCGATGAAGTGCTGGCGGTTATCCGCAGTATTTCCGAGCAAACCAATTTGCTGGCGCTGAACGCCGCCATCGAGGCTGCGCGGGCAGGGGAAATGGGCCGCGGGTTTGCTGTGGTGGCCGACGAAGTGCGCACGCTGGCGCGGCGCACGCAGCTATCCACCGACGAAGTGCAACAGATGATCCAGCGCCTGAAGCAGGGCGCGGGTTCGGCGGTGAGCTCGATGCAGGCGGGGCAGCAGGCGACCGGCAGTGGGGTGGAGTCGAGCCAGCGCACCGGGGCGTCGCTGGGGGCGATTACCGACCAGGTGGAACACATCAGCGACATGAACCATCAGGTGGCCACGGCGACTGAAGAGCAGTCGGCGGTGACTGAGGAAATCAACCGCACGGTGCAGGGCATTTCCGACCTGGCGCGGGAGACGGCGGCAGAGGTGCAGGGCTGCCGCGAGGAGTGCCAGGCGTTGCGTGGCTTGGCTGATGACCTGGCTCGGCAGATGGGCGGGTTCAGGCTTTAGATCGGTGTGGGCTTCATCGCCGGCAAGCCAGCTCCTACAGGATCACCTCCATGTGGGAGCTGGCTTGCCGGCGATTGGGACCTGTCAGGCGGTGATGATGCTGCGGATATCCGCCGCCAGCTCGCGCACCCGCTCTTCCTCGGTGTCCCAGGAACACATGAACCGCGCCCCGCCGCTGCCGATAAAGGTATAGAACCGCCAGCCCTTGCCGCGCAGCGCTTCAATCGCGTGCTCCGGCATTTGCAGGAACACCCCGTTGGCCTCCACCGGGAACATCAGTTCCACCCCCGGCAAGTCACTCACCAGCGACGCCAGCAACTGCGCGCAATGGTTGGCGTGGTTGCCATGGCGCAACCAGGCGCCGTCTTCCAGCAGGCCCACCCACGGCGCCGACAGGAAGCGCATTTTCGACGCCAGTTGCCCGGCCTGCTTGCAGCGGTAGTCGAAGTCCTCGGCCAGCTGGCGGTTGAAGAACAGGATCGCTTCACCCACGGCCATGCCGTTCTTGGTGCCGCCAAAGCACAACACGTCGACGCCGGCCTTCCAGGTCAGCTCGGCCGGGCTACAGCCCAGGAACGCGCAGGCATTGGTAAAGCGCGCGCCGTCCATGTGCAGGTTCAGGCCCAGCTCCTTGCAGGTGGCGCTGATGGCCTTGAGCTCATCGGGGCGGTACACCGTACCCACCTCGGTGGCCTGGGTGATGGTTACCACGCGCGGCTTTGGGTAGTGGATGTCCTGGCGCTTCAGTGCCACTTCGCGGATCGACTGCGGGGTCAACTTGCCGTTGACGCTGGCCGCCGTCAGCAGCTTGGAGCCGTTGGAGAAAAACTCCGGCGCGCCGCATTCGTCGGTTTCGACGTGGGCAGTCTCGGAACAGATCACGCTGTGGTAGCTCTGGCACAGCGAGGCCAGGGCCAGGGAGTTGGCGGCGGTACCGTTGAAGGCGAAAAACACCTCGCAGTCGGTTTCGAACAGGTTGCGGAAGTATTCCGAGGCGCGCTCGGTCCACTGATCGTCGCCATAGGCGCGGTCGTGGCCGTGGTTGGCCTTCTCCATCGCCGCCCAGGCTTCGGGGCAGATACCGGAATAGTTGTCGCTGGCGAATTGTTGGCTCTTATCTGTCATGACACGGTCCTGTGAACGACGCAGAACAGCACTCTAAACCATCGATTCAGCGGTTGCCTATACAACCCGTACAGCGATTTCTGTTCATTCTGTGCCGGCCTCTTCGCGGGCACGCCCGCTCCCACAATGGTCCTGCACACGCCAATCACTGTGGGAGCGGGCGCGCCCGCGAAGGGGCCAGCATGGGCGGCACAAAGAGAATGTCGTAAACGCGCCATTGCAAGGCGTGCGCAGGCATCTGACCCGACCCCGCCAGTCATACCATCGCCACAAAGGGTCACAGTGCCCCACGACAAAAAAACGATCGCTGCCGGGAGATACACGATGTTCAGCAAGCAAGACCAGATCCAGGGTTACGACGACGCACTGCTGGCGGCGATGAATGCCGAAGAACAGCGCCAGGAAGATCACATCGAGCTGATCGCTTCGGAGAACTACACCAGCAAGCGCGTCATGCAGGCCCAAGGCAGCGGCCTGACCAACAAGTACGCCGAGGGCTACCCAGGCAAGCGCTACTACGGTGGCTGCGAGCACGTGGACAAGGTAGAAGCCCTGGCCATCGAGCGCGCCAAGCAGCTGTTCGGTGCCGACTACGCCAACGTCCAGCCGCACTCCGGCTCGTCGGCCAACGGCGCCGTCTACCTGGCCCTGCTGCAAGCCGGTGACACCATCCTCGGCATGAGCCTGGCCCACGGTGGCCACCTGACCCACGGCGCAAAAGTGTCGTCCTCGGGCAAGCTGTACAACGCCGTGCAGTACGGCATCAACACCGACACCGGCCTGATCGACTACGACGAAGTCGAGCGCCTGGCGGTCGAGCACAAGCCGAAAATGATCGTTGCCGGTTTCTCGGCCTACTCCAAGATCCTCGACTTCCCACGCTTCCGCGCCATTGCCGACAAGGTCGGTGCGCTGCTGTTCGTCGACATGGCCCACGTAGCCGGCCTGGTTGCCGCTGGCCTGTACCCGAACCCGATCCCGTTCGCCGATGTGGTTACCACCACCACCCACAAGACCCTGCGCGGCCCTCGTGGCGGCCTGATCCTGGCCAAGTCGAACGAAGAGATCGAGAAGAAGCTGAACGCCGCTGTATTCCCGGGCGCCCAGGGCGGCCCGCTGATGCACGTGATTGCCGCCAAGGCCGTGTGCTTCAAGGAAGCGCTGGAGCCTGGCTTCAAGGCCTACCAGCAACAAGTGATCGAAAACGCCCAGGCCATGGCCCAGGTGTTCATCGACCGCGGCTACGACGTGGTGTCCGGTGGCACCGACAACCACCTGTTCCTGGTCAGCCTGATCCGCCAGGGCCTCACCGGCAAAGATGCCGACGCCGCCCTGGGCCGCGCGCACATCACCGTCAACAAGAACGCCGTGCCGAACGACCCACAGTCGCCGTTCGTCACCTCGGGCCTGCGCATCGGCACCCCGGCCGTCACCACCCGCGGCTTCAAGGTTGCGCAGTGCGTGGCCCTGGCCGGCTGGATCTGCGACATCCTCGACAACCTCGGTGACGCAGACGTCGAAGCCGATGTGGCGAAGAACGTCGCGGCGCTGTGCGCAGACTTCCCTGTTTACCGCTGAGTGGAGTAAACGACCATGCAACGCTACTCGGGCTTCGGCCTCTTCAAACACTCCCTCAGCCACCACGAAAACTGGCAGCGCATGTGGCGCACGCCAACCCCTAAAAAGGTTTACGACGTGGTTATCGTCGGCGGTGGCGGGCATGGCCTGGCCACGGCCTACTACCTGGCCAAAGAGCACGGCATCACCAACGTTGCCGTGATCGAGAAAGGTTACCTGGGCGGCGGCAACACCGCCCGTAACACCACCATCGTGCGCTCCAACTACCTGTGGGACGAGTCGGCGCAGCTGTACGAGCACGCCATGAAGCTGTGGGAAGGCCTGTCCCAGGACATCAACTACAACGTGATGTTCTCCCAGCGCGGCGTGTACAACCTGTGCCACACCCTGCAGGACATTCGTGACTCCGAGCGCCGCGTCAGCGCCAACCGCCTCAACGGTGTCGATGGCGAGCTGCTGAACACCGCCCAGGTCGCGGCCGAAATCCCGTACCTGGACTGCTCGAAGAACACCCGTTACCCGATCCTTGGCGCAACCGTTCAGCGCCGTGGTGGCGTAGCCCGCCACGACGCCGTGGCCTGGGGCTATGCCCGCGCTGCCGACGCCCTGGGCGTGGACCTGATCCAGCAGACCGAAGTGATCGGCTTCCGCAAGGAAAACGGCGCGGTCATTGGTGTGGAAACCAACAAAGGCTTCATCGGCGCCAAGCGCGTTGGCGTGGTCACCGCGGGTAACTCCGGGCACATGGCCAAGCTGGCCGGTTTCCGCCTGCCGCTGGAATCGCACCCGCTGCAAGCGCTGGTATCCGAGCCGATCAAGCCGATCATCGACAGCGTGATCATGTCCAACGCCGTGCACGGCTACATCAGCCAGTCCGACAAGGGCGACCTGGTAATCGGTGCTGGTATCGACGGCTGGGTCGGCTACGGCCAGCGCGGTTCGTACCCGGTGATCGAGCACACCCTGCAGGCCATCGTCGAGATGTTCCCCAACCTCTCGCGCGTGCGCATGAACCGCCAGTGGGGCGGCATCGTCGACACCTCGCCGGACGCCTGCCCGATCATCACCAAGACCCCGGTCAAGAACATGTTCTTCAACTGCGGTTGGGGTACTGGCGGCTTCAAGGCGACCCCGGGTTCGGGCAACGTCTTCGCCGCGAGCCTGGCCAAGGGCGAAATGCACCCACTGGCCGCGCCGTTCTCCATGGACCGTTTCTACAACGGCGCACTGATCGACGAACACGGCGCCGCCGCCGTCGCCCACTAACCGGAGACACCGTCATGTTGCATATTTTCTGTCCCCACTGCGGCGAGCTGCGCTCCGAAGAAGAGTTTCACGCCTCTGGCCAGGCGCACATCGCCCGCCCGCTGGACCCCGCCGCCTGCTCCGACGAGGAGTGGGGTACCTACATGTTCTACCGTGATAACCCACGCGGTATTCACCATGAACTGTGGGACCACGTTGCCGGTTGCCGCCAGTACTTCAACGTCACCCGCGACACCGTGACCTACGAAATTCTGGAAACCTACAAGATTGGCGAAAAGCCGCAAGTGACCGCCAACGGTAAAGCTGCGAACGCACCGTCGACCGTCAAAGGCCAAGGGGAAAAAGTATGAGCCAGACCTATCGCCTCGCCAGCGGCGGCCGCATCGACCGCAGCAAGGTCCTGAATTTCACTTTCAACGGCAAGACCTACCAGGGTTATGCCGGTGACAGCCTGGCCGCTGCGTTGCTGGCCAACGGCGTAGACATCGTCGGCCGCAGCTTCAAGTATTCGCGCCCACGCGGCATCATCGCTGCCGGTACCGAAGAACCGAACGCCATCCTGCAGATCGGTTCCAGCGAAGCCACCCAGATCCCGAACGTGCGCGCTACTCAACAAGCGCTGTATGCAGGCCTTGTCGCCACCAGCACCAACGGCTGGCCGAACGTCAACAATGACGTGATGGGCATCCTCGGCAAGGTGGGCGGCAGCATGATGCCGCCGGGCTTCTACTACAAAACCTTCATGTACCCGAAATCGTTCTGGATGACGTACGAGAAGTACATCCGCAAAGCTGCAGGCCTTGGCCGTGCACCGCTGCAGAACGACCCGGACAGCTACGACTACATGAACCAGCACTGCGATGTGCTGATTGTCGGCGCCGGCCCTGCTGGCCTGGCCGCTGCACTGGCTGCTGCGCGCAGCGGCGCACGGGTGATCCTGGCTGACGAGCAGGAAGAGTTTGGCGGCAGCCTGCTCGACAGCCGCGAAACCCTCGACGGCAAGCCTGCCGCCGACTGGGTCAATGCCGTGGTCAAAGAGCTGGAAGGCCTGCCGGACGTGACCCTGCTGCCACGTGCCACGGTCAACGGCTACCACGACCATAACTTCCTGACCATTCATGAGCGCCTTACCGACCACCTCGGCGACCGCGCCCCGATCGGCCAGGTACGTCACCGTGTGCACCGTGTACGCGCCAAGCGCGTGGTACTGGCGCCCGGCGCCCACGAGCGGCCGCTGGTGTACGGCAACAACGACGTACCGGGCAACATGCTGGCCGGTGCCGTTTCCACCTACGTTCGCCGCTACGGCGTGGCACCGGGCCGCAAGCTGGTGCTGTCGACCAACAACGATCACGCCTACCGCGCCGCGCTGGACTGGCACGACGCTGGCCTGCAAGTGGTCGCCATCGCCGACGCCCGCCACAACCCACGTGGCTCGCTGGTTGAAGAAGCGCGTGCCAAAGGCATCCGCATCCTCACCTCCAGCGCCGTGGTCGAGGCCAAAGGCAGCAAGCATGTCACCGGCGCCCGCGTGGCGGCCATCGATGTGCAGGCGCACAAAGTCACCAGCCCAGGCGAAACCCTTGAGTGCGACCTGATCGCAACCTCCGGTGGCTACAGCCCGATCGTGCACCTGGCTTCGCACCTGGGCGGTCGCCCAGTGTGGCGTGACGACATCCTCGGCTTCGTACCGGGCGATGCGCCGCAGAAACGCGAGTGCGTGGGCGGTATCAATGGCGTCTACGCCCTCGGTGACGTGATTGCCGATGGCTTCGAAGGCGGCGTTCGCGCAGCCACCGAGGCGGGCTTCAAGGCCTCTGTCGGCACCCTGCCAAAAACCGTGGCGCGCAAGGAAGAGGCCACCGTGGCACTGTTCCAGGTGCCGCACGACAAAGGCACCAAGGGGCCGAAGCAGTTCGTCGACCAGCAGAACGACGTGACCGCCGCAGGTATCGAGCTGGCCACCCGTGAAGGCTTCGAGTCGGTCGAGCACGTAAAACGCTACACCGCGCTGGGTTTCGGTACCGATCAGGGCAAACTGGGCAACATCAACGGCCTGGCCATCGCCGCCCGTTCGATCGGCATCACCATCCCGGAAATGGGCACCACCATGTTCCGCCCCAACTACACGCCGGTGACGTTCGGCGCGGTAGCGGGCCGTCACTGTGGCCACCTGTTCGAGCCCGTACGCTTCACCGCCCTGCATGCCTGGCACGTGAAGAACGGCGCCGAGTTCGAAGACGTTGGCCAGTGGAAGCGCCCTTGGTACTTCCCCAAAGCCGGTGAAGACATCCATGCCGCCGTGGCCCGCGAGTGCAAGGCCGTGCGCGACAGCGTGGGCCTGCTGGACGCCTCGACCCTGGGCAAGATCGACATCCAGGGCCCGGACGCGCGTGAGTTCCTCAACCGCATCTATACCAATGCCTGGACCAAGCTGGACGTGGGTAAGGCCCGCTACGGCCTGATGTGCAAGGAAGACGGCATGGTCTTCGACGACGGCGTAACCGCCTGCGTCGGCGACAACCACTTCATCATGACCACCACCACCGGCGGCGCCGCCCGTGTGCTGCAGTGGATGGAGCTGTACCACCAGACCGAATGGCCAGAGCTGAAGGTGTACTTCACCTCGGTTACCGACCACTGGGCCACCATGACCCTGTCCGGCCCTAACAGCCGCAAGCTGCTGAGTGAGCTGACCGACATCGACATGGACAAGGAAGCCTTCCCGTTCATGACCTGGAAGGAAGGCAACGTCGGTGGCGTGCCGGCCCGTGTGTTCCGTATCTCGTTCACCGGCGAGCTGTCGTACGAAGTGAACGTGCAGGCCAACTACGCCATGGGCGTGCTGGAACAGATCATCGAGGCGGGCAAGAAGTACAACCTGACCCCGTACGGCACCGAGACCATGCACGTACTGCGTGCCGAGAAGGGCTTCATCATCGTGGGCCAGGACACCGATGGTTCGATGAACCCGGACGACCTGAACATGAGCTGGTGCGTTGGCCGCAACAAGCCGTTCTCGTGGATCGGCCTGCGTGGCATGAACCGCGAAGACTGCGTACGTGAGAACCGCAAGCAGCTGGTGGGCCTGAAGCCGGTCGACCCGACCAAGTGGCTGCCGGAAGGCGCCCAGCTGGTGTTCGACCCGAAACAGCCGATTCCGATGGACATGGTCGGCCACGTCACCTCCAGCTACGCGTCCAACTCCCTGGGCTACTCGTTCGCCATGGGTGTGGTCAAAGGCGGCCTCAAGCGCATGGGCGAGCGTGTCTACTCGCCGCAGGCAGATGGCAGCGTGATCGAGGCGGAAATCGTGTCTTCGGTGTTCTTCGATCCGAAGGGTGAGCGGCAGAACGTCTAAGGCCCCGGTCCAACCGGTGTCAGGCGTGGAATGAGGTCTCTGTGGGAGCGGGCGTGCCCGCGAAGAGGGCGGTGAATTCAACATCGCATTCGCGGGCATGCCCGCTCCCACAGGATGGCCGCCTCCCGCAGGCATCGTGGTCGAATCCAGAATTCAAGGCAGGTAAGAAATGAGCGCTATCAACGTCTTCCAGCAAAACCCCGGCGCCGAGGCCAAAGCCCAGTCGCCACTGCACCATGCCGACCTGGCCAGCCTGGTAGGCAAAGGCCGCAAGAACGCAGGCGTGACCCTGCGTGAACGCAAGTTCCTCGGCCACCTCACCCTGCGCGGTGATGGCCACAACCCGGAATTCGCCGCCGGCGTGCACAAGGCCCTGGGCCTTGAGCTGCCAGTGGCCCTGACCGTGGTTGCCCACAACGAAATGTCGCTGCAATGGGTCGGCCCCGACGAGTGGCTGCTGATCGTGCCCGGCGGCCAGGAACTGGCGGTCGAGCAAAAGCTGCGTGCAGCCCTTGAAGGCCAGCACATCCAGGTGGTCAACGTCAGCGGCGGGCAAAGCCTGCTGGAACTGCGCGGCCCGAACGTGCGCGAAGTGCTGATGAAATCCACCAGCTATGATGTTCACCCGAACAACTTCCCGGTGGGCAAGGCCGTGGGCACCGTGTTCGCCAAGTCGCAACTGGTGATCCGCCGTACCGCCGAAGACACTTGGGAGCTGGTGATTCGCCGCAGCTTCGCCGATTACTGGTGGCTGTGGCTGCAGGACGCTTCTGCCGAATACGGCCTGAGCATCGAAGCCTAAGGAGCAAGAACATGAGTCGGGCACCGGATACCTGGATTCTCACCGCCGACTGCCCGAGCATGCTCGGCACCGTCGACGTGGTGACGCGTTACCTCTTCGAGCAGCGCTGCTACGTGACGGAGCACCACTCCTTCGATGACCGGCAGTCGGGGCGCTTCTTCATTCGCGTCGAGTTCCGTCAGCCGGACGATTTCGACGAGGCGGGCTTCCGGGCCGGCCTCGCCGAGCGCAGCGAAGCGTTCGGCATGGCCTTCGAGCTGACCGCGCCCAACCACCGCCCCAAGGTGGTGATCATGGTGTCCAAGGCTGACCATTGCCTGAATGACCTGCTGTATCGTCAGCGGATTGGGCAACTGGGCATGGACGTGGTCGCGGTGGTGTCCAACCACCCTGATCTCGAACCGCTGGCGCAGTGGCACAAGATCCCTTACTACCACTTCGCCCTCGACCCCAAGGACAAGCCTGGGCAAGAACGCAAGGTGCTGCAGGTGATCGAGGAAACCGGCGCCGAGCTGGTGATCCTCGCGCGCTATATGCAGGTACTGTCGCCCGAGCTTTGCCGCCGTCTGGATGGTTGGGCGATCAATATTCACCACTCGCTGTTGCCAGGGTTCAAGGGCGCCAAGCCTTACCACCAGGCCTACAACAAGGGCGTGAAGATGGTCGGTGCCACGGCGCACTACATCAACAACGACCTGGACGAGGGGCCGATCATTGCCCAGGGTGTCGAGGTGGTGGATCACAGTCACTATCCCGAAGACCTGATTGCCAAGGGGCGGGATATCGAATGCCTGACCCTGGCGCGTGCGGTGGGGTATCACATCGAGCGGCGGGTGTTCCTCAACGCCAACCGCACGGTCGTGCTCTGACATCCTGTACCGGCCTCTTCGCGGGACAAGCCCGCTCCCACAGGTTCATCGCCATGTTCGAAAGAGCGGTGAGCCTGTGGGAGCGGGCTTGCCCGCGAATGGCCTCACACCTTTGTACCTGCCGCTAAAAGACATCCCCCTGTCGTTTCCAGTCAGTGCAGCCCGGCCTATCAGGCCCACAATTCCCTGCATTCCAGTAACACAAGCCGCCCATGGATGGCGGCGCGTTCAACCACCGCTGCATAAATAAAAATCAAGCGAGGTAAGAGCATGTCTGGCAATCGTGGAGTGGTATATCTCGGCGCCGGCAAGGTCGAAGTGCAACACATCGACTACCCGAAAATGCAGGACCCGCGTGGCAAGAAGATCGAGCACGGCGTCATCCTGAAGGTGGTCTCCACCAACATCTGCGGTTCTGACCAGCACATGGTCCGTGGCCGCACCACTGCCCAGGTCGGCCTGGTCCTGGGCCACGAAATCACCGGTGAAATCGTCGAGATCGGGCGTGACGTCGAACGCCTGAAAATCGGTGACCTGGTGTCGGTGCCGTTCAACGTTGCCTGCGGCCGCTGCCGCTCCTGCAAAGAGATGCACACCGGCGTCTGCCTCACCGTCAACCCGGCTCGCGCC
Organism: Pseudomonas sp. SIMBA_067; assembly: GCF_046534675.1. Classification (NCBI taxonomy): domain Bacteria; kingdom Pseudomonadati; phylum Pseudomonadota; class Gammaproteobacteria; order Pseudomonadales; family Pseudomonadaceae; genus Pseudomonas; species Pseudomonas sp. SIMBA_067. The sequence continues at coordinate 134,753 of NZ_JAWRYH010000008.1, read as the reverse complement.
GGTGGTGCCTACGGCTACGTCGACATGGGCGACTGGACCGGCGGCCAGGCTGAGTACGTGCTGGTGCCATACGCCGACTTCAACCTGCTGAAACTGCCGGACCGCGACAAGGCCATGGAAAAGATCCGTGACCTTACCTGCCTGTCCGACATCCTGCCCACCGGCTACCACGGTGCCGTGACGGCTGGCGTAGGCCCAGGCAGCACCGTTTACGTTGCGGGCGCTGGCCCTGTCGGCCTGGCCGCTGCTGCCTCGGCCCGCCTGCTGGGCGCCGCCTGCGTCATCGTCGGTGACCTGAACCCGGCCCGCCTGGCCCACGCCAAGTCGCAAGGCTTCGAAGTGGTCGACCTGTCCAAGGACACCCCGCTGCACGAGCAGATCATCGACATCCTCGGTGAGCCGGAAGTGGACTGCGCCGTCGACGCCGTCGGCTTCGAGGCCCGTGGGCATGGCCACGAAGGTGCCAAGCACGAGGCCCCTGCCACCGTGCTGAACTCGCTGATGCAAGTGACCCGCGTGGCCGGCAACATCGGTATCCCGGGCCTGTACGTGACCGAAGACCCGGGCGCGGTGGATGCCGCTGCCAAGATCGGCGCGCTGAGCATCCGCTTTGGCCTGGGCTGGGCGAAATCGCACAGCTTCCACACCGGCCAGACCCCGACCATGAAATACAACCGCCAGCTGATGCAGGCGATCATGTGGGACCGCATCAACATTGCTGAAGTGGTGGGTGTGCAGGTGATCAACCTGGATCAGGCGCCGGAAGGGTATGGCGAGTTTGATGCCGGTGTGCCTAAGAAGTTTGTGATCGACCCGCACAAAATGTGGGGCGCGGCGTAATCAGCGTCGAGTAAAAAGAGCCCCTCGCATTGAGGGGCTTTTTGTCCATTCTGATAAGGCATCTCGGCCGGAGGTGCTTGTCACAAAATTTTCATCGCTTTGAGATCGAGCGCCGCCCGCACATACCCCATCAGTTCCGAAGCCTGGAGAGTGGCGGTGGAGCGAAGAGCCACTGCGCAGTCATTTTCATGCAGACAGTTAATTACTTCGATTGTGGCCGGCGCGTCTCATTATTTGCGTCGATTGCCCCGAATTGGTAGTTTCTGTCGTCATTAGGATCGTCATATTTTTTTTGCGTGTAGAACATGTTTCTTCTATCGGTGTTCCCGCTCGTTGGGCGGTTAGTATCAGGGGTTGAATTTGTTATAGCTTGTTGGGCATGGTAATGTTCGGAGAAAATGTATGCATGATCTTTACTTTCTACGTATCTATTTATGCCGCGTGCCTTTCTTAAACCCCTGTCAAGCGTTTTTTGGAGGGTTTTTCTAGCGGCCTCAATTCTTGGGGCGACTGTTTTTCCTCCGTATTCTCTTTTGTTGACTAAATTATTGAGTTTGGCGGTTTGCTCTTTCAGTTTTGCATTAATAACCGTCATGCTTTCCAAGCGCTGCTCCAATTTTGCTTGGTTACTACGAAACCACGTTCTAGGCTTGAGAATGCTCCACATCCCCGTTTCATCTTTCCGATTGACTGGGTCATTCACACAGTACGCGAAAGCATTGACCCCGCCTCGGGCGAATGGGCTTTCAGCATTGTCCGGTCCGATGAACCGTCTCATCTCGGTGCTAAAGCCACGGTGTCCTTGGCCTAGGAGATAAAGGTGCATGTTGTCCAATATGAACTCGCCGTTGAATCCCATCGCTGTGGATCCTGATGGCAGTTTGTCGTTGTATCCAAAGGGGGTGTAGTTGTGATTGTTTTGCTTTCCGTCAGGCGTGCTCACGACAAGCACTGAGTCCATCTCATCCGTTGCGAAAAGCTGGGAGCTTCTTGCTTCTTTGCCAGCGGACTCAGCAAGAGGGAGCGTTCCAATCCGCAGGAATGAACGCTTCTGATCGTTTCCAATGACAGTGGTCAGTTTGCTGGTCTGGTAGAAATATTTGGGGGTATCAGGACTGTTTTTCACCGACGTGCTCCCGTTGTCTGCAGTTGGCCCCGGAAATGTATGGCGTGGGCTCTACGATTATCTGGGGTGTCTTGAGCAATTGACTACTGGCAGAAATGTCAGGTGTGCGCCTTTTGGGGCTCGGAACAATCCCTCAGATTTCCAGTCAAACCCTTCGTTTTCGAGGCCATCCCGGCCGACGAGGTCCCTTCCGATGAAAGCACTCACCTTGGCAACCCTGATGACCCTGGCCGCCAGCCCGGTGTTCGCCTTCAACCTCAGCGACGCCGCCAATGCCGTGTCCGCCATGCAGACCCAGAACCAGCAAGGCCAGGTGCAAGCGCCCGAGGCCCAGGCCAACCTGCTCAATACCTTGGGCAGCGAATTGAAGATCACCCCCGAACAGGCCGTGGGCGGAGCTGGGGCTATGTTGGGGCTGGCGCGCAACAACCTGAGCAGCGATGACTACGGCCAACTGACCAAGGCAGTGCCGGGGCTGGACCTGCTGGCCGGTGCGAATGCGCTGGGGGGCTTGAGCGGCTTAGGCGATTTGCTGGGTAAGAACAGCGAAAATCAGTCGGCATTGAGCAATGCGCTGGGCAACAACGTGGAAAACCGCAGCGACCTGGACAGTGCGTTCAAGGCGTTGGGGATGGACACCGGGATGATCGGGCAGTTCGCCCCGTTGATTCTGCAGTACCTGGGGCAGCAGGGGATTGCTGGTTCGCTATTGCAAAACCTGGGGAGCTTGTGGACTGCCCCAGCGCCCTTGACCCAGCCTTCGGTCTAGTGGGTTTTAGGGGCAGTGTGGGTATCACAGCCGTTGAAGGCTGGCGCCCCCTTGAGGTTACGCTGAGCACCATTATCCAACAGATGCGTCTTCACCACCGCTTGGTTCACCGCCGGAAATGGCACCAGCGCCCCAAAGCTTATCAACGATGCCAAGTTGGCTAGGTCAATTACCAACGCCAGCAGCGAGAACGCAGACATCAGCGCTGAAGTGGTGGGCGGCTTTTTTTGGGGGAGTTGTTCCCCCTGGCAGATTTGGCGCTCGATTCAACAGGCTTCGAACCTGTCAAAGCGAGCACTTAGCGCCTCAACTCAGCATCATCCATCAGTGCTTGTTCCAAGCGCAGATGGATGATGTGAAGCGCGGAGCAAGCGCTGCGCAGCGCATACTTCCCGCCCCTAGTAAGGCGGGGTGACGGTTCTCATGTCGTAAGAGTTGGGGATGCTCAGATCCACGCCATCGCGAATCAGGCGGAGTAATTCTGGACTGAGTGGCACCTTGATCTTTGGCCGGAATAAATTTTGCTCTGTCATTGCCTGAATCACGCCTGCATATCGTTCGGTTATCTTTGTATTCAGTGCTTCCACCAACCGATGGTGGCGATTTTCCAACGAGATGAATCGTTTGGTAGCAGCTGCACCGGTTTCGTCGGGGCTACTCAGCATCAGACGTTTAGCATTGTTCAGTTCGGCTTTTGAAATCCTGGTCCGATATCGAAGTTCGGCATAAGTCATCGTATTCAAACGTGTTGTACTAAAATTCTTGCCAGCGAGACGTGGGAGGGGCTGGGGCAATGTTGGTTCTGGACCACGCTTGGGTAATTGAATAAGCGGCGTAGGGGTGGGCTTCTGGATGTAATGATTGTGGAGGTAAGAGCGTCCAGTTGGGTCGGTGCGGTTCACCGGGTCGCCTGCGCAGTAGGCGTAGGTGTTGATCCCTCCGTCGCCAAACGGGCTCAAACTGTCAGGCGAAAGGAAGCGCATCAACTCGGTGCCGTAACTTCTGTGACCGGAACCCAGCATATATAACAATGTTAGGGCTTGCGCGTATTCGCCATTGAACCCGAGCATCTTTTTTACTGAATGGAGCGATACTGTAAAACCATAGGGAGAGTAAGCATGTACGCCGCATTTGTTCATGTTGTTGTACTCGCTATCAGAGGGCGTGTCTTTTTCGCCCATTTGTCTTGACCTCTTCAAGTATCTAAATGATCTGAGCATGCCGCTACTGGCAAAAATAACAGGTTGGTGCCACTGCTTGATAGTCTCGACAACCGGCTCGGAACAAACCCCGGAACGCCGAGTTAAAAGCCTCGTTTCCGCGGCCATCCAGGCCCACGAGGTCTCTCCCGATGAAAGCATTCACCCTGGCAACCCTGATGACTCTGGCCGCAAGCCCGGTGTTCGCCTTCTACCTCAGCGACGCTGCCAACGCCGTGTCCGCCATGCAAGCTCAGAAGCAGCAGGGCCAAGTACAGGCACCTGAGGCACAGGCCAATCTGATGAACACCTTGGACAGCGAATTGAAGATCACCCCCGAACAGGCCGTGGGCGGAGCTGGGGCGATGTTGGGGCTGGCGCGCAACAACCTTAGCAGCGATGACTATGGGCAACTGACCAAGGCAGTGCCAGGGCTGGACCTGCTGGCCGGAGCCAATGCGCTGGGTGGCTTGAGCGGCTTGGGCGACTTGCTGGGCAAGAACAGCGAAAGCGAGTCGGCCTTGAGCAACGCGCTGGGCAACAACGTGGAAAACCGCAGCGACCTGGACGGTGCGTTCAAGGCGCTGGGGATGGATACCGGGATGATCGGGCAGTTTGCGCCACTGATTCTGCAGTATTTGGGGCAGCAGGGGATTGCTGGGTCATTGTTGCCGAACCTGAGTAGCCTGTGGACCGCGCCGGCATCTACACCAGCCCCTTCGGTGTAAAAATAGGGGGCACTGAAACGTATTCATATTCAGCGCTTAGGCGCGAGATCAGTGCCCTTTGCTTTAGTCTCATGTTTAAATTGAGCGGGTTTTACCGATCTCCTTTCTGAGTTGATCAAATCGTAGTTTCGTATTTTCAAGAATTCCAAATCTTTCTTGATCTGCTACGTCAATCTTAATTCCATTGGACGCGCGCATTTCGATTTTTTTGCGGAGGTCAGCGAACTCATTTAGCAATGGCTCATTTTTCATGAGCTCTCTTTCGTAATATTTTATGAGTTCTGCCCGGTATCGAAACTGGTCAGGTCTAGTCAGCTCTGCTTCATCTGGATAGGTTATGCGGGAGGGTAGATTACTGAATCGTGTTATTTTTTTGGTCGCTGTGACTGGCGTGGTCAGAGTGTCCGGTATTACCTTGGTCCCCACAGTAGGAGAAGCGGGTCGATCAAAAATCGATACCAGGCGTTTTAACGCTTCCTTGGAACTTAGCCATATGCTCGCCCCTCGCATATGGCCTGTGGGGTCTTGATAATTGACCGGGTCACCTTCGCAAAAAGCGTAAGCGTTGAGCCCGCCCTGCTCAAACGGGCTGAGGTGGTCCGGAGCATGGAAGCGCATCAGAACAGGACTATAACTGCGGTAGCCTTGGCCCAACGCATAGGCGCGGGCGGCAAGATCATATCGCTCACCGTTAAAGCCAAGCACAGGGTTCTGGTTTGTGTGGTTATTACTCTGCCCATATGGGCAATACGTAAACACTGCTACTGACATAGGGCTGGCCTCGCAAGACGGTCTGCCTCAGTCTTGATGTTTGCAAGGCCATGCACAACTAGCAGAATTATCAGTACCCGTCTTTGAGGTCAGCCGGCTTCGGAGAAATCCACCATACGCACTGGGCGGCGGAAGCCGGCAGTCAGTGTTGCCAGATAGACCAACCCCAGGGCAAACCAGCACAACCCGATCACCAGCGTCACCGCCGACAGGCTGGTCCACAGCCACAAGGTCAGCCCCAACCCCACCAGCGGCACCACCCCATAGCTCAACAGCCCCTTGGCATTACGCTGGCTTGCATCGTCCATCAGATGCGTCTTCACCACCGCCAGGTTCACCGCCGAGAACGCCACCAGCGCGCCGAAGCTGATCAGCGAGGCGAGGGTAGCCAGGTCGATCACCAGCGCCAGCAGCGAGAAGGCTGACACCAGCAAGATAGCGAACACTGGCGTACCAAAGCGCGGCGACAGGTAGCCGAAGCTACGGCGTGGCAGCACGTTGTCGCGGCCCATGGTGAACAGGATGCGCGACACCGCCGCCTGCGAGGCCAGCGCCGAACCCAGGCTGCCCGCAACATAAGCGGCGGTGAAGAAGTTGGTCAGGAACTGCCCGCCAGCCTTGAACATCACTTCGTTGGCCGCTGCATCGGCATTGGCGAAGCTGCTGCCTGGCAGCACCAGCTGGCTGACGTAAGCCAGCAGGGTGAACAGCAAGCCGGCAAACAGGGTGGTGAGGATGATCGCCCGTGGCACGTCGCGGCGTGCGTCGCGGCATTCTTCGGCCAGGGTCGACACAGCGTCGAAGCCCAGGAACGACAAGCACAGCACCGCCGCGCCAGCCATCAGGTGGCCGAAGCCCGGTTTGCTGCCATCACCGATTAGCGGCGATAGCAGGTCGAGCGGCTGGCCGGCCAGCGTTTGGCAGGACAGCGCGACAAACACACCGATAAACACGATCTGCGCGCCGACGATCAGGTTGCTGGTCTTGGCCACCGAGTTGATGCCGACCACGTTCAGCACTGTCACCAGGGCGATGCAGGCGAGCACGAAGGCCCAGGCGGGCACTGCCGGGAACGCGATGTTGAGGAACAGGCCGATCAGCAGGTAGTTGATCATCGGCAGGAACAGGTAGTCGAGCAGCAGCGACCAGCCGGCAAGGAAGCCGATAGTGGGGCCGAAGGCCATGTTGGTGTAGGAATACGCCGAGCCCGCCACCGGGAAGCGTTTGACCATGAAGCTGTAGGACGCAGCGGTGAACAGCATGGCCACCAGGGTGACCAGGTAGGCGCCGGCGGTGCGGCCACCGGTGAGTTCGGTGACGATGCCGTAGGTGGTGAAGATGGTCAGTGGGACCATGTAGACCAGGCCGAAGAACACCAGGGCGGGCAGGCCGAGGACACGGCGGAGTTGGGCGGGGGCGGAGCTAGGTTGGTTGGCCATTGATCGATCCAGGCTTTTTGTAATTGTGCTTTGATCGATTTTTATCCACTTAGGTGGGGTGTGACAAAGAAGTAATCCTTATGTCGATTATTAGCCTGGGTTTTAATCGGGCTTTGCAGTGGGTTCACCGGCCCTATCGCCGGCAAGCCAGGTCCCACAGAATGCCCGCATTGGCCAATGCTGTGCAGTCCCTGTGGGCGCTGGCTTGCCGGCGATAGGGCCAGTCCAGATCAGCCCAGCTCTCCCCGCAGCGCCTCGATCCGCTGGTCCTTCGCCGCCCACAGCTGGTTCACCCAGGCCTGTACGGTCTGCCGGAACTCGGGGTCATTCTCGTAATCGCCCGCCCACAATGCCGGGTCCAGCTCTCGCACTTGAATGTCGATAATCACCCGGCTAATGCTGCCATTGAGCAACGCCCAGAACCCCGGTGCCTGGTTGCCGGGGTACACGATGGTCACATCCAGCAGGGCATCCAGTTGCTCGCCCAATGCCGCGAGCACAAACGCCACACCACCCGCCTTGGGCTTGAGCAGGTAGCGATACGGCGACTGCTGTTCCTGGCGCTTGGTTTCGGTAAACCGGGTGCCCTCCAGGTAGTTCACCACGGTCACTGGCTGACGCTTGAACAGCTCGCAGGCCGCCTTGGTGATCTCCAGGTCCTTGCCCTTGAGCTCGGGGTGCTTTTCCAGAAACGCCTTGCTGTAGCGCTTCATGAACGGGTAATCCAGCCCCCACCAGGCAAGGCCCAGCAGCGGAACCCAGATCAATTCCTTCTTGAGGAAGAACTTGAAGAACGGCGTGCGGCGGTTGAGGCTTTCGATCAACGCCGGGATATCGACCCAGGTCTGGTGGTTGCTTACCGCAAGATAGGAGGTGTCCTTACGCAGGTTCTCTACGCCGCGGATGTCCCAGTTTGTAGGAATGCACAGGGCGAAGATGGCCTTGTCGATTTCCGACCAGGTTTCGGCCACCCACATCACTGCCCACGAGGCATAGTCGCGGCCACGGCCCGGCAGCACCAGCTTGAGCAGGGCAAAGACCAGCAGCGGGCAGATCAACACAACTGTATTGAGCAGCAGCAGAGTGGTAGTAAGAATGCCGGTCAGCAGGCGACGCATAAAGAGACTCTTGTTGTGGGAAATAAACGGCTGGCAATGATAAGCAGGGCAGTGGCCTACGCCAAATGTCCAATGCCCTGCGGCGGCAACAAATGTTTCACATTATGTTGATTAGGCTTGGGACAGCGAACCTATCCTGCCAGTGCAGTCTAAGCACTGACCCTTCTCAAGGAAGCCTGCTTGTGAAATCTCTGTTAGCCATGTTGTCACTGTTGGCGCTGCCAGTAATGGCCGCCGAACCTACGATCTACGGCCGGTACGAGAACATCGCCCTGCCCGAGCTGGGCGAAACCCTGAAGGCCAAGATGGACACCGGTGCCTTCACCGCGTCGCTGTCGGCCAAGGACATTGAGCTGTTCAACCGCGATGGCGACGAGTGGGTACGTTTCCGCTTGGCGACCAAGGACTCGGACGGCAAGGTGTACGAGCACAAGGTCTCGCGCATCAGCAAGATCAAGGGCCGTGCCGATGAAGAGGAAGAGGGCGATGCGCCGGAAATTTCCAAGCGCCCGGTGGTGGACCTGGAGCTGTGCCTGGGTGACGTGAAGCGCACCGTGGAAGTGAACTTGGTGGACCGCAGCAGCTTCAACTACCCGCTGCTGGTGGGGTCCAAAGCGCTGCGTGAGTTCAAGGCCGCGGTCAACCCGGCCAAGAAGTTTACCGCTGGCAAGCCTGACTGCTAAGCAGTAGCTGCAAGCTGCAAGTGAGAACAGATCAGTGTAAGTTCACGTGATCCGCTTTTACTTGAAGCTTGCAGCTTGAGGCTTGTAGCTCGATGCCCCATATCCTCATCGTCGAAGACGAAGCCGCCATCGCCGACACCCTGGTCTACGCCCTGCAGGCCGACGGCCACAGTACCGAATGGGTGACCCTGGGCGGCGCTGCACTCGACCAGCAGCGCCAGCGCCCGGCCGACCTGATCATCCTCGACATCGGCCTGCCCGACATCAGTGGCTTCGAAACCTGCCGCCAATTGCGCCGTTTCACCGAGGTGCCAGTGATGTTCCTCAGCGCCCGTGACGGTGAAATCGACCGGGTGGTGGGCCTGGAAATTGGTGCCGACGACTACGTCGTTAAACCCTTCAGCCCGCGTGAAGTGGCTGCGCGGGTGCGCGCGATCCTCAAACGCATGGGCCCCAGGGCCGACCCGGCTATCGATGCGGCGTTGTTCCAGCTCGACACCCTGCGCATGCAGATCACCTATCGCGGCCAGCCACTCACGCTGACCCGCCACGAATTCCGCCTGCTGCAATCCCTGCTGGAGCAGCCGCAGCGGGTGTTCAGCCGAGAACAGCTGCTTGATGCCCTGGGGGTGGCCTCCGATGCAGGGTACGAGCGCACCATCGACAGCCATATCAAAAGCCTGCGCGCCAAGCTGCGCCAGGTCGCGGGTGACGCCGAGCCGATCCAGACCCACCGCGGCCTTGGCTACAGCTACAGCCCGGACCATGCCTGATGCGCCTGGGCATCCGGATCTTCCTGGTGTATTTCCTGTTCGTCGGCCTGGCGGGCTACTTTCTGCTCAACACGGTGCGTGAACAGATCCGCCCGGTGGTACGCCAGTCTTCCGAAGAAACACTGGTCGACACCGCCAACCTGCTGGCCGAGATCCTGCGCGATGACGTCAAGGCCGGCACCTTGAGCCAGAGCCGCCTGCCGCAAGTACTCAGGGCCTACGGCTCGCGCAGCCCGGGCGCGCAGATCTGGGGCCTGGCCAAGAACCAGGTCAGCCACCGCATCTATGTGACTGACGCCAAGGGCATCGTGCTGCTGGACTCCAGCGGTGAGGCGCTGGGCAAGGATTACTCGCGGTGGAATGACGTGCTGCTTACCCTGCGTGGCCAGTACGGCGCCCGCTCCACCCGCAGCGACCCCAATGATGAAAGCACCTCGGTGATGCACGTTGGCGCACCGATCATCGACGACGGCAAGGTCATCGGCGTGGTCACCGTGGCCAAACCCAACAGCTCGCTGCAGCCGTACATCGACCGTTCCGAGCGGCGCCTGCTCACGCTGGGCCTGGGGCTGATCGGCCTCGGCTTGCTGATCGGTGCGGCGTTATCCTGGTGGCTGGCGCGCTCGCTGCGCCGGCTGGCGCGTTATGCCCAGGCGGTCAGTGAGGGTGAGCGGACTGCGTTGCCGCACTACAAGGGCGGCGAGCTGGCGCACCTGGCCCAGGCGGTGGAACGCATGCGCACCCAGCTGGAGGGCAAGGCTTATGTAGAGCGCTATGTGCATACCCTGACGCACGAACTGAAAAGCCCGCTGGCGGCCATTCGTGGGGCTTGCGAGCTGCTGCAGGACGAGGGCATGCCCGCCGACCAGCGCACGCGCTTTGCCGGCAATATCGAGCGCGAGAGCGAGCGCTTGCAGCAGATGGTCGAGCGCCTGCTCAACCTGGCCAGGGTCGAGCAGATGCAGGCCCTGGAGGATGAACAGCAGGTGGCGCTGGCGGCACTGGTGGACGAGTTGCTGTTGGCTCACGGGGCGCGAATCGAAGGCGCCGGTTTGCACGTGCGTCAGCGGGTGCCGGCTGGCTTGCGCTTGCTGTGTGATCCGTTCCTGATGCGCCAGGCGCTGGCCAACCTGCTGGATAACGCACTGGATTTCACCCCCGCAGGTGGCGCACTGCTGTTTGACCTGGAGCGCGACGGCGATCGGGTGGCATTGAGCCTGTTCAACCAGGGGCAGGCGATACCGGCGTATGCCATCGGGCGGGTCAGCGAGCGCTTCTACTCGCTGCCGCGGCCAGGGAGCGGGCGCAAGAGCACCGGGCTGGGGCTGAATTTTGTGGCCGAGGTAATGCAACTGCATGGCGGGGCGTTGGCGGTGGATAACGTCGATGGCGGGGTGCGGGTGCGGTTGTGGTTGCCGGTGCGGCGTATCAGCTGAGATAGCCGGGGCTGCTTTGCAGCCCATCGCCGGCAAGCCAGCTCCCACAGGTACTGGGCCTTGCGCTGGACCTGTGGGAGCTGGGTTGTCGGCAATTTGGCCCTTGAAAGTACACACGATCTCCACACAAGCTCCCCAAAGCCTCCACGCAAGGCGCAGACACTGCGCCCACTGCCAAAGGAGGCCCCATGACCAAGACCCTCGGTTACAAACTCGGCATGATCGCCGTGCTCATGTTGCTGCTGCTCATCCCGCTGCTGCTGATCAACGGCCTGATCGATGAACGCCAGGCCCTGCGCGACAACGTGCTGCGCGACATCGCCCAAAGTGCCAGCTTCGACCAACAGCTCAGCGGCCCGCTGCTGGTGGTGCCGTACCGCAAGTACCAGCGCCGCTGGATCGAAAAGGACGGCGAGCGCACCCAGGAAACCAGCACCATCGCCGGCCACTTGTACTTCCTGCCGGACACCTTCGCCGCCGACCTGGGCGTGGACACCGAACTGCGTGCCCGCGGCATCTATCAGGCCCGGCTGTTCCACGCCAAGGGGCGTATCAGCGGCCGCTTCAAGCTCCCGGAGCGTTGGGGCATCGACAAAGACTTCGACGACTACCGCTTCGACAAACCCTTCCTGGTGGTGGGCATCAGCGATATCCGCGGCATCGAGAATGGCCTGGAACTGAGCCTGGACGAACAGAAGGTGCCGTTCGAGGCCGGCACCCAGCTCGACTGGATGCGCGGTGGCGTGCATGCCAGCCTGCCGGGTTTGGACGGTATGCAGGCACGGGAATTCAGCTACGGCTTCGACCTTGCTTTGCAAGGCACCGGCCAGTTGCACATCGTGCCGGTGGGCCGCACCAGCAGCGTTGACATGCGTGCCAACTGGCCGCATCCGAGCTTTGTCGGCAGCTATCTGCCCAACCGCCGCGACATCGATGCGCAAGGCTTCAGCGCCCACTGGCAGACGTCGTTCTTCGCCACCAACCTTGAAGATGCCCTGCGCCAATGCGCCACTGCCGGCCAGTGCGAAGACTTCAGCGAGCGTAGCTTCGGCGTGAGCTTTGTCGACCCGGTGGACCAGTACCTGAAGAGTGAGCGGGCGATCAAGTACGCGTTGCTGTTCATCGCGCTGACCTTTGCTGGCTTCTTCCTGTTCGAAGTGTTGAAAAACCTGAGCGTGCACCCGGTGCAGTACATCCTGGTGGGTGTGGCGCTGGCGTTCTTCTACCTGCTGCTGTTGTCATTGTCCGAGCACATAGGCTTTGGCCTGGCGTACGGGCTGTCGGCTTCGGCGTGTGTGCTGCTGATCGGCTTCTACCTCAGCCATGTGTTGCGCAGCCTGGGACGAGGGATCGGGTTTGCGGCGGGGCTGGCGGCGCTGTATGCGCTGCTGTACGGGCTGCTGAGTGCCGAAGACTATGCGCTGCTGATGGGGTCGCTGCTGTGCTTTGGCTTGCTGGGGGTGTTCATGGTGCTGACCCGGCGGCTGGACTGGGCGCGGGTGGGGAGGTCGGCATGAGGGAGGATAGAGAGATCGGGCGGTGGTTGGCCTTCAGGATCGGGCTGTTGTTTCCTGTGACAGCCAAGTGAGGCATTCGCAGCGCAAGGCTGCTCCTACAGGCGGTCGCATCCCCTGTAGGAGCAGCCTTGTGCTGCGAATGTCCCTGTCAGGCTGTCGGCGCTGTGGCGACCATCGACGGCCGCTTGGCCACCTCGGCATACCATGCCGCCAGGCCTGGTTGGCGTTCACGCCAGCCAAACTCCGGCTGACGCAAATCCAGATACCCCAGCGCACAGGCCACGCCAATCGCCGCCAGGTCGAACCCGGACACCAGCTCGGGCAGGTGCTCCTGCTCCAGGTTGGCCAGGCTACGGCGGATCTTGTCGCCCTGCGCCTGCAACCAGCCGTCCCAGCGTTTGTCTTCTGGGCGCAGGAAGCTTTCATAGCGCGACGACACTGCTGCGTCCATGATCGCATCGGCCTGCGACACCAGGGTCAGGCGCCGCCAGCGCGCCGAGCCTTCGCGGGGCAGCAATGGCAGGCCGACATGTTGCAGATCGAGGTATTCGCAGATCACCCGGCTGTCATGCAGCACGGTGCCGTCGTCCAGGCGCAGGGCCGGGATCTTGCCGATCGGGTTGTCGTGGTTGAGCTGCGGGTCGCCGCTGACCGGGCTGATGTTGACCGGTTGCAGCGTCACGCGCTCAAGCTGGGCGGTCTCGTGCAGCACCACCATGACCTTGCGCACGAAAGGCGACAATGGCGAGTGGAACAGGGTCATCGTGGCCATGGTTCAGTTGCCCTGCAGGCTGGGTGGCAGGCATACACCGGTGCCGCCGATGCCGCAGTAGCCGTCCGGGTTCTTGGCCAGGTACTGCTGGTGGTAGGCCTCGGCAAAGTACACGGTCGGTGCCTGGTCGATTTCGGTGGTGATCTCACCGAAGCCGGCCTTGGTCAGTTCGGCCTGGAAGGCGTCGCGGCTGGCCTTGGCCTGTTCCAGCTGTTCAGGGCTGGTGCAGTAGATGGCCGAGCGGTACTGGGTGCCGACGTCGTTGCCCTGGCGCATGCCTTGGGTCGGGTTGTGCAGTTCCCAGAACATCGCCAGCAGCTCGCGGTAGCTGACCTTGTCTTTGTCGAACACCACCAGCACCACTTCAGTGTGGCCGGTCAGGCCCGAGCAGACTTCTTCGTAGGTCGGGTTCGGGGTGTAACCGCCGGCGTAGCCGACCACGGTGCTGACCACACCTTCACGCTGCCAGAAGCGCCGCTCCGCCCCCCAGAAGCAACCCAGGCCGAAGATGGCGAAGTCGATGGCGCCCTCAAAGAAGGGGCCGAGCAGCGGGGTGCCTTCGAACACGTAGTGGAACTCGGGCAGGCTCATTGGCGTTTCGCGGCCAGGCAGGGCCTGTTCCGCAGTTGGCATGACGTTTTTGTTCACCAGGATTTCCGAACGCAGGACCATGGCCGTTCCTCTGTGTTAATTCAGTGGGATAGGTGTTGGGGCATTCGCAGCACAAGGCTGCTCCTACAGGGGACGCGCTTTTCTGTAGGAGCAGCCTTGCGCTGCGAAAGGGCCCGAATGACCTCTATAGTGCCCGAGGTTTGAGCTGCTGTCAGGCCACCGGGCCACGTGGATAACGCTTCAGCCGCTCGGCCAGCTCGCGCCCCGGAATCGGCCGGTCGAACAGGTAGCCCTGGCCCACGTCGCAGCGGTGCCGGCGCAGGAACGCCAGCTGCTCCGGCGTCTCTATACCTTCGGCCACCACCTTCAGCTTGAGGTTATGGGCCATGGCCACCACCGCCGAGGTGATTTCCATGTCGTCCTGGTTATCCGGGATTTCGTTGATGAAGCTGCGGTCGATCTTGAGGATGTCGATCGGAAACTTCTTCAGGTAGCTCAGCGACGAATAGCCGGTGCCGAAGTCGTCCATGGCCAGGGTCAGGCCCAGGGCCTTCAGTTCGTCCAGCTGGCGGTGGGTGTCTTCGCTGGCTTCCAGCAGCAGGCCTTCGGTCAGCTCCAGCTCAAGCAAGTGCGGGGGCAGGGCTTCTTCGTTGAGGATGGTGCTGATGGACGCCACCAGGTCCGGGTCGGAGAACTGCTTGGGCGACAGGTTGATGGCCACGTGCAGGTTGCCCAGCCCGGCCTCGCGCAGTTGCTTGCTCATGCGGCACGACTGGCGTACCACCCACTTGCCGATGGGTATGATCAGGCCGGTTTCTTCTGCCACGCTGATGAACTGGTCCGGGCGGATCATGCCGCGCTCGGGGTGGTTCCAGCGCAGCAATGCCTCCAGCCCCAGCAGGCGGCCGCTGCGCAGGCAGATCTTGGGCTGGTAGAACACCTCCAGCTCGTTCTGGGTCAGGGCGCGGCGCAGGTTGTTCTCGACGAACAGCTTGTAGCTGGCCTCGGCGTTCAGCACCTCGGTAAACACCTGTACCTGGTGCTTGCCGTTGGCCTTGGCCTTGTGCAGCGCAAGGCCGGCGTTTTTCATCAGGCTGGCGGGGTCGACGCCGTGCAGTGGTGCACAAGCCAGGCCTACCGAGGCGGTGACGTTGATCAGCTGGTTGTCGACGAACATCGGCTTGTCGAGTGTGCTCAGCAACTGCAGCGCAACGCCCTGGCCATCTTCCAGGCTGGTGTCATCGAGCAGCACGGCGAACTCGTTACTGGCAAAGCGCGCCAGGATGCCACCGCTGTGCAGGCTGTTGCGCAGGCGCCGGGCCAGGCTGATCAGCAGCTTGTCGCCGGTCTGATGGCCGAGGCTGTCGTTGATGCGCTTGAAGTTGTCGATGTCCACCAGCAGCAGGCACATCGCGCTTTCGCCATCGCGGACGAAGCGCTCGTCCAGGCTGCGGATGAACGCCGGGCGGTTGCCCAGGTTGGTCAGGTTGTCGGTGTAGGCCAGGCGCTCGATGCGCTGCTGGGCCAGCTTGGTCTGGGTGACGTCTTCGTAGATGCCGATGTAATGGGTCAGCTCACGGTTGTCGCCGTACACCTTGGAAATCGACAACTGGCCCCAGTAGGGCTCCAGGTTTTTACGCCGGCTCTTGAATTCACCCTGCCAGCTATTGCCCATGGCCAGGCTGGAGGGCGAGTCGAACAGCAGTTCGCTCAGGTTTTCCAGTGCAGGCAGCTCGCCCAACTGGCGGCCTTGCACTTCGTCGGTGCTGTACTGGGTGATGGCGGTGAAGCTTGGGTTGACGTACTCCACCCGGCCATCGCGGTTGACCAGCAGGAAGGCGCTGGCGCTTTGCTCCACCGCACGCTGGAACAGGTGCAGTGCGCTGGCCGCCGCGCGCCGGTTGTGGTTGGTGATGACCTGGGCGAACTGGTCGGCCAGCTCGCCGGCAAAGGCTATCTCGTCCGATTGCCAGGCCCGTGGCTGGCCGCTCTGCTCCAGGCACAACACGCCGACCACCTGGCCATCGACGCGGATACTGGCATCGAGCATGGCCTTGTTTTCCGGGCGCAGGCTTTGCGTGAGGGCGCGGGTGCGCGGGTCGTGGCCGGCGTTGTGGGCGTCGATGGCGCGGCTGGCGTGCAGTGCTTCAAGGTAGTCGGGGAAGCGGCTTGCATCGATGGCCTCGGGCTGGCGATGCTCCTGCGCGTCGCGGTACCAGGCGGTGATCGGTTCCAGGCGCTGGTCGTCCAGGTGCCAGATGCTGGCGCTGTCGACCTTGTAAATTTCGCAGGCGCTTTGGGTGATCAGCTGGGCGGCTTCCAGCAGGGAGTTCTCGGCGCTGTAGCGCTGGCGTGCCAGGCGCAGGATCAGGTCTTGCTGGCCGCGTACCCGCTCCAGGTGTTCCAGTTGTTCCTGCTGGGCACGCTGGTTCAGTTGCAGGGCCAGTTGCAGGCGGTTGTTGCGCGACTCCAGGTCGCTGGCACTCTCGCCTGCGTCGTCGGGCTGGTCGTCGAGCACGCTCAGGTAACCGCGCAACAGCTGGCGGTTGTGCTGCTTGTAGGCTTCACCGGTTTCCAGCAGGCGCAGCGAGGTGGTTGGCGTGTGCAGGGAGTAGCGCACGCGGTAGTAGCCGCGCTGGGCCAGTTGCAGCTGGATCTCGTCGTGCAGCCGGTAGCGGGCCTCGGGCTCCATCAGGCTGGCGTAGGGCGCGTCCACCAGGGCACACAGGTCGGCGGCGTGCAGGCCAAACTGGCGCTCGCAGGCCGGGTCAAGGTAGAGCATGGACCAGGTGGCTTCGTTGAGCCTTTCGAAACGCAGCATACCGAGCCGCGAGGGCACGGGTAACGGCGTGACGACCTCGGCCGCCACACGGCTGGCGGCATCGGGTTGGCTTTTCATCGAAGACTCGCTTGAACAGGGAGCGCGGCCTTGGAGCGGCGGCGGATTCGGCAAGGTTGCATCATGTCCCGAGGGCTGGCAAGCGGCCATGCTTGATGCTGTGGACAGGTTATCGGCGGGTGGGGCGGAAAACTTAGATCGCGTTGGGATTTTTGCCGCCTGGGAGATCGAGCGCCGCGCGGGCGGCGGTCGATCTCCCAGGCGGCAAAACCCTATCGGCGGACAAAAAAAGCCCCGCCAATTGGCGGGGTTGAGGTACGAGCGTGGCAGCTCGAAAAGGGTACTGCCCCTCGCAAGGAGGGGCAGCGGGCTGCCTTACAGCAGCATGGTACGGATATCGCCCAGCACGTCGCCCAGGCGCTTGGTGAAGCGCGCGGCGGCAGCGCCGTTGATCACACGGTGATCGTAGGACAGCGACAGCGGCAGCATCAGCTTCGGCTGGAAGGCCTTGCCATCCCACACTGGCTGCATGGTCGCCTTCGAGACGCCCAGGATAGCCACTTCCGGCGCGTTGACGATCGGCGTGAAGCCGGTGCCGCCAATGTGACCGAGGCTGGAGATGGTGAAGCAGGCACCTTGCATGTCGTCGGCCGACAGCTTTTTGGTACGCGCCTTCTCGGCCAGTGCAGCGGCTTCGGCAGCCAGTTGCAGCAGGCTCTTCTGGTCGACGTTCTTGATCACAGGGACCAGCAGGCCGTCCGGGGTGTCCACGGCGAAGCCGATGTGCACGTACTTCTTGCGGATGATGGCCTTGCCGCTTGGCGCCAGTGAGCTGTTGAAGTCCGGCAGTTCCTTGAGCAGGAAGGCGCAGGCCTTGAGCAGCAATGGCAGCACGGTCAGTTTCACGCCAGCTTTTTCGGCCACGGCCTTCTGCGCAACGCGGAAGGCTTCCAGCTCGGTGATGTCGGCGGAGTCGAACTGGGTCACGTGCGGCACGTTCAGCCAGCTGCGGTGCAGGTTGGCGGCACCGACCTGCATCAGGCGGGTCAGGGCCACTTCTTCCACTTCACCGAACTTGCTGAAGTCCACCACCGGGATCGGCGGGATGCCAGCGCCACCGGTTGCACCGGCGGCTGCCGGGGCTTCCTTGGCCTTTTGCATCATCGCCTTGACGTAAACCTGCACGTCTTCCTTCAGGATACGGCCGTGCGGGCCGGTGGCAGCCACTGCGCCCAGCTCGACACCGAATTCACGGGCCAGCTGACGAACAGCCGGGCCTGCGTGAACCTTGGCATTGTTGCCAGCAGCCGGTGCGGTAGCAGCCGGTGCAGGGGCAGCAGCAGGGGCAGCAGCGGCAGGCGCGGCGGCCGGAGCAGCCTCAGCCTTGGCTGGCGCCGGTGCAGCAGCAGGTGCTGGCGCAGCAGCCGGGGCAGCGCCCGCGACTTTCAGCTTGAAGATCAGGTCGCCAGTGCCGACTTCGTCTTCCAGCTTGCACAGTACTTCTTCGACAACGCCGGCAGCCGGCGACGGGATTTCCATGGAGGCCTTGTCGGACTCCAGGGTAATCAGCGACTGGTCGGCTTCGACGGTGTCGCCGACCTTGACCAGCACTTCGATGATCTTGGCCTTGCCCGACGAGCCGATGTCCGGCACGTGGATGTCCTGCACGCTGGCAGCAGCCGGGGCTGCGGCAGGAGCAGGGGCGGCTTCGGCGGCAGGCGCTGGAGCAGCAGCCGGGGCAGCGGCCGCGGCCGGAGCCTCAGGCGCCGCAGCAGCGGCACCTTCGACTTCCAGCACCAGCAGCTCGTCGCCTTCTTTCAGGCGATCGCCCAGCTTGACCTTGAGTTCCTTGACGATACCGGCCTTCGGGGCCGGGATCTCCATGGAGGCCTTGTCGGACTCCAGGGTCAGCAGGCTCTGGTCAGCCTCGATACGGTCACCGACCTTGACGAACAGCTCGATGATTTCACCTTCACCGCTGCCGATGTCAGGTACGCGAATGAGTTCGCTCACTTAAAAATACTCCTCAGCAGTCCAGTGGGTTGCGCTTGTCCGGGTCGATGCCGAACTTGACGATGGCGTCAGCCACAACCTTGGGTTCGATCTCGCCACGGTCAGCCAGGGCTTCCAGGGCAGCCAGTACCACGAAGTGGCGGTCGACTTCAAAGAAGTGACGCAGCTTCTTGCGGCTGTCGCTGCGACCGTAACCGTCGGTACCCAGGACTTTGAACTCTTTGCTCGGCACCCACTGGCGAATCTGCTCGGCGAACAGCTTCATGTAGTCGGTAGAGGCGATGACCGGGCCTTTGCGGCCGTTCAGGCACTGCTCGACGTAGGTCTGCTGTGGCTTCTGGCCAGGCTTCAGGCGGTTGGCGCGCTCTACGGCCAGGCCGTCGCGACGCAGTTCGTTGAAGCTGGTGACGCTCCATACGTCGGCACCGACGTTGAACTCTTCACGCAGGATCTTCGCCGCTTCGCGGACTTCGCGCAGGATGGTGCCGGAGCCCATCAGCTGTACGTGGTGCGCGGCTTCGCGGGTGTCTTCTTCCAGCAGGTACATGCCCTTGATGATGCCTTCCTCGACACCGGCCGGCATGGCAGGCTGCTGGTAGGATTCGTTCATCACGGTGATGTAGTAGAAGATGTCCTGTTGCTCTTCGGTCATCTTCTTCATGCCGTCCTGGATGATCACCGCCAGCTCGTAGCCGTAGGTTGGATCGTAGGTGCGGCAGTTCGGGATGGTACCCGCCATCATGTGGCTGTGACCGTCTTCGTGCTGCAGACCTTCACCGTTCAGGGTGGTGCGGCCGGCGGTACCGCCGATCAGGAAGCCACGGGTGCGGCTGTCGCCAGCGGCCCAGGCCAGGTCGCCAATGCGCTGGAAGCCGAACATCGAGTAGAAGATGTAGAACGGCAGCATCGGCTGGTTGTGGCAGCTGTACGAAGTACCGGCAGCGATGAACGACGACATGGCGCCGGCTTCGTTGATGCCTTCCTCGAGAATCTGGCCCTTCTTGTCTTCGCGGTAGAACATCACCTGGTCTTTATCGACTGGCTCGTAGAGCTGGCCGACCGACGAGTAGATGCCCAGCTGGCGGAACATGCCTTCCATACCGAAGGTACGGGCTTCGTCCGGGATGATCGGCACGATGCGCTGGCCGATTTCCTTGTCCTTGACCAGCTGCGCCAGAATACGCACGAAGGCCATGGTGGTGGAGATTTCGCGGTCGCCCGAGCCGTCCAGGATCGCTTTCAGCGTTTCCAGGGATGGGGTCGGTACGCTGAAGCTCTTGGCACGGCGCTGTGGTACGAAGCCGCCCAGGGCAGCGCGACGCTCGGCCAGGTACTTGGCTTCGGCAGAACCTTCTTCCGGCTTGAAGAACGGCAGGTTCTCCAGGTCGGCATCCTTGACCGGGATGTCGAAGCGGTCACGGAAGTGACGCAGGCTGTCGACGTCGACCTTCTTGGTGTTGTGCGCGGTGTTCTTGGCTTCGCCAGCACCGGTGCCGTAACCCTTGATGGTCTTGGCCAGGATGACGGTCGGCTGCTCTTTGTGGTTCACAGCCTGGTGGTACGCCGCGTAGACCTTGTACGGGTCGTGGCCGCCACGGTTGAGCTTCCAGATCTCGTCGTCGGACAGGTCTTCGACCATGGCCTTGAGTTCTGGCGTGTTGAAGAAGTTCTCACGAACGTACGCGCCGTCTTTGGCTTTGTAGTTCTGGTACTCGCCGTCGATGACTTCGTCCATGCGGCGCTGCAGGGCACCGTTGGTGTCCTTGGCCAGCAGTGGGTCCCAGAAACGGCCCCAGACCACTTTGTTGACGTTCCAGCCACCGCCACGGAACACGCCTTCGAGTTCCTGGATGATCTTGCCGTTGCCGCGAACCGGGCCGTCGAGGCGCTGCAGGTTGCAGTTGATGACGAAGATCAGGTTGTCCAGCTTCTCGCGGCCGGCCAGGGCGATTGCGCCCAGGGATTCCGGCTCGTCGCACTCGCCGTCGCCCATGAAGCACCAGACCTTCTGCTTGCCGGCCGGGATGAAGCCACGGGCTTCCAGGTACTTCATGAAGCGCGCCTGGTAGATGGCCTGGATCGGGCCCAGACCCATCGATACGGTCGGGAACTGCCAGAAGTCAGGCATCAGCCATGGGTGCGGGTACGAAGACAGGCCGTTGCCGTCCACTTCCTGACGGAAGTTGTTCATCTGGTCTTCGTTGATGCGGCCTTCCATGAAGGCGCGGGCGTAGACGCCTGGCGAAGCGTGGCCCTGGAAGAAGATCAGGTCGCCGCCGTGTTCTTCGGTTGGGGCCTGGAAGAAGTAGTTGAAGCCGATGTCGTACAGGGTGGCGCTGGAGGCGAAGCTGGAGATGTGTCCGCCCAGGTCCGAGTCTTTCAGGTTGGTGCGCATGACCATGGCCAAGGCGTTCCAACGCACCATCGAGCGAATGCGGCGTTCCATGAACAGGTCGCCAGGCATGCGTGCTTCGTGGGTGACAGGGATGGTGTTGCGGTATGGCGTGGTGATCGCATACGGCAGCTGGGAGCCACTGCGGGTGGCCAGCTCGCCCATACGGGTCATCAGGTAATGAGCGCGGTCTTCGCCTTCTTTGTCGAGGACCGACTCCAGGGCATCCAGCCATTCCTGGGTTTCGATTGGATCGAGGTCTTGCATGGCTTGCTCCAGGGCGGAAAGGCAACCAGAATCGATTGCCTGAAGTTGCGACTGGCCTTATGGGCAGACGTCGTGAATTCTTGGATTACCGGGGTGTCTTCCGGCGCCGTGTAGTTTTACTACATTTGCTTGCGCATTTCATGCTTTTACACGACATGAGTAGTAGTAAAACTACATTTCTGCGACGTTTGGTCGCACCTTGGCTTGTGAGGAAAAACGTTCATGGTGGTTGGCATTGTGACGCGAACGGGTGCTTCTTGATGTTTGTTGCCAAGTTTTCGTTTTTTTCAGCTATTTCCAACTTTTGTACGACAGTCCAACCGTGGTCCGGCTTCCCCTTGGCCGCTTTTTCCCTTCTATTTCACGCCGATCAAGGATAGACCATGCGCCTGCCTTTGCCGTCCGATCTACCCGCCACCCTCCAGCCATTGCTGGCCCGCAACCGGCAATTCCTCAGTGATGCAGTGGCCGCTCACGCCGACCTCGACCTGAATGCCTGGATCCCGGTGCACCGGCAACAATTCGACCAGGTTGCCGCCGCCAGCGACTTTGTTCTGGGCCTGGCCCAGCGCGAGCCGGCCATGCTGTTCGAGCTGCTGGCCAGTGGCGAGCTGGAGCGGCGTTATGCGCCGGGTGAGCTGCGTGGGCAAATCGCGGCGGCCGCCCAGGCTGCGCAGAGCGACGACGAGCTGGCGCGCAACCTGCGCCGCGCGCGCAACCGCCAGCAACTGCGCATCATCTGGCGCGACATCACCCGCCAGGCAGAGCTTGGCGAAACCTGCCGCGACCTGTCGGACCTTGCCGATGCCGCCATCGACGAAGCCTACCAATGGTTATACCCGCGCCATTGCCAGCAGTTCGGCACGCCCATCGGCAACCGCAGCGGCCAGCCGCAGCACATGGTGGTGCTGGGCATGGGCAAGCTGGGGGCGGTGGAGCTGAACCTGTCGTCGGACATCGACCTGATCTTCGGCTTCCCCGAAGGTGGCGAAACCGAAGGGGTGAAGCGCTCGCTGGAAAACCAGGAGTTCTTCACCCGGCTTGGCCAGCGGCTGATCAAGGCGCTGGACCCCGTGACCGTCGATGGCTTCGTGTTCCGCGTCGACATGCGCCTGCGCCCCTATGGCTCGGCCGGCGCACTGGTGCTCAGCTTCAATGCCCTGGAGCAGTATTACCAGGACCAGGGCCGCGACTGGGAACGCTACGCCATGATCAAGGCGCGGGTGGTGGCGGGCGACCAGGTGGCCGGGGCGCAGTTGCAGGAGGTGCTGCGGCCGTTCGTGTACCGCCGTTATCTGGACTTTTCCGCGATCGAAGCGCTGCGCACCATGAAGCAGCTGATCCAGCAGGAAGTGCGGCGCAAGGGCATGGCCGACAACATCAAGCTGGGTGCCGGTGGCATCCGCGAGGTGGAGTTTATCGCCCAGGCCTTCCAGCTGATCCACGGCGGGCGCGACCTCAGCCTGCAGCAGCGGCCGTTGCTCAAGGTGCTGGCCACCCTCGAGGGCCAGGGTTACCTGCCGCCGGCGGTGGTCGCCGAGCTGCGCGAGGGCTATGAGTTCCTGCGCTATACCGAGCACGCCATCCAGGCCATCGCCGACCGCCAGACGCAAATGCTGCCGGAAGGTGAGACCGACCAGGCGCGTGTGGCCTACATGCTCGGCTTTGCCGACTGGCAGAGCTTCCACGACCAGCTGATGTACTGGCGTGGCCGTATCGACTGGCACTTCCGCCAGGTGATCGCCGACCCGGATGACGAAGATGGCGAGGGCGAACTTGTGGTGGGCGGCGAATGGTCGCCGCTGTGGGAGCAGGCACAGGACGAGGAAGCCGCTGGCCGGCAGCTGGAGGAGGCCGGTTTCAAGCAGCCCGTCGAAGCCCTGCGGCGCTTGGCCGGGTTGCGCTCCAGCCCGCAGCTGCGCTCGATGCAGCGTATCGGCCGTGAGCGCCTGGATGCCTTCATCCCACGCCTGCTGGCCCAGGCGGTGGAGCATGACAACCCTGACCTGGTGCTTGAGCGCGTGTTGCCGCTGGTCGAGGCCGTGGCGCGGCGTTCTGCCTATCTGGTACTGCTGACCGAAAACCCCGGCGCCTTGCGCCGCCTGCTGACGTTGTGCGCCGCCAGCCCGTGGATTGCCGAGCAAATTGCGCTCTACCCGCTGCTGCTCGACGAACTGCTCAATGAAGGCCGCTTGTTCAGCCCGCCACTGGCCCCAGAGCTGGCCAGCGAGTTGCGCGAGCGCCTGACGCGCATCCCCGAGGACGACCTGGAGCAGCAGATGGAAGCGCTGCGCCACTTCAAGCTGGCGCACAGCCTGCGCGTGGCGGCTTCGGAAATCAGCGGCAACCTGCCGTTGATGAAGGTCAGCGACTACCTGACCTGGCTGGCCGAAGCCATCCTCGACCAGGTGTTGGCCCTGGCCTGGCGCCAGACCGTGGCCCGCCACGGCCAGCCCAGGCGCAGCGACGGCAGCCTGTGCGACCCAGGGTTCATCATCATTGGCTACGGCAAGGTCGGCGGCCTGGAGCTGGGCCATGGCTCGGACCTGGACCTGGTGTTCATCCACGACGGCGACCCGCACGCAGAAACCGACGGCAGCAAGCCCATCGACAGTGCGCAGTTCTTCACCCGCCTGGGCCAGCGCATCATTCACTTGCTGACCACCCAGACCAACTCGGGCCAGCTGTATGACGTGGACATGCGCCTGCGCCCGTCCGGTGCTTCCGGCCTGCTGGTCAGTTCGCTGGGCGCATTCGAGCGCTACCAGCAGAACGAAGCGTGGACCTGGGAGCACCAGGCGCTGGTGCGAGCCCGCGTGCTGGTGGGTTGCAAGCAGGTGGGCGCGGCGTTCGAAGGCGTGCGCGCCAAGGTGCTGGGCCAGGCGCGAGACCTGGAAAAACTGCGCACAGAAGTAAGTGAAATGCGCGCCAAGATGCGCGGCAACCTCGGTACCAAGGCCACGGCTGCCGGTACCGCGGCCAATGCCTTCGAGGCCGGTGTGCCGTTTGATATCAAGCAGGATGCCGGCGGTATCGTCGATATCGAATTTATGGTGCAATACGCCGCTTTGGCCTGGTCTCACGACCATCCGGCCATACTCCGATGGACCGATAACATCCGCATTCTGGAAGAGCTGGAGCAGGCGAACCTGATGCCGGCCAGTGACGCGGTGCTGTTGCGTGAAGTGTACAAGGCGTTCCGCTCGGCCTCGCACCGCCAGGCCCTGCAGAAGCAGGCCGGGGTGATCGATGCGACGCAATTTGCCGATGAACGCCGTGAAGTGCGGCGGATCTGGGGTGAATTGGGTTTGACTTGATATTGCTGGGGCCGCTTTGCGGCCCATTCGCAGCACAAGGCTGCTCCTACAGGGGAACGCGATTCCTTGTAGGAGCAGCCTTGTGCTGCGAATGGGCTGCAAAGCAGCCCTAAAGGCTCATGCCTCACCACCGGTGGTACACTGTCCGCCACATAGCCTGAATATAAAGAGGGGAGGCCAGGCTGTACCGCAGCCTGTAGCCTCCCCGAGCGTTTCTGGACTAAGCATGAGAATACTGATCATTGGCCCCAGCTGGGTCGGCGACATGGTGATGGCGCAGACCTTGTTCCAGTGCCTGAAACAGCACCACCCCGACTGCGTGATCGACGTGCTGGCCCCCGAGTGGAGCCGGCCGATCCTGGAGCGTATGCCTGAAGTACGTCAGGCCTTGAGCTTCCCGCTCGGCCACGGCGCACTGGAGCTGGCTACGCGGCGGCGCATCGGCAAATCCCTGGCCGGCCAGTACGACCAGGCCATCTTGCTGCCCAACTCGCTGAAGTCGGCGTTGGTGCCGTTCTTCGCTGGCATCCCCAAGCGTACCGGCTGGCGCGGTGAACTGCGCTTCGGCCTGCTGAACGATGTGCGCAAGCTGGACAAGGCCCGCTACCCGCTGATGATCGAGCGCTTCATGGCCTTGGCCTACGCGCCCGGCGCCGAGCTGCCGCAGCCGTACCCGCGCCCCAGCCTGCAGATCGAAGCGCAAAGCCGCGATGCTGCACTGGCCAAGTTCGGCCTGGAGCTGGACCGCCCGGTGCTGGCGCTGTGCCCTGGCGCCGAGTTCGGGGAGGCCAAGCGTTGGCCGGTCGAGCATTACGCTGCGGTGGCCGACGCGATGGTTCGCCAGGGCTGGCAGGTATGGCTGTTCGGCTCGAAGAACGACCACCCGGTCGGTGAGCAGATCCGCGACCGGCTGATCCCGGGTTTGCGTGAAGAATCGTCCAACCTCGCCGGTGAAACCTCGCTGGCCGAGGCCATCGACCTGATGTCCTGTGCCCATGCCGTGGTGTCCAACGACTCCGGCCTGATGCACGTGGCCGCCGCGCTGAACCGCCCGCTGGTGGCGGTGTACGGCTCGACGTCGCCCGGCTTCACCCCGCCGCTGGCCGACCAGGTAGAGGTGGTGCGTACCGGTATCGAGTGCAGCCCATGCTTCGACCGTACCTGCCGTTTCGGCCACTACAACTGCCTGCGCCTGCTGGAACCGGGCAAAGTCATCGCCGCCCTGCACAGCCTGAGCGGGCCGGACCTGATCGATACCGTGGCTGAGGTCGACTAAGTGCGGGTACTGATCATCAAGACCTCGTCGCTGGGTGATGTGATCCACACCCTGCCGGCGCTCACCGATGCCGCCCACGCCATCCCGGGCATTCGTTTCGACTGGGTAGTGGAGGAAGGCTTCGCCGAAATCCCCAGCTGGCACCCTGCGGTCGACCAGGTTATCCCGGTGGCCATTCGCCGCTGGCGCAAGAACCTTTGGCAAACCCTCAAGAGCGGCGAGTGGAAGGCGTTCAAGCAGCGTGTGCGCGAGCGCAAGTACGACCTGGTGATTGACGCCCAGGGCCTGGTCAAGTCGGCTTGGCTGACCCGCTACGTGAAGGCCCCGGTCGCCGGCCTGGACCGCTATTCGGCCCGTGAAGGCTGGGCCAGCCGCTTCTATGACCGGCGCCTGTCGGTTGCCACCGGCCAGCACGCGGTGGAGCGGGTGCGCCAGCTGTTCGCCATGGCCCTGGCCTACGACTTGCCAGAAGGCATTGGCGACTACGGGCTGGACCTGGAGCGCCTGCAATTGCCGCCCGCCGCGCCTTACGTGGTGTTCTTGCATGGCACCACCTGGGCGACCAAGCACTGGCCCGAAGCCTACTGGCGCGAACTGGCCGAGCGCATGGGCCGGCGCAAGCTGGAAGTGCGCCTGCCATGGGGCAACCCTGCCGAGAAGGCACGGGCCGAGCGCATTGCCCAGGGCTTGAACAACTGCCAGGTACTCCCCAAATTGAACCTTGCCGGCGTTGCACGTGTATTGGCGGCGGCAAAAGCCTGTGTGGCGGTCGATACCGGCCTTGGCCACCTGGCAGCGGCACTCGATGTGCCGACCATTTCGCTGTTCGGCCCGACCAACCCGGGCCTGACGGGTGCCTACGGACGGACCCAGATTCACCAAGCCAGTGACTGGCCTTGCGCTCCCTGCCTGCAGAAGAAGTGCACCTATAAACCGAGCGCCGACGACCTGCGCCGGTTCGATCTGAAACGCGAGTGGCCGCTGTGCTTCACTCGCCTGAATCCCGAGCATGTGGCGGGCCGCTTGAGCGCGTTGCTGCTGGCTGAGGATGTCCGTTGATGCAACTGGCTTTCGTGCTTTACAAATATTTCCCCTTTGGCGGGCTGCAGCGCGATTTTATGCGCATTGCCCTGGAATGCCAGAAGCGGGGCCACCAGATCCGTGTGTACACGCTGATCTGGGAGGGTGACATTCCGCCGGGCTTCGAAGTGCTGGTGGCGCCGGTGAAGGCGATTTTCAACCACCGTCGCAACGAGAAGCTCAGCGCCTGGATGGCCGCCGACCTGGCCAAGCGCCCGGTCGACCGCCTGATCGGCTTCAACAAGATGCCGGGGCTGGACGTGTACTACGCCGCCGACGGCTGCTTCGAAGACAAGGCGCAAACCCTGCGTGGCGGCCTGTACCGCCGCTGGGGCCGCTACCGGCACTTTGCCGAGTACGAGCGTGCGGTGTTCGCCAAGGACGCCCACACCGAAGTGTTGATGATTTCCGAGGTGCAGCAGCCGCTGTTCATCAAGCATTACGGCACCCCGGTGGAGCGCTTCCACCTGCTGCCGCCGGGCATTTCCCAGGATCGCCGTGCGCCGGCCAACGCTGCCGATATACGCGCCGAGTTCCGCAAGGAATTCAACCTGGGCGATGACGACCTGTTGCTGGTACAGATTGGCTCGGGCTTCAAGACCAAGGGTGTGGACCGTAGCCTCAAGGCGCTGGCCGCGCTGCCATCGGCCCTGCGCAAACGCACGAAGCTGATGGTGATCGGCCAGGACGACCCCAAGGTGTTCCAGCTGCAAAGCGCCACCCTGGGGCTGGGCGACCAAGTGCAGTTCCTCAAGGGCCGCAGCGACATCCCGCGCTTCCTGCTGGGTGCCGACGTGCTGATTCACCCGGCGTACAACGAGAACACCGGCACCGTGCTGCTTGAAGCGCTGGTGGCCGGCCTGCCAGTACTGGTGTCCAAAGTGTGCGGTTACGCCCACTACATTGCCGAGGCCGACTGCGGCCTGGTGCTGGACGAACCGTTCGAACAGGACCAGCTCGACGGTTACCTGCAACGCATGCTCGAAGACCCGCAGGCCCGCGCCAGCTGGTCGCGCAACGGCCTGGCGTTTGCTGAAACCGCCGATCTGTACAGCATGCCGCAGCATGCTGCCGACGTGATCCTGGGGCAGAAAACCGTATGAAGCTGATACTGGCCGAACCGTTCAAGCGCCTGTGGGCCGGGCGTGATGCCTTCGATGCCGTAGAAGCGCTGCAAGGCGAGGTTTATCGCGAGCTGGAAGGGCGCCGCACGCTGCGCACCGTAGTGGCTGGCGAGGGTTTTTTCGTCAAGATCCACCGCGGCATCGGCTGGGGCGAGATCTTCAAGAACCTGTTCACCGCCAAGCTGCCGGTGCTCGGTGCCGGCCAGGAATGGCGGGCTATCCAGCGCCTGCACGAGGTGGGTGTGCCGACCATGACCGCTGTCGCCTATGGCGAGCGGGGCAGCAACCCGGCCACGCAGCACTCGTTCATCATCACCGAAGAATTGGCGCCCACCATCAGCCTGGAAGACTTCAGTATCGACTGGGTCAAGCAGCCGCCAGAGCCGCGCCTGAAGCGTGCGCTGATCGCCGAAGTGGCGAAGATGACTGGCGGCATGCACCGCGCCGGGGTCAACCACCGCGACTGTTACATCTGCCATTTCTTGCTGCACACCGACCGCCCGGTGACGGCGGACGATTTCAAACTGTCGGTGATCGACCTGCACCGCGCCCAGACCCGTGTAACCATCAGCCGCCGCTGGCGCGACAAGGACCTGGCCGCGCTGTACTTCTCGGCGCTGGACATCGGCCTGACCCAACGCGACAAGCTGCGCTTCCTGCGGGGTTACTTCCAGCGCCCGCTGCGCCAAGTGCTGAAGGACGAAGCCCAGTTGCTCGCCTGGCTGGAGCGCAAGGCGCAGAAACTCTACGACCGCAAACAACGCTACGGGGATGCGCTCTGATGGCGGGCTGGACACTGGCGCCGGGTTACGAACACCTGGCGACGGACTTCGGCAGCCTCGATGCGGTATTTGCCCTGCAAGGCGAGCGCCTGACCCGCGACCCGCTCAGCGAGGTGGTGCGCATCGAGCGTGATGGGGTCAACTACTACGTCAAGCGCTACACCGGCGCCGGCAAGCACATGCGCCGCTATCTGGGCCGGCCGCGCATCAAGGCCGAATGGCAGAACCTCAAGCAATTCGCCAAGTGGGGCATCCCTACCGCGGAAGTGGTGGCCTGGGGGCTGGAGCGCAAGGGCCTGGCCTTTGGTCGTGGGGCGATGATCACCCGCGAGCTGCCGAACACCGAAGACCTGTCGGCACTCGCCGAGCGCAACGATGCGCGCCTGGCCGACCGCGCCTGGGTCGACCACCTCAGCCGCCAGCTGGCGCGCCATACCCGGGTCATGCACGAGCACCGCTTTGCTCACAACGACCTGAAGTGGCGCAACCTGCTGGTCGATGACCAAGGCACGCTATTCTTCATCGACTGCCCCACCGGCGACTTCTGGCGCGGCTTCATGTGGCGGCACCGGATGATCAAGGACCTGGCGTGCCTGGACAAAGTGGCCAAATACCACCTGTCGGCCACCCAGCGCCTGCGTTTCTATCTGCAATACCGTGGCCGCGACCGGCTGAATGAGCGTGACAAGAAGCGCATTCGCCAGGTGCTGGGCTTTTTCGAGGGAAGGGAATGACCGATTACCTGGCCAGCGCGGACCTCGCGCTGCTCAAACGCCATGGCCTGGACGACTTCGAGGCGCTGTGGGCCTTGCAACTTGAGGCAGTGGATGAACCCAACACCGGCCGTGGCGGCTGGAGCAGCGTGTTCCGCCTGGAACTCGAAGGCAAGGGCTACTATCTCAAGCGCCAGAGCGACTACCTGACCCGCACCCTGCACCGACCGTTTGGCGAGCCCACCTTCGCCCGCGAATTCCGCAACATCAGCCGCTACCAGAAGCTGCACATTCCGGCCTTGCAGGCGGTGTTCTATGGCGAGCGCAAGCAGGGCGGCAAGCACCGGGCCATCCTGATGACCCGCGCGCTGGACGAGTGGGCCGACCTCGACAGCCTGCTGGCCCAGTGGCCACAGCTGGGCGATGCGGAACGCAATGGCATCCTCAAGGCATGCGGCCAGCTGGCGCGCACCCTGCACAGCGCCGGCCAGGTGCATGGCTGCTTTTACCCCAAGCACATTTTCCTGCGCCAGCGCCGTGAAGGCTGGGACGCGCAACTGATCGACCTGGAAAAGACCCGGCCATTGCTGTTCGGCATGCGTGACCGCCTCAAGGACCTGGAGCCGCTGCTGCGCCGCGCCCCGGTCTGGAGCGAGGCCGATGTGCGCACAATGCTGGCGACCTACCTGGCGCAGCCGGCTGACAGCACGCTGGTCAACAACTGGTTGCAACGCCTGACGCAACGCCGTCGTGAAAAAGAGGCCCGCTGATGCGTTTGTCCGAACTGAAAGATGCCGGGCGCAGCCCGTCGTTGCCCCTGAGCATCACCCTGGCGGATGCCGCCGGCAGCGCCGAGTTGCAACTGCTCAGCCTGCTGCGCGTGTTGCCGGGCCAGCGCTATGTTGGCGCCGGAGTGTGGCGCGGGACCCCGGTGCTGGCCAAGCTGCTGGTGGGCGGTAACGCCGCCCGGCATTTCCAGCGCGAACTGCAAGGTGTGAAGCTGCTGGCCGAGCAAGGCCTGACCACGCCAAAACTGTTGGCCGATGGCCTCAAGGAAGGCGAGGGCGGCTGGCTGCTGTTCGAATTCCTCGACGGCGCCGAAAGCCTGGCCGATGCCTGGGCGGCGGTGGAAAACCTGCCGGTGCTGGCTGACGAGCAACATCTGGTATTGGGTGAAGCGCTGACTGCTGTCGCGCACATGCACGCCCAGGGCCTTTGGCAGGAAGACCTGCACCTGGACAACCTGCTGCGCCATGGCGGCAAGCTGTACCTGATCGACGGCGCCGGTATCAAGGCCGAAACGCCTGGCCAGCAGCTGTCACGCCCGCGCGTGCTGGAAAACCTCGGGGTGTTCTTCGCCCAGCTGCCCAAGCGCCTGGAACCGTTCATCGAAGAGCTGCTGGTGCACTATCTGCTGGCCAACGCCGAGCATGCGTTGCCCCTGGAAGCCCTGCAAAAGCAGGTGGACAAGGTGCGCAACTGGCGCCAGAAGGACTACCTGGACAAAGCGGGCCGCGAGTGCAGCCTGTTCAGCGTCCAGCGCAGCCTCTCGGGCTTGCAGGCGATCCGCCGCAGCGAAGTCGACGCCATGCAGCCGGTGCTGGAGCAGGCCGATGCGCTGATCGACAAGGGCCACCTGTACAAGACCGGTGGCGCCGCCAGCGTGGCGCGTATCGAGGTGAACGGTCGCAAGCTGGTGCTCAAGCGCTACAACATCAAGAACACCGCGCACTGGTTCAAGCGCTTCTGGCGCCCGAGCCGGGCCTGGCATTCGTGGATCGAAGGCCACCGCCTGGAATTCCTTGGCATCGCCACGCCTCGCCCTCTCGCGGTGCTGGAACAGCGGGTGCTGGGCCTGCGTAGCCGTGCCTATCTGGTCACCGAGTATGTCGACGGCCCGGACCTGACGGCATGCTTCGCGCCCTACGTCGAAAGTGGCGATGCACCCGAGGAGCAAGTGGATGCCCTGGTCCATGTGATGCAGCAGCTGATTCGCGAGCGTATCAGCCACGGTGACTTCAAAGGCCATAACCTGTTCTGGCACAACGGCCAGTGGTCGCTGATCGACCTTGATGCCATGTGCCAGCACGC
Source organism: Pseudomonas sp. SIMBA_067 (assembly GCF_046534675.1). Lineage (NCBI taxonomy): Bacteria > Pseudomonadati > Pseudomonadota > Gammaproteobacteria > Pseudomonadales > Pseudomonadaceae > Pseudomonas > Pseudomonas sp. SIMBA_067. Next base: position 103,076 of record NZ_JAWRYH010000008.1, on the reverse strand, counting down.
CACCCAGCTCAGCTTCGCCCCGGCCTATGCCCGCGACCGGGCACGGCTGCTGCGCAACTGGCCGAGTGGCAGTGCCTTGCATCAGCGACTGGACCGGCTTTTGCCAAAACTGGTCGAGTAAGGCCGCCAGTTCGGGCTTTTATTGGGCTGGTGGTGGTTGGTCTGGCAGTGTCAGCCAGTCACTGCTGCGCCCTGCCTGGCGAACGCGTATCAGCCACTGGCCGTTTTCGTGACGCATCACCGCCCACGGCACCACCCCGGCGTTGTCGGGGCTAGCCATCTGCAAGTGGTAATGATCCGGCAGCAGGTGGCGGCGCACCGGCAACTGCCCGTTCTCGAGCCCCAGGTACAACTGATCGTCAGCCTCGAAAAGCCCTTGTTCGATGTTCAGTGGCAGGCCAGCCACAGGCACCTGCAGGTAGCAGTCTTGCAGTAACTGCTTAAGGTCGGGCAGCCCGTCGTACCAGAGTACCGGTGAGTCGATGACCCACTGCCCGTCGGCCTTGCGCTTGAGCGGCTGCTGCAGGTAGGCGTCTGGCTGGGCAGGGTCGATGGCCCGCCAGCGGTAGCCATCGAAGCTGACCTGGTAATACCGGTTGTCTTTGTCCTTGACGAAGTACAGCGATTGCCCGCCAAACACCGAGCTTTGCTCGTATACACCTTCACCGTATATACCGTCTATGCGATAGCGCAGGCTGCTGCTGCCCGGTTGTACCTGTTGGCGTGCGGGCAGCGGCAGTGGCGGTTGTTTGGGGATCCCGCGCAGGGATCGGCGTAGCACTCTGGAACCCAGAAAACTGGTACCCGCATCGTTGAGGTGGCTAAGCGCCTGATACGCATGCCGCATCACCCCTTCGACATCCTCTTGCTTGAAAGCCTCGGCGCCGTCCCAGATATCGATTGCCATGCGGCCGATCGACAGCACCAGCAGCGGACGGTTCGGCAGCAGCAGGCTGATGAAGTCCAGTAAGCGCCAGCTCAGCGCTATGACCGATTCCACGTTCACTTCCCTGGTCGTCATGCTGTCGGCATCGGCCTGAGCGATCAGCGCCCGGGCTTCGGCCATGTAGTAAACGAAGAAAAGGTCGTCCTTGATCTCAGGTGTCGTCAAATGCGTGCTCATGCGCCCCTTGTCCAGCAGCCGCTGCACCGTGACGGCAGGTAGCAATGGCAGGCGCTGGGCTACGTATGCTCTCAATGCGGGCTGTTGGCGCAATGTGCGAAGCAGTTCGCGGGTTGTTCGGAAACGCCGCCAGGCCCTGCGGTCCGGGGCATCCGGGGTGTACAGCACACATGCCGGAGACTTGTAGGTGATGCTGTTGAGCAGAAGTACGCCCTGCAGGGTATGGCCCATGATGTTCAGCTGCCGGACAGTGACCGGGTAGCCTGCTACCGGCGCACGCAAGGCATTGTGTGGTTGGTCCAGCACTGCGCGCACCCAGTTGTAGCCGTGTTCGAAAGGGTCTTCGCCAAAGTGCCCTGCGTAGCGCGCCTTGACTGCTTCAGCGTGCATGCGTGCACGGTTGACCTTGCTGTGCGCAGTGAGGCGCCATTTGCCCGCTCTGGAACTGATGAGTTGGGTGCGCAGGTACTCTGCGTAACTGTCACCCACGTTCAGTTCCCGGACCATGTGCTTGACATACTGCGGCGTGAGCCCGGCGGGCATGGCTTTGCCATGGGCATGGATCACCCGGGCAGTAAGCCAGTAGTCGGTATCGAACCACGGCAAGTTCTTGAGGGCGATCTCTTCGAAGGTGTTTATTTCCTCGACCATTTCGACCATCTCGTCGCCCACGCGTCGCATGCCTGCATAGGTGACATAGGACGAGATGGCGAAGGGATGCATGACGGCGCCAGTGCGGCGGGTACGCACGACCACGATCTTGATATCGCGGGGATCTGCGGCGTACCCCAGGTCATGGCGCAGTCGCTCGCGAAGGCGTGCGTTGGCCCAGCCCAGCAGGCTATTGCGTTGCTTGAAGTCGTTGAAGCTCAGCACTCCCGGGGCGGCAGCCTGCTCGGCGATTGCCACCAGCTCTTGCATCGCCTGCATCATATGGCTCAGGCCTTGCGCAGATGTATTGCGCAGCCAGTTCGGCAGGTTCTTCTCAAGCAATCGGGAGTAACGTGTCTGCAGGATGGGTTTGGCGCCGACTTCGTGCCAGAGCTCCATGGCTTTATGTATTCGGGTGTGCTGGTGGGGTGAGCTGCTCCACAAGCCGGTGTCACTCAAGCGTTGGCGCTGGGCTTCTATCACACTGTCGATCTGGGCCTCCAGCAGGCTATCGGCGTACCAGTCATAGCGCAGGCGCTGTGACAGCCGCACGCGGTCCGCCTGCGCGTCAGTGTACAGATGCAGCAGCGGTTTGCTCTGGAGTGGGTCTTCCAGGCGTTCGCAAAGCTCCTGGTGCAGCGCGGCAAGGGACTCGAAGGCTTCAATGCCTTGTGAGAGGCTGCACAGCAAGGCCATGCCTGCGGCATCCTCGGGTGTGAGCATAGGGCCCTCGGCGGTGCCGGCAACGATGATCAGTGTGCCTGGCAGGTAGCTTCGCCAGTTGGGCCGTAGGCCTTCCAGCAGCACGCGGTAGACCTGTGGCCTTTTGGCCAGGGGCATATGCCTGCGCTGGGAGGGTAGTGGCTGTTGCAGGCAGGCCCATAGTTGATCGGCTGAGCGGTAGCCCAAGGTCTCGTCGCCCAGGCGCAATTCAACCTCGGCCAGCATCAGCGCCTTGCGCAGTGCCAGCAGCTTTTGTCTTGGGGTTTCGCCTTGCTCATCGGCCGTGGTCCAGAAGCTGGCCAGTTCGCCGTGCAACCAGGTGCGTGTGTCGGGGTTGATGGGGTGCTGAAGGTCAATCGTCGGAAGGCCGCCGAGCAGGTCACTGATCTGTCGGTCGATCTGTTCCAGTTGTTCGAGGGGGCGCATGGGGCGGGTCCTTGGTTGAGGAAAACCCCATGCTTGGCAATACCTGCGGTTGCGTGGCGGTAGCGGGCTAGCGCCCCCGACGCCAGAGCAGCCCGCGCAGGCTCAACAGGGCCGGCAGGCCCAGGCCGGCCCATGCCAGAACGTCCCAGCCACCGTCGCCGAGCAGTGCGGCGAACAGGCCCAGGAACCCAAACATGGCCATCAACGCCGGCCAGGCGAAGAGGCGTGCAGTGGATTGCGACCTGTGGCTCATGCGCGCACCTCCCTGGGTTTGCGCTGCTTGCCCCACCACAGGTAGAGGCCGCTGCCGAGCACGATGATTGTCAGCACGTCCAGCAAAGCCCAGAGGATTTGCATCGGTCGCCCGCCGTAATCGCCGAAATGCAACGGCTGCGACAGGCCCATGGCATCCATGTACCAGGGACGGTCGCCTACGGCAGTCACAGCAAGGGTGCGAGCATCGATCAATACCGGCGTGAACAGGTGAGAACTCAGGTGTGTGGCACCGTTCATGAATACCGCATAGTGGTGCTCGCTGGAGAACCGTGTGCCTGGAAAAGCGATGAAGTCCGGGCGCATGCCGGGGGCGGCCTGTTCGGCAATTTCCAGCAGGCGAGTGGCTGGGGCGCGATCGACGAGCGGCGGCGCGTCGCGGTAGGGGGCAACCATCGCTGCCAGGCTGTCGTTGCGCCAGGCCGCGATGACCAGGTCGGACAGGGCACTGATCACGCCCGTCACGCCCACGGTCAACGCCCAGGCCAGGGTAACTGCGCCGATCAGGTTATGCAGGTCGAGCCAGCGCAGGCGGCGGGACTTTTCGTGGCGCACGGTGCCGAACGCCAGACGGCGCATGAACGGCGCATAGAGCACGGTGCCGGAGACAATCGCGACGATGAACAGCACGCCCATGAAGGCCAGCAGCAGCTTGCCAGGCAGGCCGGCGAACATGTCCACGTGCAGGCGCAGCATGATCATCATGAAGCCGCCATTGGCAGCCGGCATGGCCACTGCTTCGCCGGTGCGGGCGTCGAGCATGAAGGTGTGCGACAGGTTGGGGTCGGTGCCAGCGGTAGCGGCGGTGATGGCCACCACGCCGTTGGGTTCGTCCTCCTCGTAGCCGAAGTACTGCACCACCTCGCCGGGACGGTGTTGTTCGGCTTTCAGTACAAGCTGCTGCAGGTCGAGGTGCGGGGTGCCAGCTGGCATTTCACGCAGTTCGGGGGCGTCGCCGAGCAGGTGTTCGAGTTCGTGGTGGAAGATCAGCGGCAGGCCGGTGAGTGCCAGCAACAACAGGAACAGGGTACAGACCAGGCTGCTCCAGGTATGGATCACGGACCAGCGGCGGATGGTTGGGCTTTTCATCACGGTACCGATTTTTGTCTGTTGGATCGAGGGCCGCAAAGCGGCCCCCGCTCACTCAGAACTTGTAAGTGGCGCTGGCGACAACACTGCGCTCATCGCCGTAGTAGCAGTAGTACGAGTCACAGGTAGAGAGGTAATCCTTGTTCAGCAAGTTGGTGGCATTGACCGCCACCGACGCGCCCTTCAGGCTGCTGTCCAGGCGACCCAGGTCGTAATGCACCGATGCGTCGAACACGGTGTAGGCCTTGGCCTTGCCCAGGTAGGTATTGCCCTGGTCACCGTAGGTATTGCCGGTATAGCGCGCGCCCAGGCCGATGCCGAAGCCGTCGAGCACGCCGGCGTGCCAGGTGTAGTCACTCCATACCGAGGCTTGCTGGTTAGGCATCAATTGCAGGCGGTTACCTTTGTAGAGGCCGTCCTGCACTTCAGATTTGGCCAAGGTGTAAGCGGCAATCACTTTCAGGTTTTCGGTAACGTCGGAAACTGCTTCAAGCTCAAGGCCGTGGACTTTCACTTCGCCGCTCTGGCTGGTGACGGTTACGCCACCCACGTTGTTGGTGACCGAGACGTTCTTCTGGGTCAGGTCATACACAGCTGCCGACAGCAGCGTGTTGGAGCCCGGTGGCTGGTACTTGACGCCCAACTCCCACTGCTGCCCCTCGGTCGGCTTGAACGACTCGGTCGCAGAGGCGCTGGCATTGCTGGCAGGTTGGAAGGACTCGGCATACGAGAGGTACGGCACGAAGCCCGAATCGAACACGTAGCTGAGAGCCGCGTTGCCGCTGAACTTCTTGTCGCGCTGGGTATTGGTGGCATCACCCTGGTTGAGATACCTGGTACCGGTATGTACCCAGTCCTCACGACCGCCCAAGGTCAGGCGCCAATTGCCGAGCGCCATCTGGTCCTGAACATACAAGCCGGTCTGGCGGGATTTCTGGTTGTAGTCGTAGAACGCCGTCGAGCGGTCCGGGCGGGTGATCGGCACCCCGTAGACCGGGTTGTTGACGTTGCTGTCCGGCACGTTGAAGCCGAAGATCGACAGGTAATTGGTGTTGATGCGCTGGTGGTCCAGGCCGAGCAGCAGGGTGTGGGTGATGTCACCGGTGGCGAAATCTGCCTGGAAGTTGTTGTCCACGGCGAACTGGCTGATGTCTTCGTCAGTGTTGGTGGACATGCGGCTTACCGTGCCATCGTCTTTCACCGGGCCGCCGGGCTGGTAGTAGCTGCCTGGTGTGATGGTCTGGAACGCCAGGTCTGTCTTGGTGTAACGCAAATTCTGACGGAACTGCCACACGTCGTTGATGCGGTGTTCGAAGGCGTAGCCCAGGGCGTAGTAGGTACGGTCGTAGAATTCGTAGTCCGGGTCACCCAGGTTCTTGTGGTGCGAGATCTTGCCGAACGGCATGTCGATCTTGGTGCCCTGGATTGGCCGGAACTGGCTGGTGGCGCCGGTATCGTCGCGGGTGAACTGGGTGAGGAAGGTCAGCGTGGTGTCTTCGTCAATGTTCCAGGTCAGGCTCGGGGCGATGTTGTAGCGCTTGTCGTCGATGTGGTCGATCTGCGTGCCGCCGTCGCGGATCACACCGCTGACGCCGTACAGGAAGCGGCCTTCATCGTCGATCTTGCCAGTGCTGGCAAAGTTGATCTGGCGATGGTTGTCGCTGCCGTACTGCAGTTCGATCTCGTGCTCGCTTTCGGCTTGCGGGCGACGGCTGACCATGTCCAGCAGGCCGCCGGGCGGGGTTTGGCCATAGATCGAGGAGGCCGGGCCACGCAGCAGGGCGAGGCGGTCGAGGTTCCAGGTTTCGGCTTTCGGGTTGGCGTACACGCCGCGTGGCAGCGGCAGGCCATCGAGGAACTGGGTGGGCTCGAAGCCGCGAACGCGCATCCAGTCATAGCGCGTGTCGCTGCCGAAGCTGGCCGACACGATGCCGGGCATGTAGCGCACGGCGTCATCCAGGCTGTGCACACCGCGGTCTTTCATCTGCTCGCGGGTGGCGATGGAGATGGAGCGGGGGGCCTCCACCAGCGCGGTGTCGGTCTTGGTGCCAGCGGCGGTGCGCTTGGCCAGGTAACCCTCTACCGGGCCCCAGGCACTTTCAGAAACGCTGGCGGCGTCCACGGTGGTTTCCGGTAGCGCCAGGGTGCCGTCCGGCACGGCCACCAGGCTGTAGCTACCCACGCTGCTCTGTTGCAACTGCAGGCCGGTACCGCGCAGGGCCGCTTGCAGGGCGCCGAGGCCGTCGTACTGGCCGCTTACCGGGGCCGAGGTGCGGCCGCTTACCAGTGCCGGGTCGATGGCCAGGGCAATGCCGGCCTGGCTGGCGATCTGGTTGAGGGTGGTGGCTAGCGGCGCGCTGGGCAGGTTGTAGGCGCGCGGCGTGGATAGCTCGGCGGCGAACAAGGCGGAGCTTGCCAGCGGGGCAGCCAGGCCGATGGCCAGGGCCATCAGGCTGGGGCGCAGGATACGATCAACGGCACGGGACATGCGGCGGTTCCTCGACGGGTAAGTGCTTGCTGCTTCCTTGCCGAGCGAGAATTGAAAAGTGACAGGGGAAATCTGAAAAATATTGAGAATTATTTGGTATGTGTATTTGCCTGCACTGGCCTCTTCGCGGGTTCACCCGCGAAGAGGCCGTTACAGGTCTACTTGGGAACGACGTTGACCCACCACTGGGTATGCCGCTCGATTTTCACCGGCAAGGCCGGCACCAGCGACTCCAGCGCCAAGTCGGTGTTGGTCAGCGGGAAGCTGCCAGTCACGCGCAAATCGGCGACCTGCTCGGCTACCCCGAGGTGGCCGCTGCGGTACTTGCCCAGTGCGGCCAGCAAGTCGCCCAGCCGCACGTTGTCCACCACCAGCATGCCGCGGGTCCAGGCATCGGCCCCGACCGGTACTGCGCCGACCTGGCCGAGGCCGTTGGCGTTCATCAGTACCTGCTGGCCTTCGCGCAGCACATGCTCGTCGCCACTGTTGTGCGGCATGGCTGCAACCGAGGCTTGCAGTACTTCCAGGCGGGTACCGTCGGCTTCGCGGCGCACCAAAAAGCGCGTGCCTAAAGGCCGCAGGCGGCCATCGTCGGTGCGTACCAGCAGCGGGCGCGGGTCCTGGTGGCCGGTTTCAACCGAGATCTCGCCCTGATGCAGCACGATTACCCGCTGCTCGCCGGCGTAGTCGATGTCTACGGCGGTGTGGGTGTTCAGGCTCAGCAGTGTGCCGTCTTCCAGACGCAGGGTACGCAGCTCGCCGGTAGCGGTACGCTGGTCGGCCAGCCAGTAGCTTGGGGCCAGCGACGGTGCGCCGACCCAGGCCAGCAGCGAGCCGAGCAGGAACATGCCGGCCAGCCCGCCGCCCACATTGCCGATGCGTCGACGCAGGCTGGCGCGTGATTGCAGCAACGCCTGGCGTGCCGGGCCGGCCGCGGCGCTGACGCGCTGGTCCATGGCGCCGAGCTGGCGCCAGGCACGCGCGTGTTCTTCGCTGGCGGCATGCCAGCGCATGAATTCGTTGCGTTCATCGGGCGTGCCGCTGGCGTCGCCGAGGCTGAGTTTCCAGGCGATGGCGGCTTCCAGTACCTGAGACGAAACCGGTGCATTGCTCACGTCGGTTCCCCGTACAGGGCCACATAGCACTGGCGCATGCCTTGGGCGATGTACTGGCGCACCCGCGACACCGACACACCCAGGCGCTCGGCGATTTCGCCATGGCCCATGCCGTCCAGGCGGTTGTGCAGGAATGCCGCGCGGGCCTTGCTCGATAGCTTGCCGAGCAGCCGGTCGATGGCCTTGAGGTCTTCGAGGATCAGCAACTGCACTTCCGGGGAAGGTTGTTCGGCTTCCGGGATCAGCGCCAGCTCGGCCAAATAGGCCTGTTCCAGCGCGGCGCGGCGAAAGTGGTCGAACATCAGCCCTTTGGCCACGGCGGCCAGAAACGCACGGGGTTCGCGGGGCGTGTCCAGCTGCTCACGGCCGAGCAGGCGCACGAAGGTGTCCTGGCTCAGATCTTCGGCACGTTGGCGGCAGGCCATGCTGCGTTGCAGCCAGGCGAGCAGCCAGCCGCGGTGGTCGCGGTACAGCGCACCGACCAGATCGGCGTGTGGGCTCTGTGCTGAAAACAAGCAGCGTCCCCCCGGAACGAATGCATTAACTAACGATAATTATTCGCGATTGTTGCAGAGGGGAGGGGGTGGGTGCAATGGACGCTTATCGGATTGCCACCATGGAAAAGGCTGATGGCCCAATGCAAAGCTACAGGCCATGACTCTGTGCTTTGCGCCGCCGCCACCCACGCAACCGCTGCTCCAGCTGCAATGGGCTGTCCAGCTGCTGGCGCCGGGCCTGGCTCAACAGGATCAGCGCCAGCTCTGCGGTCACTTGGGCATCGGCACTGGCATGGTGGCGCTCTTCAACCTGCAAACCAAACCGCGCCACCCAGTCATCCAGCCCGGCCTCGCGCAGCACCGTGTCGGGGTTTAGCATCGGCGCCAGTTCGGCAACGTCGAGGAACAGTGACTGCAGACGATGCCCAAGGCTCTCCTTCAGCGCACGGGCCAGCATGCGCTGGTCGAAGGGCGCATGAAACGCCAGCACCGGGCTGTTGCCAATGAAATCGAGCAAGTCGAGCAGGGCCTCGGCCGGGTCGCAACCGGCGGCCAGGGCGCCAGGGCCCAGGCCATGAATCAGCACGCTGGCGTTGGTCTTCTGCAAAGGCCTGTGCAGGGTGCGTTCGAACTGCTGGGCAAAATCGATGGCGCCGTCTTCGATGGCCACTGCGCCAATCGACAATACCTGGTCCCGGTTGGGGTTGAGCCCGCTGGTTTCGAGGTCCAGCACCACCCAGCGCTGTTCACGCAGGGTGCATACCCCCAGCGGCGTGGGCTTGGGTAACCGGCTCAGGCGCTGGCGTGTGGCGGGGTCCAGTTCGGGCGCGCTGGGGCGCAGCCAGGTGAACAGGCTCATAGCTGGTACCGCAGGGCCAGGCTGCTTTGCAGGCGCTGGGCCTGGCGCAGCGCCTCGCGCAGGATGCGCCGGTCCAGGTGGTTGAGGCTGTCCGGGTCGAGGCGGTTGGAGTAAGGCAGGTTGTCGCGAGCCTGGCGCTGGTGCTGCTGCATGCGGGTTTGCTGGATGAAGTGGTAAGCCTCTTCATAGGCCGCGCCATCCAGTGGCTCGATCACGCCCTTGGCCACCAGCTGGCGCAGCCGCTCCAGGGTGTTGCACGCACCGACGCCATTGGCCAACGCCAATAGCCGGGCACCGTCGACGAAGGGCGTCAGGCCCTGAACCTTGAGGTCGAGGGTGGCGGCCTTGTCATTGCCCTGGCGGGTCAGCACGAACTCGCGCAGGCGGCCCACCGGCGGGCGCTGGCGCAAGGCGTTTTCGGCCAGCATGCGCTGGAAGATGCGGTTGTCGGCCACTTGGTCCAACAGGCGTTGGCGCAGTTGTTCGCAACCTTGCTCATCGCCCCACACCACGCGCAGGTCGAAGTAGATGCTCGAACCCAGCAGGTTCTCCGGGCTGGCTTCACGAACAAAGCCGGCAAAGCGCCGTGCCCACTCGCTGCGCGACAGGCACAGGTCAGGGTTGCCGGCCATGACGTTGCCCTTGCACAGGGTAAAGCCGCACTGGGCCAGGCACTGGTTGATGTACTGCGCCAGCGGCAGCAGGCGGGCACGGATGGCGTCGGCTTCAGCGCTGTCGGCCGCCTCGAAGAGGATGCCGTTGTCCTGGTCGGTGTGCAGGGTCTGCTCGCGGCGCCCTTCGCTGCCAAAGCACAACCAGCTGAACGGCACGCCCGGGTCGCCGCGCTCGGCCAGCGCCAGCTCGATTACCCGGCACACGGTGTGGTCGTTGAGCAGGGTGATGATCTGGGTGATCTGCGTGGACGATGCGCCATGGGCCAGCATGCGCTCCACAAGCTGGCTGATTTCCCCGCGCAGCGAGACCAGGGTGTCCAGCCGAGGCGCATGGCGGATGGTGCGCGCCAGGTGCACCAGGTCGACCCGTTGCAGCGAGAACAGGTCACGCTCGGAAACCACCCCGCACAAGCGCCGGTTTTCCACCAGGCACACGTGGGCGATATGCCGCTCGGTCATGGCCATGGCCGCGTCGAAGGCGCTGGCCTGAGGGCTGAGGTAGAAGGGTTTGACCGTCATGTGCCGCTCGATGGGCGCGCCCAGGTCGGCATCCGCCGAGGCCACCACCTGGCGCAGGTCGCGCAGGGTGAAGATGCCGGTGGGGTAGCGCTGCGCGTCGACCACCACGATGCTGCCGACCTGCTGCTCGTGCATCAGCCGCACGGCTTCGCGCAGCGGGGTTTGTGCCGTGCACACCACCGGGTGACGCATGGCCAGCTCACCCAAGGGCGTGTTCAGCGAATACTGGGTGCCGAGGGTTTCCACAGCGCGCTGTCGCACCTGCTGGTTGACCTGGTCGAGCAGGCTGCTGACCCCGCGCAGGGCAAAATCCCGAAACACTTCAGACATCGAGAACACGCGGATGAACGCGGCCTTGTTCAACTGCAGGCAGAAGGTATCTTCACCGGCCAGGTGCTCGGTGCGGGTGGCTCGCTCGCCCAGCAGGGCGGCCAGCGGGAAGCACTCGCCACTGGTGATTTCGAAGGTGGTTTCCACCCCAGGCTTGACCAGGTGCTGGCGCTCGCCAACCACGCGGCCCTGCTTGACGATGTAGAAGTGCTCGACCGGCCCGTCGGCAGGTTTGACGATGCTTTCGCCGCAGGCATAGAAGCGCAGCTGGCACTGCTCGACCAGGTAGGCCAGGTGGCTGTGCTCCATCTGGTTGAACGGCGGAAAGCGCTGCAGGAACTGCAGGGTGCCTTGAATGTTCTGCAGTACTGCTGTCCTGCCCGCCTGGCTGTAGGCGTCCTTTTTGCTCATGAAACTGACCGTATCGCTACGCCGAACTATATATATCTATATATAGGTGCCGGCCTTGTTGTTCTCTGCCTCCATGGTCGGCTTGCGGCGGGGTGGTGCCCATTGGACGTAAGTCTATGAACGCCCCTGTCAAAGACCCGACGAAAGGCGAAACGGGTTACGCGAGTAATGTGGTCCTAAGGCTGAAGCGGAATTTTTTTGACGAGATGAGCATGCCTGAGCACACCGACATCCTGAGCGACGCCGAGCGTGAGGCCTTGGCCGTGGTAAGTGCGCCTGTGGCACCTAGGCCGTTGGTGCTGGTGGTGGATGACAACGCGGTCAACCGTGAGGCGCTGATCCTGTACCTGAAAAGCCGGGGCATCGATGCGGTGGGGGCGGACGGGGCGGAGGAAGCCAGGTTGTACCTGCATTATCAGCAGCGGATCAGTTTGATGATCACGGATTTACGCATGCAGCCAGAGGATGGCCTGGATTTGATCCGCACGATTCGTGAGTCGGAGCGCGCAGCGTTGTCGATCATCGTGGTGTCGGGCGACACCGATGTAGAAGAGGCGGTGGACGTGATGCACCTGGGGGTGGTGGATTTCCTGCTCAAGCCGGTGGACCTGGGCAAGCTGCTGGAACTGGTGAAGAAGGAATTGAAAATAGAGTGATGCACAAAGGGGCTGCTTTGCAGCCCATTCGCGGCACAAGGCCGCTCCTACAAGGGTTATGCGTTCCCCTGTAGGAGCGGCCTTGTGCCGCGAATGGGCCGCAAAGCGGCCCCTTGCGGTTTACAACCCGTTACGCGCCTTGAACTCGCGGCGACGGCGGTGCAGCACCGGCTCGGTGTAGCCGTTCGGCTGCTTGCCACCTTCCACCACCAACTCTACAGCCGCCTGGAACGCGACGTTGTCGTCGAAGTTCGGCGCCATCGGGCGGTACAGGGCGTCACCGGCGTTCTGCTGGTCCACCACCACGGCCATGCGCTTGAGGCTTTCCAGCACCTGATCCTGGCTGACCACGCCATGGCGCAGCCAGTTGGCCAGCAACTGGGCAGAAATGCGCAGGGTGGCACGGTCTTCCATCAGGCCGACGTTGTTGATGTCCGGCACCTTCGAGCAACCCACACCCTGGTCGATCCAGCGCACCACGTAGCCGAGGATGCCCTGAGCGTTGTTGTCCAGCTCGTTGCGGATTTCTTCGTCCGACCAGTTCGTGTCGGCGGCCAGCGGGATGGCGAGGATGTCGTCCACCGACGCCGGGGTACGCGAAGCCAGCTCACGCTGGCGCGCCTGCACGTCCACCTTGTGGTAGTGCAGGGCGTGCAGGGTGGCGGCAGTCGGCGACGGCACCCAGGCGGTGTTGGCACCGGCCAGCGGGTGGGCGATCTTCTGCTCGAGCATGGCAGCCATCAGGTCGGGCATGGCCCACATGCCTTTGCCGATTTGCGCACGGCCTTGCAGGCCGGTGGCCAGGCCAACGTCGACGTTGTTGTTCTCGTAGGCGCCGATCCACTTCTCGTTTTTCATGGCGCCTTTGCGCACCACGGCGCCGGCTTCCATCGAGGTGTGGATTTCATCGCCAGTGCGGTCGAGGAAACCGGTGTTGATGAACGCTACGCGCTCGGCGGCAGCCTTGATGCAGGACTTGAGGTTGACCGTGGTACGGCGCTCCTCGTCCATGATGCCGACCTTGACGGTGTTGCGTGGCATGCCCAGCAGGTCTTCGACCTGGCTGAAGATTTCGGCGGCGAAAGCGACTTCTTCCGGGCCATGCATCTTCGGCTTGACGATGTACACGCTGCCGGTGCGGGTGTTCTTGCGGCTGGTGTTGCCGTTGAGGTTGTGCAGGGCGATCAGGTTGGTGAACAGGCCGTCCTGGATACCTTCGGGGATTTCGTTGCCCTGGGCATCGAGGATCGCCGGGTTGGTCATCAGGTGGCCAACGTTGCGTACGAACAGCAGCGAACGGCCATGCAGGGTGACGCTGCCGCCATTGGGCGCGGCGTACTCGCGGTCCGGGTTCATGGTGCGGGTGAAGGTTTTGCCACCCTTGCTCACGCTTTCGGCCAAGTCGCCTTTCATCAGGCCCAGCCAGTTGCGGTAGACGATAACCTTGTCGTCAGCGTCGACGGCGGCAACCGAGTCTTCGCAGTCCATGATGGTGGTCAGTGCCGATTCCATCAGGATGTCTTTCACGCTGGCGGCGTCGGTGCTGCCAACCGGGGTGTTGGCATCGACCTGGATTTCGAAGTGCAGGCCGTTGTGCTTGAGCAGCACGGCGGTTGGTGCGGCGGCGTCACCGTGGAAGCCGATGAGCTGGGCATCGTCACGCAGGCCGCTGTTGCTGCCGCCTTTCAGGGCAACAACCAGCTTGCCGCCTTCGATGCGGTAGCCGGTGGAGTCGACGTGCGAGCCGGCAGCCAGTGGCGCAGCTTCGTCGAGGAAGGCGCGGGCGAAGGCGATGACCTTGTCGCCACGGACCTTGTTGTAACCCTGGCCTTTTTCGGCGCCGCCTTCATCGCTGATGGCGTCGGTGCCGTACAGGGCGTCATACAGCGAACCCCAGCGTGCATTGGCGGCGTTCAGGGCGAAGCGGGCATTCATTACCGGCACCACCAGCTGCGGGCCGGCCATGTGGGCGATTTCTTCGTCCACGTTCTGGGTGGTGGCCTGGAAATCGTCGGCTTGTGGCAGCAGGTAGCCGATTTCCTGGAGGAATGCTTTATAGGCGACGGCGTCGTGGGCCTGGCCTTTGCGTGCCTGATGGTAGGCGTCGATCTTGGCTTGCAGCTCGTCGCGCTTGGCGAGCAGGGCTTTGTTCTTTGGAGCGAGGTCATTGATGATCTTCTCTGCACCCGCCCAGAACTGCTCGGCGACGATGCCGGTCCCGGGGATGGCTTCGTTGTTCACGAAGTCGTACAGGACCTTGGCGACCTGAAGGCCACCGACTTGAACGTATCCAGTCATTGCTTGCCTCACTCTGCTCAGCTATTTCGCTCTTCTGTATTAAGCCTGTAGCGCTTCTCTAAACACGGCACCAGTGCGTGCCCCCGGGTTGTACCGGGCGCGGCTGGGTGCGGCTTGCCAGACATGCCGGCAGGCAGTGTGCGTATTTTCACAGGCGCCTTGGCAGACATCCAAACGACGTTTTGTAGTCCGCGCCACGGGATACTACATGAAGCAGTAGGCGGGGCAAAATCAGACTAAAAGCGCCGTTATGCGACCCGTTGGTCGCGTATGGTCACGCTGGGAGTGGGTATGTTCGCAAAAAACAGGTGGATTGTTCCAGATAAATCTTGAAACAGTACACGATTCGTTGTGCAGGACGCCCTGCGGCAGGTTGCCGCGCCTTGCCTATACTGACTCGATCCCCCGATTTTCTGCCGCCGGGCGCGGTCCGACACGAGGAAGGGCTTGTGGATCATCTTGTACTGACTGTTATCGCCCCTGACAAGGCCGGCCAGGTCGAACGCATTGCCCAGTGCATCGCCGACCACAGTGGCAACTGGCTGGAAAGCCGCATGTCGCGTATGGCCGGGCAGTTTGCCGGCATCTTGCGGGTGGCGGTGCCGGCTGAGAATTACGCTGAACTGGTGGCATCGTTGCAGGGGCTGGCCCGGTATGACATTCGCGTGCTGATTGCCGAGAGCGGCATCGAGCCGTCGTGTACCTGGAAGCCGATTGCCATGGAACTGGTGGGGAATGACCGGCCGGGGATCGTGCGGGACATTACCCGGTTGCTGGCGGATCTTGGGGTGAACCTTGAGCGGTTTACCACTGAGGTGCGGCCGGCACCGATGAGCAGCGAGGCGCTGTTTCATGCCGATGCATTGCTGGCGCTGCCGTTGACCCTTTCGCTGGATGAACTGCAGCAGAAGCTGGAGAGCCTGGCGGACGATTTGATGGTGGAGTTGCAGTTGCGGGCGGAGGATTGATTCGGGATCGCCGGGGCCGCTTTGCGGCGCATTCGCAGCACAAGGCTGCTCCTACAGGGAATTGCATAACTCCTGTAGGAGCAGCCTTGTGCTGCGAACGGGCTGCATCGCAGCCCCTTGCGGTTATCCCGATATCACGGGGAAGGCCCTGTGGATAACCTGGGGGTGTACCTCTCCACCCCAGGCCCTCTGTGCCCTGCGCAGTTTTGATCAAAAAACACCCAATAATCAGCAGCTTGTGCACAAAGCACGGGGACGAGGGTGTGGATAACCTTTGGAGATGTCGCTGCAGGCCTCGAACCGCATGGCCTGCAGAGTTTTGATCGTTTTTTGATCAGCTGCGCTTGCGCAAATTCATCCACGCATCGACGCTGTAGATCGCCAAACCCGCCCAGATGAACATGAACGCCACCAATGTGCTCGACGACAAATGCTCATCGAACAACAGCACTGCCTGCAGCAATACCAGCGTCGGCGCCAGGTACTGCAGGAAGCCCAGGGTGGTATATGGCAGGTGCCGGGCCGCAGCGTTGAAGCACACCAGCGGTATCAGCGTCACCGGCCCGGCCGCCATCAACCACAGTGCTTCGCTGCTGGTGTAAAACGCCCCCTGGGCACTCATCGCCGCCGGGTGCAGTAGCAGCCAGCCAAGGGCCAGCGGCACCAGCATCCAGGTTTCCACCACCAGGCCCGGCAATGCCGCCACTGGCGCCTGTTTGCGAATCAGCCCGTAGAAGCCGAAGCTCAGCGCCAGCACCAGCGACACCCAAGGCAGGCTGCCTACCTGCCACACCTGCTGGGCTACGCCTACGGCGGCCATGCCCACCGCCAGCCATTGCAGGCGGCGCAGGCGCTCGCCAAGAATCAGCATGCCCAGTACCACATTGATCAGCGGGTTGATGTAGTAACCCAGGCTGGCTTCGAGCATGCGGCCGTTGTTTACCGACCAAACATAGGTCAGCCAGTTACCCGCAATCAATGCTCCGCTCAGCGCCAGGATGCCCAGCCGGCGCGGGTTGTCGCGCAGTTCGCGCCACCAGCCCGGGTGTTTCCACACCAGTAGCAGCAGCGAGCCGAACAGCGCCGACCAGAGCACCCGGTGGACAATGATCTCGACCGCCGGGACGTTCTGGATTGCCTTGAAATAGATGGGGAACAGGCCCCAGATGATGTAGGCGCTCAGGCCCAGGATGTACCCGCGACGCGGGTTTGCGGCGTGCATGCAGAATCCTTGCTTAGGTAGCTAAATAAAGCGACGCCTATTGTAGACAGACGTAGGCATGCTTCTAGAACAATTTCAGCGGTGCTTCATCCAGCGCGGCCATTTGTTCGCGCAAGGCGAGAATCTGGTCCCCCCAGTAGCGGGGTTGGCCGAACCACGGGAAGCTGGGCGGGAACGCCGGGTCGCTCCAGCGCCGTGCCAGCCACGCGCTGTAGTGAAGCTGGCGCAGGGCGCGCAGGGGCTCGATCAGGGCCAGTTCGCGCGGGTCGAAGTCGTGGAACTCGTTGTAGCCGTCGATCAGCTCGGCCAGTTGCCCCAGGCGCTCCTCGCGGCTGCCGGCCAGCATCATCCACAGGTCTTGCACCGCCGGGCCCATACGGCAGTCGTCGAGGTCGACCACGTGGTACACCTCGTCACGGTGCATCAGGTTGCCGGGGTGCAGGTCGCCGTGCAGGCGGATCAGCTGGTGCGGAGTGCGGGCGTAGATATCCTCGACACGTTTTAGCAGGTCGCGGGCCACGGACTCGAAGGCGGGCAACAGTTCGCGAGGGACAAAACCACCGTCCAGCAGGGTGTTCAGCGAGGCGTGGCCGAAGTTGTCCACAGCCAGGGCCTCACGGTGCTCGAATGGTTTGGTGGCGCCCACGGCATGCAGGCGGCCGAGCAACTGGCCAAGGCGGTAGAGCTGGTCGAGGTTGCCCGGCTCCGGAGCGTGGCCGCCGCGGCGCGGGAACAGAGTGAAACGGAAGCCTTGATGCTCGAACAAGGTGCGGCCGTCGTGCTGCATCGGCGCAACCACCGGCACCTCGCAGTCGGCGAGTTCGGCGGTGAAGCTGTGTTCTTCGAGGATCGCCGCATCGCTCCAGCGGCCTGGGCGGTAGAACTTGGCGATCAGCGGCTGCGCGTCTTCGATGCCCACCTGATAGACGCGGTTCTCGTAGCTGTTCAGTGCCAGCACCCGGGCGTCGCTGAGAAAGCCGATGCTTTCCACTGCGTCCAGGACCAGGTCGGGGGTGAGGGTGTCGAAGGGGTGGGACATGGTGACTCCGGAGGGTAAGCAGCGTGGGGCCATGGTAACGCGTTATGCCTGTACCGGCCTCTTCGCGGGCATGCCCGCTCCCACAGGTACAGCGCACGTTTCAGGATTTGTGGGAGCGGGCGCGCCCGCGAACCGCGCAATGCGCGGCCAGGCTATGCAGGAACCCCGATCAACACATAGGACGGATGAAACTGCACCTGCACCGCACTGCCCGCCGCCACCGGATGACCAGCCAACCAGCCCGCCTCCGCGATGGCACACAATGTCTGCCCATTGCCCAACGCCAGCCGCACCTCACTGGGCCCCTCATCCTCTGCCAACACTTCTTCCACCGTTGCACTCAAGCAGTTGCTGCCCGCGTCGGCTGCTTCCCCCTCCGGCAGCAACCGTACCCACCCGGCCTTGAGCAGCGCCACCACCATCGTCCCCAGTGTCAGCTCCAGCCGCGCGGTGCTGTCGTGGGTGATCAGCGCATCAATCTCCAGCCCACCGCCCAATGCCAGGCTGACGCGGTCATACCGGCCCTCGCGGCGCAAGCCGCTGACCTGGCCCTGGAGTTGGTTGCGCGCACTGGTACGCAGCATCAGGCGGCC
This sequence comes from Pseudomonas sp. SIMBA_067, assembly GCF_046534675.1. Lineage (NCBI taxonomy): Bacteria > Pseudomonadati > Pseudomonadota > Gammaproteobacteria > Pseudomonadales > Pseudomonadaceae > Pseudomonas > Pseudomonas sp. SIMBA_067. Next base: position 85,122 of record NZ_JAWRYH010000008.1, on the reverse strand, counting down.
GAGCAGGTCGAGGTCACTGGATTCTTCGGCGGCCTCAAGAATTTCCGCCTGCAGGGCCTGCAACCTTTGATACAGACGCAACACCCGCTCGCCTTCCGGCGACAAACGCGCACCGCCACCGCCACGGCCACCGGTACTGCGCTCGACCAAGGGCTGGCTGGCCAGGTTGTTGAGCTCGTCGATGGCATCCCAGGCAGCTTTGTAGCTAATGCCTGCGGCTTTGGCGGCTCGGGTGATCGAGCCTTGCTCGGCAATGTGCTGCAGCAGGGCGATGCGCTGGGGGCGGCGGGCGATGTGCTGGGTAAGCAGGGTGGGTAGGGGCATGGGTATTGAGTCGTTATATTTGAAGGTCCTGAAAGCGGATTGTGGAGGACTGCGCAGGGTCATGCATACCCCGGCTTGGGCGTGCGTGCCAGGCAATACACATCCACCCGCCGCGCTCCGGCCTTGCGCAGCACCTCGGCGATTGCCTGCGCGGTGGCACCGGTGGTGAACACATCATCGACAATAGCGACATGTTTGCCCGTCAGTTCACCCGAGAGCGCAAACGCTTGTCGCAAATTGCGCCGCCTTGCCCGGGCATCCAGCTGTTGCTGCGCAGGCGTCTCGCGCGTGCGCAGCAACAATCGCTCATCGCACGGTAGCCCAAGTTGCGTGGACAACCACCGCCCGAGCATCCCGGCCTGGTTGAACCCGCGCTCGCGCAGTCGACGCTTGGCCAAGGGCACAGGCAACAGCAGGTCAGGGCGGGGTAGCCCTTCGGCAAAGCGATGCAGCAGCCCAAACCCCAGCAGTTCAGCCATCAAACGCCCCAGAGGCCACTGCCGGTTGTGCTTGAAGCGGCTGACCAGCGTGTCGACCGGAAAGCCGAATTGCCATGGTGCAATCACGCTCTCGAACGGCGGCAAGTGCCGGCAACAGTGGGCGCAGGTCAGGCCAGCCATAGGCAGCGGCAGGGCGCAGCGCAGGCATTGATCGCCCAGCCAAGGCAGTTCCTGCTCGCAGGCGATGCACATCGGGTAGGCCTGATCGGCAGGCTCGTCACACAATAAACACATCTGATTAATAAGTGAGCACTTGTAAACCAGTCTTTTCCAGTGTGGTTGACAGTTCATGGGCCTTCCGTAACTATGCGGGCTATCCGTGATGCGCTTGTGGGCTTTCCTGTCCCGGCGCCAGCTACAGCCTAAACAAGGAAACGCCGATGAGCGCCAGCACAACTGCAACAACACGTCACGACTGGTCCCTGGCCGAGGTCAAGGCGCTGTTCCAGCAACCGTTCAATGACTTGCTGTTCCAGGCGCAGACTGTGCACCGCGCGCATTTCGACCCTAACCGGGTGCAGGTTTCGACCCTGCTGTCGATCAAGACCGGCGCCTGCCCGGAAGATTGCAAATATTGTCCACAGTCCGGCCACTACAACACCGGGCTGGAAAAACAGAAGCTGATGGAAGTGCAGAAGGTGCTGGAAGAGGCTGCTCGCGCCAAAGCCATCGGTTCCACCCGCTTCTGCATGGGCGCGGCGTGGAAGCACCCGTCTGCCAAAGACATGCCTTACGTGCTGGAGATGGTCAAAGGGGTGAAGGCCATGGGCCTGGAAACCTGCATGACCCTCGGCAAGCTCGACCAGGAGCAGACCGCAGCCCTGGCCCAGGCTGGCCTGGATTACTACAACCACAACCTCGACACCTCGCCGGAGTTCTACGGCAGCATCATCACCACCCGCACCTACAGCGAGCGCCTGCAGACCCTGGCCTACGTGCGCGATGCGGGGATGAAGATCTGCTCCGGAGGCATCCTGGGCATGGGCGAATCGCTGGACGACCGCGCCGGCCTGCTGATCCAGTTGGCCAACCTGCCCGAGCACCCCGAGTCGGTGCCGATCAACATGCTGGTCAAGGTTGCCGGCACGCCGCTGGCCGAGGAAGAGGACGTCGACCCATTCGATTTTATCCGCATGCTGGCCGTCGCCCGCCTGTTGATGCCCAAGTCGCACGTGCGGCTGTCCGCCGGCCGCGAGCAGATGAACGAGCAGATGCAGGCCCTGGCGTTCATGGCGGGTGCCAACTCGATCTTCTACGGCGAAAAACTGCTGACCACCGCCAACCCGCAGGCCGACAAGGACATGCAGTTGTTCGCACGCCTGGGCATCAAGCCCGAAGCGCGTGAAGAGCACGCCGACGAAGTGCATCAGGCGGCCATCGAGCAGGCGTTGGTCGAACAGCGCAGCAGTGAGATGTTCTACAACGCTGCATCGGCCTGACATGGCCTTCGACCTGGCGGCGCGCCTGGCCGAACGGCGCGCCGCAGACCTGTATCGGCAGCGGCCACTGCTGGAGAGCCCGCAGGGGCCGGAAGTGGTGGTCGACGGCCAGCGGTTGCTGGCCTTCTGCAGCAATGACTACCTTGGCCTGGCCAACCACCCCGAAGTTATCGCCGCCTGGCAGGCTGGCGCCGAGCGCTGGGGTGTCGGTGGCGGTGCCTCGCACCTGGTGGTCGGCCACAGCACGCCACACCACCAGGTTGAAGAAGCGTTGGCCGAACTCACTGGCCGCCCGCGTGCGTTGCTCTTCTCTACGGGCTACATGGCCAACCTGGGCGCCATCACCGCGCTCGTGGGGCAGGGCGATACCGTGCTGCAAGACCGCCTGAACCACGCCTCGCTGCTGGATGGCGGGCTGCTCAGCGGTGCACGCTTCAATCGCTACCTGCATAACGATGCGGCCAGCCTGGCCAGCCGCCTGGACAAGGCGGTCGGTAATACGCTGGTGGTGACCGATGGCGTGTTCAGCATGGACGGCGACCTGGCCGACCTGCCGGCACTGGCCGATGTCGCTCGCGCCCGCGGTGCCTGGCTGATGGTCGATGACGCCCATGGCCTGGGCACACTCGGCGCACAGGGCGGCGGCATCGTCGAGCACTTCGGCCTGAGCGTGGATGACGTACCGGTGCTGATCGGCACGCTGGGCAAGGCTTGCGGTACTGCGGGTGCCTTTGTTGCCGGCAGCGAAGAGCTGATCGAGGCGCTGGTGCAGTTCGCCCGCCCTTACATCTACACCACCAGCCAGCCACCGGCGCTGGCCTGTGCCACGCTCAAGAGCCTGGAACTGTTGCGTCACGAAACCTGGCGCCGCGAGCACCTGGCGGCGTTGATTCGCCAGTTCCGCGAAGGCGCACAGCAGATCGGGCTGGCGTTGATGGACAGCCCGACGCCGATCCAGCCGATCATGATCGGCGACAGCGCACAGGCCCTGCGCCTGTCGCGCATGCTGCGCGAGCGCGGCTTGCTGGTGACGGCCATCCGCCCACCCACCGTGCCAGCGGGCGGCGCACGCCTGCGGGTGACCCTGAGCGCCGCGCACAGCGAGGCGCAGGTGCAGCTATTGTTGAATGCATTGGCCGAGTGTTATCCACAGTTGGAGAACGCCGATGCGTAATCGTCTTGTATTGCTGCCTGGCTGGGGCCTGGGCACTGCCTCACTGGAGCCGCTGGCAGCCAGCCTGCGCGCCCAGGATGCCCGCTTGCAGGTAGAGCTGATGCCCTTGCCCGAATTGGACCACAGCGATGTGCAGGGTTGGGTCGACCACCTGGACCGCAAGCTGCCCAGCGATGTCTGGCTGGGTGGCTGGTCGTTGGGTGGCATGCTTGCCAGCGCGCTGGCGCACCAGCGCGGCGACCACTGCTGTGGCCTGCTGACCCTGGCCAGCAACCCCAGCTTCGTCGCCCGGCCAGACTGGCCCCACGGCATGCCCGAAGACACCTTCGGCACCTTCCTCGACGGCTGCCGCAGCCATACCCAGGTCACCCTCAAACGCTTCCGTACCTTGTGCAGTGATGGCGCCCAGCAGCCACGTACGTTGCTGCGCCAACTGGGTGTGGGGGTGCCGGACACCGACCCGCTGTACCTGGCAACCGGCCTTGAGGTGCTGGCCAAGCTGGACACCCGCGAAGCCCTGCAGGCATACGCCGGCCCGCAATTGCACCTGTTTGCCGGCAGCGATGCGCTGGTGCCGGCAGAGGCAGCCAAGGCGTTGAGCGAGCTGCTGCCGGATGTGGAAGTGGGCCTGGTCGAAGACAGTTCCCACGCGTTCCTGCTGGAGTACCCGCAGGAGCTGGCGGCGGGCATCAAGAGTTTCCTGCATGAGAGTGGCGATGACTGACCTTTCCCGTCCAACCCTGCCCGGCGCGTTGCCCGACAAACGCCAGGTGGCGGCTTCGTTCTCCCGCGCTGCGGCCAGCTACGACAGCGTGGCGGCCTTGCAGCGCGCTGTAGGGTTGAACCTGCTGGAGCAGTTGCCGGCAGGCTTGCAGCCGTCGCACTGGCTGGATCTGGGCAGCGGAACCGGCCATTTCAGCCGAAAACTGGCCGAGTGTTTCGCACAGGCCAGCGGTGTGGCAGTGGACATTGCCGAAGGCATGCTGCGCCACGCGCGGGATGAACAAGGTGGGGCGCACTACCACGTGGCCGGTGACGCCGAGCGCTTGCCGCTGCGCGATGCCAGTGTCGACCTTGTGTTCACCAGCCTGGCCGTGCAGTGGTGCGACCAGTTCGCCTGTGTGCTGGCAGAGGCGTTGCGAGTACTGCGCCCGGGTGGCGTGCTGGCTTTCAGCAGCCTGTGCGTGGGTACCCTCGACGAGTTGCGTGCCAGCTGGCAGGCCGTGGATGGCCTGGTGCATGTGAACCGCTTCCGCCGGTTCGAGGATTACCAACGCCTGTGTGCCGGCAGCGGCTTTGAACAACTTGGGCTGCAGCGCTGCCCGCATGTGCTGCACTACCCGGATGTTCGCAGCCTGACCCATGAGCTGAAGGCACTGGGCGCGCACAACCTCAACCCGGGCCGCCCTTCAGGCCTCACCGGTCGGGCCCGCATGCAGGGCCTGTTGCAGGCCTACGAAGCATTTCGCCAGCCCGAGGGGCTGCCAGCCACCTATCAGGTGGTCTATGGTGTGTTGCGCAAGCCACAGGCGTAAGGGGAGCGAGATGAGCCAGGCCTATTTCATTGCCGGTACCGATACCGATGTCGGCAAGACCACCATCGCCGCCGGGCTTTTGCATGCGGCGCGCTTGCAGGGCATGAGCACTCTGGGTGCCAAACCGGTGGCCTCCGGCTGCACCATGACACCTAAGGGCTTGCGCAACAGTGATGCGCAGGCGCTGATCGACGAAAGCACGATCAAGTTGCCATACGAGCAGGTCAACCCGTTTGCCTTCGAGCCTGCCATTGCCCCGCATGTGGCGGCGCGTGAGGCGGGGGTGACGCTGGCTGTTCCGGAGTTGCTGGCGGCAATGCGCAATGTGCTGCAACAAAATGCCGATTTCACTTTGGTCGAAGGGGCCGGTGGCTGGCGTGTGCCGCTGTCGGGCCTGGAGAACCTTTCCGACCTCGCCGTTGCCCTGCAGTTGCCGGTGATTCTTGTTGTGGGGGTGCGGTTGGGTTGCATCAGCCATGCCTTGCTCAGCGCCGAGGCGATCGAGCGGGATGGGCTGCAATTGGCCGGGTGGGTGGCGAACATCATCGAGCCCCGTACTTCGCGTCTTGAAGAGAACCTTGCCAGCCTGGCAGAGCGCTTGCCTGCGCCTTGCCTTGGGCGGGTGCCCAAACTGAAGCAAGCCAGTGCCGATATGGTGGCTGAACACCTTCAGCTGGATCTGCTGGATTAGCCGTTTCCACGCCCGGCCTATCGCGGGCTTGCCCGCTCTTGCAGGAGCTGGCTTGCCGGCGATGGGGCCAGAGCAGGAATACCCAAGGCCTATCAACTGGCACCAGGCCATTAGGGTTTTAAACGGGCCTTTTCGCGCCCAGCCTGCTTTAATTGGGGCTGTTCGTTATCCAGCGTCAATGGAGTCCTGACATGGAAATCACCGGTAGCTCCGCCTATTACGCGGGCCTGAGTGCGATTCAAACCGGCCAGAACCGCGTCGATCAGGCCGCAGGCCAGATCGCCAACACCACAGCCGAACGTACCGCCACCAGCCAGTCCAGCGATTTTCAGGCTGAACGCCTGCGCGCAGTAGATCGCAGCCAGCAGATGGACCTGGCCACCAGCACCGTGCAAATGGTTGTTGGCAAAACCGAAGTCGAGCTTGGTGCAAAGGTGGTCAAGGCATCCGACGAAATGCTCGGTCGGATCATCGACACCTACGCCTGACGGGTCACCCCTCCCATTAAACACAGCCCCTGTGGGAGCGGGCGTGCCCGCGAAAGCGTCAGGTCAGGCATCTCTGTTGTCTGGCCGGGCCCTTTCGCGGGCACGCCCGCTCCCACAGGGGCGGCGGTTTTTCTGGGCGTGGCGTAAACGCCATTTTTCGTGGCGCAAATGGCACCATAGTCCCTCCTTGACATAAGCCGGAGCTAAACGTAAGTTTCAAACAACTGTTTGATAGACGGCCGCCAAGAGCTGGTCACCCCCACAGAACTGACCCAGAGGTTCATCGCAATGCCTGATTACAAAGCCCCCTTGCGTGATATCCGCTTCGTTCGCGACGAACTGCTTGGCTATGAGGCGCACTATCAGAGCCTGCCGGGCTGCCAGGACGCCACGCCCGACATGGTCGATGCGATCCTCGAAGAAGGCGCGAAGTTCTGTGAGCAGGTGCTGGCCCCGCTGAACCGTGTCGGTGACCAGGAAGGCTGCACCTGGAGCGAATCGGGCGTTAAAACCCCGACTGGCTTCAAGGCAGCCTACGAGCAGTTCGTCGAAGGCGGCTGGCCGAGCCTGGCCCATGACGTCGCCCATGGCGGTCAAGGCCTGCCGGAGTCGCTGGGCCTTGCGTTGAGCGAGATGGTGGGTGAGTCGAACTGGTCGTGGGGCATGTACCCAGGCCTGTCGCATGGCGCGATGAACACCATTTCCGCGCACGGTACCCATGAGCAGCAAGAGACCTACCTGACCAAACTGGTTTCCGGTGAGTGGACCGGCACCATGTGCCTGACCGAACCGCACTGCGGTACCGATCTGGGCATGCTGCGCACCAAGGCCGAGCCACAGGCCGACGGCAGCTACAAAGTGTCGGGCACCAAGATCTTCATTTCGGCCGGTGAACACGACATGGCCGACAACATCGTCCATATCGTCCTGGCCCGCCTGCCGGACGCACCAGCCGGCACGAAAGGCATTTCGCTGTTCATCGTGCCGAAGTTCCTGCCCAATGCCGAAGGCGGCGTGGGCGAGCGCAACGGCGTGAGCTGCGGTTCCATCGAGCACAAGATGGGCATCCACGGCAACGCTACCTGCGTGATGAACTTCGATGCGGCAACCGGCTACCTGATCGGCCCGGCCAACAAAGGCCTGAACTGCATGTTCACCTTCATGAACACTGCTCGCCTGGGTACCGCGCTGCAAGGCCTGGCGCATGCCGAGGTGGCCTTCCAGGGTGGCCTGAAGTACGCCCGTGAGCGCCTGCAGATGCGTTCCCTGACTGGCCCGAAAGCGCCGGACAAGGCTGCCGACCCGATCATCGTCCACCCGGACGTGCGCCGCATGCTGCTGACCATGAAGGCCTTCGCCGAAGGCAACCGTGCGATGGTGTACTTCACTGCCAAGCAGGTGGACATCGTCAAGTACAGCCAGGACGAAGAAGAGCGCAAAAAGGCTGACGCCCTGCTGGCGTTCCTGACCCCGATCGCCAAGGCGTTCATGACCGAAGTCGGTTTCGAAGCGGCCAACCACGGCGTGCAGATCTACGGCGGCCATGGCTTCATCGCCGAGTGGGGCATGGAGCAGAACGTGCGCGACAGCCGTATCTCCATGCTGTACGAAGGCACCACCGGCATCCAGGCCCTCGACCTGCTCGGCCGTAAAGTGCTGATGACCCAGGGCGAGGCTCTGAAGGGCTTCACCAAGATCGTGCACAAGTTCTGCCAGGCGCAGGAAGGCAATGAAGCGGTCAAGGAGTTCGTTGAACCGCTGGCGGCAATCAACAAGGAGTGGGGCGAGCTGACCATGAAAGTGGGCATGGCCGCCATGAAGGACCGCGAAGAAGTGGGGGCGGCGTCGGTGGATTACCTGATGTACTCCGGCTACGCCTGCCTGGCCTACTTCTGGGCCGACATCGCCCGCCTGGCGGCCGAGAAGCTGGCAGCCGGCACCAGCGAAGAGGCGTTCTACACCGCTAAGCTGCAGACTGCGCGCTTCTACTTCCAGCGCATCTTGCCGCGTACCCGTACGCATGTGGCGACCATGCTGTCGGGTGCCAACAACCTGATGGCGATGGACGAAGAGCACTTCGGCCTGTCGTACTGATTCACCCGCTGTACCCAAAACCCGCCTGCCGTCATCGGCAGGCGGGTTTTTTCATTCTGCGGGCGGATGCCTATCCCTGGTAGGAGCAGCCTCGTGCTGCGAAGAGGGCATAACTGCCAAAGCAAACCTTCTGTCATACCGGACCATTCGCAGCACAAGGCTGCTCCTACAGGGGCCGTGGCGGAACGGAAATTCAACTGTTCATGTGCACTGCCGATGAAGTAAGGGCACAATGCCACTATTGATCTGCCGGGTTGGAGATTACCCTTGTTTCGTCTTAACGCTGTTCGCGCAAGCCACTTCCTGCCTTCGCTGTTTCTGTTGCTGGCAGGGCTCGCCGCAGCCTATGTGAGAGACCTCAGTGTCTTTTTCACATCGCTGTTCAACGTCCTGCCCACCTTGGTCCTGTTGCTGGGCGGTGCCTACTGCGCGGTTTACCGCCGCCAGCGTGAGCTGTTCATGATGCTCACGGTGTACATCGCGTACTACCTGCTCGATACCCAGACCGACTTCTACCGTGACCATGGCCGCGTGCGCGAGGACGCGGCAGTGATCTTCCACCTGGTGTGCCTGCTGCTGCCCGCCCTGTTCGGGCTGTATGGCGCCTGGCAGGAACGCACCCACCTGCTGCAGGACATGGTCGCCCGCGGTGCCGTGCTGTTCGCCGTGGGCAGCGTGGCGGTAGCCCTCGAACAAAGCTACCCCGAAGCGCTGCTGACCTGGCTGGCGGAGATCCGCTGGCCAACCTTGCATGGCCAGTGGATGAGCCTGATCCAGATCGTCTACCCCTTGTTCCTCGGCGTGTTCATCCTGCTGGTGGTGCAATACCTGCGCGCACCGCGGCCGCTGCACGCTGCCTTGATAACCGGCCTGCTGGGCATTTTCTGGATGCTGCCGCAAACCTTCATCCTGCCGTTCACCCTGAACATCATGTGCAGCCAGGTGATGTTGATGATCGCCGCAGCGGTTGCGCACGAGGCCTACCAGATGGCCTTCCGTGACGAGCTGACCGGCCTGCCGGGGCGCCGTGCGCTTAACGAGCGCATGCAGCGCCTGGGGCGCAACTACGTGATCGCCATGACCGATGTCGACCACTTCAAGAAATTCAACGATACCCACGGGCACGACGTGGGCGATCAGGTGTTGCGCCTGGTCGCCAGCCGCTTGTCCAAGGTGACCGGCGGTGGCCGCGCTTATCGATATGGTGGCGAGGAGTTCGCCCTGGTGTTCGCCGGCAAGACCGCCGAGGAATGCGTGCCCCACGTGGAGGCCGTGCGCGAGGTGATTGCCAACTATGTGATGCACCTGCGCGACCAGAGCAGCCGCCCACAGGACGATACAAGCGGGCGCCAGCGCCGGGCGGGCAACAGCGGCGGGACGGTGTCGGTCACCATCAGCATCGGTGTGGCCGAGCGCCAGGTTGACCACCGTAACCCTGAGGCGGTGCTCAAATCCGCTGACCAGGCGCTGTACAGCGCCAAGGGCGCAGGGCGCAATTGTGTCATGGTGCATGGGCAACAATCGCAGCGCGGTGCAGTGCGTACGGCGTGACTGGGCAAGACTGTGCGGTCAGTTGATGACCCTATGTCTCGTAAAAGTTGTTCGGTTACACTGCCGGTAACCCCAGTGTCGCGGTTCCCCGAGACCGCCCCGACCCGACTAGCGAGAGGTTGTCATGGCTGACTATAAAGCGCCCCTGCGCGACATGCGCTTCGTACTGAATGAAGTCTTCAATGTGGCCGAGCAGTGGGCGCAGTTGCCCGGGCTGGCTGAGGTAGTCGATGCCGAGACGGCCATGGCCGTGCTGGAAGAAGCCGGCAAGGTCACCGCCAAGACCATCGCGCCGCTCAGCCGCGGCGCCGATGAAGAAGGCTGCCACTGGGACAACGGTGCGGTAAGCACACCGGCCGGTTTCATCGAGGCCTACAACACCTACGCCGAAGGCGGCTGGGTAGGCGTGGGCGGCGACCCGGTGTTCGGCGGCATGGGCATGCCCAAGGCCATCTCGGCCCAGGTCGAGGAAATGGTCAACGCCTCCAGCCTGGCGTTTGGCCTGTACCCGATGCTGACCGCTGGCGCCTGCCTGTCGATCAATGCCCACGCCAGCGAAGCGCTGAAGGCCAAGTACCTGCCGAACATGTACGCCGGCGTTTGGGCAGGTTCAATGTGCCTGACCGAGCCGCATGCCGGTACCGATCTGGGCATCATCCGCACCAAGGCCGAGCCGCAGGCCGACGGCAGCTACAAGGTCAGCGGCACCAAGATCTTCATCACCGGCGGCGAGCACGACCTGACCGAGAACATCATCCACCTGGTGCTGGCCAAGCTGCCGGATGCCCCGGCGGGGCCGAAAGGCATTTCGCTGTTTCTGGTGCCGAAGTTCCTGGTCAATGAAGACGGCAGCCTGGGGACGCGCAACCCGGCCACCTGCGGCTCGATCGAGCACAAGATGGGCATCCAGGCCTCGGCTACCTGTGTGATGAACTTCGACGAAGCGGTGGGCTACATCGTCGGTGAGCCGAACAAAGGCCTGGCGGCCATGTTCACCATGATGAACTACGAGCGCCTGGGTGTTGGCATCCAAGGCCTGGCCTCCGCCGAACGCTCCTACCAGAACGCGGTGGAATACGCTCGCGACCGGCTGCAGAGCCGCGCCCCGACCGGCCCGCATGCCAAGGACAAGGCCGCCGACCCGATCATCGTCCACCCGGACGTGCGCCGCATGCTGCTGACCATGAAGGCGCAGATCGAGGGTGGCCGCGCCTTCTCCACTTATGTAGCCATGCAACTGGACAGTGCCAAGTACAGCGAAGACGCCGCCGTGCGCAAGCGCAGCGAAGAGCTGGTGGCACTGCTGACACCGGTGGCCAAGGCGTTCCTCACCGACCTGGGGCTGGAGAGCACGGTGCATGGCCAGCAGGTGTTCGGTGGGCATGGTTATATCCGTGAGTGGGGGCAGGAGCAGCTGGTGCGTGATGTGCGCATTACGCAGATCTACGAAGGCACCAACGGTATCCAGGCCCTCGACCTGATGGGGCGCAAGGTGGTGGCCAGCGGTGGCGCGTACTACCGGTTGTTCTCCGACGAAATTCGCCAGTTCATAGCCGGCGCGGGTGGCGAGCTGGGCGAATTTGCCAAGCCGTTGGCGGCCAGCCTCGACCAGCTCGATGGCTTGACCGAGTGGGTGCTGGAGCAGGCCAAGGGCAACCCGAATGAGATCGGAGCTGCGTCGGTTGAGTACCTGCATGCCTTTGGTTATGTGGCCTATGCCTACATGTGGGCACTGATGGCGCGGGCGGCCAAGGCGGGTGAAGGGGACGAGGCGTTCTACTCGGGCAAGCTGGGGACGGCGCGGTTCTACTTTGCGCGGCTGCTGCCACGGGTGGATTCGCTGGTGGCTTCGGTGAAGGCGGGGAGCGAGTCGCTTTACCTGCTGGATGCCGAGCAGTTCTGACAGATTTTAGGGCCGCTTTGCGGCCCATTCGCGGCGCAAGGCCGCTCCTACAGTCACCGCGCGCGTCGTAAGGATTGTGCGGTCGCTGTAGGAGCGGCCTTGTGCCGCGATGGGCTGCGCAGCAGCCCCAATTCACGGCATGAATCCTCTTTGTAAGCTTTTTCCTACACGACGTGGTGACTTTTCACCACTGTTCTCAGATTGGATCCACGGTTAATCTTTACCACATGGACGTTGCGCAGGAAGTGCAAAGGACAGATCAAGGAAGACGACGAAGGACCACCTGCCAGGATGGCGGGGCGATACGGATGTCACAGGGAAACAGTCTGGAAAACCCCGCTTCGGCGGGGTTTTCTTTGTGCGCGTGTTTTTCAGGCCAGCACATCCAGCGGCGATGCGCCCAACAGGCGGGCGTCCGTCTCTTCCTCCAGCAGGGTGCGCAGCAGCTCCACAGACGCCTGCTGGCGCTGGGCATCGCGAAACACCAGGCCAACCTTCAGCGGCACCCGCGGCTCGCTCAACGGCTTCCACAGCAGGCCCTGATCATCCTCGGCGGCTTCTTTGGCCCGGCCCGGCAGAATGGTGGCCAGTGCCGTGTGCGCCAGGCTGTCGAGAATCCCTGCCATGTTGTTCATCTCTGCCTGTACGTGTGGCCGCCGCCCCTGGCTGGCTAGCTGCGCCTGCCAGATCTGGCGGATCTGGAACTCTTCGCCCAGCATCAGCATGGGCAACTCGGCGGCCTGGCGGATGGACACCTTCTTGAAATCCTTCAGCGGGTGGGTATCGGGGATCACAAGCTGCAGCTCGTCTTCGTACAGCAGCAGGCCATGCAGCCCAGGTTGGCGCGGTGGCAGGTAGCTGATGCCGATATCCAGGCTGCCGTTGAGCAGCCGCCGTTCGATTTCCAGCCCCGACAACTCGTAGATCTGCACGACAAGGTGCGGCTGTGCCTTGCGCAGCCGTTCGAGCAGCTGTGGCACCAGGCTCGGCCGCACGGTCTGCAACACGCCGATAGCCAAGGTGCGAAGCGACTGGCCCTTGAAGTTGCGCATGGCCTCGTGGGCGCGCTGCAGGCCATCGAGCAATGGCAAGGCGTGGTTGTACAGGGTGTGGGCAGCCAGGGTGGGCAGCAGGCGCTTGTTGCTGCGCTCGAACAGGCTCAGGTCGAGGCTGTGTTCCAGCTGGCGGATCTGCTGGGAGAGTGCCGGCTGGGACAGTGACAGGCGCTCGGCGGCGCGGCCCACGTGGCCTTCTTCATACACCGCGACGAAATAACGCAGTTGGCGGAAATCCATAAGTAACACTTATCGAAAATGCTGGAAAAACGAAATGGTCGAAAACCGTCGCGAAGCCTAGTCTATCGCCGTATTCCAACGGGTTACAGCGATCATTGAGTCGATTGTTACCCCGGATGAAAAACACTTTTGATAGGCAAGGCAAAATATCGAGTGTCGGCACCAAGACCGCCCCGTAGCCGCCCTTTACCGTGATTGGTTGGAGCCCTGATGAACCTGTTCAACCTGCGCCGCTCGGCCCCTGCCGCTGTCGCCGAGCCCAAGCGCGCGCCGGTGATCGTGCCGCACGCTGATGAGTTGTCGCGTGATCGCCTGATGCCCAGCGCCGAACGGGCAGCGCAGGTGTTCGTACGTGGTCAGGGCTCCTGGTTGTGGGATAACGAAGGGCGTGCCTATCTGGACTTTACCCAGGGTGGTGCAGTCAACAGCCTGGGCCATAGCCCCAGCGTGCTGGTGAAGGCACTGGGCAACCAGGCCCAGGCGCTGATCAACCCGGGCTCGGGCTTCCACAGCCGGGGCCTGCTGGGGCTGGTCAACCGCCTGTGCCAGAGCACCGGCAGCGAGCAGGCCTACCTGCTGAACAGCGGTGCGGAGGCCTGTGAAGGTGCGATCAAACTGGCGCGCAAGTGGGGCCAGCTGCACCGCAACGGCGCCTACCACATCATCACTGCCACCCAGGCCTGCCATGGCCGTAGCCTGGGCGCCCTGTCGGCGTCCGACCCGCTGCCGTGCAACCGCTGCGAGCCTGGCCTGCCGGGCTTCAGCAAAGTGCCGTTCAACGACCTGGCCGCCCTGCACGCCGCCGTGGATTCGCGCACCGTGGCCATCATGCTTGAGCCAGTCCAGGGCGAGGCGGGTGTTATCCCCGCCACCCAGGAATACCTCAAGGGCGTGGAAACACTGTGCCGTGAACTGGGCATCCTGCTGATCCTCGATGAGGTGCAGACCGGTATTGGCCGCTGTGGCGCGCTGCTGGCCGAGGAGCTGTATGGCGTGCGCGCCGACATCATCACCTTGGGCAAGGGACTGGGCGGCGGTGTGCCCCTGGCTGCCTTGCTCGCCCGGGGCACGGCATGCTGCGCCGAGCCTGGCGAACTGGAAGGCAGCCACCATGGCAATGCGCTGATGTGCGCCGCCGGCCTGGCTGTGCTGGACACCGTGCTGGAGCCTGGCTTCTTCGCCCAGGTGCAGGATAACGGTCGCCATCTGCGTGAAGGCCTGAGCCGCCTGGCTGGGCGCTATGGGCAGGGTGAGGTGCGCGGGCAAGGCTTGCTGTGGGCACTGCAACTGAAAGAAAACCTGGCCAAAGAGCTGGTGGCTGCGGCCCTGCATGAAGGCCTGCTGCTCAATGCACCGCAAGCGGATGTGGTGCGTTTGTCGCCAGCGCTGACCGTGAGCAAGGGCAACATCGATGAAATGCTGTTGCGCCTGGCCCGCGCCTTTGCCCGCCTGCATGCCCAGCAGCAGGCCCGCCGCGAGGTGCCGGCTTAGCGGTATAGCAATACTGAGAATTCTACGAACCGTCTGGCGTTCCTGCGCATCGCCCCTGGCCTGTTTCATTCGGCCTGGGGCGTTTTTTTTTGCCTGTGGAACCTCTGTGGCGGGCGGCTAGTCTTTGATGTAACCCTTCAGGAGAGACTCGCATGGACTTTATTCGCATCATCATCGCCATTCTTCTGCCACCGCTGGGCGTGTTTCTGCAGGTGGGGTTTGGCGGGGCGTTCTGGCTGAATATTCTGCTGACCTTGCTGGGTTACATTCCGGGGATCGTGCACGCGGTGTACATCATCGCCAAACGGTAAGCGGCGTACACGGTCCCTGTAGGAGCAGCCTTGTGCTGCGAAGAGGCCATTACAGGCGCAGCAAATGCGCTGCCTGTGACGGCCCTTTCGCAGCACAAGGCTGCTCCTACAACGGGCTAGCTCGGCTTACTGCGCCAAAACCCGGCAGTAGAACTTCCACTCTTCTTCCAACGCATGCGCCAGGTTCTGAGCCTGGCGGAACCCATGCCGCTCACCCGCATAGAAGTGCCCTTCAGCCTCGATGCCGTTAGCCTGCAACGCCGCCAGCATGGCGCGGGTCTGCTCTGGCACCACCACAGCATCCAGCTCACCCTGAAAGAAAATCACCGGCACCTTGATCTGCCCTGCATGCAGCAGCGGCGTGCGCTGGCGATAGCGTTCGGCATCCTGCTGCGGGTCGCCGATCAGCCAGTCCAGGTAATCCCCTTCGAACTTGTGGGTGGCACGGCCCAGGGCAACCGGGTCGCTGACCCCGTACAGGCTGGCGCCGGCGCGGAACACGTCATGGAACGCCAACGCGCACAGGGTGGTGTAGCCACCGGCGCTACCGCCGCGGATAAACGCCTTGTGCTTGTCGACCAGGCCTTGAGCAGCCAGGTATTCGACCGCCGCGCAGGCATCGGCCACATCGCTCTCGCCCCAGCGCAGGTGCAGTGCCTGGCGGTATTCCCGGCCATAGCCGGTGCTGCCCCGGTAGTTCAGGTCGGCCACGGCAAAGCCGCGTTGGGTCCAGTACTGGATGCGAGGGTCGAGCACGGGATAGCAGGCCGACGTCGGCCCGCCGTGGATGAACACCACCAGCGGTGCGGCGCCTTGCGCCTGCGCTGGCGGGTAGAAGAAACCATGGGCCTGCTCGCCGTCACTGCCATAGCGAATAGGCTGCGGCAGGCTGATCTGCTCCGCCGGCAGCATCTCGACACCACCGGCCAACACGCGGACCTCGTGGTTGCGGCGGTCGATGGCAATCACTGCCGGCGGGCTGATGGGCGAGGCGGCAATGGCATACAGGTTTTCGCTGTCCATGGCCAGGCTGCGAAAGCGTGTGTAGGCACTGGCGTAACGCGCCATGCGGCCATCTTCATGACGCAGCCCCAGTTGCCCGAAGCCATCTTTGAACCAGCTGGCCAGGTAGCTTTGCGGCCCCAGCGCCAACCAGGTACAGGTGCCCAGTTGCCAAGGCGCAGCTGCGTGGTCGGCAGGCCCGGCAGGCAACGCCTGCCAGCGGCCATCGACTTCCCCCCAGGGCTGCCAGAAGCCATTGCGGTCGGACATGCAGTAGAGCCGGCCTTCGGCATCGAAGCGCGGCTGTTGCAGCGACTCATCATCGCTGGCTACACACTGCGCGGGCCCCCAGTGGCCACTGCTGTCGCGTACGCGGCACATCAATCGGGTGAGGGTCCAGGGCTGTGCCGGGCGGTCCCATTCCACCCATGCCAGGCGTTGGCCATCGGCACTCACAGTGGGTGAGGCGTAGAAATCGGCGCCCTCGGCGAGCACTTCGCGGCTGCTTTCAGCCAAAGCCACCAGGCGATGCTCTACCTGCTCGGCATGGCGTTCCTCCACGGCCAGCACCTGGCCATGGTGCCACTGCACATCGCCGTAGCGGCAGCTGGCATCCTGGGTCAGCGCACGCGGTGGCACATCGTCCAGCGGCTGGGTGTAGACCTGCTGGTCCTTTTCGTTGACGAACACCAGCCCGTCGCCACCCAGGCAAAAGCTGCCACCGCCATATTCGTAGACCCGGCTGCGCACGCTGAAACCATCCGGGGTCAGGCAGCGGGCCTGGTGGTACAGCCAGTGCCAGATACGGCAAGCACCGTCGGCGGGGCGAAATTCTATCCAGAACAGCCCGTCGGCACTGACTTTGAGTTCGGCGAAGTCGGTACCGGCGGCAACTGCCTGGGCCGCGCTGAATTCAGCCGCGGGCGATGACACGGGAGTTTCGATCATTGCGGAAGGTCATCTGTTCAATGGCGAGCTGGGCGGTTTCCGCCTCCTCGCGGGCCTTGAGGATGATGCCGTGGTCGACCGACTTGGCGCACACAGGGTCGGCGTTGCTGGCATCGCCGGTCAGCATGAAGGCCTGGCAGCGACAGCCGCCGAAGTCCTTTTCTTTTTCGTCACACGAGCGGCACGGTTCGCGCATCCACTCATAACCACGGAAGCGGTTGAAGCCAAACGACTCATACCAGATATGGTGCAGGTCGTGGTCGCGGACATTGGGGAACTGCACGGGCAACTGGCGGGCGCCGTGGCAGGGCAGCGCGGTGCCGTCCGGGGTAATGGTGAGGAACAGGTTGCCCCAGCCATTCATGCAGGCCTTGGGGCGCTCTTCGTAGTAGTCCGGGGTGACGAAGATCAGCTTGCACGGGTTGCCCTCGGCCTTGAGCTTTTCCCGGTACTCGTTGGTGATGCGCTCGGCCCGCTCCAGTTGCTCGCGGGTTGGCAGCAGCCCCAGGCGGTTGAGGTGCGCCCAGCCGTAGAACTGGCAGGTGGCAAGCTCGACGAAGTCGGCTTCCAGGGCAATGCACAGCTCGATGATGCGGTCGATCTTGTCGATGTTGTGCCGATGGGTGACGAAGTTGAGCACCATCGGGTAGCCGTGGGCCTTTACCGCACGGGCCATCTCCAGCTTTTGCGCAAAGGCCTTCTTCGAGCCGGCCAGCAGGTTGTTGACCTGCTCGTCGCTGGCCTGGAAGCTGATCTGGATATGGTCCAGGCCGGCCTTCTTGAAATCGGCGATGCGCGCTTCGGTCAGGCCGATACCCGAGGTGATCAGGTTGGTGTAGTACCCCAGCCGGCGGGCTTCGCCGATCAGCTCGGCAAGGTCCTGGCGCACCAGCGGTTCACCGCCGGAAAAGCCGATTTGCGCGGCGCCCATCTCCCGCGCTTCGGCCATCACCTTGAACCACTGTGCGGTGCTCAGCTCCTGGCCCTGGGCGGCAAAGTCCAGCGGGTTGGAGCAATAGGGGCACTGCAGCGGGCAGCGGTAGGTGAGCTCGGCCAGCAGCCACAGCGGCAGGCCGACCTCGGGCGTAGGCGGCAACTCAGGCGAGGACGATCCAGTGTTCGGCACGGGCCACCTCCATGAACTGCTCGATGTCATCGGCGACTTCCGGGACATCGGGGAATTGCTGTTCGAGTTCGCTGATGATGGCTGCCACGTCACGCTGCCCGTCGATCAGGCCACCGATCAGGCTGGCGCTTTCGTTGAGCTTGATCATGCCCTCGGGGTACAGCAACACATGGCCCTTTTGTGCCGGCTCGTACTGGAAGCGGTAGCCGGGGCGCCAGCTCGGCACCTGATTGCGATCAAGACTCATAGGGTGATCCCCTTGTGCCACACCCGGTCCTGGGTGACGGAGTGATAAGGCGGGCGGTTCAACTCGTAGGCCATGCTCATGGCGTCGAGCATGCTCCAGAGAATATCCAGCTTGAACTGAAGTATCTCCAGCATACGCTCCTGGCCCGCGCGGGTGGTGTAGTGCTGCAGGGTAATCGCCAGGCCGTGCTCCACGTCACGCCGGGCTTGGCCCAGGCGGGTGCGGAAGTACTCGTAGCCGGCCGGGTCGATCCACGGGTAGTGCTGTGGCCAGCTGTCCAGCCGCGACTGGTGGATTTGCGGGGCGAACAGTTCGGTCAGCGAGCTGCTGGCCGCTTCCTGCCAGCTGGCGCGGCGGGCGAAGTTGACGTAGGCATCCACGGCAAAGCGTACGCCGGGCAGTACCAGCTCCTGGGAGCGCAGCTGGTCCGGGTCGAGGCCGACCGCCTGGCCAAGGCGCAGCCAGGCTTCGATGCCACCGTCCTCGCCGGGTGCGCCGTCGTGGTCGAGCAGGCGCTGGATCCACTCGCGGCGTACTTCGCGGTCCGGGCAGTTGGCCAGGATCGCGGCATCCTTCATCGGGATGTTGACCTGGTAGTAGAAGCGGTTGGCTACCCAGCCCTGGATCTGCTCGCGGGTGGCGCGCCCTTGGTACATCGCCACGTGGTACGGGTGATGGATGTGGTAATAGGCGCCCTTGGCGCGCAGGGCCTGCTCGAATTCGGCAGGGGACATTGGCAGTGCGTCGCTCATTCGGCTGGCTCCTGTAAAGCTGAGTCTCGGCTCGATCCCTGTGGGAGCGGGTTTACCCGCGAACACCGGCGAAGCCGGTGCCATACACTGTGTTGGATTCTTCGCGGGTGAACCCGCTCCCACAGGGGAACTGTGTTGCTTGTGCGATCTCGGTTTTACAACTCGATGCTCATGCCATCGAAGGCAACTTCGACGCCCCGGCGCAGGACTTCGGCGCGCTCGGGTGAGTCTTCGTCGAGAATCGGGTTGGTGTTGTTGATGTGGATAAGTACCTTGCGCTGGCGCGGGAAGCCGTCGAGCACTTCCAGCATGCCGCCAGGGCCGTTCTGGGCCAGGTGACCCATCTCGCGGCCGGTGCGGGTGCCCACGCCACGGCGCTGCATTTCGTCGTCTTCCCACAGGGTGCCGTCGACCAGCAGGCAGTCGGCACCGTGCATCATCGCCAGCAGCTTTTCGTCTACCTGGCCCAGGCCCGGTGCGTAGAACAGCTTGCCGCCGGTGCGGGTGTCTTCGACCATCAAACCCAGGTTATCGCCCGGGTGCGGGTCGAAGCGGTGCGGGGAGTAGGGCGGCGCGGCGCTGCGCAGCGGGAACGGGGTGAACTTGAGGTTTGGGCAGGCGTCGATCACGAAGCTGCCTTCCAGCTCGATGCGGTTCCACTGCAGGCCACCGTTCCAGTGGCTGAGCATGTTGAACAGCGGGAAACCGGTGCTCAGGTCCTGGTGGACCATGTCGGTGCACCACACCTGGTGCGGGCAACCTTCGCGCAGGCTGAGCAGGCCGGTGGTGTGATCGATCTGGCTGTCCAGCAGGACGATGGCGTTGATGCCGGTGTCGCGCAGGGCACGGGCCGGCTGCATCGGCGCAAAGGCCTGGAGCTGGGCGCGGATGTCGGGCGAGGCATTGCACAGCACCCAGTGCACGCCGTCGTCGGACAGGGCGATGGACGATTGGGTGCGCGCCGTGGCCCGCAGGGTGCCGTCACGGTAGCCCTTGCAGTTGACGCAGTTGCAGTTCCACTGCGGGAACCCGCCACCGGCGGCGGAGCCGAGAACCTGGATGTACATGGCCACTCTCTATGCAGAAAACCGTGTCGTAAAAACGAAAACGCCCCGGCGGGCCGAGGCGTTGAGGCGCAAGCCTGGCTTAGCGGCTTGCGAAGTACATGGTGACTTCGAAACCGATACGCAGGTCAGTGTAAGCAGGTTTGGTCCACATGGAATTACTCCTTCCGAATGAGGGTTGGGTTGCTCAGCTACTACTTGGGTACCGCCATGGGCCGGCAGTTCCCTGAAACTGGGATTGCGCTATCTTACAAGAAAAATTTGTACCGAAAGGTTAATTATTCGAAAAGCGCCGTTGTAATTGGCGTAACAATCGCGAGGTTGTTCACGGCCATTCAAGGGCTGGCGCGGCAGCGTTGGCCAAGCAGAGCCAAGGGCAGTCCTTATCGAGCAGGGTGCCCAGCAGCTGGTCCAGATCCGTCTGCCGCGTCTTCAAGATAGCCCGGCGCAGCTCATCCAACGTGCCCGGTTGTGTAGCCAGGTGTGTCTGCCATGCCCATTCGGCAACGTCGGCGTTGGCCATGGCGGGCTCGTCGAATTGCTCGGCCAACGCCACCCGAGCGCGCGGATCCAGCGTGATGCCTTGCCGCAGCAGGGTGAGCAGGTGGTCGAGGATCTGCGCTGGGCGGGTATTTGGCGACTGCACCCCGAACACCAGGCCGCCGACACCCTCGACCTGACGAAAGGTACTGAACACCGCGTAGCCGAGTTGCAGCTCTACCCGCAGCCGTTGGTAAACCGGCCCTTGCAGCAATTGCGCAAACACGCGGCCGCTGGCTTCGCTGGTCGCAGGGAGCGGGCAGAACAGCAACAGGGCGTGTTCACTGCCGGGTACTTCGGCGTGCTGCCAACGGTGGCTGGCCCATGTAGGCGGGGGGGCAGGCAGCGAGCCTTGCCCAGGGCAGTGCTGTAACGCAGTGCCCAAAGCGCTCAGCGCAGCAGCGTCGAAACCTGTGGCAAGGCCATGCCAGCGGGCGTGCTGCCACAGGCTGTCGAGTTGTGACTGCGTCGGCATGCCGGCAGGCGCACTTGCGGGGTGGGCGCCCAGTACCGCGTCGGGCAGTTGCTTGAGCAAGGCCCTGATGGGGACCAGTGGCGGTGGCGTCGCCGTGCTGGGCTGCCAGCAACTGGTTGCTGGCTTGAGCATCAGGGCCAAGGCCTGCTCCAATGCCCGAAGCACCGCTGCCGGTTGCCCGGCGCAGCGCAATTGCCAGTATTCGCCAACGGCACTGAACAGCAGTTGCACCGACGCGCGCTCGCAGCGCTCCTGTAGTGGGGCCAGCGCCTGTTCCAGCACGGCCTGCAAACGCTGGCGCAGGGTCGATGGCACGTGCCAGCGCAGGTAAAGCGCGGCGTACTGACGGGTGCCAGGCAGCAGGTCGCTGGTCTTCAAGGCCGCCGGTAGAGGTTGTGCCGGGGCATTGGGCAAATCTGCCATCAGCAAGGGGTCGACGGGGGGCAGTTGCCATTGCCCATGCGCTTGGCCCGGCAGGCCCTGGAGCAGTGCGCCCAGGGCCTGCAGGCCTTGCGCATCCAGCTTGGCGAACGGCTGGCCCGTGCTGTCCCGGCGAGCCAGCTCAAGCGCGCCGGCGCTGCGTTCACGGCTGAGCTGCAGCAGGCCGAATGCGTGGTTCATCTGCTCAAGGTCGGCCTGGCGGATGAAGCTGAACCAACCCTGCAGCAGGGCATCTGCTTCGTCCGGTTTGGCGCTTGCGCTGAGCTGCAGGTCGATGTGCCAAAGTAACTGCCCGGAGAAGCTGTACAGCCTCTCGGCCTTGAAGCTTTGCAGCCAGCCGCGTTGGCGCAGCGCATGCAGCCAGGTACCCGGGCGGTTGTCGCCCAGGCAACTGATCAGTAATTCCAGGGCCTGCTCGGCACCTGCCGGGAGCTTTTCATGGGTGAACACCAGGCGCGCGTTCGGTGGCGACAGTGGCGGCGGCAGCGTTTGTGGCGCATGCGTGCCCGCGGCGAACAGGCTGGCATGTTGCCTGCCTAGCTGCTCCATTTCATCCAGCGACTGTGGGCCACACAGGCTCAGGGTCATCTGGCCGCCCTGGTAATACCGTTGGTGAAAGCCTTTGAGGGCGTGCTGGAAGGCAGCATTCTGCAAGGCCAGGGTGTGCCGGTTACCAGCGTGAAAAGCGCCTAGCGGATGGCCCGGCGAAACCGATTGCAGCAAGGCGAACTGCTGCTGAGCCTGCGGGTTGCGCGACCAGGCAATGAATTCGGCGTGGATCACTTCGCGTTCGCGGCGTTGGCGCTCGATGCCCAGGTCCGGTTCGGCCAGCATCTGGCACAGGCGCTCAAGGCCCCCGGCCAATGCATTGGTCGGCACTTCGAAGAAAAAATCGGTGGCGCGTTCCCGGGTGCTGGCGTTGACCTGGCCACCGAGGGCCTGGACGTAGCGCATCAGGCCGTCGTTCAGGGGGAACTGCGCGGTGCCAAGGAAGAAAAGGTGTTCAAGGAAGTGGGCCAGGCCGGGCCACCTGGCGGGAGCGTCATGGCTGCCCGCGTGCACCCGCAATGCGGCGGCCGAGCGCTTAAGGCGCGGGGCGTGGCGCAGGGTCAGCTGCAGGCCGTTGGCGAGGGTGAGGTGGCGGGTGGTGTCAGGCATGGAAACTCCGGGTAGGTGTTCATGCTAACCCATTTGTATGAGCAGGCCCGGCCTCTTCGCGGGCGCGCCCGCTCCTACAGGTATGGTGTGGCTTGCAGACTGACACCAATCCTGTGGGAGCGGGCATGCCCGCGAATGGGACGTCAGCTTTTACGCAGGTGCAGTTCCTGGCGCAGGTCTGTCAGGTAAGGAAATGCCTCCCGCCCCTGCACCACCTGTTCATGCTCCAGTTCCGCCAGCAACAGGCATTCATCCCGCCCACCCATGGCCAGCAGGCTGCCATCAGGGCCGATGATGCTGCTCTGCCCGCAATACTGGATCTCGTCTTCCGAGCCGCAATAATTGGCATACACCAGGTAGCACTGGTTTTCCTGCGCCCGCGCCCTCACGGTCACCTGGCAGACGAAGTCGTACGGGGCCATGTTCGCCGTCGGCACCAGGATCAGTTCGGCACCACCCAACGCCAGGCGTCGGGCGTTCTCCGGGAACTCGATGTCGTAACAGATCAGCAGGCCGACTTTCCAGCCGTCCAGTTCCACCACCGGGAAGTGGTCTGGGCCTGCGCTGAACATCGCGCGGTCCAGCTCACCGAACAGGTGAGTCTTGCGGTAGTTACACAGGCTGCGCCCGTGCGCGTCGATCAACTGCACACTGTTGTAGAGCGCCCCATCATCACCACGCTCGGGGTAGCCATAGACGATCGCGATGCGGTGCGCCTGGGCTATTTCCACCACGTCCATCGCCGCCGGGCCATCGTCGGCTTCGGCCAACCGCTCGACCTGGGCCAGGCCGATGTTGTAGCCGGTCAGGAACATTTCCGGGCACACCAGCAACTGGGCGCCGCGGTCGGCTGCCAACTGCGCCTGGTGGCGCAGCCGTTGCAAGTTGCCGGGCACGTCCAGTGGCTTGGGGGCGCCCTGGAACAGAGCAATGCGCATGGTGCCTCCTTGTGTCAGTCTGCGAGGGCGATCGGGCCGATCTCGTCAAACACATCGCCCGGGCCGGGGTTGTCCGGGTGGGTCTGGCCACCGAAGTGGTTCATGATACCCCACACCGCATTCAGCGACGTCTGCACCGCGCCTTCCACCCACGCCGGGGTCCACGACACGTCGTCACCGGCGATGAACATGCCGCGCTGCTCGGCAGGCATGTCTTGCTGCATGAAGTGCGCGTACATGCGCTGGTTGTAGCGGTAGTGGCCCGGCAGGGCGCCCTTGAAGGCGCCGAGGAAGTGCGGGTCGGCCTCCCAGGAAATGGTGATCGGGTCGCCGATGATGTGCCCGGCGATATCGGTCTTGGGGTAGATCTTCTTCAGCGCATCCAGGGCCAGCTGCACGCGCTTTTCCACCGGGTGCGGCAGCATCTTCAGCGCGTCGCTCATCCAGGCGTAGGACAGGCAGATGACCCCCGGCTTGTCGTCGCCGTTGTCGAACAGGTAGGTGCCGCGGGTGAGGCGGTCGGTGAGGGTCATGCTCATCAGGTCACGGCCGGTTTGCGGGTCCTTGTCCTTCCAGAACGGCCGGTCGACCATGACGAACGTCTTCGACGATTGCATGTAGCGGGTGCGGTCCAGGGCCATCCACATTTTTTGCGAGAACAGCGATTCCTCGCAGTCGATCTGGGTGGTCAGCAGCCAGGTCTGGCAGGTGGCGAGCACGGCGCCGTAGTGCCGGGTGTCGCCCCAGTTGTCGGTGACCGCCAGGCGGCCATCGGCGGCACGGGCAATGCGCTTGACCCCGGTGCGCGGCGCGCCGCCATGCAGGCCGCTGAGGCTGGTGCCCTCCGGCCAGTGGGCGCAGCGCTCGGGCACATGGCGCCAGATACCTTGCGGCACCTGCTCCACACCGCCGACGACCAGGTGCTGGTGGTCGTCGCAGTTGGTCATCACCACGCGGAAGATTTCCAGCATCGAGTTGGGGAAGTCCGAGTCCCATCCGCCGGTGCCAAAGCCGACCTGGCCGAACACTTCGCGGTGCTGGAAGCTCAGTTTGGCGAACGAGCGCGAGGTGGCCACGAAGTCGTAGAAGGTGCGGTCGTCCCACAGCGGCACCAGCTTGTTCCACAACTCCTTGAGCCGCGGTACATCGCGGTCGCGGATAGCTTGCTGGATGTCGGCGAACTGGGCGCCACTTTCCAGGGCGTCGGCCCAGGCGTCGGCCACTTCGTGGAACAGCTTGGGCAGGTCGGTGGTTTTTTCGGCGTAGTAGGTCTGGCCTTCCAGGTCGATCACTGTGCTGCCCGAGGCCGGGGTCAGGGGGTTGGGGAAGGGCTTGGTCTCCAGGCCCAGCTTGTCCACGTAGTGATAGAACGCCGTGGACGACACCGGGAAACGCATGCCGCCGAGTTCGGCGATGATCCCGTCGGTGCCGTTGAAGGCTTGCGAACGCAGCCGGCCACCCAGCTTGGAGGCCTCGTACACCACCGGCTTCAAGCCCAGTTTCATCAGCTCGTAGGCCGCCACCAGGCCGGCGATACCGGCACCCACGATGGCCACTTCTTCACCCTGGCGCTCGGCTGGAATGCTGCCCAGGCCTGCGGGGTGTTCCAGCCAGTCGTCGAAGGCGAAGGGGAAGTCCGGACCAAAGATGGTGATGGGCTGCTTGCCGTCGGCGGGGTGGCGGTTTTTCTTGTTCATGAAGTGACCTTGCCAGAGAGGCTGCGCGGGGAGCGGAGCCTGAGTATAGGAGATGCCTGGTGGTCATTTTAGGGAGTAGCCCGTTCGTAATTAAGGTTCAGAGTGGTGTCTGAATGTAGCTTTATTCGTCATATTTACTAATAAAAGATCAATTATGATGAATCAGATAAGGGATGCGAGGTGATCCACGGTCTCGGGGTATTTCTGCACAAGGCGAATGAGCGCAACAGCCTGCGCATTAGGTCTGGAACGGCCTTGCTCCCAGTTCTCCAGTGTTCTGGCGTTGGTCCGTAGACAGTTCGCGAACAGTGCCCTGGACATGTTGAGGCGCTGGCGCAGTTCCAACAGTTCATTAGGCGCCAAGGGGGCCAGTTCGATGGAGCTGACTTTGTGCGAGCGCAGGGTCTTCTTGCCTTGGCGTTCTTCGGCCAAGGCGTCGAAGCCTTCAGTGAGTTCAGTGAACAGGTTGCGTGGCATGGTGGGTCCTCGACAGGTATTCGCGTTCGAGCATGGTTCTCAGAGCTTTTCGCTGGGAGTCGGTCAAGTCATCCTGCATGCCTTTGCCGTATAGGGTAAACAGCCAGAATTGAGTCCCCGGAAGCCAGAAGTAGTAGATGACGCGGATACCGCCCCGCTTGCCCTTTTGGCGTTGGGAGTCCGAAAATCGCAGCTTCCGGAGGCCACCTGTACCTTGGATCAAATCTCCAGCAAGCGGATTCTTCAACAAAAACTGTTGCAAGGAGCGAAAGTCTTCGTCGCTCAGGTAACTGGGACGATGACGTTCGAACGGGGGAAGCTCAACAAAAACGGCGTCCATGCTGTGTACGTTATCTGCGTATAGTTTGGAAGAGGTGGTGAGGCCTGTCAATCCGGCCTCTAACCAGCCTATTACGCATTGACGCTACGCCTCAGCACGAATGAATTGCAGCAAGTAACGCAGGTATAGGCCTCGATCGGTCGATACAGCGTTTCACTCAAGATATTTGACGGTGCTGGAGGGTGTCGCTCAGATTGGCTGACCGCGATCCACCTTGCTGCTGAGAATGATCGACGTGGTGGTTTTTTCCACCCCGTCGACACTGCCGATCTGGTCGAGCAGCTGGTCCAGTTGCTCGGGCGAGTCCGTACGCAGCCAGGCCACATAGTCGAATTCGCCGCTTACTGCACACAGCTGCTGCACCTGGCCCATGGCACTCAGACGGCGTACCACTTCCTTCCCGGAGCGCGGCTGCACCTTGATCCCCACGTACGCTTGCAGCCCGCCACCCATCACACTCTGACCCAAGCGCACGCCATAGCCTGAGATGACCTTGTTCTTCTCCAGCCGTTCCAGGCGCGAGTTGACGGTGGTGCGGGCGATGCCCAGCTGGCGCGCGAGGGTGGCGACGCTTTCGCGGGCGTTGATTTGCAGCAGGGCGATCAGCTGGCGATCGATTTCATCCAGCGTGATGGAGCGGGAATCCGACATGGCGAGTCTCTACGGTTGGCCTGCTAGCCTAGCCAGCGAGTGCCAATCAGGGCAAGGCCGGGCACAGCTGAACAATCCGACGCGCTCCTACAACGACTGCGCTGGCCTGGTGGCTGTGCCTTCGGCATGATGAAGCGCTAGCTCAACGGGAACCTCAGCGTGAACCTCGACCACCTGCTCGAATGCTGGCGACTGGAAGTCGCCAACAAGAAAAGGCCCGGGCGCCGTATAAGCCTGCTGTTCAACGTGCTGCGCCGTGCGCGCAAGGACAACAAACTGCGTTTCCTCTTTGCCTACCGCCTGGCCCAGTACCTCGACGCCCGCGGCGGCCTGGCGCGGCGTCACGCCCGGCGCATGCAACAGCGGCTCAACCTCAAGTACGCGCTGGACATCGACATCGGCGCACAGATCGCACCCGGTCTGCGCATCGCGCACCTGCCGGGGGTAGTAATTACCCGACACGTGAGCATCGGGCGCAACTTCTTCGTCCGGCAGAACTGCTCGATCGGTATCAAGACACTAGGGTTGGACGATTACGCGCTGCGCATTGGTGACAACGTGAGCATGGGGGCTAACAGTTGCATCGTTGCCGACTGCATCGATATTGGCGACGACGTGGTGATTGGCGCGATGTCGTTGGTTACGCGGGATATTCCGGCTGGCATGACCTTCTACAACCCGCGGCAGGTCGAGATGCGGTCAAGAGGTGAGTAAGAAGAGTTACATTTCCGGAGCTGTGGGCGGGATGCTCGAATAATACTGTCTGGTGCAACCATTGCACTGTATCCATTGACGGCCTCGGTGGGTCGCAAGTAAGGCACTTGAATGGGCTTCGCGAAACAGGGCTCGACTGGTAGCAATGTGGGAGGAGTTGAATCCATGACCAACAAGCATTGCCAGCTGACCGAGGTAACCGTGGTGGGCCCCGCTTCATTGCTGCTCACCTTCGCGGACGGGGGAGTGTTCACACGAGCTCATCTGGAGCTGGATGGCCAAACATGAGCTGACGTTGGATCGAGCAGCTGAAGAGCTAGGGCTGAGCAGGCGTATGTTGGCTTATTACCGTAAGGGCGAAAAACCGGTGCCGAAGACAGTTGGCCTGGCCATGAAGGGTTGGGAAGCACTTCGGTTGCCTGAGACGCAGGCAAATAGCGTATCGAAGAAGCGGGCATAACGGCGCGGCTGATCGATAGGCATGAAAAAGCCGCGGAATCGCGCGGCTTTCTGGTATTTGGTGGGCCCACACGGACTTGAACCGTGGACCAAAGGATTATGAGTCCTCTGCTCTAACCAACTGAGCTATAGGCCCTCAGTAAGTGGCCGGATTATAACGAGGGTTTCGCACCTGTGCCATCTGAAAGATCCGATAGTGCTATGCGAAGAAACGTTGCCGCGAACTCGCCTGGCGGCAGCGGCAGGCTGACGATGTAGCCCTGGATCTGCTCGCAGCCCTCGGCCGCCAGGAAGCGTTGCTGAGCCTGGTTTTCCACGCCCTCGGCAATGATGGTCAGTTGCATGCTGCGGCCCAGGGCAATGATCGCACGGGCGATGGCGGCGTCGTGGGGGTCGTCGGGCAGGCCGCGGATGAACGACTTGTCGATCTTCAGAATGTCCAGTGGCAGGCGCTTGAGATAGCTCAGCGATGAATAGCCGGTGCCAAAGTCGTCGATGGCCAGCTGCACGCCCAGCTTTTTCAGCTGGTACAGCACGGCCAGTGCTTCTTCCGCCTGGCTCATGATGAAGTTTTCGGTGATCTCCAGTTGCAGGTCACCCGCCTTGAGCTGGTAGTGCTTGAGCAACTGTTCGATGCGCCGGGCCAGGTGTGGCTGGCGAAGCTGGGCGCCGGCGAGGTTGATCGACAATGGGCCGAAGGGTTCGTAGTGCTGCTTCCAGGCCTGCATCTGCCGGCAGGCTTGTTCCAGTACCCAGTCGCCGAGCTGGAGGATGGTGCCGTTCTCTTCTGCCAGGTGGATGAAGTGCTCTGGCGGCACTTCACCAAAGGTCGGGTGGCTCCAGCGGATCAGCGCCTCGGCGCCTACCAGGTTCTGGGTCTTGAGGCTGAGCTTGGGCTGGAAGCACAGGCTCATTTCGTTGCGTTCGACGGCGCGGCGTAGCTCGTGCTCCAGGGCGATGCGCTCGCTGGCCTGGGCGGTCAGGTCGCGGGTGTAGGCTTCGACGCGGTTGCGGCCTTTGGCTTTGGAGCGGTACATGGCAGCGTCGGCGTTGCGGATCAGCGTGGCCACGTCGGTGCCGTCCTGCGGATATAGGCTGATGCCGATGCTGGCGCTGGTGAAGAACTCGTGCTCACCGGCCTGGAACGGTGCGACAAAGCAGGCCAGCAGCTTGTTGGCGATGGTGCTGGCGTCACTGGGCTTGTGCAGGCCGGGCAGCAGAATGATGAACTCGTCGCCGCCCAGGCGGGCCACGGTGTCGACGTCCCGCACCTGTTCTTTCAGGCGCTGTGCTATGCCCTTGAGCAGCAGGTCGCCGACCGGGTGGCCAAGGCTGTCGTTGATGTGTTTGAAGCGGTCGAGGTCAAGGAACAGCACCGCGCCCTGGCGGTTGGACACCTGCGCGCAAGTGAGCACGGCCTGCAGGCGGTTCTCGAACAAGGCACGGTTCGGCAGGCCCGTCAGCGGGTCGTGGTGGGCCTGGTAGTCGAGCTTGGCCTGGGCGTGCTTGAGGCTGGAAATGTCGGCGAACACGGCAACGAAGTGGGTGATCTCGCGTTCGCTGTTGCGCACCGCACTGATGGTCAGCCAGCCGGGGTACAGTTCGCCGTTCTTGCGCTTGTTGTAGATCTCACCTTGCCAGTGGCCCTCGGCAGTAAGCTGGTGCCACATGGCGGCATAGAAGGCGCTGTCGTGCTGGCCGGAGGCAAGCAGGCGCGGGGTCTGGCCGAGGGCTTCGATCTCGCTGTAGCCGGTGATTTCGCTGAAGGCGCGGTTGACGGCACTGATGCGTTGGTCGATGTCGGTGATCAGCACGCCTTCGGCGGTGTTCTCGAACACGGTGGCGGCCAGCTGCAGTTTTTCCTGCATCAGGTGGCGCTCGGTGATGTCGCGGGCGATGGTCAGCATGCAGTCGACACCGGCAATCGGCAGGGGCCTGGCGGACAGCTCGCACAGGCGGATCTGCCCGTCGCTGCGGCGGATGTGGCAGGTGAAGTCGCGCACGAAGCCGTCGCGGTTGAGCTGGTCGACCATGCGTTTGCGTTCGTTGAGGTCGACCCAGATACCCAGGTCAAGCGAGGTCTGGTCGATGGTCGGGTTGAGGTCGTAGCCTGTGAGGCGGCAGAAGCCTTCGTTCACCTCAAGCAGCAAACCGTCGCTCTGGCGCGACAGCAGCAGGCCGTCGGGCGAAGCGTGGAACGCCTTGGCGAATTTCTCTTCCGAGGTTTGCAACTGCCCCTGGGTTTCCTTGAGCTGGCTGATGTCGCGCACCGCCACCACCAGTGCCGGGGTGCCGTCGAGTTCGAAGGTTTCGGCCGAGGTGAGGCCGGTGAACAGTTGGCCATTGCTGCGCCGGAAGCTCATTTCCAGGTTGCGGATGCCGCCTTGGTGCAGGCGCTCAAGCAGCGGGGGGCCGGAGCCTTCGACACCCCACAGGTGCAGATCCGTAGCGCTGCGGCCAAGCACCTGTCCCGCGGTCAGGCCGATCTGCTCTTCGAAGGCTTCGTTCACCTCCAGCAGGCAGCCGTCGCTGTGGCGGGCGATCAGCAGAATGTCGGGGCACTGCTGGAACACCGAGGCAAACTTTTGTTCGGAAAGGCGCAGGGCGTCCTCGGTACGCTTGGTTTCGCTGATGTCGATCATCAGCCCGCGCATCACCGGCTGGTGCCCGTGTTCGATCATGCTGACGATATTGCGTACCCACAGGGGCTGGCCGTCAGCCCGGATTACCCGATAGTCCAGGCTATGGTCGCGTCCGGCTGCGGTTTCGCTGTCGCAGTAGGCCTGGGCCCAGAGGGCGTCCTCCGGGTGCAGGATGCTGCGCCAGAAGCCCGGCCTGAGCCAGTCGCTCAGCGGGTAGCCAAGCAAGTCTTCGGCATGTGGGGAGACGTAGCTGTAGGTAAAGTCGTTGGCATCGGCTTCCCAGGCGATGGCGGACAGGCTCTCGACCAGTCCGCGGTAGTGGTACTCGCTGCTGCGCAGCTCCTGCTCCAGTGCTATACGCCGGGAAATTTCCGAGCTGAGCCGACGGTTGATTCGGATCACCACGGCCAGCACGGCCATCAGCAACAGCACCGTTGGCAGGCCATACACCAGCAGGTCAGACCAGAACATCCGTTGGTCGACCACATTACCCACCCAGCGCTGCTGGATCTGGCTGACTTCGCCGCTGCTCATGTCGGCCATGACTTTGTCCAGAATGCCCACCAGCACTTTGTTGTCGCGTGGTGCGGCCATGGCCAACTGGTAGCGGTAGGGCGTTTCGCCACTGACGTAGAGCCCATCGAGCTTGAGCTGGCGCAGGCTCCAGATGCTTGAAGCGAGGTCGCCGACCACGGCGTCCACCTGATCGGTGGCCAAGGCCTGCAAGGTGGAGCTCACATTGGGCAGTGCCACCAGGTTGAGGTCGGGGTGATGGGTACGCAGCAGTTCGTGCGGGGCGTAGTTTTCGACCACGGCTATCTTCAGGCCGTACAGGTCGTCCAGTTTGCGCGGTTGTGCGCCGCCTTTGTGGGCGAGGATGACGATGGGGAAGTCCAGGTACGGGCGGGTGAAGGCCAGATAGCCTTGGCGTTCGGGGGTGGACATGATACCGGGCAGCAGGTCGATGCGGTTTTCCCGCGCTTGCGCCAGTACCTCGGTCCAGCTGCTGGGCTCGACCGGTTTGAGCGTCACGCCCAGGCGTTGCTGGATCGCGGCGATGTAATCGGCGGCCAATCCCTGGTACCGGCCCTCCTGGTCGCGAAACTCGAACGGTGGCCAAGAGGCGTCTACGCCCAGGCTCAGCTGTTGGTGGGCAGCCAGCCAGGCTTTCTCCTCGTCTGTCAGGGTCAGGGCGCCGGCCGTTGTGTTCCACAAAATCAGGAGCAGCAGCAGAATGGCCGGCATGAGCGGCATAGCGGCCTCGCACTTTTTGGGGTCTGACGTCGAGTGTAGACGGGCATTGCGCAAGCGTGGGGTAAGCGAGATATGTGTAGGAGCAGCCTTGTGCTGCGAAAGCGCCGTATGGGCGGAGGTGTACGGTGACCCGGATGGCTTCTTCGCAGCACAAGGCTGCTCCTACAGGGACCGCGAGTGTTTCAAAAGGCAGAAAAGAAAAACCCCGGCCTGGGCCGGGGTTTTGTCATCACTCGTCGAGGAAGGAGCGCAGATGCTCGCTGCGAGTGGGGTGGCGCAGTTTGCGCAACGCCTTCGCTTCGATCTGACGGATCCGCTCACGCGTTACGTCAAACTGCTTACCTACCTCTTCGAGGGTGTGGTCGGTGTTCATGTCGATACCGAAGCGCATGCGCAGCACCTTGGCTTCGCGTGCAGTCAGGCCCGAGAGCACGTCACGGGTGGCTTCCTTGAGGCTTTCGACCGTGGCCACGTCGATCGGGGACTGCATGGTCGAGTCCTCGATGAAGTCGCCCAGGTGCGAATCTTCGTCGTCACCGATCGGGGTTTCCATGGAGATCGGCTCTTTGGCGATCTTCAGTACCTTGCGGATCTTGTCCTCAGGCATTTCCATGCGCTCGCCCAGCTCTTCCGGGGTCGGTTCGCGACCCATTTCCTGCAGCATCTGGCGGGAAATACGGTTGAGCTTGTTGATCGTCTCGATCATGTGCACCGGAATACGGATGGTGCGTGCCTGGTCGGCGATCGAGCGGGTGATCGCCTGACGGATCCACCAGGTGGCGTAGGTCGAGAACTTGTAGCCGCGACGGTATTCGAACTTGTCCACCGCTTTCATCAAGCCGATGTTGCCTTCCTGGATCAGGTCGAGGAACTGCAGGCCACGGTTGGTGTACTTCTTGGCGATGGAGATCACCAGACGCAGGTTCGCCTCGACCATTTCTTTCTTGGCGCGACGGGCCTTGGCTTCACCGATCGACATGCGACGGTTGATGTCCTTGATCTCGGCAACGGTCAGGCCGGTTTCGGTCTCAAGGTCGATCAGCTTCTGCTGGCAAGCGACGATGGCGGCGTCCTTTTCACCCAGGGCAGCAGCCCATTTGGTGTTGCGCTTGGCCAGGTCACCGCTCCAGGTCTGGTCGGTTTCGTTGCTCGGGAACATGCGCAGGAAGTCGGCACGCGGCATGCGGGCATCACGCACGCACAGCTGCATGATGGCGCGCTCTTGCTGACGCAGACGGTTCAGGGCATCACGAACACGCTCTACCAGGACCTCGAACTGCTTGGGTACCAGCTTGATCGGCATGAACAGGTCGGCGAGGGCTTGCAGGGCCGCGATGCTTTCCTTGTGGGCACGACCGTGCTTCTTCACGACCTTGAAGGTCGCCTGAAGCTGGTCGGATACCGCACCGAAACGTTGGGCTGCGACTACCGGGTCCGGACCGCTCTCGGTCTCTTCCTCGTCGTCACTGCTCTCGGCTTCTTCCTCTTCGTCGTCAGACTCTTCCTTCGCAGCTGCGGCCTTGGCGCCAGGGATCGGCACCTCTTCGGTCGGAGCGGCGATGTTGTCGTCAGGGTCGATGTAACCGCTGAGCACGTCCGACAGGCGGCCGCCCTCGGTGGTGACGCGGTCATATTCGCCGAGAATGTAATCGACAGTGCCCGGGAAGTGAGCGATGGCGCCCATGACTTCACGGATGCCTTCCTCGATACGCTTGGCGATTTCGATCTCGCCTTCGCGGGTCAGAAGCTCGACGGTACCCATTTCACGCATGTACATGCGCACCGGGTCGGTCGTGCGGCCGATATCGGTTTCAACTGCCGCCAACGCAGCAGCGGCTTCTTCGGCCGCGGCTTCGTCGGTGTCGGCTTCCGCCAACAGAAGGGCATCCGCATCCGGAGCACTCTCGAATACGTTGATCCCCATGTCGTTGATCATGCGGATGATGTCTTCCACCTGTTCAGGATCTGAAATATCCTCAGGCAGGTGGTCGTTGACCTCCGCGTAAGTCAGGTAGCCCTGCTCACGACCGCGGGTGATCAACTCTTTGATACGAGACTGCTGTTGCGCTTTTCCGGACATAACACCCTATCCACTGAAGGTCTTGGCGGGCAAAAAACAAGCCGAGGATTATACCCGAGCATGGGCCTCACGCGCCAGATGAGGTCGGCGTTTGTGCGGGAACATTCCGGCTCAGCAGGGCGAGGAGCTGGGTTTTTTCCTCGCTGGTCAACTCACTTTGACGTGATTTCCTGAGCAGTTGTTCCAGGCTGCGCTCGCGTTGGCGGGCGGACAAGCTAGTTATAGTGTCGAAAAACTGTTGTTCAAGGTTGTCGGCTACGATCAGCCATTCCTTTTCCGCCAGGGCCCGCAGCAGGCGGCCCTGTTCGGTGCCATGCCAGCGTGCGATCAACTGCATTGAGCTTAGCCCAGGATTTTTCTGTGCGGCTTCGATCAATGACACCAGCAGCTGGCTGTACAGGTGTTCTTCGTCGGCAAAGTGGCTGGCATCTTCCACCTTGCCGGCCAGTAACGGGTGGTGCAGCAGCGTGCGCAGGGCGGCCAGGGTAGGCGGCTCGACCGGGGCTGGCACGCGCGGTGGCGCTTCATCTCGTTGCTGCCAGGCTTTGCCGCCTTTGCGATTCTTGTCCCAGGGTTTGTCGCTCCACTGCTTTTTGCCCCCGCCCTTGTTCGGCTTCCACGCCTGCTCCTGCTGAGCGGGGACGAAGTCGTGCTGCGGCATGTCGCCGTAGTCAGGGGTGTAGCTGGCCATGGCGTCGTAGTCGTAGCCAGGGTCGTAGTCCGGCACACCGCTGGCCGCTGGCGCTTGTTGAGCCAGTTGCTCGACCTGCTGCGGGTCCAGGCCGGTGATTTCCTTCAGGCGGTTGCGCATCAGTTGGCGCAGGTTGGCGCCAGGGATCTTTTCGATCAACGGTGCGGCCAGGGTCGCCATGTGCGCCTTGCCTTCCAGCGATCGCGGGTCGGCTTCAACGCCCAGTTGCTCGAAGAAGTAGTCGGCCAGCGGCTGGGCGTGCTGGTTGATGCGGGCCCTGAAGGCATCGGTACCTTCGGCGCGCACCAGGCTGTCCGGGTCTTCGCCTTCGGGCAGGAACAGGAAGCGGGCGCGGCGGCCGTCCTGCAGGTTCGACAGGGTCGACTCCAGTGCACGCCAGGCGGCCTTGCGCCCGGCCTGGTCGCCGTCGAAGCAGAACAGCACGCTGGGCACTACCCGGAACAGGCGCTTGAGGTGCTCTTCGCTGGTGGCGGTGCCAAGGGTCGCCACGGCATTGCGCAGGCCCTGTTGAGCCAGGGCGATGACGTCCATGTAGCCCTCGACGACGATGATTTCGTCGAGGTTGCGGTTGTGCTTGCGCGCCTCGTACAGCCCGTACAGTTCCTGGCCCTTGTGGAACACCGGGGTTTCCGGGGAGTTCAGGTACTTGGGCTTGTCGTCGCCCAGTACCCTGCCACCGAAGGCGATGATGCGCCCGCGGCTGTCGCGAATGGGGAACATCACCCGGTCGCGGAAGCGGTCGTAGCGCTTGCCGCTTTCGGCGTTTTCGATCAGCAGGCCGGCATCGATCATCACCTTTTGCTGCAGGGTGTCGGCACCCAGGTGCTTGAGCAGGTTGTCCCAGCCGGGCGGGGCGAAGCCCAGGCAGAAATCGCGGGCGATCTCCCCGGACAGGCCGCGGCCCTTTAGGTAATCCACTGCGGCCTTGCGGGTCGGGTGGCTGCGTAGGGCCTGGCGATAGAATTCCGAGGCGGCGTCCAGCAGCGGGTACAGCGGCGAGTCGGTTGGCTGGCGAGGTTTCTGGTCGCGGCGGCCTTGCTCGCGGGGTACTTCCATGCCTGCGGCGCGGGCCAGTTCTTCGACAGCCTGGGGGAAGTCCAGGTTGTCGTGGTCCATGACGAAGCCAAGGGCGTTGCCGCCGGCACCGCAGCCGAAGCAGTAGTAGAACTGCTTGTCGGGGCTGACCGTGAAGGAAGGGGTCTTCTCCTTGTGGAACGGGCAGCAGGCAGAGTAGTTTTTGCCGGTTTTTTTCAGCTGGACGCGCGAACTCACCACGTCGACGATGTCGAGGCGGTTGATCAGGTCGTCAATGAAACTCTGGGGAATCAGCCCGGCCATGGCAGTCTCGTCATCTGGCAACTGGCAAGTCTAATCGCTCACGCGCCGAATAGGGCGAGTGCTGATTGGGGAAGTGCGAGGGAATGTGTGCTCGTCGCCAGCCCCTAAGGGCCCGTCAGTCGGACGTGCACGTCTGGTCATACAGCAAGAAAGACCAGCTCTGACGTTTCAGGCAGGTTGCCCCTGTGCACTTCGCGTGAAGCTTGTGCGGGGCCTTGAGCTAGCTGCTCAAGTTAGAAACGACCGCTGCCATCACCCGGCGGTTAGCCGGGCAGGGCAGAAGCTTTGCGTAGAACGTCTGTATTAGTACAGACGAACGGCGCGGCGCTGTTCGCGCTGTACTTTCTTGGCGTGACGCTTAACAGCAGCAGCTGCTTTGCGCTTACGCTCGGCGGTCGGCTTCTCGTAAAACTCGCGGCTACGAACTTCAGCCAGTACACCGGCTTTTTCGCAGGAGCGCTTGAAACGACGCAGAGCTACGTCGAAGGGTTCGTTCTCTTTAACTTTGACGGCTGGCATCCAGGGCTACCTTAATTCATTACCGGGGTAGACGTGCTCCTGGCAAAACAAAGGTGTGCTGGAGAACGTCGGTTTTCAAGGGTTGCGGATGTTAACCCTTAGCAAGCCGGAATGCAAAGCCTCTGATCGAAAACCGCTGGTCGGCATCCGACACGGGGACTATCATGCGCGCCTTCGAATTCAGCCCCCACAAGGGACGAACCCATGCTAGTACTGGGATTGGAAACATCCTGCGACGAAACTGGCGTCGCATTATACGACAGTGAGCGCGGCTTGTTGGCCGACGCACTGTTCAGCCAGATTGACCTGCATCGCGTGTTTGGCGGTGTGGTGCCCGAGCTTGCCTCGCGTGACCACGTGAAGCGCATGTTGCCGCTGATTCGCCAGGTGCTGGAGGAGGCGGGCTGCGTCGCCACCGAGATCGACGCCATTGCCTACACCGCGGGCCCTGGCCTGGTCGGCGCATTGCTGGTGGGCGCCTCCTGCGCCCAGGCGCTGGCCTTTGCCTGGGACATTCCGGCGATTGGCGTGCACCACATGGAAGGCCACTTGCTGGCGCCCATGCTGGAAGAAAACCCCCCTGAGTTTCCGTTCGTCGCTTTGTTGGTTTCAGGCGGACACACCCAGCTGGTACGCGTCGATGGCATCGGTCAGTACGAACTGCTGGGCGAAAGCCTGGACGATGCCGCCGGCGAAGCGTTCGACAAGACCGCCAAGCTGATCGGCCTCAATTACCCCGGCGGCCCGGAAATCGCGCGCCTGGCCGAGCAGGGCGTACCTGGGCGCTTCGTGTTCCCGCGGCCGATGACCGACCGCCCGGGCCTGGAATTCAGCTTCAGTGGCCTCAAGACCTTCGCCCTCAACACCTGGCAGCAATGCAAGAACGCTGGCGACGACAGTGAGCAAACCCGTTGCGACCTGTCCCTGGCATTCCAGCAGGCGGTGGTGGAGACTTTGACCATCAAGTGCAAGCGGGCGCTCAAGCAGACCGGCCTCAAACGCCTGGTCATCGCGGGTGGTGTGAGTGCCAACAAGGCTTTGCGCGCGTCCCTCGAAGACATGCTCGGCAGCATCAAGGGCAATGTGTACTACGCGCGCCCGCAGTTCTGTACCGACAACGGCGCGATGATCGCCTACGCCGGTTGCCAGCGCCTGTTGGCGGGGCAGCACCAGGACCTGGCGATCAGCGTGCAGGCGCGCTGGCCGATGGAGCAGTTGCCGCCGCTGTAACGTGTGAAGCCGAACGGTCAGAAGTGCCGTTCGCGCCCGGCGAACAGGTCGCGCAGGTTTTTGCGGTGGCGCCATACGATCATCACGGTCAGCACGGTGATCGGCAGCAGGGCTTCGGGCTCGCGCCAGGCCAGCAATGGCAAGGTCAGCGGCGTGGCAATCAGCGCCGCCAGCGAGCTGGTGCGGGTGAGGTAGAACGTCAGCAGCCAGGCGCCGATGGCCAGCAGCGCGGCCGGGAAATACAGGCCCATGAGCATGCCGGCAGCCGTCGCCACGCCCTTGCCACCCCGGAAGCGGAAGTACAGGGGGAACAGGTGGCCCAGCACCGCGCACACGCCCACCCAGGCTTGCGCGTGCAGGTCCAGCCCGGCAAGGCGGGCGAGCAATACCGGCAAAAGGCCCTTGCACAGGTCGCCAAGCAGGGTCAGGATCGCCAGTTTACGGCCTGCCAGGCGTAGCATGTTGGTGGCGCCGGCATTGCCTGAACCACTGGAACGCGGGTCCGGGCTGCCCGAAAGGCGGCTGAGGAGAATGGCGAAGGACAGTGAGCCGAGCAGGTAGGCGAGCAACGCCAGTAACCAAAACATGCTAACTATTCCGGGCGAGGACGCCCTGATTCTAACGGCGCCAGTCGCCCTTGTCGTGCTGTGGAGAGAAGTGCTTGGACAGAGTGTTCATCGAAGGCCTGGAAGTCGATACCGTCATCGGTGCCTATGACTGGGAGCGGGATATTCGCCAGTGCTTGCGCCTGGACCTGAGCTTTGCCTGGGACAACCGCCCGGCCGCAACGGGTGACGACCTGAACCTGGCGCTGGACTACGCCAGCGTCTCGGCACGCATCCAGGCGTTTGCCGAGCAGGCCCGTTTCGAGTTGGTGGAAACCTTTGCCGAGCGCCTGGTGGCAACCTTGATGGAAGAATTCCATATCCCCTGGGTGCGGTTGAAACTGACCAAGCCAGGTGCGGTACCGGCGGCCCGTGGCGGTGTAGGCGTGGAGATCGAGCGCGGATGTCTCTGAGCACGGTTTACCTTGGCCTCGGCAGCAACATCGACCGTGAGGCGCACTTGTGCGCCGGGCTAGATGCGTTGGCGGGCATCCTCACCGACATGCGCTGCTCGCCGGTGTTCGAAAGCCAGCCGGTGGGTATCAAGAGCGGGCCGTTCATCAATTTCGTGGTGACCGGGCAAACCGCACTGCCGCTGATCGAACTGGACCGTCGGCTGAAGTTCATCGAGGCCGAAAATGGCCGTTACGCGCCGGACCGCAAAGGGCTGCCGCTGGATATCGATGTGCTGATGTATGACGATCTGCACGGCACCTTCGATGGGCTGGTACTGCCCCGGGCCGAGATCATGAAGAATGCGTTTGTGCTGTGGCCGCTGTCGTTGCTGGCGCCTGAGCTGGTGCATCCGGGGGCAGGCAAGAGCATGGCCCGGTTGTGGCAAGAGGCACAGATTGACCAGGTGCTGGCCCCGGTCGCCTTCGAGTGGCGTGGGTTGCAGCTGACACCCGCTTAAGCCTGTTCCGGCCCTTTTGCGGTCAAAGCCACTCCCACAAGTACTACGCAGGTTTCTGGCCCACGTTGTACCTGCGGGAGCGGCTTTAGCCGCGAAGAGACCGTATGGTCAGTCGAGTTGGTAAGCCTCAAGCGCTTTCAGCCGCTCAGCCTTGAGCGCTTCGCCCAGTGCCTGCCCAGTCAGCCCGGCCTGCACCAACGGCTTCACATCCACCGCTCGCGCCGCTGCTGCTGCGCCACGCAGGTAATCGGCCTGTGGATAACCTGGCTGGCCATCACCTAGCGCCGCCATCTCGGAAGCGACCACAAAGTCCTCGAACCGCTGCGGCCTTCGGTAAACATCGAACTTCTGCAACAGCTCCAGTAGCGCCGTGGCTGGCAGCTCCAGTGCCTGATTACCTTGTGCCAGGCACTCTCCCGTCAGTAAGGCCAGCTCCTGGCAATCCCTTGGGGCCTTGAGGCGCTGGTTGACGGCTTTGATCGATGCCGGTGCCAGCCCGCGCAACAGGCACGCCCAGCGCACGTGCAGGGGCTGTTCATGCGCCGCTGCCTGCTCCAGCGCCGCCAGGGCCTGGGCACCGTCAACAAGCTCAGGCAGCAGGGCCTGCAGGGCGTCGCAATCGCGCAGCACCTGGAAGAACACCTGGGGCTGTGCCTCCATCAGCGCCCGCTCGATTTCCTTCCAGCTGCGCTCTGCAGTCAGCGCCTGCAGCTCGCCAGAGGCGCTGATCTGGCGCATCAGCTCAAGCGTTTCTTCGGCAACCCGGAAACCAAGCGGTGCATAGCGGGCAGCAAAGCGCGCAACGCGCAGCACGCGCAAAGGATCTTCGGCGAATGCCGGTGAAACGTGGCGTAAAATTCGCCTTTCGAGATCGTCTTTGCCGTGGTAGGGGTCGTACACCGTGCCTGCTTCGTCCTCGGCCATCGCGTTGATGGTCAGGTCACGGCGAATCAGGTCTTCCTCCAGTGTCACGTCAGGGCTGGCGTGAAAAGTGAACCCGCCATAACCGCGCCCGCTCTTGCGCTCGGTACGCGCCAAGGCATATTCCTCGCCGGTTTTCGGGTGCAGGAATACCGGAAAATCAGCGCCCACCGGCCGATAACCCTTGGCGTGCATTTCTTCAACGGTGGCGCCTACCACCAGCCAGTCGATATCGCTGACAGGAAGGCCGAGCAGGCGGTCGCGCACGGCGCCGCCGACTTTGTAGATGTGCATGTGCAGCTCTCCATAACTGCCGACAGGATAACCCGTCGGCAGTTATGGTGTAGCACTAGAGGTGGTGAATGACAGCCAGGTCCATGCGCCCGTAGTCGGCGCTTTCGCCGTGCTCGCCACGGGGTGGCATGTGGTGGGTTTTCATCACTTGCTCGCCCTGTACGGTCTCCAGGTGGATATCGAAGCCCCACAGGCGATGCAGGTGCTTGAGCACTTCATCGGTTGAGTCGCCCAGCGGTTTGCGGTTGTGTTGCTGGTGGCGCAGCGTCAGCGAGCGGTCACCGCGACGGTCGACGCTCCAGATCTGCACGTTCGGTTCACGGTTACCCAGGTTGTACTGCGCGGCCAGCAGTTCACGAATCACCCGGTAGCCGGCTTCATCGTGAATGGCGGGCACCAGCAGGTCGTCGCGCTGGTCGTCGTCGAGGATGCTGAACAGCTTGAGGTCGCGCATCACCTTAGGCGAAAGGTATTGCAGGATGAAGCTCTCGTCCTTGAAGCTGCTCATGGCAAACTTGATGGTAGAAAGCCAGTCACTGCCGGCAATGTCGGGGAACCAGTGGCGATCTTCATCGGTAGGGTTTTCGCACATGCGGCGGATGTCGGTGTACATGGCAAAGCCCAGTGCGTAGGGGTTGATGCCGCTGTAGTAGGGGCTGTCGAAGCCGGGCTGGAACACCACGCTGGTGTGCGAGGTCAAGAACTCCATCATGAAGCCTTCGGTGATCAGCC
Organism: Pseudomonas sp. SIMBA_067; assembly: GCF_046534675.1. Taxonomy (NCBI): domain Bacteria; kingdom Pseudomonadati; phylum Pseudomonadota; class Gammaproteobacteria; order Pseudomonadales; family Pseudomonadaceae; genus Pseudomonas; species Pseudomonas sp. SIMBA_067. The sequence goes on along the minus strand of NZ_JAWRYH010000008.1, from coordinate 44,057 downwards.
CCTCGTCGTACAGGTCGTTCATGAGCGTGTAGTGCCAGAAGGTTGCCCAGCCTTCGTTCATAACTTGGGTCTGGCGCTGCGGGTAGAAGTACTGGGCGATCTTGCGCACGATGCGCACCACTTCACGCTGCCAAGGTTCGAGCAGCGGGGCATTCTTCTCGATGAAATACAGGATGTTCTCCTGTGGTTCGGCGGGGAAGCGCCCCTCATCGCGTTCGTTGCCCCTTTCGGCGCTTTTCGGGATGGTGCGCCACAGGTCGTTGATCTGGCGCTGCAGGTGTTCCTCACGCTCCTTCTGGCGCCGCCGTTCCTCTTCTGCGGAGATGGGGTAGGGGCGCTTGTAGCGGTCCACGCCGTAGTTCATCAGGGCATGGCAGGAGTCGATCAGGTCTTCCACGGCGTCGATGCCGTGGCGCTCTTCGCACTGGGCGATGTACTGCTTGGCAAACACCAGGTAATCGATAATGGAGCTGGCGTCGGTCCAGGTGCGGAACAGGTAGTTGCCTTTGAAGAAGCTGTTATGGCCATAGCAGGCGTGGGCAATCACCAGTGCCTGCATGCACATGGTGTTTTCTTCCATCAGGTAGGCGATGCAGGGGTCGGAGTTGATCACGATTTCGTAGGCCAGGCCCATCTGGCCACGGCTGTAGGACTTTTCTGTGCTGAGGAACTGTTTGCCGTAGGACCAGTGGTGGTAGCCCAGAGGCATGCCGACCGAGGCATAGGCGTCCATCATCTGCTCGGCCGTGATCACCTCGATCTGGTTGGGGTAAGTGTCCAGGGCGTAACGTTCGGCCAGGCGGCCGATTTCCCGGTCGTAGGTCTGGATCAGCTCGAACGTCCACTCGGACCCGGTGGAAATGGGTTGGCGTCTCTGTGCTCTGGCGGTCATGTGGCTAACCTGCGCTGGAAGAGTTCACGGAAGACCGGGTAGATGTCGCCGGCCGATACCAACTGCTGCTGGGCGAACGTGTCGGGGAAGGCTTCGCCGATGCGTTCGTATTCGTACCACAGCGCCTGGTGCTCACGGGGGGTGATCTCGACGTAAGTGTAGTACTGCACGTGCGGCATGATTTGCTTGGACAGAATCTCGCGGCAGATCGGCGAGTCGTCGTTCCAGTTATCGCCGTCAGAAGCCTGAGCGGCGTAGATGTTCCAGTCGCTGGCCGGGTAGCGTTCGGCCATGATCTCCTGCATCAGCTTGAGCGCGCTGGAGACGATGGTGCCGCCGGTTTCCCGCGAGTAGAAAAACTCTTCCTCGTCGACTTCCCGGGCGCTGGTGTGGTGGCGGATGAACACCACTTCGATGCGGTCGTAGTTACGCTTGAGGAACAGGTACAACAGGATGAAGAAGCGCTTGGCGATGTCCTTGGTGGCCTGGGTCATGGAGCCGGACACGTCCATCAGGCAGAACATCACTGCCTTGGAGCTGGGGTTGGGCTGCTTGACCAGCAGGTTGTACTTGAGGTCGAAGGTGTCGAGGAAGGGCAAGCGGTTGATGCGTGCCTTCAGGCGTTCGATTTCCTGTTCGACTTCCTGGATATCGGTGAAGTTGTCCGGCTCCTCGACCCGCAGGCGGTCGAGTTCCTTTTGTGCTTCGCGCAGCAGTGCGCGGCTGCTGCCGGTCAGGGCGATACGCCGGGCATGGGCCGAGCGCAGGGTGCGCACGATATTGATGCGTGACGGGTTGCCCTCGTTGGCGATGCCCGCACGCACGGTCTTGAAGGTGTCGGTCCCGGTCAGGTGACGTTTGACCAGGTTGGGCAGTTCGAGATCCTCGAACATGAATTCGAGGAACTCTTCCTGGGTGATCTGGAAGACGAAGTCGTCCATGCCGTCGCCGGAATTGCCCGCTTTACCGCGGCCGCCGCCACCCCCGCCACCACCTTGCGGCCTGGGGATATGTTCGCCGGCAGTGAATTCCTTGTTGCCCGGGTGCACGACGGTCTGTTTGCCGCCGCGACCGTGGTGGAGCACGGGTTCGTCAATGTCGCGCCCCGGAATGCTGATTTGTTCACCATGTTCCATGTCCATGATGGAACGGCGGCTTACCGCCTCTTCGACGGCTTTCTTGATATGTTCACGGTACCGCCGCAGAAAGCGCTGACGGTTGACCGTGCTCTTGTTCTTGCCGTTCAGGCGTCGGTCTATAACGTAGCTCATGGTCCCTCCGGTAGCTGGGAACAGCTGCACGCTTCAAGCTACGGGCTCGCTGCACCTAATGGCAGCAAGGCAGTTGCTGCCGCCCAAGGCTGGCTTGCCAGCCTTGGGCGCGCAGTGTGTAGCTTGTCGCTTTATTGCGATTTCCTGACCCGCAGGTACCATTCCGACAGCAGACGAACCTGTTTGTCGGTGTAGCCACGCTCCACCATGCGCGTGACGAAGTCGTTGTGCTTCTGTTGGTCCTCCTTGCTGGCCTTGGCGTTGAAGCTGATGACCGGCAGCAGGTCCTCGGTGTTGGAGAACATTTTCTTCTCGATCACCACCCGCAGCTTTTCATAGCTGAGCCAGCTCGGGTTCTTGCCGTTGTTGTTGGCACGGGCACGCAGCACGAAGTTGACGATTTCGTTGCGGAAATCTTTCGGGTTGCTGATGCCGGCCGGTTTCTCGATCTTCTCCAGTTCTTCGTTGAGGGCGATGCGGTTGAGGATTTCGCCGGTTTCCGGGTCGCGGTATTCCTGGTCCTGGATCCAGAAGTCGGCGTACAGCACGTAGCGGTCGAAAATGTTCTGGCCGTATTCGCTGTAGGACTCCAGGTAGGCAGTCTGGATTTCCTTGCCGATGAACTCGATATAGCGCGGTGCCAGGTACTCCTTCAGGTAGCGCAGGTAGCGTTCGCGCACTTCGGCCGGGAACTGTTCCTGTTCGATCTGCTGTTCGAGCACGTACAGCAGGTGAACCGGGTTGGCCGCAATCTCGTGTGGGTCGAAGTTGAAGACTTTGGAAAGGATCTTGAAGGCGAAGCGGGTCGACAGGCCGTTCATGCCCTCGTCGACGCCTGCCGAGTCCCGGTACTCCTGGATCGACTTGGCCTTCGGATCGGTGTCCTTGAGGTTCTCGCCGTCGTAGACGCGCATCTTCGAGTAGATGTTGGAGTTCTCTGGCTCCTTGAGGCGCGAGAGTACAGTGAACTGGGCGAGCATCTTGAGGGTGTCTGGCGCGCAATGGGCCTTGGCCAGCGAGCTGTTGATCAGCAACTTGTCGTAGATCTTGATCTCATCGCTGACGCGCAGGCAGTACGGCACCTTGACGATGTAGATCCGGTCGATGAACGCCTCGTTGTTCTTGTTGTTGCGGAAGGTGTGCCACTCCGATTCGTTGGAGTGGGCCAACAGGATACCGGTGTAGGGAATGGCACCCAGCCCTTCGGTACTGTTGTAGTTACCTTCCTGGGTGGCCGTGAGCAGTGGGTGCAGGACCTTGATCGGGGCCTTGAACATCTCGACGAATTCCATCAGGCCCTGGTTGGCCCGGCACAGCGCGCCCGAATAGCTGTAGGCATCGGCGTCGTTCTGCGGGAATTCTTCGAGCTTGCGGATATCGACCTTGCCGACCAGGGCGGAAATGTCCTGGTTGTTCTCGTCGCCCGGTTCGGTCTTGGCGATGGCGATCTGGTTGAGGATCGACGGGTACAGCTTGACCACTTTGAACTTGCTGATGTCGCCGCCGAACTCCTGCAGGCGCTTGGTGGCCCAAGGCGACATGATGGTGTTCAGGTAGCGCCGCGAGATGCCGTACTCTTCCTCGAGGATGGCCCCGTCTTCGGTGGCGTTGAAAAGCCCAAGGGGCGACTCGAATACCGGCGAGCCCTTGATGGCATAGAACGGTACCTTTTCCATCAGCTGCTTGAGTTTTTCGGCCAGCGACGATTTACCGCCCCCCACTGGGCCCAGCAGATAGAGGATCTGTTTCTTTTCTTCCAGGCCTTGGGCGGCGTGGCGGAAATAAGACACGATCTGGTCGATGCACTCTTCCATGCCATGGAAGTCGGCAAAGGCCGGATAGCGGCGGATAACCTTGTTGGAGAAGATGCGCGACAGCCTGGAGTTGGTAGAGGTGTCGATCAGCTCTGGCTCACCGATGGCCAGCAACAGCCGTTCGGCCGCCGATGCGTAGGCACTGCGATCCCCTTTGCACAGCTCGAGGTACTCCTGCAGCGAGAGTTCTTCCTGGCGCGTGGACTCGAAACGTTGTTGGAAGTGGCTAAAAATACTCATGACGTCACCTCGCTCGATACGTGGAGACGACGCCGGATCAGTCAGCTGATGCTGGCATGCAACCGGTTTTGACGGTTGCTGTATACCCCCCAGAACACCCTGTAACGCTACCGATGACCCGCACGCCGGTGTACCGGCTCTCCCCTTTTTCTGGATGGCCTGCGCTTAAGAATAGTTGGTTATCGGTAAGTTCAAGGGCGGGGGGCGGAGAAGTTGCGAACGACCGTTCGTCAGATAAGCCGCAAGCCCGCACGTGGCGCGGGCTGCAGTAAAAATGAAAATATTTATTCGGCGATGCCTTGGGCGGTCTCGGCTGGGTAGGTAGCGCGCCACAGTTCAAAGCCACCGTCCACGCTGTACACGTCGGAAAAGCCCTGGCCTACCAGGTAGGCGGCAGCGCTCTGGCTGGAGTTGCCGTGGTAGCAGACCACCAGGGTCGGGGCGTCGAGGTCGGCGTTGCGGATGAAGTCTGCAACCGAATGGTTATCCAGGTGCCGGGCGCCGGTAATGTGGCCTGCGGCGAAGGCTTGCGAGTCACGAATGTCGACGACGACCGCACCTTCTTGCTTGCGAAGCTCCAAGGCCTGCTCGGGAGGGATGCGCTTGAATTCGCTCATGGGTACTACTTCCTTCAGGTGTGGTCGTTGAGTGTAGTGGGTTGTGCCGGCTGGCGCAGGGTGCCGTCGTCGGCGCAGTCGCAGCGGTGGTATTCGCCGCTGTCGACGTTGTACAGGGTCATGGCGCCGCCCCACACGCAACCGGTGTCCAGGGCGATGACGCCCGGCTCGTCGACGCGGCCTTCGAGGGCGGCCCAATGGCCGAAGATGATCTTCACATGCCGCGAGCGGCGGTCCTTGTGTGCAAACCAGGGCTTGTAACCCTTGGGCGCGGTGCCCAGGCCTTCCTTGCTCTTGAGGTCGAGCTTGCCCTCGGCGGTGCAGAAGCGCATGCGTGTGAAGTAGTTGGTAATGACCCGCAGGCGTTCGATGCCGGTGAGGCGCTTGCTCCACTTGTTCGGCTCGTTGCCGTACATACCGTCGAGATACAGCTTCAGGCGGCCATCGTCGCGCAGTACCTCTTCCACCTCAGCCGCAAGACCAAGGGCCTGGCCAAGCGTCCACTGTGGCGGAATGCCCGCGTGCGCCATGGCAATGCCGCGTGCCTCGTCGTAATGCAGCAGTTTTTGCTGGCGCAGCCAGTGGAACAGCAGGTCGGCGTCCGGTGCTTGGATGATCTCGCGCAGCGTGTCGCTTTTTTTCAGGCGCTCGACGTTGTGCCAGGCGGCCAGCAGGTGCAGGTCATGGTTGCCCAGCACGCAGACCAGCGACTGGCGGATCGAATACAGGAAGCGCAGGGTTTCCAGTGATTCGGGGCCGCGGTTTACCAGGTCACCGACCAGCCACAGGCGGTCGACGGCCGGGTTGAAGCTGACACGTTCGAGCAGGCACTTGAGGGGCTGCAGGCAGCCCTGCACGTCACCGACGGCGTAGGTTGCCATCAGTGCAGTGCCCCGGGCACCGCGAGGCGGAAGGGGGCGATCTCGGCGTCGAAGCGCTTACCGTCTTCGGCGAACATCTGGTAACTGCCCTGCATGGTGCCTACACGGGTGGTGATTACCGCACCGCTGCTATAGGTGTGGCTCTGGCCCGGATCGATGTTGGGTTGTTGGCCGACCACGCCGGAGCCGCGCACTTCCTCGACCTCGCCGTCACCATTGGTGATCAGCCAGTGGCGTGACAGCAGCTTGGCCTTGAGCGAGCCGCTGTTGTGCACGGTGATGGTGTAGGCGAAGGCGAAACGACTGTTTTCGGGGTCGGATTGTTCTTTGAGGTAGCGGGTCACGACGCTGACGTCGATCAGATAGCGAGGATCGGACATGCAATGGCCTTGGGCGAGCTGACGCAATAATGCAGTCTAGGCCATTGGGAGGGGGGAGGGCCAGCGGTGTGGGGGACTTGGGGGGTGTATGGGCTGGCCTCTTCGCCGGCATGCCCGCTCCCACAGGTTTTCACCACATTTGCAGGGGGTGATTTACCGGTGGGAGCGGGCGTGCCCGCGAAGAGGCCAGTGCAGGCTGGATCAGGCTTGTTGCTGATCAGCCAGCTGGTCGGCCAGGCGCACGAAGGCCGCCAGGTCCAGCTGTTCGGGGCGCAGGCTGCCATCCACGCCGGCTGCCTCGATGGCTGCGCTGTCGAGCAGGCCTTTCAGGGTGTTGCGCAGTGTCTTGCGACGCTGGTTGAAGGCTTCACGAACGACGCGCTCCAGCAGCAGGTGATCCTTGGCCGGGAATGGCAGCACTTCGTGCGGTACCAGGCGGACGATGGCCGAGTCCACTTTCGGCGGCGGGTTGAAGGCCCCAGGGCCTACGTTGAACAGGTGTTCGACGCGGCAGTGGTACTGCACCATGATCGACAAACGGCCCCAGTCACCACCACCAGGGCCGGCGGCCATGCGCTCGACCACTTCCTTTTGCAGCATGAAGTGCATGTCGCGGATCAGGCCGGCATGGCTGAGCAGGTGGAAGATCAGCGGGGTGGAGATGTTGTAGGGCAGGTTGCCCACCACCTTGAGGCTGCGCGGTGGCACGCCCAGCTGGTTGAAGTCGAACTTCAGGGCGTCGCCCTGGTGCAGCCGGAAGTTGCTGCGGTTACCGAACTTGTGCTGCAGGATCGGCACCAGGTCCTTGTCCAGCTCCACCACGTCCAGTTGTGCGCCGCTGCCCAGCAGGCCTTCGGTCAGGGCGCCCTGGCCCGGGCCGATTTCCAGCAGATGTTCGCCGGCCTTGGCGTTGATGGCACGCAGGATGCGGTCGATGATGCCGGCGTCGTGCAGGAAGTTCTGGCCGAAGCGCTTGCGCGCCCGGTGTTGGTATTGCTCGTTCATGGTCGGTTCTCGGCCATCTGGTAGGCGGTTTCCAGCGCGACGCGCAGGCTGCCGGTGTCGACGTTGCCGGTGCCGGCGAGGTCCAGGGCGGTGCCGTGATCGACCGACGTGCGGATGATCGGCAGGCCCAGCGTCACGTTGACTGCAGCGCCGAAGCCTTTGTACTTGAGTACAGGCAGGCCTTGGTCGTGGTACATCGCCAGCACTGCGTCGCAGTGCTCCAGATATTTGGGGGTAAACAGGGTATCGGCCGGCAGCGGCCCGCGCAGGTCCATGCCTTCGGTGCGCAGGCGGGCCAAGGTCGGCTCGATGATGTCGATTTCTTCGCGGCCCAGGTGGCCGCCCTCGCCCGCGTGCGGGTTGAGGCCACACACCAGTATGCGCGGGTTGGCAATGCCGAACTTGTCGCGCATGTCGGCATGCAGGATACGGGTTACACGTTCGACGCGCTCGGCAGTGATGGCGTCGGCAATATCACGCAGCGGCAGGTGCGTGGTCACCAGGGCCACACGCAGGCCGCGGGTGGCCAGCATCATTACCACTTGCGCGGTGTGGGTCAGCTCGGCAAGGAACTCGGTATGCCCGGAGAAGGCGATACCGCTTTCGTTGATCACGCCCTTGTGCACAGGGGCGGTGATCATCCCGGCAAAATGGCCATCGAGGCAGCCTTGCCCGGCGCGGGTCAGGGTTTCCAGCACGAACGCCGCGTTGGCTTTGTCGAGCTGGCCTGGCACTACCGGGGCTGCAAGAGGGGTATCCCATACGTACAGGCTGCCCGCGGGTGCCGGCCGGTCGGGCCATTGGCCCTGGGCGACTGGCAGCAGGCTGACGGCCAGCCCCAGCTGCGTGGCCCGCTCGGCGAGCAGGTCACGGCTGGTGATGGCGATCAGGGGGTGGGGCTGGGCGTCTGCGGCGAGCAGCAGGCACAGGTCGGGACCTATGCCGGCAGGCTCGCCAGGGGTGACGGCGAAGCGCTGGGGCTTCACTGGGCGGCCTGGTCGGCGCCAGGCAGCTTGATTTCAACGTAGGCTTCGTCGCGAATCTGGCGCAGCCAGGTTTGCAGCTCTTCGTCGTACTTGCGATTGCGCAGGACGCTCTGGGCCTGTTGCTCACGTGCCTGTTCGGTGCTGTCGGTGGCGCGGCGGCCCAGCACTTCCAGAACGTGCCAGCCGTACTGGGTCTTGAACGGCTTGGTCACTACGCCTTGCTGGGCGTTGGCCATCTGTTCGCGGAACTCCGGTACCAGGCTGTTCGGGTCTACCCAGTTGAGGTCGCCGCCGTTGAGCGCCGAACCCGGGTCTTCCGAGAAGCTCTTCGCCAGCTCGCCGAAGTCTTCGCCGTTCTTGATGCGATCGTACAGGCGCTCGGCCAGTTGCTCGGTGGCCGCTTCGCTGCGGATTTCACTTGGCTTGATCAGGATGTGGCGTACATGCACTTCGTCACGTAGCACGTTCTCGCTGCCACCGCGCTTCTCCTCGAGCTTGAGGATGATGAAGCCGTTGGGGATGCGAATAGGCTGGGTGATTTCACCGACCGGCATGCTGCTGAGCATCTTGGCGAAGTCTGGTGGCAGTTGGCCGGCTTTACGCCAGCCCATCTCGCCGCCTTCCAGGGCGTTTTCGCTGGCCGAGTTGGCAATCGCCATCTGGCCGAAGTCGGCACCCTGGCGCAGTTGCTGGTACACGTCACCAACCTTGCGCGCAGCCTTCTGGATATCATCCGAGCTGGCGGCTTCCGGGGTCGGGATGAGGATGTTGGCCAGGCGGTACTCTTCCGACATCTGCATCTTGCCCATGTCGGAGTTGAGGAAGTTCTTCACTTCCTGCTCCGACACCTGGATGCGTTCGGCCACGCGACGCTGACGCACGCGGCTGATGATCATCTCGCGCTTGACCTGCTCGCGAGCGTCGTCGAACGACAGGCCGTCATGGGCCAGGGCGGCGCGGAACTGGTCCAGCGACATGCCATTGCGCTGGGCAATGGTGCCGATGGCCTGGTTCAGCTCTTCGTCGGTGATGCGGATGCCGGAGCGCTCGCCGATCTGCAGCTGCAGGTTTTCGACGATCAGGCGTTCCAGTACCTGCTGTTCCAGAGCACCGGTCGGTGGCACGCCGCCGCCGCGCTTGGCGATGGTTTGCTGCACCTCGCGGACGCGCTGGTCCAGCTGGCTTTGCATGACCACGTCGTTGTCGACGATGGCCACCACGCGATCAAGAGGCTGTACCGCGGCATGCACCGCGCCACTCAGCAAAACGGCACCCAGCAGCACTGGGCGCAGACGGTCAATAAGCTTGGTCTTCACGTTCACGGTAACCTTGAATGCCTTGGTCGAGGAAAGATTCGACCTTGTTGCCCACTACGCCACCGAGCCCTTTCAGAACGATCTGAAGGAAGATGCCGTGGTCGCCTTTTTCGTTCGCCGGAAGTGCCTGGCTGAAGTCGTCGTAATCGATCCAGTAACGGTTGATCAGGCGCAGCTTCCAGCAGCAGTTGTCGTACTCGAAACCGCCCATGGCTTCCAGGGTGCGATTGCGGTTGTAGTCATGCTGCCAGCGAGCGATGACGTTCCACTGTGGAACGATCGGCCAGATGACCGAGAAGTCATGCTGCTGGATCTTGTAGTAGTCCTTGATGTAGTTCGGGTTGCCCGGAACACTATAGTCGCCACCGCCCACTTTCCAGGTACCGGTCGTTGAGTCGTAGGAAATGGTGTCGTTGCGGTAGCGATAACCGAGGTTGACCACCTTGTTCGGGTTGTCTTCAGGCTGGTAGTGGAACATCGCGCTGCCCGAACGGGTGCTGCGGCTGTCCGGATCCCAGTTGAAGTCCGAATTGAAGCGCCAGTCGCGGTTGAAGAAGTAGTTGTACATCAACGCGTACGGCGACACGTCTGACTGCGAGTCAGCGCGCGTGCGGTAGTCGATACCTGGCAGCTGAACCTTGCGATCCTTGAAGTAATACGCCTGGCCGATGCTGAAGTTCTGGCGTTCGAAGCCGTTCTCTTCAATCCAGCGGGTAGTCACGCCCAGCGACAGTTTGTTCTCGTCGCCGATACGGTCGGTACCGCTGAAGCGGTTGTCGCGGAACAGCGAGTCGTAACTGAACAGGGTCTCGCCCGAGTCAAACAGCGGGATGTCCTTCTGGTCCTTGTACGGGACATAGAGGTAGAACAGGCGCGGTTCGAGGGTTTGTTTGTAGTCGGTGCCAAACAACGAGGTGTTACGGTCGAAGTAGAGGCCGCTGTCCACGCTGAAAATAGGTACATCGCGGTCCAGCGAGCTGTTGTAGCTGCCATACGCCGGGTTTGCCGACTGGGCGATTGCCTGGGCTTTGCCCTGGCTGTCCAGGTCCAGGTCATAATGGGTGTACGCATACTTCAGCTTGGGCGTCAGGTAGCCGTAGCTGGCTTCCATCGGCAGGCTGATCGACGGCGCAACGTTGTAGCGGTTGCCGTTGGCGCGGGCGATGCCGCTGACGTTCTGGTCCAGGCGACGGCCTGCCGCACCGGCAGAGAAGTCAGGGTTGCCGTCTTTGTCCAGGACGAAGTCATCTTTCAGATCGCGATCGAAGCGAACAGCTTCGGTTTCGTAGGCAAGGTTGAGCCCGCCCGGCTCATACGGCAGCTTACCGTTGAAGGTAATTTGCGGCAGGCGATCATATGGCGTGATCTTCGAGATGGTCGCCATCTCGTAGGCATGCACGTTCAACCGCGCGGTGTAGCTGTCGCCGCGGTAGGTCAGCGCACCCTGCTGATTGAGCAAGTCCTGGCTTTCAACACCGATCTGGTCGGACTCCAGGTCCTGGAAGTAGAACGGGTCGCTGATGTCGGTGTAGTCCACCTCGGCCATCAGGCGCTCGTCCAGGCCTCCCTTGTGCTGCCAGTTGACCATCCAGCGCTGTTCTTTGTAGTCAGTCTGGTCTTTGCGGTCGTCGTTCTTGTCGTTCAGGTACGCGCCACCGAGCTGGCCTTCGCTGGAAGGGGTCAGGTAGCGGAACTCGCCTTCCATCAGCAGGCCGCGTTTGGTCATGTAACGCGGGTACAACGTGGCGTCGTAGTTGGGCGCCAGGTTGAAGTAGTACGGCGTGACCAGCATGAAACCGGTGTCGCTGCTGGTGCTGAACGATGGCGGCAGGAAGCCGGACTGGCGACGGTCGTCGATCGGGAAGTAGATGTACGGTGTATAGAACACCGGGAAATCCTTGACCCGCAGCGTAACGTTGGTCGCAGTACCGAAACCGGTGGCCGGGTTCAGGGTGATGTTATTGCCCTTCAGCTGCCAGGCGTTGCTGCCCGGTTCGCAGGTGGTGTACGTACCGTCCTTGAGGCGGATGATGGCGTTTTCACCACGCTTGGCATACAGGGCACTGCCGCGGATGTGCGACTTGTGCATCACGTATTCGGCGTTGTCGACCTGGGCTTCGCCGGTGTCGAGCTGAATCTGTGCCTCGTCACCGACCACCAGCGAACCGTTGTCACGGATCCGGACGTTGCCCTTGAGCTCGCCACGGTTTTCGGTCTGGTAAAGGTTGGCCTCGTCGGCCTCGGCCTGCATGCTGCCCTGGCGCATCACCACGTCACCGGCGAGGGTAGCGATTTGCTGCTCCTGCTGGTACTTGGACACCTTGGCGTTGATGTAGGTCGGCGACTCGTCCTTCGGCGTGGTGTCGGCCATGCCCGGGCGGGTTGGCTCGACATACGCGCCACCGCAATACGGGCCGGTTTCGGCCAGCTGCGCGGCAGTCAGCTTGTCACGCGGCACCCAGTCCAGGTGGCTGTAGTCTTCGCTGCGCGACTTCAGGGCACGGCCCTTGGCCTCGGTGACCAGCATCGGCCGGTCCGCGGTTTCGGCTTCGCTCGCGGCTTCTGTGCCGGAGCTGACGGCCGCACCTTCGTGCACCGGGCGCGGCGGCAGGTTGTTGACTGGCGCTTTGGGCTTGCAGTCCCAACCACCGGAGGCGGACACTTGGCAGTCGAACTGTTCGGCTGCCACTACGTATGAGGTGGCCAGAGGTTGCAGGGCCAGCAGACCGCCGGTTACCAGCAACGGAAACTTTCTACGAAACGCGGGGGATTTCAATGCCATCTTATTAGTCCGGGCTTCCTGCGTGCCATCTGCCCGCGTGTGGGGCCGCACGCCTCTCGATGGTCTGAAAAAGATGCTGGATAATAAAGCATGACCCGCTTGACGGCTAGGGCCGTCGGAGACCCTTGTAATGCCTGAACACGATGTACGCCTGCAACAACTGACGGTCTGGCTCGATGAGCAGCTCAATGATCTTTTCCTGAACAACGCCTGGGGCGAAGTGCCCGCAGGCAACCTGACCGCGGCCAGCAGCGACGCCAGCTTCCGCCGCTACTTCCGCTGGCAGGGCGCTGGGCGCAGCTTCGTGATCATGGACGCGCCACCCCCGCAGGAAAACTGCCGACCGTTCGTCGCCATTGACCACTTGCTGGCCAGCGCTGGTGTGCATGTGCCGCTGATCCATGCCCAGGACCTGGAGCGCGGCTTCCTGTTGCTGGGGGATCTGGGCCACCAGACATACCTTGATGTAATTGATGCCGACAACGCCGATGGCCTGTTCGCCGACGCCATCAAGGCCTTGCTGGCCTTCCAGCGCCTGCCAATGGATGCGCCGCTGCCCAGCTACGACGATGCCCTGTTGCGCCGTGAAGTAGAGCTGTTTCCCGAGTGGTACGTGGGGCGTGAGCTTGGCCTGGCCCTGAGCAAAGCGCAGAAAGCCACCTGGCAGCGCGTCAGCCAACTGCTGATCGACAGCGCCCTGGCCCAGCCCAAGGTGCTGGTGCACCGCGACTACATGCCGCGCAACCTGATGCAAAGTACCCCCAACCCCGGCGTACTGGACTTCCAGGACGCGGTGTACGGCCCGGTCACCTACGACATCACCTGCCTGTTCAAGGACGCCTTCCTCAGCTGGCCGCAGGCACGGGTCGAAGGCTGGCTGCGAAACTACTGGCAGCAGGCCAAGGCGGCCGGCATCCCGGTGCAGGGCGACTTCGAAGCATTCCAGCGTGCCAGCGACCTGATGGGTGTGCAGCGCCACCTGAAGGTGATCGGCATTTTCGCCCGCATCTGCCACCGCGACGGCAAACCGCGCTATCTGGGCGACGTGCCGCGTTTCTTCGCCTATATAGAAGAAGTGATCGGCCGCCGTCCCGAATTGGCGGAGCTGGGTGAGCTGATCGCCGAGTTGCAGGCCGGAGCGCGTGCATGAAGGCAATGATCCTGGCAGCAGGCAAAGGCGAGCGCATGCGCCCATTGACCCTGCATACCCCCAAACCACTGATCCAGGTCGCTGGCCAGCCGCTGATCGAGTACCACCTGCACGCCCTGGCGGCGGCGGGTATTACCGAGGTGGTGATCAACCATGCCTGGCTCGGCCAGCAGATCGAAGACCACCTGGGCGATGGCAGCCGCTTCGGGCTGAGCATTCGTTATTCACCTGAGGGCGAGCCGCTGGAAACCGGTGGTGGCATCTTCAAGGCCCTGCCATTGCTGGGCGACGCGCCGTTCCTGCTGGTTAATGGCGATGTCTGGAGCGATTACGACTTCACATGCCTGCCGGGCCCCTTGCAAGGTCTTGCTCACCTGGTACTGGTCGATAACCCTGGCCATCACGGCCGTGGTGACTTCCGCCTGGTAGGCGATCAGGTCGTCGATGGCGATGATGCACCGGGCACGCTCACCTTCAGTGGGCTTTCAGTGCTGCACCCGGCATTGTTCGACGGTTGCCAGCCCGGCGCCTTCAAGCTGGCGCCACTGCTGCGTCAGGCCATGGCGGATGGCAAGGTCACTGGCGAACACTACCGTGGGCACTGGGTAGATGTTGGCACGCCTGAGCGCCTGGCCGAGGCTGAGCGTTTGATTGGCGAGCGCGCCTGACATGTGGTGGCCAGGCACGCTGATTGGTGTGAGTGCAGGTTTTGCTGTAGCCAGCATCCCGGGGGCCTTGCTCGGCGGGTTGCTTGGGCAGGCCCTGGACCGCCGCCTGCGCTTGCAGGGCTGGGAAGACATGCGCGAACGCCTGGGCGGTCGCTCGGCCTTGCGTGACGACGAGTTGCTGTTCGTGATGCTCGGGCGCCTGGCCAAGTGCGATGGGCGGGTGGCTGAGCAGCATATCCGCCAGGCGCGCCAGGAAATGCTGCGCCTGGACCTGGCCGAAGCGGCCCGGCTGCGCGCGATAGCCGCGTTCAACCGCGGCAAGGCGGGCAAGGACCGGCTGGGCAGCCATTTGCGCCGCATTCGCCAGCAGCCTCATGCGGCGGAAGGCACCCTGCGCGCCTGTTGGCGCATGGTCTGGGCCGACGGCAAGATGGGCAACAAGGAACGTGAGCTGCTGCTGGACTGGGGACAGAAGCTAGGCCTGAGCCGGCGCCAGGTGCAGGCGATGTCGCTGGAGTACGAGCCGCGCAAGGCAGCCGGAACGGAAGGGGTGGCCATGACCTATGCCGCGGCGTTGCGCTTGCTGGCGGTTGAGGCTGACACCGAGACCGACAAGGTCAAGCAGGCGTATCGCCGGCTGGTCAGCCGGCATCACCCGGACAAGCTGGCAGGTACCGGTGCCAGCGAGGCGCAGGTGCGTGAGGCGACTGAGCGTACCCGTGAGTTGCATCAGGCCTATGCCATGATCCGTAAGCGCCGGGGCCTGTGAAAATGGGGCCGCTGTGCGGCCCATCGATTTCAGCTCAACCCTGAGGGCTCATCCATCCCCGTACCCGGCGGAACAACTGCTCTTGTTCCGCCGCCTTGTTCCCTGGCATGGCAATCAACGACAACTGCCGGTACTGGCTGTCCTTCTGCCGCTTGCTGGCCTGCAGGCGCTGCGCGGCCGCGTTGCGGTCGCTGCTACGGGTGACGTAGTAGATATCGGCAGTCGGCACCTTCAAGGTGGGCGCCAGGCTTTGCAGGTCATGTTCAACCCGCGCCGGTGTCTGCGCGGCGACCATCACCAGTTTTTGTACCTGGGGTGGCTGCTTCTCGCTCAGGTAGCGTGCCGCCCAATACGCACCGCTACCATGGCCGATCAGCACGATGCTGCGGGCGTTGTGTTGCTGTGCGTACGCTACGGCGGCATCCAGGCGGGCGAAGATACGCTCGGCATCTGCCGGGTCGGCCTGCTCGCTGGCCTGTTCAGCGTCAGTGCTTTCTGCGGTGTCGGCATCGGCCGCCGTGGCCTGGGCCACGTTGGCGTTGGCGTCGGCCGGTACGTCCTTGGCCGGTGCGCTTTCGCCTTTGTCTTGCTCAGGCTCGGCGGGCGGTGCGGCCTCGACCCTTGCCTGCGGGCTGTCGGCGAGCAGGTCGGGCAGGCTGACGCTCAGAGTGTGCCAACCGACATCAGGGAATTTCTGCCGCAGTGGGCCGACCGCATTTGGCCAGTCGGCGGTCTCGCCAGCACCGGGAATAATGATGACTGCCCCTTGCGGGTCGTTGTCATTGGCGGGTTTCCAAAGGGCCAGGAAGCTGTCGGCACCGGCCTGCAAGGTCTGCTGCTCGGCCTTGGGCACAAGCCGTTCCAGCGCCTGGGCATCTTCCTGGCTGCGCTCCAGCAGGGGCGGGCGCGGGGCTTCGGCGGCCGGAGCTTCGGTGGTGGTGGTTGGTTTTTCGGCATCGGCAGCCAAGGCGCCGAGTGGAAGGATCGAGGTCAGGCAGCACATTGCCAGCGTCGTGCGATAAAGTGTGGACATGAGTCAACCCAGGGCCAGAATGATACCGGCAGCCTAATAGTATTTGCCCGTGACGGCCATGCTGCATGGCCGCCTTTGCCAAGACGAGCGTGTAGATGAAGCGAGTGCGTAGCCTGTTGGTTATCGGCTGCTTGTGGCTGCCCTTGATTGCATTGGCCCGGCCCGAGGTGGTGCCCACCGTTACGCTGGAGCCTGCGCAACAGCAGTGGCTGGACGCGCACCGCAGCTTGCGCGTCGGCCTGGTGCTGCAGGCGCCCTACGCCCAATTCGACCGGCGCCTGCAGCAACTGTACGGGGCCAACGTAGAACTGGTGAACAGCCTGGCGCAGGCGCTGCGCCTGGACCTTACCTGGCGCAACTTCAGCGACCAGGCCAGCCTGGAACATGCCCTGCAGAGCGGCGAAATCGACTTCGCCCCCGGCCTTACCCAGACGCCGGCCAGCCTGCGGCTGTGGCTGTTCAGCGACCCGTACATGCGCGTGCCGCAACTGGTGGTGGGGCCGCGCACCGGCGCCATGGCCGTGGAGCTGGAAAAGCTTGAAGCCGAGCAGCGGGTGGCCGTGCGCATGCCCAGCCAGCTGGCCGATTACCTGCGCGGCAACTACGGCAACCTCAACCTGCAGGGGGTGCCCAACGAACGTGAGGCCTTGCAACTGGTGGTAGGTGGCCAGGCCAGTTTCGCGGTGCTGGATGAAGCCCAGCTCAGCCGCTTGTCACGCGAAAGCGAGTTCAGTGAGCTGGCGGTGGTCGGCGATATCGGCCTGCCGCAGTTGTTGCGCATCGGCTCGCGGCGCGACTGGCCGCTGCTGGCCGATGTGCTCGAGCGCGGCCTGCAGGCGCTGCCGGCCAAGGAGCTGGAGCAACTGCACCAACGCTGGCTGCAACCCAAATACCCACGGCTGAGCGAGTCGCCTGGCTTCTGGCAGAACCTGGCCTTGCTGTTCGGTATGTTGCTGTTGTGTGCCTTGGCCACCCTGGTGTGGCAACGCCGCCAGCAGCGCCAGCTGGAGCGCAGCCTCCTGACCACGCGGGAAAGCCTGGTGGAGCGACAAGTGCGTGAAGAAGCCCTGCGCCTGAGCCAGTTCGCCATCGACCAGAGCACGGTGGGTATTCTCTGGGTCAACTGGGACAGCCACGTACGCTACGCCAATCACGCCGCCGAGCGCATGCTGGGATATGGCGATGGCGAACTGCTGGAGCGGCCGTTGAGCACCTTCGAGCCGAGCCTGAACATGGACCGCTGGCTGGAGTTATGGAAAGGCGCACGCACGGGGGAGGGCGGTGTTGGCCAGTTCGAGGCACAGTGCCGGCGGGCCGACAACAGCCTGCTGCCGGTCGAGCTATCACTGAGTTTTCTGCGTTTTCGAGATTCCGAATACCTGGTGGTCTACCTCGCCGATGTCACCGAGCGCCACCGCGCCCTGGCGGCACTGCGCGAGAGCGAGGCGAGGCTCAAGGGCATTGCCGGCAACGTGCCCGGGCTGGTGTTCCGCCTGGAGCGTGACCCGGCCGAAGGCGAGCTGGAATTCCCCTATATCAGTGAGGGCAGCGAGGCGTTGGTGGGCTATGCGCCTGTCGAGATCCAGCACCCACATATGGGCCTGCGCAACCTGGTTCACCCCGAAGACCGCGCCGATTACCACCGGGTCCAGGACCTGGCCTTGGCCAGCGACCAGGACTGGTCCTGGCAGGGGCGTATCCTGACCCGCCACGGTGAACAACGCTGGGCCGACATCAAGGCCAGCACCCGGCGCCTGGCCAACGGCCAGGTGGTGTGGGACGGTGTGGTATGGGACATCACCCAGGGCAAGCGGGCCGAGTTGGCGTTGGCGAAATCCCAGGAGCAGCTGCGCGAGCTGTCGGCCCACCTGGAAAGCGTGCGCGAGGAAGAAAAGGCGCGCATCGCCCGGGAAGTGCATGATGAGCTGGGGCAGATGCTGACCGTGCTCAAGCTGGAGGTGTCGATGTGCGAGCTGGCGTTTGCCGATCTGGACCCCGGCCTGCATGAGCGCCTGGCAAGCATGAAGCGCCTGATTGCCCAGCTGTTCCAGCTGGTGCGTGATGTCGCCACTGCTTTGCGCCCGCCGATTCTCGATGCCGGCATTGCCTCGGCCATCGAATGGCAGGCACGGCGCTTTGAAGCCCGCACGCAGATCCCCTGCCTGGTACAAGTGCCGGATAATCTGCCAGCATTGAGCGATGCCAAGGCCACCGGCCTGTTTCGTATCTTGCAGGAGGCGCTCACCAACGTCATGCGCCACGCCCAGGCGCACAGCGTGGAGATCGAGCTGGTGCGTGAGGAAGGGCAATTGCGCATGACGGTCAGCGATGATGGCCAAGGCTTTTGCCGCGAGCAGACCCGGCCCACTTCATTTGGCCTGGTGGGTGTACGCGAGCGGGTGCTGATGCTGGGGGGCAGCATGGCGCTGGACAGTGAACCGGGCGAAGGCACCAGCCTGAGTGTGGCCATTCCATTGGAGTAGGAGAGCAATCGTGATTCGAGTACTGGTGGCCGAAGACCACACCATTGTCCGTGAAGGCATCAAGCAGTTGATTGGCCTGGCCAAGGACATGCAGGTGGTGGGGGAGGCCGGGAATGGTGAGCAGTTGCTCGACACCCTGCGCCACACGCCGTGCGAAGTGGTGCTGCTGGATATCTCGATGCCGGGGGTGAACGGCCTGGAGGCGATCCCGCGGATCCGTGCCCTGCACGATGCGCCGGCAATCCTGATGCTGTCGATGCACGACGAGGCCCAGATGGCGGCGCGGGCGCTGAAGGCTGGGGCGGCGGGCTATGCCACCAAGGACAGTGACCCGGCGCTGCTACTTACCGCGATACGTCGGGTGGCAAGCGGCGGCCGGTACATCGACCCGTCGCTGGCCGACCGCATGGTGTTCGAAGTGGGCCTGACCGAGTCCCGGCCATTGCACACGCTGCTGTCGGAGCGGGAGTTTTCGGTGTTCGAGCGCCTGGCCCAAGGGGCCAACGTCAACGACATCGCCCAGCAACTGGCGCTGTCGAGCAAAACCATCAGCACCCACAAGGCGCGTTTGATGCAAAAGCTGAAAGTGAACTCGCTGGCGGAGCTGGTGAAGTACGCCATGGAACACAAGCTGGTCTGATTGCGACATAGGCGTGCCCGAAACTTGCCGAAGCCTCTGTGGGAGCGGGCATGCCCGCGAACGGGCCTGGCCTGCTGATCTCTATGGCTGAGCCGGCCTCTTCGCGGGCATGCCCGCTCCCACAGGTTTCGTGGCTGGATCGCAAGGGCATTCCAATCCCGCCATTGTTGTAGGGCAATCCCTACAGCAAATCTTCCATCCGGATGATGGCATTCTCTCAGTGCCCCCGATTTTCGTGCGCTTGCGCCTCTTCTACTCTTTTGCCTACGCAGTCATCCAACAAGAAGGTGCAGGCATGAGCGAGGCGAAGTCGAACGCTGCAACCAGCGAAACGCTGGTCAGCTTCCGTGGTGTGCAGAAGAGCTACGACGGCGAGTCGCTGATCGTCAAAGACCTCAACCTGGACATCCGCAAGGGCGAGTTCCTTACCCTGCTTGGCCCGTCCGGCTCCGGCAAGACCACCAGCCTGATGATGCTGGCCGGCTTCGAAACCCCTACCGCCGGTGAAATCCAGCTGGCCGGGCGCTCGATCAACAACGTGCCGCCGCACAAGCGCGACATCGGCATGGTGTTCCAGAACTACGCGTTGTTCCCTCACATGACCGTGGCCGAGAACCTGGCCTTTCCGCTGACCGTACGCAACCTGAGCAAGACCGACGTCAGCGAGCGGGTCAAACGCGTGCTGAACATGGTCCAGCTAGATACTTTCGCCAAGCGCTACCCCGGCCAGCTTTCCGGTGGCCAGCAGCAGCGGGTGGCCTTGGCCCGTGCACTGGTGTTCGAGCCGCAACTGGTGCTGATGGACGAACCGCTCGGCGCGCTGGACAAGCAGCTGCGTGAACACATGCAGATGGAGATCAAGCACATCCACCAGCGCCTGGGCGTGACCGTGGTGTACGTGACCCACGATCAGGGCGAAGCGCTGACCATGTCCGACCGCGTGGCGGTGTTCCACCAGGGCGAGATCCAGCAGATCGCCGACCCGCGCACGCTGTACGAAGAACCCTGCAATACCTTCGTCGCCAACTTCATCGGCGAGAACAACCGTATCAACGGCACCCTGCTGGCCAGCGATGGCAAGCGCTGCCAGGTGCAGCTGCCGCGCGGCGAGCGGGTTGAAGCGCTGGCGGTGAACGTCGGCCAGGCCGGCGAGCCGGTAACCCTGTCGATCCGCCCGGAGCGTGTGCGCCTGAATGGCCACAGCGAGCGCTGCGTCAACCGCTTCTCTGGCCGGGTGGCCGAATTCATTTACCTGGGCGACCACGTGCGGGTGCGCCTGGAAGTTTGCGGCAAGGCCGATTTCTTCGTGAAACAGCCGATTGCCGAGCTCGACCCGGCCCTGGCCGTGGGCGATGTGGTACCGCTGGGCTGGGAGGTGGAGCACGCCCGCGCGCTCGATCCGATTGCCGAAGCCCATTGATGGATTGCTTCACCAACCCTGTACTGTGGAGAGAATAAGAATGCGCAAGCAGTTGAAACTGACCGCCCTGGCCCTGGGGCTGTTCGCCGCTGGCCAGGCCATGGCCGCAGACCTCACCGTGATCTCGTTCGGGGGCGCCAACAAGGCCGCCCAGGTCAAAGCGTTCTACGAGCCATGGGAGAAGGCGGGCAATGGCAAGATCGTCGCCGGCGAGTACAACGGCGAAATGGCCAAGGTCAAGGCGATGGTCGACACCAAGAGCGTGTCGTGGAACCTGGTAGAGGTTGAGTCGCCAGAGCTGGCGCGCGGGTGCGATGAGGGCATGTTCGAAGAGCTCGACCCAGCCCTGTTCGGCAGCCAGGCCGATTACGTGCCTGGTGCCATCCAGCCGTGCGGCGTGGGCTTCTTCGTTTGGTCCACGGTCATGGCTTACAACGCTGACAAGCTCAAGACCGCACCTACCAGCTGGGCCGATTTCTGGGACACCAAGCAGTTCCCAGGCAAGCGTGGCTTGCGCAAGGGCGCCAAGTACACCATGGAATTTGCACTGATGGCCGATGGCGTTGCGCCCAAGGACGTCTACAAGGTGCTGGCCACAAAGGAAGGCCAGGACCGCGCCTTCAAGAAACTTGATGAGCTCAAGCCCAGCATCCAGTGGTGGGAAGCGGGTGCACAGCCACCGCAGTTCCTGGCTTCAGGCGACGTGGTCATGAGCTCTGCCTACAACGGCCGTATTGCCGCTGTGCAGAAAGAGAGCAACCTCAAGGTGGTGTGGAACGGCGGCATCTACGACTTTGACGCCTGGGCGATCCCTAAAGGTGCCAAGAACGTCGAAGAGGCGAAGAAGTTCATCGCCTACAGCGTCAAGCCCGAACAGCAGAAGATCTACTCCGAGAACATTGCCTACGGCCCGGCCAACTCCAAGGCCGTACCCCTGCTGTCGGACGAGGTGAAGAAGGACATGCCGACCACGCCTGAGAACATTGCCAACCAGGTGCAGATCGACGTGGCCTTCTGGGCTGACAACAGCGAACAGCTGGAGCAACGCTTCAACGCCTGGGCGGCGAAGAAGTAAGGCGCATCAAAGGGGCGCTGGCCATTGGGCCGGCGCTCCCCGTTTCCCTGTTTTGCGGAGTTCGCCATGGCCATTGCAGTGCCCCTCAACGAAGGCGCAGGTCCAAGTCTCAAGCAGCGCCTGAAACACGCCGAGCGGGTCAACCGCTGGAAGGCGCAGGCGTTGATCGCGCCGCTGGCGCTGTTTCTTCTGCTGGTGTTCCTGGTGCCGATTGCGGCGCTGCTGTACAAGAGCGTCGGCAACCCGGAAGTGGTCGCCGGCCTGCCACGCACGGTAGACATCATCAGCCAGTGGGATGGCAAGAGCCTGCCCGGCGAGGATGTGTACAAGGCGCTGAGCCAGGACCTGGCCGAGTCGCGCAAGAACCAGACCCTTGGCGACCTTTCCAAGCGCCTGAACATGGAGCTGGCCGGCTACCGCAGCTTGTTGACCAAGACTGCCCGCGCACTGCCATTCAAGGCAGAGCCTGCCTCTTATAAAGACGCCCTGCAGGCCGTCGACGAGCGTTGGGGCGACCCGGCCTACTGGCAGGCGATACGCCGTAATACCAGTACGGTGACCTCGTTCTACCTGCTGGCTTCTGTGGACCACCGCATCGACGACCTGGGCGAGCTGGCCAAGGCCACGCCGGACCAGGCCATTTACCTGGATATCTTTGCCCGCACCCTGTGGATGGGTGTGGTGATTACCGCCATCTGCCTGGTGCTGGCCTACCCACTGGCCTACCTGCTGGCCAACCTGCCAACCCGGCAGAGCAACCTGCTGATGATTCTGGTGCTGCTGCCGTTCTGGACCTCGATCCTGGTGCGGGTGGCAGCGTGGATCGTGCTGCTGCAGTCGGGTGGCCTGATCAACAGTGCACTGATGGCCATGGGCATCATCGACCAGCCGCTGGAACTGGTGTTCAACCGCACCGGTGTGTACATCTCCATGGTGCACATCCTGCTGCCGTTCATGATCCTGCCGCTGTACAGCGTGATGAAGGGCATTTCGCCCAGCTATATGCGTGCCGCGATCTCGCTGGGCTGCCACCCGTTCGCCAGCTTCTGGCGGGTGTACTTCCCGCAGACCTACGCCGGTGTTGGCGCGGGTTGCCTGCTGGTGTTCATCCTGGCCATCGGCTACTACATCACCCCGGCGCTGCTGGGAAGCCCGAACGACCAGATGGTCAGCTACTTCGTTGCCTTCTATACCAACACCAGCATCAACTGGGGCATGGCTACCGCGCTGGGTGGGCTGTTGCTTTTGGCTACCGTGCTGTTGTACCTGATCTATAGCTGGCTGGTCGGCGCCAGCCGCCTGCGCCTGAGCTGAGGAGCCTTGCCATGTTGAGCCCCTATATGTCGCCCGTGGAGCGGGTCTGGTTCTACAGCCTGCGCATTCTTTGCGGCCTGGTTTTGCTGTTCCTGATCTTGCCGGTGCTGGTGATCGTGCCGCTGTCGTTCAACAGTGGCAGCTTCCTGGTGTACCCGTTGCAGGGCTTTTCGCTGCAGTGGTACCAGGACTTCTTCGGCTCGGCCGAATGGATGCGGGCGCTGAAAAACAGCATCATCGTCGCCCCGGCGGCCACGGTGCTGGCTATGGTGTTCGGTACCCTGGCGGCCATTGGCCTGACCCGTGGCGATTTTCCCGGCAAGTCACTGGTGATGGCGCTGGTGATTTCACCGATGGTGGTGCCGGTGGTGATCATCGGTGTGGCCAGCTACCTGTTCTTCGCCCCGCTGGGTCTGGGTAACAGCTTCACCTCGCTGATTCTGGTGCATGCGGTGCTGGGTGTGCCGTTCGTCATCATTACCGTGTCGGCAACCTTGCAGGGCTTCAACTACAACCTGGTGCGAGCGGCTGCCAGCCTGGGTGCGTCGCCGCTGCTGGCCTTCCGTCGGGTGACCCTGCCGCTGATTGCGCCCGGGGTGATCTCGGGTGCGCTGTTTGCCTTTGCGACGTCGTTTGACGAGGTGGTGGTGACGCTGTTCCTGGCCGGGCCGGAGCAGGCAACCCTGCCAAGGCAGATGTTCAGCGGCATCCGTGAAAACCTGAGCCCCACCATTGCTGCTGCGGCGACCTTGCTGATTGCGTTCTCGGTAGTATTGCTGCTGACCCTGGAGTGGTTGCGTGGGCGCAGCGAGAAGCTGAGAACCCAGCAACCGGCCTGATGATGGGTCGCCTGTGCCGGCCTCATCGCCGGCACAGCCAGTGCAAGGCTCTTGGGTATCGGTCGCGATCATGTGATACCAATCAGCCCTCATCCGTTCGCCTGGGTTACAATGCGCGCCACCGTGATTCTGCCAACAGGTGCGCCATGCAGCCCTACGCTATTGCCCCCTCCATCCTCTCCGCTGATTTCGCCCGCCTGGGTGAAGACGTCGACAAGGTATTGGCTGCGGGTGCCGACATCGTCCACTTCGATGTCATGGACAACCACTACGTTCCCAACCTGACCATTGGCCCTATGGTCTGCACGGCCCTGCGCAAGTACGGTGTTACCGCGCCGATCGACGTGCACCTGATGGTCAGCCCGGTCGACCGCATCATCGGCGACTTCATCGAAGCCGGCGCCACCTACATCACCTTCCACCCGGAAGCCTCCCAGCACGTCGACCGTTCGCTGCAACTGATCAAGGACGGCGGCTGCAAGGCCGGCCTGGTGTTCAACCCGGCCACCAGCCTGGATGCCCTGAAGTACGTGATGGACAAGATCGACATGGTGCTGCTGATGAGCGTCAACCCAGGCTTCGGCGGGCAGAAGTTCATCCCGGGCACCCTCGACAAGCTGCGCGAGGCGCGTGCGCTGATCGACGCCAGTGGCCGTGATATCCGCCTGGAAATCGACGGTGGCGTGAACGTCAACAACATCCGCGAGATCGCTGCCGCTGGCGCCGACACCTTCGTGGCCGGTTCGGCTATATTCAACGCCCCGGACTACCAGGAAGTCATCGCCAAGATGCGCGCCGAACTGGCTCAGGCCCGCCCATGAGTGGCTTCGAGCAGCTGTTCCCGGGGACGCTGCCCAGGCTGGTGATGTTCGATCTGGACGGTACCCTGATCGATTCCGTGCCTGACCTGGCCGCCGCCGTGGACCGCATGCTGCTCGAACTGGGGCGCCCGCCTGCCGGCCTTGAGGCAGTACGCCACTGGGTCGGCAACGGCGCCCAGGTGCTGGTGCGCCGTGCACTGGCGGGTGGCATAGACCACGCCGCCGTGGACGATGCGCTGGCCGACCAGGCGCTGGCGCTGTTCATGGACGCCTATGCGCAAAGCCATGAGCTGACCGTGGTCTATCCCGGTGTGCAGGACACCCTGCGCTGGCTGCGCAAGCGGGGCGTGGAAATGGCCCTGATCACCAACAAGCCCGAGCGCTTCGTCGGCCCGTTGCTGGACCAGATGAAAATCGGCCGCTACTTCCGCTGGATCATTGGCGGCGACACCCTGCCGCAGAAAAAGCCCGACCCGGCGGCTTTGCTGTTTGTCATGCAGATGGCCAGCGTTACCCCGCAGCAGTCGCTGTTTGTCGGCGATTCGCGCAGTGACGTATTGGCCGCCAAGGCGGCTGGCGTGCAATGCGTGGGGCTGACCTACGGCTACAACCATGGCCGGCCGATCCACGACGAATCCCCTAACCTGGTGATCGACGATCTGCGCGCGTTGCTGCCCGGTTGCGCAGACCCGGCCACTGGGATAACGTTGGCCAACCTTCAAGCCTCACAAGACAGAGAGCCCACCGTGGTGGTTACTGGCAAATTCTGGATGAAAGTCATCAAGGCCCTGGCCCGTTGGCGTTGGCGCGCCTGACTTCAGCCTGCCGGCGCGTGCCGGCCCGTCCGTTTGCCTGACCTATTGCTGCTTGCCACGAGGCTACTCATGAACCGCGAAGAATTCCTGCGCCTGGCCGCTGCCGGCTACAACCGCATTCCCCTGGCCTGCGAAACCCTGGCCGACTTCGACACGCCGTTGTCGATCTACCTGAAACTGGCTGACCAGCCCAACTCGTACCTGCTCGAGTCGGTGCAGGGTGGCGAGAAATGGGGCCGTTACTCGATGATCGGCCTGCCGTCGCGCACCGTGATGCGTGTGCACGGCTACCACGTCAGCATCCTGCAGGATGGCGTCGAGGTTGAAAGCCACGATGTCGAAGACCCGCTGGCCTTTGTCGAAAGTTTCAAGGACCGTTACAAGGTCGCTGACATCCCTGGTCTGCCGCGCTTCAACGGCGGCCTGGTCGGCTACTTTGGCTATGATTGCGTGCGTTATGTGGAAAAACGCCTTGGCGCCAGCCCCAACCCGGACCCGCTGGGCGTGCCGGATATCCTGCTGATGGTGTCCGATGCGGTGGTGGTGTTCGACAACCTGGCAGGCAAGATGCACGCCATCGTGCTGGTCGACCCGGCTGAAGATCAGGCCTTTGAACAGGGCCAGGCACGCCTGCAAGGCCTGCTGGAAACCCTGCGTCAGCCGATCACCCCGCGCCGCGGCCTGGACCTGAGTGGCCCGCAGGCCGCCGAGCCGGAATTCCGCTCCAGCTATACCCGCGACGACTACGAGAGCGCGGTCGGCCGTATCAAGGAGTACATCCTGGCCGGCGACTGCATGCAGGTGGTGCCGTCGCAACGCATGTCGATCGACTTCAAGGCTGCGCCCATCGACCTGTACCGTGCGCTGCGCTGCTTCAACCCGACGCCGTACATGTACTTCTTCAACTTCGGCGACTTCCATGTGGTCGGTAGTTCGCCCGAGGTGCTGGTGCGGGTCGAGGATAACCTGGTCACCGTGCGCCCGATTGCCGGTACCCGCCCGCGTGGCGCGTCCGAAGAAGCCGACCGCGCGCTGGAAGACGACCTGCTGTCGGACGACAAGGAAATCGCCGAACACCTGATGCTGATCGACCTGGGCCGCAACGACGTCGGCCGTGTGTCCTCGACCGGCAGCGTGCGCCTGACCGAGAAGATGGTGATCGAGCGCTACTCCAACGTGATGCACATTGTCTCCAACGTCACCGGCCAGCTGCGTGAAGGGCTGACAGCGATGGATGCACTGCGGGCAATCCTGCCGGCAGGCACCCTGTCGGGTGCGCCGAAGATTCGCGCGATGGAGATCATCGACGAGCTGGAGCCGGTCAAGCGTGGGGTTTACGGTGGTGCAGTCGGCTACTTTGCCTGGAACGGCAACATGGACACCGCGATTGCCATCCGTACTGCCGTGATCAAGGATGGTGAACTGCATGTGCAGGCCGGGGGCGGCATCGTTGCCGACTCGGTGCCGGCGCTGGAGTGGGAAGAAACCATCAACAAGCGCCGGGCCATGTTCCGTGCGGTGGCGCTTGCAGAGCAGACGTTGGCTAAATAAACAGATTGGGGCTGCTTTGCAGCCCTTCGCGGCACAAGGATCGCGCAAATCCCGAGACCTGCGCGGTCCCCTGTAGGAGCGGCCTTGTGCCGCGAAGGGCCGCTAAGCGGCCCCACCAATTCAAAAGTCCACGCTCACCCCCAGGCTAACCCCCTGCTGCGTCAACTCATCGCTCTTGCGCCAGTTGTAGTTCCCACGCAAATGCACCCCTGCCACCACTTCATGGCTCACCCCCAGGCTCGCCCGGGTCAGGTCGCTGTGCTGCGTATACCCGGTCAGGGTGAAGTCATTGGCCGGCAAGCTGGTCAGGTGCATCGTCACATCCTGCTGGTCATCCTCGAATTCATGCTCCTGTGCCACCTCGGCGAACAGCCGGGTACCTGGCAGCACCTGCACGCTGCCCAGCAACCCCAGGCCCAAGCGGCGTGACGTGCGTTCCTGGTCATCGAAGCCCAGTGCCGTCGAGCGCCCGCTCTTCTCGTTGTACCCATCCACTTTCACACGTGCATAGTCGGCACTGATGAATGGCGCCAGCTGCCAATTGCTGCTGTCTGCCGCCAGGTTGTAGCCCAGCCGCCCGGACATCGCCCAGGCCTCGCCGTCGGTGTCGCCCTTTTCGCTGCGCTCGTTCACGCCAAGGGCAAAGGTGCGCTTGAGGTCGCGGTAGTCGACGTGCCCGGCGGTCAATGCAGCATCGGCCCACCAGCGGTCCTGGCGGTACTGGGCGAAGGCGCTGGCCAGGTAGCTGTTCAGTTTGTAGTCCGAATCATTGGCGCCGGCCTCCAGCTTTTGCCGATACGCGCCGCCGGCCAGGCCCAAACGCCAGGCATCGTTCAGGCGATAGCTGCCGCCCACGGTCAGGTTATAGCCGCGGCCATCGCCGCTGGCCGCGCTGCGCTGGCTGTCGAAGTCCAAGTCCTGGGCACCGGTGGCGACGAAGGCCTGCCATTGGCCAACGGCCTGCCAGGGCGTCTGCCATTGGTTGCGCAGTTCGTCCTGGTGGGCGCGCAGGCTGGCGTGGGCCATTTCCGGTAGTAGCGTCAGTTCCCACGGGGCGGAGATGATCGAATAGGCGTAGTCGGCAATCAGTTGCTGGCCAGCAATGGTCGGGTGGACCGAGTCGTTGAACAGCAGTTTTGTCGGGTCTGGGTTTGTGCCATTGATGCCGTACACCGGGTTTTCCACGCAGCTGGCGCCGCTGTAGCAGGTACCGACCAGGTTCTGGTCGCTGGCCAGGCCGAACTGGTTGGGGCTGGCCAGTGCCTCGCCCAGCAGCACCGGGATGTTCAGCGGGATGATCTCGGCATCGATCTGACCGAGTTGGCTGATCAGTGACTGGTTGAACGCGCCAGACAGCAGTGACAGCGGGTTTTGCTGCGGCGTGCCGCTGAAGTTGGGCGTTTGGCCGAGGTCGGGCAGCAGCCAGACCATGATGTAGCGGGCGCCACCTTGTTGCAGGGCCTGGGCGCTGGCCGCCAGGCGGGCACCGGCGGCCACGGCGTCGGCAGGGCTGTTCACCAAGCCTTGCAGGAAGTCGTTGCCGCCGCCCGTCAGGTAGTAAAGCGCATTGGGGTCGGCACGCAGGCCGTTGGCCAGGTAGCCCGCCTTTTCACGCAGCACCCGGCCGGCGCCGGGGTTTCCTGGCGGGATGACGGTCTCGGAAGTTGTCGTGATCGAATCCAGGATCTGCTGGGTTGTATAGCCACCGACAGCCCAGTTGTTGCCATCGGGCTGGATGCCCACCGACGTGGAGGGGTTCAGCTCATCCGGGTTTATACCCAGCCTTCCACCCAGGATCATGGGCGACACAGGTGCAAAGTTGCCATCGGCATCGCGGTTTGTGAACCGTGCGCCGGGTGTGCCGCCGGTCAGGTCGGGGAACTGCCCCGCATCGGCGAGGCTGTCGCCAAACACGATCAGCGTGGAATAGGGCGAGGGTGCAGCGAACGCCTGGCTGCAGGCCAGGGCCAGTGAGGCAAGGGTAAAGCGCAATAACGGGGCTTTTCGCATCTGGGAACATCCTTTTCTTTGTTTTTATCTGGACAACCTGATCGACCTTAGCAAATCGCAGTGCATCCCTCCCAAGTCCATTCGTTTCCCCGTGTTTACAGGCATATTGCGCCCGCCGCCCCGGTAAGCTACTGTGCCGGGACGTATGAGCGAGACCTATCCTGTGTTGATCGTCAGTAAACTCTTGATGCGCGTAATCAAGGCCCACGCCCGTTGGCGTTGGCGCGCCTGACTTTATCCCCTGCCGGCCCGCCCGGCCCGCCCCCGTTTGCCTTCTTCTTTACTGCCCTTTGTGGCGAAGCCGTGCCTGTAGCGGCTGCAAGAAGGTTCGAATTCTCAAGTCAGTAAATTCAAGAGGTTCAACACCATGTTACTGATGATCGACAATTACGACTCATTCACTTACAACGTCGTTCAGTACCTTGGCGAGCTGGGTGCCGAGGTCAAGGTCATTCGCAATGACGAAATGACCATCGCTCAGATCGAAGCCCTCAACCCCGAGCGCATCGTCGTGTCCCCGGGCCCGTGCACGCCAAGCGAGGCTGGCGTGTCCATCGAGGCCATCCTGCATTTTGCTGGCAAGCTGCCGATTCTGGGTGTGTGCCTGGGCCATCAGTCCATCGGCCAGGCCTTCGGCGGTGACGTGGTGCGTGCCCGCCAGGTGATGCACGGCAAGACCAGCCCGGTACACCACCGTGACCTGGGCGTGTTCGCCGGCCTCAACAACCCGCTGACCGTGACCCGCTACCATTCGCTGGTGGTCAAGCGCGAAACCTTGCCCGATTGCCTGGAGGTCACTGCCTGGACCGCTCATGCAGACGGTTCGGTAGACGAGATCATGGGCCTGCGCCACAAAACGCTGAATATCGAAGGGGTGCAGTTCCACCCCGAGTCGATCCTGACCGAGCAGGGCCACGAGCTGTTCGCCAACTTCCTCAAGCAGACCGGCGGCCACCGCTAAGGATCGAACATGGATATCAAGAGTGCGTTGAGCCGTATTGTCGGCCAGCTGGACCTTTCTACCGAAGAAATGCGCGACGTCATGCGTCAGATAATGACCGGCCAGTGCAGCGAGGCGCAGATCGGCGCCTTCCTGATGGGCATGCGCATGAAGAGTGAAAGCATCGACGAAATCGTCGGCGCGGTGTCGGTGATGCGTGAGCTAGCCGACAAGGTTGAACTGAAAAGCCTGGATGGCGTCGTTGATATCGTCGGCACCGGCGGTGACGGGGCCAATATTTTCAACGTGTCCACCGCGTCTTCGTTCGTCCTGGCGGCGGCGGGCTGCACCGTGGCCAAGCACGGCAACCGCGCAGTGTCGGGCAAGAGCGGCAGTGCCGACCTGTTGGAAGCTGCCGGCATCTATCTGAACCTGACGCCAGTTCAGGTGGCCCGCTGCATTGACAGCCTGGGCATCGGCTTCATGTTCGCGCAAAGCCATCACTCGGCCATGAAATATGCTGCCGGCCCGCGCCGCGATCTGGGGTTGCGTACCCTGTTCAACATGCTCGGCCCGCTTACGAATCCGGCCGGAGTAAAGCATCAGGTGGTCGGCGTGTTTGCCCAGGCCCTGTGCCGCCCGTTGGCTGAGGTACTGCAACGCCTGGGTAGCAAGCATGTGCTGGTGGTGCACTCGAAGGATGGCCTGGATGAGTTCAGCCTGGCTGCCCCCACCTTCGTTGCCGAACTGAAAAACGACGCAATTACTGAATACTGGGTCGAGCCGGAAGACCTCGGCATGAAGAGCCAGAGCTTGCATGGCCTTGCCGTCGAGAACCCGCAGGCGTCGCTGGAGTTGATCCGCGATGCGCTGGGCCGGCGTAAGACCGAAAACGGCCAGAAGGCCGCCGAGATGATCGTGCTTAATGCTGGCGCGGCACTGTATGCAGCCGACCATGCAATGACCCTGGCTCAAGGTGTGGAATTGGCCCACGACGTACTGCACACCGGCCTGGCCTGGGAAAAGCTGCAGGAACTGGGTGCCTTTACTGCAGTATTCAAGGTGGAGAACGAAGCATGAGTGTGCCGACGGTGCTGGAAAGGATCATTGCCCGCAAGTTCCAGGAAGTGGCCGAGCGCAGCGCCCGCGTCAGCCTCGCCGAGCTGGAAGGCCTGGCCAAGGTTGCCGATGCCCCGCGTGGCTTCGCCAATGCGCTGATCGAGCAGGCCAAGCGCAAGCAGCCAGCGGTGATCGCCGAGATCAAGAAGGCTTCGCCGAGCAAGGGCGTGATCCGCGAGCACTTCGTGCCGGCGGAAATCGCTGTCAGCTACGAGAAGGGCGGCGCTACCTGCCTCTCGGTGCTGACCGATGTCGATTACTTCCAGGGTGCCGATGAGTACCTGCAGCAGGCACGTGCTGCCGTTTCGCTGCCGGTGATCCGCAAGGACTTCATGGTCGACCCTTACCAGATCGTCGAAGCCCGGGCCTTGGGCGCGGACTGCGTGCTGCTGATCGTCTCGGCGCTGGACGACGTGAAGATGGCCGAACTGGCCGCGACCGCAAAAGACGTCGGCCTCGACGTGCTGGTGGAAGTGCACGATGGCGATGAGCTGGAGCGCGCGTTGAAAACCCTGGATACGCCGCTGGTGGGGGTGAACAACCGCAACCTGCACACCTTCGAGGTCAGCCTGGAAACCACCCTTGACCTGCTGCCGCGCATTCCGCGTGATCGCCTGGCGATTACCGAGAGCGGTATTCTCAACCGGGCCGATGTCGAACTGATGGCAATCAACGAGGTTTACTCGTTCCTGGTGGGCGAGGCGTTCATGCGCGCTGAGCAGCCTGGGCTGGAGTTGCAGCGGTTGTTCTTCCCCGAACAAGTGAAGAAGACTGTTCAGCACCTGGACTGATCAAATGAAGCCGGCGTTTTTGCCGGCTTTTTTGTATGCCTGCCAGGGCCTCTTAAAAACAACATCAAAGGTGGATCAATGACCGATCAACCCCTGGCCCTGACCGTCGAGCAAGGCCTGCACGCCGAACAGGACCTGCTGGCCGCGGTGTGCCGCGGCGAACGCGAAAGTGGCGTGCTGTTCTGGCGCCCTACCGACCATGCCCTGGTCATGCCCCGGCGAATGAGCCGCCTGGACAACTTCGAAGCCGCCTGTTCGGAGCTGGCGATTGCCGGCTGGCCGGTGCTGCTGCGCGAGACTGGCGGTGAGCCGGTTCCCCAATCCCATTCCACCGTCAACGTCGCACTGGTCTACGTTGCCCCGCGCAGCGAAGGCGATCACGGCCGCATCGAAAGCGCCTACGAGCGCCTGTGCCTGCCGCTGTGCGATGTACTGCGCGAGTGGGGCGGGGTGGCGTCGGTGGGTGAAATCGACGGGGCGTTCTGCGATGGCCGTTACAACGTCAACCTCAATGGCCGCAAGCTGGTGGGCACCGCCCAGCGCTGGCGTCAGGGCCTGGGTGGCAAGCGCCCGGTAGTGCTGGTGCACGGTGCGTTGCTGCTGGACAACGAGCGTGAGTCGATGGTGGCGGCGGTCAACCGCTTCAACGAGTGCTGTGATCTGGAGCAACGCTGCCGCGCCGATGCACACATCGCCTTGCATGAAGTGGCGCCTGCGGCGCCCTGGTTCGAGCGCTTGTCGCAGGCCTACGCCAAGGTGCTTGCAGACCTGCCCAAGGACTAGGCGTTGTCCCTAGCGGGTACCGTAGACCACCATGGTCTTGCCCTTTACCTGCACCAGGCTGCGCTCTTCAAGGTCCTTGAGGACGCGGCCGACCATTTCCCGGGAGCAACCGACGATTCGCCCGATTTCCTGGCGGGTGATCTTGATCTGCATGCCGTCGGGGTGGGTCATGGCATCGGGTTGCTTGCACAGTTCCAGCAGGCAACGGGCAACGCGCCCGGTGACGTCGAAAAATGCCAGGTCGCCGACCTTGCGTGTTGTGTTGCGCAGGCGCTGGGCCATCTGGCTGCCCAGGGCATAGAGGATTTCCGGGTCCTGGCGGGCCAGTTCGCGGAACTTCTCGTAGCTGATCTCGGCCACTTCGCACTCAGTCTTGGCTCGCACCCAGGCACTGCGCTGCTGTTCGCCGTCAACCGGCTCGAACAACCCCAGCTCGCCAAAGAAATCGCCATTGTTGAGATAGGCAATGATCATTTCACGGCCGTCGTCGTCTTCGATGAGGATGGTCACCGAACCCTTGATGATGAATGACAGTGTCTCGGCCCGGTCGCCGGCGCAGATGATGTTGCTCTTGGCGGTATAACGGCGGCGCTGGCAGTGTACCAGCAGCTTGTCGATGTTCTTGATCTTGGCGGGTAGGGCGGAGGCAACCATCACGAAATCCTGTTCGATACGACCCGTAGGCTTTTTATAAGGCTGTCTGGCGCAAGCGCCATTCATTTGGCGCCAGCTTATCAGACGTCACCGGATGTTTCGGTACTAAACCGACACGTCTCGTGCTTTTCCCACAGCCGCACAAGGTCTAAGCTGACACCCTTTTCCGAATATCAGGAGTCCGGGTAGATGAAGGCACGTATCCAGTGGGCCGGTGAGGCCATGTTCCTTGGCGAATCGGGGAGTGGTCATGTCGTCGTGATGGACGGCCCGCCCGAGGCCGGCGGCCGCAACCTGGGTGTGCGCCCTATGGAAATGTTGCTGTTGGGCCTGGGTGGCTGCAGCAGCTTTGACGTGGTGAGCATTCTGAAGAAATCGCGGCAGGCGGTGGAAAGCTGCGAGGCGTTTCTGGAAGCCGAGCGCGCCAGCGAAGACCCGAAGGTGTTCACCAAGATTCACATGAACTTCGTGGTGAAAGGGCGTGGGCTGAAAGAAGCACAGGTCAAGCGGGCGGTGGAGCTGTCGGCAGAGAAGTACTGCTCGGCTTCGATCATGCTCGAGCGCGCCGGGGTTGAGATTACCCACGGGTATGAAATCGTAGAGCTCGGTTAACTCAACGTTTTTTTTGGGGCTGCTTCGCAGCCCATCGCCGGCAATATCAGCTCCGAAGCGCAGGCAGTGCAGCTTGCACCCACCCTGGCAGCCATCCCCGCATTACTTGGCTCAACCGCTCCCGCCGCTTCTGGTAAACCAGCCCCAGCCAGATAACCCCCAGCCCGATCAAGGTCACCACCACCGGGAACAGCAGCGACTCGGCGAACACCTCGTATGACAGGTACCCCAGGTAAGCCGCCACCCCCAGCGCACCAAACACCATGAACACCGGCCGGCGCAGCAGCACCGCCATGCCCATCAGCACGATGTTGATCAGGCAGTACAGGGCCTTGCCCAACTCACTGCCACTGTCCACCAGCGTCAGCCCGCCCCAGAATGCCGCCAGCCCGGCCAGGTAGCCCCAGCGGGCATAGTCCTCTTGCGTGCGGCCGTCTATCACAAGGAACACCACCAGCAAAGCCAACCCGAACCACAGCGAAACCTCGCGGCGCTGCTTCCAGCTGAACGGCGAGCCGAAGAACCATTCGCTCAGATCCATCGACATGAACCACAAGGCCACGGCTATCGGCATCACGACGAACGGGTAGGGGATCAGCCGCAGCATCAGCAGTCCGGCGAGCACCGTGGCCGCTTCCATCGCCAGCCAGCCGCCCTGCACGTAGGTGTAGTACTGGTGATAGTTGGCTTGCGCGTCGTCCAGTGGCCACCAGCCCACCAGGCGTTCGATGGCGAACACTGCCAGTGGCACTATGCTGACCGCGACGGCCGCCAGCACCCCGGCAGCAACAGGCTGGGCGCGGCGTTGCAGATGCAGGGCGAACAAGGTGATCACCAGGATATAGAGGCTGGCGATGACCAGCAGAGCGCCGTCGCCAATGCTCATCCAGGCTTCGGTGAGCAACCAGCCCATGGCCGCCATGATCAGCATGGCGCCGAAGTAGAAGGCGACATGGGCCAGCTGGAAGCTGCCCCGTTGGGCCGGTTGCTGGCGCAGGAATACCAACAGGGCCTGGTCCTGGCCCGGCTGGAGAATGCCGGCTTGCACGGCGCGCGCCAGGTCCTTGGCGTCGAATCGATCCGTCATGGCGATGCCTTCAGATGCGGTAGGTGCTCTTGGTCATGACCTTGGCCAGCAAGCTCATGCCAAAGCGGACCGGTGCCGGGAAGCGATAACCACCGGCTTCCAGTGCTGACTCGGCATGCTGCTCTTCATCGATGCGCATCTGCTCGAGAATGGCCCGGGACTTTTCGTCTTCGTGCGGGATCTGCTCCAGGTGCTCGTCGAGGTGCTTGCACACCTGGTGTTCGGTGGCGGCGACGAAGCCCAGGCTGACCTTGTCGCTGACCAGGCCGGCGAGTGCGCCGATGCCGAACGACATGCCATAGAACAGGGGGTTGAGCACGCTTGGGTGGCTGTTCAGCTGGCGAATGCGCTGTTCGCACCAGGCCAGGTGGTCCACTTCTTCCTCGGCAGCATGCTCCATGGCCTTGCGTACCTGGGGCAGTTTGGCGGTCAGCGCCTGGCCTTGGTACAGCGCCTGGGCACACACTTCGCCGGTGTGGTTGATACGCATCAGCCCGGCGATGTGGCGGCTCTGCTGCTCGTCCAGGTCGACGTCCGGCTGGACAATGGCCGGCGATGGCCGGGCGGGTTGGCCGCTGAAGGGCAGCAAGGTGCGCATGGCGGTATCGGCCTGCAGCAACAAGCGGTCGAGCGGCGAGTAGTGACGTTCGGTAGCCATCGGGCACCTCCGCAAGAATGTGCCCGACAGTTTACCGCAATAGCGGCGGGGTCGCTTGCCGTGGATCAGCCCGGTGGCCAGTGCATCTGGCGCTGGCCAAGCACGTGCATATGGATGTGGTAGACGGTCTGGCCACCTTGCTCGTTGCAGTTCATGACCACGCGGAAGCCATCATCGCAGCCAAGTTCTTTGGCCAGGCGCTGGGCGGTGAACAGGATATGACCGGCAAGGCCCTTATCGTCCTCGGTCAGGTCATTGAGGGTACGGATGTGTTTTTTCGGGATGACCAGAAAATGCACCGGCGCCTGGGGCGCGATATCGTGGAACGCCAGAACCTGGTCGTCCTCGTAGATGATCTTGGCCGGGATCTCCCGGTTGATGATCTTGATGAATAAATCGTCCACAGCACTTGCTCCATGGTGAGGGTCCCGGCCGAGTGTACTGAGCCAGGCGCCACTCGCCCAGTGGCTATTCCATTCCGACCGGGCAGTAGCGGCGGTGGATGAAGCCTGCAAGCTTGCGCGTCAGCCAGCGGGGCAACAGGCGCGGAGCGAATGCCAGCCACTGGTTACGCCGCACCGGCATGATCAGTGCACGGTTCTTGGCCAGCGCGCGTACGGTATACAGCGCCACTTCCTCAGGGCTCAGGCAGCGGCTGTTGCCGTCTAGTCTGCGAATGGGCCGGCGCGAAGCGCGCACCGGGCCTGGGCACAGGACCGAAACCTTGATGCCGGTGGGCTTGAGCTCTTCGCGCAAGGCTTCGCTGAAGTTCAGCACGTAAGCTTTGCTGGCAGCATAGGTGGCCATCGAGGGGCCGGGTGCGAAGGCGGCCAGGCCTGCGACATTGAGGATCTGCCCGCCACCCTGTACGGCCATCAGGTTGCCGATGGCGTGGCACAGGCGGCTCAGGGCCAGGACGTTGACCTCCAGCAGGTCCTGTTCGTCGGCCCACTCATGCGCCAGGAACGGCCCGTAGGTGCGCAAGCCGGCACAGTTGACCAGCAGGTCGATACGCCGTTCGCCTTCTTCCAGTTCGAGTACGAAGCCAGACAGGCGCAGCGGCTGGCTGAGGTCGCAGGCGCGGAACAGCACCTCGACACCAAAGCGCTGGGTCAGCTCGATGGCCACGGGTTCCAGCGTTTCACGCTGACGTGCCACCAGGATCAGGTTGCGCCCGCGCCGTGCCAGAGCTTCCGCCAGGGCCAGGCCCAGGCCGCTGGAAGCACCAGTGATCATGGCGTAACGGGTCATGCAAGGCTCCTGGGGGCGGAAGAGGGCGCCTAGTGTACAGCTTGGCCGGGCAAGGTGTTGCGTTTTGCTACAAGGTGCGGGCGCGCAGAATCTGGCATCGCTCCAGGGCTTCCCGATACTCACGGTGGAGCCGTTCGATCAATGCACTCGCACTGGGCAGGTCATGGATTTCGCCGACGCCCTGGCCCGCCGACCATACGGTCTTCCAGGCTTTGGCTTCGTCGTCGATAGGTTTGAGCTTGCCTTGCTCGTGGCTGCCTTTGAGGGCGTTCATGTCGTAGCCAGCCTGTTCCAGGCTCGAACGCAGGAAGCTTGCAGGGATGCCGGACACTGCCGGGGTGTGAATGATGTCGGCGGCGTGGGCATCGAGCAGCATCTGCTTGTAGGCATCCTGAGCCTTGCTTTCTGTAGTAGCGATAAAGCGCGTGCCCATGTAGGCCAGGTCGGCGCCCAGCAATTGTGCGGCGAGGATTTCATGGCCATGGTTGAGACAGCCGGCCAGCAGCAGGGTCTTGTCGAAGAACTGGCGAATCTCTGCGGCCAGGGCGAACGGGCTCCAGGTGCCTGCATGGCCGCCTGCGCCGGCAGCGACGGCGATCAGCCCGTCGACACCCGCTTCGGCGGCTTTCTCGGCATGGCGGCGGGTGGTGACGTCGTGGAACACCAGGCCGCCGTAGCCATGCACGGCATCGACCACTTCCTTGACGGCCCCCAAGCTGGTGATGACGATCGGCACGCGATGTTCCACGCACAAGGCCAGGTCGGCCTGCAGGCGTGGGTTGGTCGGGTGCACGATCAGGTTGACTGCATAGGGGGCTGGCGCCTGCAATTGCGCCAGGCCTGCCTCGATCTCCTCCAGCCAGGCCTTGAAGCCGGCGCTGTCGCGCTGGTTAAGGGCCGGAAAACTGCCGACCACGCCGCTGGCGCAGCATGCCAGCACCAGTGTGGGGTTGGAGATCAGGAACATCGGCGCCGCAACCACAGGCAGGCGCAGGCGTTGTTCGAGCGAGGCAGGTAGCGACATGGCAAGGCTCCTTGAACGGGTGGCTATGTCAGAACGGTTTGACTACCACCAGAATTACGATGCCCAGCAGGAACAGCACGGGCACTTCGTTGAACCACCGGTAGTAGATGTGGCTGCGGGTGTTGTTGCCGCCGGCGAAGCGTTTGCGCTGGGCTCCGCACATGTGATGGTAGCCGGTCAGCAGGATGACCAAGGTCAGCTTGGCGTGTAGCCAGCCCTGGCTGAGCCAGCCGGGTGTAAGGTAAAGCATCCACGCGCCGAACACGTAGGTGGCGATCATTGCCGGGTTCATGATGCCGCGGTACAGCTTGCGTTCCATGGTGACGAAGCGGTCCTTGCTGATGCTGTCCTCGCTCTGGGCGTGGTAGACGAACAGCCGCGGCAGGTAGAACAGGCCGGCGAACCAGCAGACCACGCTGACGATATGCAGCGCTTTGATCCATAGGTAAAGCATGGAGGGAGTTCCTTCAGGTATTCACGGTCGTCAGATAGTAGTGGTCAAGCGCCCGAAGGGTCACCCGAAGAGTTGTTACAGGCGCTTCGCGCCCCTATTATCGTGCGCTTTCCAGACGGCTCGTTGATAAGGGGCAAGCGTTATGATCAAGGTCGGTATCGTCGGCGGCACGGGTTACACCGGCGTCGAACTGTTGCGTCTGCTGGCACAGCATCCACAGGCCGAAGTGGCGGTCATCACTTCGCGCTCCGAGGCGGGCGTGGCGGTGGCGGACATGTACCCGAACCTGCGCGGCCACTATGACGGGCTGGCGTTCAGCGTGCCGGACAGCAAAGCCCTGGCCGCCTGCGATGTGGTGTTCTTCGCCACTCCGCACGGTGTTGCCCATGCCCTGGCTGGCGAACTGCTGGCGGCCGGTACCAAGGTGATCGACCTGTCGGCCGACTTCCGCCTGCAGGATGCTACCGAGTGGGGCAAGTGGTATGGGCAGCCGCACGGCGCGCCAGAACTGCTCAAGGACGCGGTATATGGCTTGCCTGAAGTCAACCGCGAGAAGATTCGCCATGCGCGCCTGATCGCCGTGCCGGGTTGCTACCCGACCGCCACCCAGCTGGGCTTCCTGCCGCTGCTGGAAGCGGGCCTGGCCGACCCGTCGCGCCTGATTGCCGACTGCAAGTCGGGTGTCAGTGGCGCTGGTCGTGGTGCTGCAGTCGGTTCGCTGTTCTGCGAGGCCGGCGAAAGCATGAAGGCCTATGCGGTCAAGGGCCATCGTCACCTGCCGGAAATCAGCCAAGGCCTGCGCCTGGCCGCTGGCAAGGACATCGGCCTGACCTTCGTGCCGCACTTGACGCCAATGATCCGTGGCATCCACGCCACCCTGTACGCGAACGTTGTCGACACCTCGGTCGACTTGCAGGCGCTGTTCGAAAAGCGCTACGCCGACGAACCGTTCGTCGATGTGATGCCAGCGGGCAGCCACCCGGAGACCCGCAGTGTGCGCGGCGCCAACGTCTGCCGCATTGCCGTTCATCGCCCGCAGGGTGGTGACCTGGTGGTGGTGCTGTCGGTGATCGACAACCTGGTCAAGGGCGCGTCGGGCCAGGCGGTACAGAACCTGAACATCCTGTTTGGTCTGGATGAGCGCATGGGCCTGTCCCACGCGGGCTTGTTGCCGTAAGCAAGCCCCTATCGAAATGGCCCGCCTCGTGCGGGCCTTTTTGTTTGTCGCGACTAAAGCCGCACAATTGTTGACCGATTTTCTCGGGAAAGCGGATAATGCGCGTCATCGAGTTTTAAGGCGGCAACTGCGCCGGGAGAGTCAACATGAGCGTCGAAACCTTCACCCCTACCGGTCTGGAATTCACCCATGGGGCAGCCCAGAAAGTGAAGAACCTGGTCGATGAGGAAGGCAATGAGCGTCTGAAGCTGCGGGTGTTCGTGACCGGTGGTGGTTGCTCGGGCTTCCAGTACGGCTTCACTTTCGATGAGGATGTGGCCGAAGACGACACCATCGTCGAGCGCGAAGGCGTGGCGCTGGTGGTCGACCCGATGAGCTTCCAGTATCTGGCTGGTGCTGAGGTGGACTATCAGGAAGGCCTGGAGGGTTCGCGCTTTGTGATCAAGAACCCGAACGCTGCCACTACGTGCGGTTGCGGCTCCTCGTTCTCGATCTGAAGTCTGGCCTTACGAAAACGCCGCGCTATTGCGCGGCGTTTTGCTTTCTGGCGTAGCGGTTATGCCGGGTAGATTGCGCCCAGTACTCGCAGGCCTTTGGCCGCTGTCACGCTTGGGCGGTTGGCACAGATGCCTTCCAGGCAGCAGTGAGCCAGCCAGGCGAAGGCCATGGCCTCTACCCAGTCAGGGTCTACGCCATGGGCACCGGTGCTGGCGACACGGGCCTCGGGTAGCAGCTGGCCGAGGCGAGCCATCAGGGCGCCGTTACGCGCGCCACCACCACACACCAACAACGCCTTGGTGCCTTGCTGGGCATTGCTCAGCGAGTCGATGATGCTGCGAGCGGTAAGCTCCAGCAGCGTCGCCTGGACATCCTCGTCCTGGTAAGTGGGCAGGCCCGCCAGGTGACCATCCAGCCAAGGCAGGTTGAACACCTCGCGGCCTGTACTTTTCGGGCCGCTACCAGCGAAGAACGGGTCGGCCAGCAATACACCGAGCAAGCCCGCCTGCACCACGCCCGAGGCCGCCCAGGCACCATCGGCATCGTAGGCCTGGCCGCGCTTGCGCTCTATCCAGGCATCCAGCAGCACGTTACCCGGGCCGCAATCGAAGCCGCGGACCGGCTTGTCCTGCTCGATCAGGCTGAGGTTGCTGAAACCGCCTACGTTCAGGACTGCCAGGCGCTGGCCCAGGTGGCCGAACAGGGTTTCGTGGAAGGCCGGTACCAAGGGCGCACCTTGGCCCCCAGCAGCCACATCGCGCCGGCGGAAGTCGGCAACCACGCTGATGCCGGTAAGCTCGGCGAGCAGCGCCGGGTTGCCGATCTGCACGGTAAAACCGCGTGCGGGTTCGTGGCGGATGGTCTGGCCGTGGCTGCCGATGGCGCGGATGGCATCGGCCTGCAGACCCTGACGGGCCAGCAGTTCACGGATACCTTCGGCTGCCAGGCTGGCCCAGCGGTTTTCTGCCAGCGCCGCGCGCGCGATCTCGTCAGCGCCGCTGCTGCACAGGGCAAGCAGGTCCTGACGCAGGTCGCTGGGCATGGGCAGGTAATGGGTGGCGAGCAGTTCAAGCTGCTCGCCTTGTTTGATCAAGGCGATGTCCAGGCCATCAAGGCTGGTGCCGGACATCACCCCCAGGTAGAGCGCCATGGGCTTAGCGCTTGTTCGCTGCGAGCAGGGTGGCTTTTTCCTGATCCATACGGGCGATCAGGGGTTGGCTCTGCTGCTGGAAGCGCTGGCGCTCGTTTTTGGCGATCGGGTCGGCCATCGGAACTTTCTGGCTGAGTGGATCGACGTGCACACCGTTGACCTGGAACTCGTAGTGCAGGTGCGGGCCGGTGGACAGGCCGGTGGTGCCGATGTAGCCGATGATCTGGCCCTGCTTCACTGAGCTGCCAGTCTTGATGCCCTTGGCAAAGCCTTGCATGTGACCGTACAGCGTCTTGTAGCGGTTGCCGTGCTGGATGATCACGGTGTTGCCGTAACCGCCACGGCGCCCGGCCAGTTCGATGCGGCCGTCACCGGCTGCCTTGATCGGCGTACCGCGCGGGGCGGCGTAGTCGACGCCTTTGTGGGCGCGGATCTTGTTCAGGATCGGGTGCTTGCGGCCGGCGGAAAAGCGCGAGCTGATGCGGGCGAAGTCTACCGGAGTACGGATGAAGGCCTTGCGCAGGCTGTTGCCGTCGGCGGTGTAGTAGGTGGTGTTGCCCTGCTTGTTGGTGTAACGCACGGCGGTGTAGGTCTTGCCGCGGTTGGTGAAGCGGGCGGACAGTATGTTGCCGGTGCCGACCACCTTGCCGTCCATCACCTTCTGCTCGTAGACCACGTCGAACTCGTCGCCTGGGCGAATATCCTGGGCGAAGTCGATGTCGTAACCCAGCACCCGGGCCATGTCCATGGTCATGCTGTGGGACAGGCCGGCGCGCTGGGCCGAGGCCGACAGCGAGCTCTTGATCACGCCGTGGGCGTAGGCGGTACGCACCACCGGTTTGCTGATTTCACGGTTGAAGGTGTAGCCCTTGGCGGACTTGGTCAGGCGAATGGTTTCGAGGTTGCTGACCTTGCTGTGCAGGCTGGCCAGTTGGCCATCCTTGTCGAGCTCGAACTGCAGCACCTGGCCGTGCTTGAGCTGGCTGAACTGCTTGGCCTGCTTGTTACTCGCCAGCAGGTCGTGCACCGCATTGCTCGGCAAGCCGACCTTGGCGAACAGGGTGGACAGGGTGTCGCCACGGGCCACGGTGACCTCGCGATGGGCAGGCTCCTTGGCGGCTTCGGCGACAGGCTCGGCGGCAGGGGTTGATTGCTCGGCCTTCTGGGTCTCGGGGGTAGCCTCTTCGATCTGCGCGAATGGCGAGCCTTGGTCGCCTTCGGCCTGCACCAGGGGCGCAGCACGGGATTCGTC
Source organism: Pseudomonas sp. SIMBA_067 (assembly GCF_046534675.1). Classification (NCBI taxonomy): domain Bacteria; kingdom Pseudomonadati; phylum Pseudomonadota; class Gammaproteobacteria; order Pseudomonadales; family Pseudomonadaceae; genus Pseudomonas; species Pseudomonas sp. SIMBA_067. Next base: position 1,835 of record NZ_JAWRYH010000008.1, on the reverse strand, counting down.
TTTCAGCTGCTCGGCAGGGCTCTCCAGCTCGAGGTTGAGGGTGGTTTTCTTGGCTTCCACTTCGCTGGACGGAAATACCAGCAGAGCCAGACTGAGCAGGGCGGCAATGCCGCTGGCGGCCAACAGATGGCTTTTCGGATAAAGCGGGGGCGCTTTAGGCGGTTCGTTGGTCATGGGTAAGGTGACTTTGAAAAAAGTGAAATGGAAAAGATGAATGACATGATGAAGATGAAATAACTGTATAAAATATAACCAAATCCATTTTCACGCAAGGGCGCGTAGACGCCGCAAGCCGGTGCCCGGGTCACATTCCTTTGCGAAACTTGTATTTGACGGCCGATCTTGTATGGTTGGCTCCCCCTGAATCTGAGCCTTGCGGGTTTGTCTATGAAGTCGGTTGAAGAGCAGCTGGCGCTTATAAAGCGCGGCGCGGAAGAAGTACTGGTCGAGTCTGAACTGGTGGAGAAGCTCAAGCGCGGCCAGCCTCTGCGCATCAAGGCCGGCTTTGACCCGACTGCGCCTGACCTGCACCTGGGGCACACGGTGCTGATCAACAAGCTGCGTCAGTTCCAGGAGCTGGGCCATCAGGTCATCTTCCTGATCGGTGACTTCACCGGCATGATCGGTGACCCCAGCGGCAAGAGCGCCACGCGCCCACCGCTGACCCGTGAGCAAGTGCTGGACAACGCCGAGACCTATAAGCAGCAGGTGTTCAAGATTCTGGACCCGGTCAAGACCGAGGTCGCGTTCAACTCCACCTGGATGGACAAGCTGACCCCGGCCGACTTCATTCGCCTGGCGTCGCAGTACACCGTGGCGCGCATGCTTGAGCGCGACGACTTCGACAAGCGCTACACCACCAACCAGCCGATTGCCATTCACGAGTTCCTCTACCCGCTGGTGCAGGGTTATGACTCGGTGGCGCTGAAGGCGGATGTCGAGTTGGGTGGTACCGATCAGAAGTTCAACCTTCTGATGGGGCGCGAGTTGCAGCGCGCCTATGGCCAGGAAGCGCAGAACATCGTGACCATGCCGCTGCTCGAAGGCCTCGACGGTGTGAAGAAGATGTCCAAGTCGCTGGGCAACTATGTAGGCATCCAGGAAGCGCCGGGGGTGATGTACAGCAAGCTGGTCTCGATCCCGGATACCTTGATGTGGCGTTACTTCGAACTGCTGAGCTTCCGTTCGATGGAAGAGATCGAGCAGTTCCGTGCCGACGTCGCCAAGGGTGCCAACCCGCGCGACATCAAGATCAAGCTGGCCGAAGAGATCGTTGCGCGCTTCCATGGTGAAGAGGCTGCGGCCAGCGCTCACCGTGGTGCAGGTAACCGCATGAAAGAAGGCGAGTTGCCGGAAGACCTGCCAGAAGTCGAAGTGGCTGCAGCGGAAGACTTGCCGATTGCGGCCGTGTTGAACCGGGCTGGCCTGGTGAAGAACTCGGCTCAGGCGCGGGACCTGTTGAGTGGCGGTGCTGTTAAGGTCGACGGTGCGGTAGTTGATCGTGACTTCGTGTTTGCGCTGGGTGCGACCCATGTGTGCCAGGCGGGTAAGAAGTCGTTTGCGCGGGTTACCCTCAAGGCTGAGTGAGTGTTTGCAGGTGTAGCTATATAGAAGCGGGGAGGCCGGAAGGCCTCCCCGCTTTGTTTTTGGAGGTGTTCGCCTTAGGGTGTTCAGCGCTCGATCTCCTAGGCGCTGAATGTGTTGTGGCGGACACCTGGTGGCCTTTCTAGGGTATTTCCCGCTTATATTTCAGTTTCTTGAAATTAAAGGTTGACGCCCTTCCGAATCCCCTTATAATGCGCCCCACTTCCAGCGACATCGGAACGACAAACTCC
>NZ_JAWRYH010000546.1:0-267 GCF_046534675.1 Pseudomonas sp. SIMBA_067 | reverse complement strand
CAAAGGGTCTACCGGCTGCGGCAGGTCGACCACCAAGGTATGGCTGTCGGTCGCGCGGATCAGCGTTTGAATGTTTTCGACACTGTAGCCGTAGGCCTTCCAAGTGGTGGCCAAGCCATAGTTGAGCTTCATCACCCGGTACAGCGACCAGGCCACATCCTCGGCAGTGAGCGGGTTGCCGGAATGGAACGTGACATCAGTGCGCAGGCGGAAGGTAATCTGCTTGCCGTCTTCACTGACGTCCCAGCGTTCGGCCAGTTGTGGCAG
>NZ_JAWRYH010000545.1:0-267 GCF_046534675.1 Pseudomonas sp. SIMBA_067 | reverse complement strand
AGGCGAGCACCACCGGGTCCCATAGACGCAGGCGCTGCATAACCGCCACCGACAGCAGCCCGACCAAGGTCGAGACACTGGTGGCCAGCAGGATGGGCAGGAACACCATGGTCGGGTCTGGCGCGCCTTGCTGGGCCCGGTACATGAAGATGGTCACCGGCAGCAGCGTCAGCGACGAGGCGTTGAGCACCAGGAACAGGATCTGCGCGTTGCTGGCCGTAGTGCTGCTGGGGTTGAGCTCCTGCAGCGCACGCATGGCCTTCAGGC
>NZ_JAWRYH010000544.1:0-267 GCF_046534675.1 Pseudomonas sp. SIMBA_067 | reverse complement strand
GATTGTTATTCACGTCAGTGCTCCGGTTTCATCAGGGTCTGCGCACCGGATGTGGCCGGTCAGGGTCATGGGCTGAGCGGTGAGTGATTGCATCATCCAGCAGGCTTTGTGCTCCTCCGGGATGGGATAAGGTGCCGGATAGCCTTTGTCTCCGGCACAGGGTTCGAACCCATGTCGGGGGTAATAGGTGGCGTGGCCGAGAACAAAAACCGTCTGGCAGCCCATCAACCTCAGGTGCTCGATGCCAGTGCGTATCAACCGTCCTCC
>NZ_JAWRYH010000543.1:0-267 GCF_046534675.1 Pseudomonas sp. SIMBA_067 | reverse complement strand
AGCTTCTTGTTAAATAATAAAAATATAATAGTGTTCTAGGGAGAATCACATGTTAAACAATAAAGTTTCAAAAGCAGTTCGTTTAGCGATCGCTTTTGGTGCAGCATCTACAGCTGCTTTCTCAGCAAGTACATTTGCTGCAGAAGAAGAAAATGCAGAAAAAGTAGAAAGAATTGAGGTTACGGGTTCACGTATTAAGCGCTTCTCTGAAGTTTCTCCAACACCAGTTACAACTATAACAGGTGTTGAACTTACGAATGCCGGTAT
>NZ_JAWRYH010000542.1:0-267 GCF_046534675.1 Pseudomonas sp. SIMBA_067 | reverse complement strand
AATTAGATTGGCACTAATAAATCGCTCTTCTTTAGTAACCCATTTACCAACTACCATCGAACGAAAACCAAAAGTCGTTCTAATATCGCTAAAATCAACTTGGTCGTCAAAACGATAGTCAGGGCCTTGGCGTGAAAATCCACGCTTTAATCGAGAAGGGGTATTACGCATTGGTTATTTCATTTTTAATTACAGGTAACGTGCTTTTACGTGAGCGGGCATATGTTGGGTTTGTTTGGTAATTAATTCATCTAATAAATCATACAA
>NZ_JAWRYH010000541.1:0-267 GCF_046534675.1 Pseudomonas sp. SIMBA_067 | reverse complement strand
CTTCTGCCTCAATGGCTTGAAACCCATTTTGTTCTAAAACAAAAACCAACATTTCCCTGATAGGTGCTTCGTCATCAACGACTAATACTTTACGTGACATTCCAATTTATCTCTTAGGCTATTGAGTAGGTTTCATTATTATGACTAAGTATGACATTTTTATTAAAGTGTAACGTCTAAATTAAAATGAGTGTAAAAAAAACACAAAATAGTGACAAAAAATAGAATTTGTCATATTTTTATCATCTTGAGCAGTAATAAAAAAGC
>NZ_JAWRYH010000540.1:0-267 GCF_046534675.1 Pseudomonas sp. SIMBA_067 | reverse complement strand
CCGCACTGCATGCCGATCTTTGCCGCCAACCCCAATGCATTTCGCCGCTATGGCGCCATGGTCAACGCTGCCAGCCGTGCGAGCTGGGGCTTCGAGGACCGCGATGCGTGCATCCGCATTCCCGAGTCCGATGCGCGCAATTTACGCATCGAGCATCGTCTGGCGGGTGCCGACGCCAACCCGTACCTGGTGCTGGCGGCGATCCTGTGTGGCATGGAGCATGGGCTGGATGCGGCGCGGGAGCCGATTGCGCCGCTGAACGAAGAC
>NZ_JAWRYH010000539.1:0-267 GCF_046534675.1 Pseudomonas sp. SIMBA_067 | reverse complement strand
CTGACGAACAGGGCGGCGAACACCAAGCTCAGCCACACGGCTGCGGCGCCCAAGGCGGCATTGCGGCCATCGGCGGCCACCTGTGGCTTGCGCAACAGGTGCAAGGTCCAGTGGTCACCTTCCAGCGGCAGGCTTTCCCACAGGTACTCGGCACTGCCCTGCGGGCCTTCCACGCGGCTAAGGGTGCTGTACTCGGCAAAACGGGTCAGCACCTGGTGCTGCAGGGGCACCAGCGGCTGTTTGTCGTACTGGCGTGTTTCAGCCAGC
>NZ_JAWRYH010000538.1:0-267 GCF_046534675.1 Pseudomonas sp. SIMBA_067 | reverse complement strand
GGCACTACTGGCAGCCTCTTTTTCCTGTCGGGTAAACAGTTTGGGCGCAATGAACGTCGCAAGACCCGCCGCGACGGGCGGCATCAGCGCGACAACGCCGACGATGGCGTACCAGTCATAAATGTGTTTTTCCAGCAGTGAGAAGCAGAAGAACCAGGCGGTTTTATTGATGGGGCCGCCCATATCGAACGCCAGCATCGCACCGACCAGAAACGCTGCCGCAAACTTCATTGATGGAGGAATGGTATTCAGGAAGTGGAGCAGCCC
>NZ_JAWRYH010000537.1:0-267 GCF_046534675.1 Pseudomonas sp. SIMBA_067 | reverse complement strand
CCGGGCACGCACCCGGATAGATAAACACTGAAAACACGCATAAGCGTGAGATTGAGGATGACAAAGATGGGGATGTTTTACACTCTGCCAGCCAACGCTGGTACGCGTTTTCGTGATGACTACGGCGCCGCGTTAACCGCTAACCTTACTCCCTGTCGCTTAATGCGCAGTTGCCCTGTGACCCAGCCCAGCCAGGTTGTCGCACATGGGGGACTGAAGCATGTCGCTTAATACCTCCGCCGCACCGCAGCGTGCGCAACTCAAAAA
>NZ_JAWRYH010000536.1:0-267 GCF_046534675.1 Pseudomonas sp. SIMBA_067 | reverse complement strand
CTGCATGGCGCCAACGGCCTGATGAGCGGCGCAGGCAACCCGTCTGCCACGGTCAACTTCGTGCGCAAGCGCCCGACCGACAGCTTCCAGGCCAGGCTCAACACCAGTGTCGGGTCATGGGACAACCGCCGGGTGGACGTCGATGTCAGCGGCCCGCTGAGTGACAGCGGCAAGGTGCGCGGGCGCTTCATCTACGCCCATGACAAGGGCAATTCGTACCTTGATCGCTACAGCCACGAAATCAATGTAACAGCAGGCCTACTGGCC
>NZ_JAWRYH010000535.1:0-267 GCF_046534675.1 Pseudomonas sp. SIMBA_067 | reverse complement strand
AGCTCTGTCTGGAGATCGCTGATGCAGCCACTGTGGGTCACCATGATCAAGTTGCGGCCAGGCTGTTTATGAGTGAGCAATTCTTCGCCCATGGCTTTGCCGCAGATGGCCGAAGGGGTCGATGACAATGTGGCCTTGCCGAACATGAATTGCGTGGTCTGTGCGGTGCGCGTCGCGGGGCTGGCGAGCACGTCGGTATTTTCCATGCCCAGGGTATTGAAGGCTTTGCCCAGGGCGGTCGCCTGTTGGCTGCCGTTGATCGTCAGG
>NZ_JAWRYH010000534.1:0-267 GCF_046534675.1 Pseudomonas sp. SIMBA_067 | reverse complement strand
CAGCTGCGCGAAGCCGCGCAGGTGCTGCGCCTGAACCTGTTCCAACGCCTGCGCCACCTGGTACTGCCGGGGGCGGCGGCGGGCATTTTCGCCGGCCTGCGCCTGAGCCTGATTTACGCCTGGCTGGGCACCATCGGCGCGGAATACTTCATGCCCTCAGACGGCGGCATCGCCAGCCTGATGATCGGTGCGCAACAGCTGTTTCGCATGGACCAGGTGATGGCTGCCATGGTCTTGATCGGCCTGGTCGGCGCCCTGCTCGGCACC
>NZ_JAWRYH010000533.1:0-267 GCF_046534675.1 Pseudomonas sp. SIMBA_067 | reverse complement strand
CGCGAGGCGTTGGAAACGCTCACCAGCACGTTGTTCATTACCGGTAATACGCTGGCAACCAAGACGGTTGAGGTCAGTGGCGAGCCTGCCAAAAGTCAGCCGAAAGAACCCGCTCCGGCTTCGACCTCCTGGGTGGACAAAGGCCTGCAAGGCGCAACGGATGCCGGTAAGTTTGTCGGCAAAGAACTGCTCACCAGCTTGTGGGATAAAGCCAAGGAACGGGTTTCGGACAAGGCGCTTGATGCCGTGGCTGACAAGTTTCCATCC
>NZ_JAWRYH010000532.1:0-267 GCF_046534675.1 Pseudomonas sp. SIMBA_067 | reverse complement strand
ACAGCAATCGAACTTCCCGCACCCCCACCTCCGGCCAGTACGACACGCTTGCCGGCCAGCGCGTACCCCTTGCGCTGCAGGCCCAGGACAAACCCTGTCCCGTCGAAGTTGTCAGCTTCCCATACGCCTTGTTCGTTGCGCCGCAATGCGTTGGTGCTGCCGGAGACCTGGACGGCAAGGCTGACCTCATCGGCAAATTCGCGAGCGGCAAACTTGTGAGGAATGGTGATCAGCATGCCCGAGAAATTTTCCATCGCTTGTAGGCCG
>NZ_JAWRYH010000531.1:0-267 GCF_046534675.1 Pseudomonas sp. SIMBA_067 | reverse complement strand
GTGTACAGCAGACGCTGGAGCAAGGTTTTAATATCGCCCGTAACGCGGCGCTGTTGGCAGAAGTACCACACTCTGTCCCGGCGGTGACCGTCAATCGCCTGTGTGGTTCATCCATGCAAGCATTACATGACGCAGCGCGAATGATCATGACCGGCGATGCGCAGGCATGTCTGGTTGGCGGCGTGGAGCATATGGGCCATGTGCCGATGAGTCACGGCGTCGATTTTCACCCCGGCCTGAGCCGCAATGTCGCCAAAGCGGCGGGCA
>NZ_JAWRYH010000530.1:0-267 GCF_046534675.1 Pseudomonas sp. SIMBA_067 | reverse complement strand
ACGCGCACATTGGGGAAATACACCTGGTTCATCGCCACTTCGTTGGAGTCCACGAGGGTCAGGTCGATCTGGCCCTCGTCCACCATGCGCAGCAGGTCGACCACTTCAACGGCGTCGGATTCTTCGTATTCGATTGCAGGATTTTGCTTTTTAAGCGCCGCCAATTGTTCGGCGTGGGTGCTGCCCTTGAGCACCATGATCTTCTTGCCGACCAGGTCCGCCGCGTTGGTCGGGCGCGACTGGCCGTTGCGGTAGATGATCTGCGGG
>NZ_JAWRYH010000529.1:0-267 GCF_046534675.1 Pseudomonas sp. SIMBA_067 | reverse complement strand
CAATCGTATCACTCGATACATACTGCGCTAACGGGCCATCAGTTAAAATACCATCACTGCTCATTAAACCGCTTACTAGCTGCGTTATAATCAGAATAAAAAATAATAACACCATATAACTGCCTGGTGCAGAATGGCCTACATCATTTGTTTTTTTGCCACTTAAAGAAGCAAACACTGATTTAGGAGAGTGCAGTAATGCCGATATTTTTGCTGTTTTACTGCCAAATAGGCCCCATAAAATTCGTGTTGAAATAAGCGCTAAAG
>NZ_JAWRYH010000528.1:0-267 GCF_046534675.1 Pseudomonas sp. SIMBA_067 | reverse complement strand
AGCACGCCCAAAGGCATGTATGAATACCTCACCACCCTGGTTAAAGGTAAGCCCTGGTACGATAACTGCTATTTCTATAATTTCGATGAAATTCCCTTTCGCGGCAAAGAGGGAGAAGGTGTAACGATTACCAATCTGCGTAATCTGTTTTTCACCCCTGCGGGGATCAAAGAAGAGAATATCCAGAAGCTCACTATTGATAACTACCGCGAGCATGATCAGAAACTGGCGCGTGAAGGCGGCCTGGATTTGGTGGTGCTGGGATTA
>NZ_JAWRYH010000527.1:0-267 GCF_046534675.1 Pseudomonas sp. SIMBA_067 | reverse complement strand
AACGAAGATCGTACTGTCTGAACCGCAGAGCGGTGCGCGCTTTCCAGCGATTCACTGGCGCTGACGAAGCTGTACTGTGCCTGTTTCACCTGAGAGGTGACGCTGCCGCCGCTATAGAGTGGCAGTGAGAAGCTCAGACCCACCTGGTTAGAACCGGTAATGGAGTCAGTAGACCCCTGGCTCTGGTTCGCACGGCTGCCGCCATATTTGCTGTTCGACATGCCGGTAGAGGCCGTCAGACCCAGCGTCGGCATGTGACCAGCTTCA
>NZ_JAWRYH010000070.1:0-420 GCF_046534675.1 Pseudomonas sp. SIMBA_067 | reverse complement strand
CGCCGGGAGCTTGGTCGCCGGCGCGAGTATCGGCATCATCGGCGTGTTGTTGCCGGGCATCGTCAAGCGTGATTTTGCCAGGCAGGCGGGTGCCATGACCGGTGTCTACACCATGGCCCTGTGCCTGGGCGCAGCCATGGCAGCCGGCGCCACGGTGCCCCTGGCTCAACGCTACGAGGGCAGTTGGGCGCTGGGGCTAGGCTTCTGGGCGGTGCCGGCACTGCTGGCCATGCTCGTCTGGATACCGCAGGCGCGCCAGGGGCACGGCCTGCACAAGGTTGCTTATCGGCCAGCGCAAGCACCACGGCTGCCGCTTTCACCCGTCGTTCACCCTGTGGATAAGCGATCCGCAGGCTGCCATCGTCATGCCAGCCCAGCCAGCGATGGCGGGTGTGGATAACTACGCCGCTGTCGCGCAGG
>NZ_JAWRYH010000526.1:0-267 GCF_046534675.1 Pseudomonas sp. SIMBA_067 | reverse complement strand
CTTGATATCACTTCTGCACAATCGCGTTATCAAAAAGCCGTTGTTGATCAAGAACAAAATAAAAATGATATTTCTATGCAATTGGCGGCAATTGCATCCCATCTAAAAGATATTGAGCAAATTCGCGCTGATAAACATGCACTTCAGAACACCATCGAAAGTTTAAAAGTGCAATACACTACTGCACGTGTAGAGCGACTGCGCAATGAGTTTACCCGCGAGGGAACACTGGAGGTCGATCATACCCTTAATTGTAAGCGTACTGAA
>NZ_JAWRYH010000525.1:0-267 GCF_046534675.1 Pseudomonas sp. SIMBA_067 | reverse complement strand
CCGGAAGAATCTTGGTGGCCAGAGCGTCGCAAGCCGTTCATGTAAGTATCAGATGTGCTGCAGTTAATTTGTGCCTTAGAAGATTTGAAGCCGCGAGGTTTGGGCGTCGGAAGGTGACTGGACCTACTCGGGGTAGATAGTGCAGCATCCGAGCGGGTCTGACGGGCGCCGATTCCAAGCTGCAGCTATCTGCGGCTTGGAATCGGCGCCAATCAGTAAGAGGCGCAAAATTGACCAGCCCTGCGCAGTGCCTTGGGTATGCGCAGG
>NZ_JAWRYH010000524.1:0-267 GCF_046534675.1 Pseudomonas sp. SIMBA_067 | reverse complement strand
CCCACCGGTTGCACGCAGCGCTCCTGCAGCACCCGCAGCAAACGGGCCTGCGTCGGCAGCGGCATATCGCCGATCTCGTCGAGGAACAACGTGCCCTTGTCGGCCTTGCGGATCAGGCCAATGCTGCCTTTTTGACTGGCACCGGTGAAGGCGCCTTTTTCATAACCGAACAGCTCCGACTCCACCAGTTCCGCAGGAATGGCCGCACAGTTCACCGCGATAAAGGCCTGCCGGCTGCGGGAACTGGCCAGGTGCAGGGCCTTGACG